>DATAUV010000149.1:0-17970 GCA_036268075.1 Allostellaceae bacterium | reverse complement strand
GGTGTGTTCCGGTCCGCCACCCAACCGTCCAGCCGCGCCCGATCATCGGGAGATAGCCAGATGCAAATGTCACCTGCCATTCCCCAAGAATCGCATCGCAGCGCATCCTGGGGAATCCTTTTGTTAGTGCCGATACACTAGGGTTTGCGGAACCGCGGATAGTCGATGTCGTCCGCGAAGGCTGCCTCGCCTTCGGTCGCGACCGGCTCGGCGTAGTCGAGGGCGCCCTGGATGTCGTCTCCCCAGACCTCCCGCGGCAGCTCATACAGCACCTCGACGCCATAGCCGTTGGGGTCGCTGATATAGAGGCTATGGGTCATGCCGTGATTGACGCGGCGGTGGAACTTGACGCCCTTCTTCTGAAGCCAGGCGAGCTGCCGGAGCCAAGCCTCGCGGTTCGGCATGGTGATCGCGATGTGGTTGATCGCGACCGGCATGTCGAACATCGCCCATTCGGCGGGCGGCTTCGGCAGGTTGGGGTTCTCGACGAGCGCGATGTCGTGGTGGTTCATCGAGCCATTGTGGTCGCCCGAATAAAACCGCATCGGCCGCCGGCTCGACTTGCCGACCATCTTGAAGCCGAGCACCTCGGTCCAGAATTGATGCGATTCGTCCATGTCGCGGACATTGATCACCAGGTGGTTGATGCCGCCCGGGGTGACCGCCTCGTCGGGGGCTGTCGGAACGATCGGAGTGGTTCCATCCGCCATCGTGCTGCTCCAGCTAAAGAGGATTGCTGCTTGGAATGAATATAATGTCGCAGCCGCCCCTTTGCCAATCGGGGAAGCGGGTCAGCGCGTCAGCTCGGCCGGGCATGGAAAGGCGTCGGCGAAAGCCCGCGCGATCAGCTCGGTGGCGCCGCGGTCCCGGTCGTGCGGGTGCCGATCGAGGAACGCCAGAATCACGTCGCGCCGCCGGTTATCGCCGAATTCGGGGGGCAGGCAGGCGCTTAACCCGGCAACGCTGCCGTAAAGGCGCATGTCGTTGACCACCGAATCGACATAGCCGAAGCAATACATCACGAACGCGCCAATCGTGGCGTCGCAGTAGCGATACAGCGAGTTGCCGTCCTTGATCTCGGCCAAGGCGGGGGTGGTGGCGAGGATCGCGATCGCGGCCGCGAAGAGGCATCGTCTCATCATCGAACCAGTTGGTCATTGCGAACGCGGCGAGGCAATCTCGGGCGCGTCTACGGCCGAGGTTGCTTCGCCCCTCCGCCTCGCATTGGCACGGAATCCGGTCTAGGCTCCGAATTCGAAAGCAAGGGGGCGCGGCGAATGGCTGATTCATCCGGCGTGGAGACGGCATCCGGCCCGATGACCGCGCGCCGCTACCTCGACAGCCTCAAGGACGGGCGCGAGGTGTGGATCGACGGCGAGCGGGTCGCCGACGTCACCACCCACCCGGCGTTCAAGGACATGGTCGGCGAGCTGGCGCGCATCTATGACCTCCAGAACAGCCCCGAATATCGCGACGAGATGACCTGCGTCGACCCCGATAGCGGGCAGCGCATCAGCGTTTCGTGGCTGTTCCCGCGCTCCGCCGAGGACCTCCGGAAAAAGCGCCGCAACAGCGAATTGTGGAACGAGCTGTCCTGGGGCCAGCTCGGCCGCAGCCCCGACATTCTCGCGCCGTATATCTTGTCGGCGCTGCACCTCAAGCCCGAATACAGCGCCGTCAAACACGACCGCTGCGATTTCGGCGAGAACCTGCAGAACTATTACGACCACTGCAAAAAGCACGACCTCTTCCTGACCCACGCCCTCGGCGACCCCCAGGTCGACCGCAGCCAGCAGACCCAGAACGAGCAGCGCAAGGTGGGCGAAGACACCGAGGTCGTGCTGCACGTCGTCGAGGAGACGAAGGACGGCGTCATCATCAGCGGCGGCAAGCAGCTTTCGACCGCGGCGCCGCACAGCCACGAGGTCTATGTCGCGCTCTCGGCGACATTCGCCCAGCGCAACAACCCGAACTGCGTCCTCGCCTTCGCGATCCCGACCGGGACGCCGGGGCTGAAAATCCTGGCGCGCGAGCCGGTGTCGCGCTGGTTCGGCTCATGGGGCCACCCGCTGCAAAACCTCGACGAGCAGGATTGCATGCTGTTCTTCGAGCGGGTGCTGGTGCCGTGGGACCGGCTGTTCATGCTCTACGACCCGACGCCGATGCTGAAGACGCTCGGCGCGGCCGGGCACAGCGTGCCGTTCAACTTTCTCGGATGGTCGAATTTGTGCCGGGTCGAGGTGCGGATGCGCCTCATCACCGCGGTCGCGACGATGGTGGCCGAAGCGATCGGAGTCGTCGAATTCCGCGAGGTGGCCTCGAAGCTCGGTGAGATGGCGGTCTATTGCGAGATGTGGCGGCACGCGATGGAGGGCATCGAGCACAAGGCCGGCCCGACCCCGACCGGGCAATGGACGCTGGGCCCGGCGCGCGCGACCCATATCTGGTTCGCCCAGGTATCGGGCCGGATGGTCGAGCTGCTGCGCGAAATCTGCGCCTCCGGGATCATCATGCAGCCGAGCGAGAACGATCTCGCCAGCCCCGACATCCGCCCCTATCTCGACCGCTACATGCGCGGCAAGGATGTCGACGTCGAGTACAAATCGCGCCTGTTCCGGCTGGCGCACGACCTCGCCGCGTCGTCCTACGGCCTGCGGCAGGACATCTACGAGTACTGGCACGGCGGTGACCCCACCCGGAACCGCATCAACCTGCTGCGCACCTTCGACCAGGGTGCGATCAAGGGCCGCATCCGCGAGATGCTGTCCCGGCCGCTGCCGCACGGCGAGGTGCCGTAGCGGCTTTTTGCCAGCCTGGGAGACGCCGCGGGGGCCGAACGTCCGGTATCGCAGCGCCCGACTTTGAGTTGAATCAATATGTTAGGGATTTCCCGTCGGATCGCCCTCAGAGAGCCATTTCCGCCGCGTCCAATTTCCGTCATTATCTTATCGGCGGGCAATGGGCACCCGCTTTACTGACTTTGGGAAGTCTAACTTGGAAACGGATAGAGGTTATCGGCAGCGGCGCCGGCGTGGCTTTGACGACGACGATCACGACGCTCCTCGGGATTACGGCGGTCCGCCGCCGCGTTACACTGCCGCCGCACCGCGGTTTCAGGAGCAACCGACCGGTCCCTCGGTCGGAGCGGTGGTGAAATGGTTCAATCCCGATAAGGGCTTTGGATTCGTCGAGCTGTCTGACGGGACAGGCGACGCCTTTCTCCACGCGAGCGTCCTCGGGCGCAGCGGCCACACGGCGGTACAGCCGGGTGAGACGCTGGAGATCCGGGTCGCCCCCGGTCAGAGAGGACCGCAAGTCACCGAGGTCCTGAGCGTCGACGCCAGCACGGCGACTCCGGCCGCGGCGCGCCCGCGTCCTTCCTACGGGTCGGACCGGGGCGGAGGAGGCGGCGGCGGCGGCGGCGGCTTTGGCGGGCCACCCAATATGGGCCCCAGCGTGCAGGAGACGGGCACGGTCAAGTGGTTCAACGCGATGAAGGGGTTCGGTTTCATCGTGCGCGACGGCGGCGGCAAGGACGTGTTCGTCCACGCTTCCGCGCTGCAGCGCGCGGGGCTGACCAGCCTCAACGAGGGCCAACGCGTGGTCGTCGACATCGCCGAGGGCCGCAAGGGACCCGAGGCAGTCGGGATCAGACTGGGCTAGCTAGCCGAAACGGTTAGCGGAAGGGTGTGCGCTCGGCCGAGACATCGGCCGAGCGTGACAGCTTGTCCCGCATCCCGAAACGTCATCGCGGCGAAGGCCGGGATCCGCTCATCCACCGCTCGTGCGCTTGAACGATGGGTCCCGGCCTTCGCCGCGATGACGTTTGCTCGTATGCTAGAGCAAAATCCGATCCTGTTGAATCGGGTTTTGCTCTCTAACTATTTGAAATGGCGCATGTTCTTATCGGAAAAGTGGGGCCACCTTTCCGGAACATGCTCTAGACGGCGGCTTTCTTCGCGGCGGCAACCGCGACGCGGTTTTTCAGCCGGCGGATTTCCGGCGACATATCGCGGTCGGGCGTGTCCTTGAGAAAGGCGTCGAGCCCGCCCTTGTGCTCGATCGTGCGCAGCGCCGCCGCGCTGACGCGCATCCGCACCGCGCCGAGCGTATCCGACAGCAACGAGGTGGTCTGCAGATTGGGCAGAAACCGCCGCTTGGTCTTGATGTTGGAGTGGCTGACATTGTGGCCGACCTGGACACCTTTGCCGGTCACGGGGCATTTACGGGCCATCGGCCACCTCGGTTTCGCGCTCGCGTGAAGAGCGCGCGTTGTAAGCGAAGGGGCTTTGCGGGTCAAGACCGGCGGCGCTGTTGCACCCACGCGAGGCTGTGCCAAGATCGCCGCAACCCCGGTGGAGGAAACCCATGCCCTCTATGCCCACACTCTCGATGCCCGCACTCTCGATGCCCGCACTCTCGATGAAAGAGAAATTCGCCAAGGGCGAATTGGTGCTGTGCCTGAATTTGCGGCTCGCCCGCACGGTCGACATCGCGATGGTCGCGAAGGCCGGCGGCTACGACGCGCTCTATGTCGACATGCAGCACGCACCTTATTCAATCGAGACGACCGCGACGATCTGCGCCGCCGCGATCGGGATCGGCATCACGCCGCTGGTGCGGGTGCCGGCGCATGACAACGGGCAATGGATGGCGCGCGTGCTCGACGGCGGCGCGCAGGGGGTCATCGTGCCCGATGTCGGCACCCGCGCGCATGCCGAGGCGGTGGTCAAGGCGTGCCGCTTCCCGCCGCTCGGCGCGCGCTCGGTGATGGGGCTCGGACCGGCGCTTGGCTATCAGGCCGTGCCGCTCGGCGAGCTGAACCCACGGCTCAACGCCGAGACCGCGGTGATCGTGATGCTCGAAACCGCCGAGGGGATCGAAAACGCCGAGGCGATCGCCGCCGTCGACGGGATCGACTGCCTGCTGATCGGCTCCGGCGACCTCACCACCGATTACGGCATCCCGGGCCAGGTCGACCACCCCCGGCTGCGCGCTGCCTATGAACGCGTCGCCGCCGCCTGCAAAAAGCACGGCCGCATCCTCGGCGTCGGCGGCATCCGCCATAACGTGCCGCTCCAAGGCGAACTGGTAAAGCTCGGCGCCCGCTTCGTCATCGCCGGCACCGACACGAACTACGTCCTCGCCGGCGCGAAGGCCGATACCGAGGGGCTGCGGAAGATCCCGCTGGGGTAAGCCGCCTGAGGCGTGGTCAGCGGGGGCCGGCTGTCGACAGGGACGACGCCGGCGCGTGCATTGTCTGGCCGCGCGTCATCTCGATCCCGACGTAGCAGGTCAGGTCGAGGATGCCGAGGCCGATCATGAAGATGACCAGGAGCGGGTTGATCTCGGCGGCGGCGCGCTCGATGCGCTGCTTGAGCGGCGCTCGCGGAGGTGTGACCTGTCGGGAGGTGTCTTCGGGGGTCGGTGACGGCTCGCTCATGCCGGATGCCTCATCACTGTCCGGCAAGTGGAGAAATCAGGGTAACTCGTTCGCGCATAAGGACTATGGCCCGAGCAGTGCCGGATGATTGAAGCCAACGCCGGCCCGCAGGGATCGATCCCGAACCTGTTGACCCCGAACCTCTTGGCAAAGGGGCGCGCAGCGGCTGCGGCTCGCGCGCGGGCTGAGCGAGCCGCATCGCGCGCTTGCCCTCTGGGTCACTACCGAGATGGAAGGGACCCGGCCACGATCCCCTCGCCGATCGCCGATCGCGATGAATGGGTGGCCGCGCGCAAGCGCCTGCTCGCCAAGGAAAAGGAATTCACCAAGCTGCGCGACCGGCTCGCGGCCGAGCTACGAAGCGGCGGGTGAGGATTCCCGTTGCGAGGGGCATCGGTAAGCCACCCGCCTGGACCGCGGGCGTCCCGCCCGCATCTTCCGCAGGTGCGGGCGGGACGCCCGCGGTCCAATTCTCATCCGTCTCGCCTCGCGATCCGCCGCTTACGCCATCGCCTCGTCCGCGGCCGGCACGGTCTTGACCTCGTGCGCTTGCAGGATCGGCAGGACCTCTTTGGCGAAGCGCTCGATCTGGGCCATGAAGAGGTCGTGCGGGAGGGCGCCGCGGTTCATCGCGAGCTGGACCTGGTTGGCGCCGGCGCTGTCGGCGGCGTCGATGATGCGCTGGGCGACCTCGTCGGCGGTGCCGAGCGGCATGTGCTCGGCCTGCTCCTCGAGGTCCTTCATCGTCACGTTGCGGAACTCGGAGCGGAGGTTCGCCGCGGCGCGCAGATTCTCCGGGCGCACGTAATCGGTCGAGGCCGCCGTCGAATAGCCTTCCTCGCGCTGGCGCTCGGTCTCTGTGAAGTTGCCGTGGCTGAACAGGGTCTGGTTGAAATAGAGGATGTGCGGGCCGTATTCCTTGAGCGCCTGGGCCTTTGAATCGGCGACATAGGCGGTGATGCCGAGCGACAAATGGTCCGGCGTGATGCGGTGTCCGCCGGCGCGCAGGCACTTCGCGTAGTAGCGGATAATGTCGTCGCGGAGCCCGCGGGCGCGGCCGAGACCCGGGGTGATCGGCAGATCGTGCTTGCCGGCGAACTCGATCGATTCCTTGCTGCCGATCACCGGGACCCAGATCGGCGGGCGCGGGCGCTGCACCGGACGCGGCCACAGCGCGACGTCGTGGTATGACCAGAACTTGCCCTCGTAGCTGAACACCTCCTCTTCCCAGGCGCGGGTGATGATGTCGTAGGCCTCCTCGAACCGCGCCCGCGACTCGGCGAGCGCGACGTTGTGGACCTGGTACTCGCGGGGGATGCCGCGGGCGAACCCTGAAATGAGGCGCCCCTTCGACAGGCAATCGATCATCGCCAATTCCTCGGCGAGGCGCAGCGGCTCGTGCAGCGGCAGGAGATTGCCGTAGATCAACAGCTTCAAATTCTTGGTACGCTGCGCCGCGGCCGACGCCATCAGGTTCGGGCTGTTCATCAACCCGTAGGGCGAGCAGTGGTGCTCGTTGAACCCGACCCCGTCATAGCCGCATTTGTCGAGCAGCTCCCACGCGTCGAGATGCTCCTCATAGGTGCGCATCGCGGTGTCGGCGTCGAAATGCTCCTTCGCCAGCGGGTAGGGCAACTCGGGGCCGCCGTTTTTCAGATGGTCGAGGTTGGCGTCGTAGGCGAGCAGATCGAAAACGAAAACCTTCATGACGCGACTTCTCCCACCGTCAGCGACGCGCGCCGCGGCGCGCAGTAAACCAGCATTGCCGTGGCCGCCGCCGCGATCAGCGCAAAGAGGCAGGCGCACAGGAAAATCTCGGTCGGGGGCAGGCCGATCGACAACAGGTAGCCGCCCAGCGCCGGCGCCGCGATGCCGCCGAGCCGCCCGATGCCGAGCGCCCAGCCTATCCCGCTCGTGCGCATCCGCGCGGGATAGAGCACCCCGCAGGCGGCATTGGCCCCGGTCTGGCTGCCGACGATGGTCAGTCCGCAGAGGAAGAGAGTCACCAGCAGGATCGCATACGGCAGCGCGATCAACGCTATCACGGCGATGAAGATGGCGCCGGCCGCGTAGTGCAGAGCCAGCATCCGCTGCGGCCCGAACCGGTCGATCAAGAGGCCGAGATACAGCACCGCGAACACCGCGCCGAAATCGCGCAGGCTGGAGGCAAACACGGCATCGGCCGGCGACAACCCGATCAGGTGCAGTACCTGCGGGGTCCAGTAAGCGAACAGGAACAGGTTCATCAGACTGCAGAAAAAGATGATCCACAGGAGGACGGTCTGCAGCGCGTAGCCTCGGCCGAACAGCAGCGCGATCGGGTTGCCCGCGGCAACGTCGACCGGGTGCGCCGCCCCTTGTCCGGGCGTGATCCCGAGATCGCGCAGCATCGCCGTCTGGCGCGGCGACAGGTCGCCCCGGGCCGCCAGGAAACGCGGCGATTCCGGCAGCCAGATCGCGAGCAGCGGCAGCATCGCGAGCGGCACCACGCCGCCGATCATGAAGATGACCGGCCAGCCGAAATGCGGCAGCAGCGCCGCGACCGCCTGCCCGCCGAGAAACCCGCCGGCCGGCGCCCCGGTAAAGGTGATCATGATGATCGTCGCCCGCCAGCGCTGTGGCGTGTAGTCGCCGGTGATCGCGACCGTGCCCGGCATCGCGCCGCCGATCCCGATCCCGGTAAAGAACCGCAGGATGCTGAGCATGCCGAGCGAGCCGGCAAAGGCGCTGAAGAGGGAGGCGACGCCGATCAGCGCGACACTCAGCAGCAGCAGCGGCTTGCGCCCGAACCGATCGCCGATCGGCCCCGACGCCAGCGCCCCGACCAGGATGCCGACACTGGAGGCTACAAACGCCTGCGAAAACGCCGGCCCCGTGAGGTTCCACGCATGGGTCAGCGAGGGCACCGCCATGCCGATCGAATTGATATCGTGGCCGTCGCAAATCTGCACCAGCGTGCAGAGGATCGCGACCCGGATTTGCAGGCTGCCGATCCGCTGGTTTTCCAGCGTGTTTTCGGTGGCCGAGTACGGCGCGTGCGCCATCTCGCTTCTCCCTGAGCGTCTCTTCGACAGAGCCCGTGTTGCATTTCTGCGTCGGCTGCGCAAGCCTCGACCCGAACCCCGCCGCCAGGGAGCAGCAGATGACCACCCGTCCGCCGGCCGAGATCGGCATGAGCCTCGACGATGTCGACACGCCGGCGCTGCTCGTCGACCTCGACGCGTTCGAGCGCAACCTGCGCCGCCTCGCCGACCGCATCGCCGGCAGCGGGGTGCGGCTGCGCGCGCATGCCAAGACGCATAAATGCCCGGTCATCGCGCTGAAGCAGATCGAATTGGGCGCGGTCGGCGTCTGCTGTCAGAAGGTCAGCGAGGCCGAGGCAATGGTCTATGGCGGGGTCAAGGACGTGCTCGTCACCAACGAGATCGTCGGTCGACAAAAGCTGCGCCGGCTGATGGGCTTGGCATCGATGGCGCGGATCGGCGTCTGCGCCGACGACCCGGCCCAGGTGCGCGATTTCGAGGCCGCCGCCGCCGAGGCCGGGGTGACGCTGCCGGTCTATGTCGAGGTCAACATGGGCGGCAACCGCTGCGGCGTCGAAGCGGGCCAGCCGGTGCTCGCCCTCGCCCGCCAGATCGTCGAGGCGCCGCATCTCACCTTTGGCGGGCTCCAGGCCTATCACGGCTCGGCCCAGCATCTGCGCACCTGGGACGAGCGCCAGGCCGCGATCGCCGGCGCCACCGACAAGGCCAGGACCACCCGCGACCTCCTCCAGGCCAACGGCATCCCTTGCGACCAGATCACCGGCGCCGGCACCGGCACGTTCGAGTTCGAGGCGGCGAGCGGGGTCTATACCGAGCTGCAATGCGGCTCGTACATCTTCATGGACGCCGATTACGGCCGCAATCTCGACAAGGACGGCGGCGCGACCCGCTCGTTCGAGCCTAGCCTCTTCGTCTGGGCCACGGTGATGAGCCGCCCCGCCGAGGAACGCGCGATCGTCGACGCCGGATTGAAGGCGCTAGGTTTCGACTCGGGGCCGCCGACCGTCTGGGACGAGCCCGCCGCGATCTACGAGCGCGCCAGCGACGAGCACGGCCGCATCGGGTTCTCGGCGCCGACCAACCGCCTCAACCTCGGCGACAAAATCCGCCTCGTCCCCGGCCATTGCGATCCGACAGTCAACCTCTACGACTGGTATGTCGGCATCCGCGGCAACCGCGTCGAAACCGTGTGGCCGATCACGGCGCGCGGGGCGGTGTATTAGCGGCAACTTACGAAACCGCCAATTCCTATACCGTCATCCCGGCGCAGGCCGGGACCCACCGTTCAAACGCCCGAGAAGCGGACCAGTGGGTCCCGGCCTGCGCCGGGATGACGAAAATAAAGAGGCTTCGATGAGCGGCCCGAAGATCACGATCACTCTTGCGACCGCGACGCCGGGCGGCGGGTTTCCACTTTATGGCGGGGCGGTGGCCGAGGTGGTCAACGCGGTCGATCCGTCGCTCAACGTCGAGTGCCGCAACACCAAGGGCTCGACCGAAAACGTACCGCTGCTCGAAGCGGGGACGGCGTATCCAGGGCTCGATCAGGCAAAGGAGACGACGGCCGCCAACACCGCCGCCGCGGCGCCCGACCCGGCGCTGATTCACCCGGGCGTCGTCCGGTATCTGCGGGAGATCGGGGTATTGCCGTAGCAATGCCGTAGGGCGGATAAGCGAAGCGCAATCCGCCGGGAATGTGCGGCCGCGGCGGGTTGCGCTTCGCTTACCCGCCCTACACGGATATCCTCTTCCCAACAAAGGAGGAGGAAGCCATGCGCGGGGTGGTGTTTACCGGCGGTCGCGAGCTCGAATTGATGAACTTCGCCGACCCGACACCGGGGCCGGACGAGGTCGTCATCGAGATGAAGGCCTCGGGCATGTGCGGCAGCGATCTGCACCAATATCGCCGCCCGAAAGCCGGCGGCGACACCGGCGGCCTCGCGGCGCCCAGCGCCCCGACCATCGCCGGGCACGAGCCCTGCGGCATCGTCGCCGCGGTCGGCACGGCAGTCAGCCCGGCGCTCGCCAACATCGGGCAGCGGGTGATGATCCATCACTACAAGGGCTGCACCGTCTGCAACCATTGCCGCTCGGGCTGGGCGCAGCTTTGCCAGGAAACGCCGGTCACGGTGTACGGCAATAACGGGCACGGCGGCCACGCGGCCTATATGAAGGTGCCGGCCTTTACCGTCGTCCCCTTGCCCGACGAATTGTCGTTCACGACCGGCGCGGCGATCTCGTGCGGCACCGGCACCGCCTACGGAGCGCTTCGCCGCATCCGCCTCTCGGGCAACGACACGATCGCGATCTTCGGCCAGGGACCGGTCGGGCTGTCGGCGACGCAGCTCGCCGCGGCGATGGGCGCGCGGGTGATCGCGCTCGACATCAGCGAGGAACGGCTCAACCGCGCCAAGGAATTCGGCGCCGCGGAGACCGTCAACCCGGGCTCCAACGACCCGGTCGCGGCGATCAAGGACCTGACCCACGGCTACGGCGCCGATTTCACGCTCGACACGTCGTCGCAGCCGATCGGCCGCATCTCCGCGGTGCGCGCAACCAAGGTGTGGGGCACGACCTGCTTTGTCGGCGAGCGCAACGACGTGACGATCGACGTCAGCCCCGACATGCTCAGGAAGCAGCTAACGATCGTCGCCTCGTGGACCTTCTCGTCGATCGGGCAGGCCGAATGCGCCCAGTTCGTCGCCGACCGCAACATCGACGTCGAGGGCTTGTTCACCCACCGCTGGTCGCTGGACCAGGCCGAAGAGGCCTACACGCTGTTCGACACGCAGACGACGGGCAAGGGCGTGTTCTTGATGTAGCCACTTACGCAGCGCGCTTGCACGGCGCCCCGACGATACATACTTTGTCCATATGAATGCGCGAGATGTCATCCGCGCGCTGGAGGCGGACGGATGGCGCGAGGCTCGGTCCCGCGGGTCGCATCGGCAGTACAGGCACCCGACAAAGCCGGGGCTCGTGACGGTCGCGGCGCATGGCAATCGCGATCTCAAGATGCGGGACCTTGCGTCGATCGAACGACAGAGCGGCGTGAAATTGCGGAGGTGAGAGGTTGGACTCCCAGTTCTACCGAGCCTTGGTCGTCCAGGACGAAGCCGATGGGCCGGAGGATGGCTATGGCGTGGTATTCCCCGACCTGCCCGGATGCACCAGCGCGGGTGATACGATCCAAGAGGCATGCGAGCACGCCTTCGACGCGCTGGCGCTTCACATCGAAGGGATGATCGAAGATGGCTCGGAGCCGCCCGCGCCGTCGGCGCCGAACGCGCCGTTGCCGGATTGGCTGACGAGCGCTCCCGGAAACATCGCCGCGTCGGTCCTCGTGCCGGTCAGGTTGCCGGGACGCGCGATGCGCATCAGCATGACGATGGACAAGGGTCTGCTGGCCCGCCTGGACTCGGTCGCGGCCACACACGGCGAGACCCGCTCCGGCTATATCGCGCAAGCGGTGCGGGAACGGATGGAGCGAGAACCACGCCAACCTCCCGCCAAATAACCATTTTTTCGAGGGACGACCATGAACGACGTGATGAGTGTGAAAGGTTCACCGACGGCGCAGACGCCCGGTCTGCCGGGCGCCGACAAGCTGACCGCGCTCGCCTCGCGCTATGTCGATGTCGACAGGCTGGCGTGGAAGCCGACGCCGTGCGCCGGGATCGAGATGAAGGTGCTGGTCGAGGATACCGCGACCGGCCTCCTGACCGCCCTGTTTCGCTGGCAGCCCGGCGCCGTGTTGGGGATGCACGAGCATGTCGAGCTCGAGCAGACCTTTGTCATCGAGGGCAGCCTCGTCGACGAAGAGGGCGAGGTGACGGCCGGCAATTATGTCTGGCGGCCCAAGGGCAACCGGCACATGGCCACCTCGCCCAACGGCGCGCTGGTGCTGTCGATGTTCCTGCGCCCGAACATCTTCCTCGACGGCCAGGCCGAGGGGCAGCAGCTGCGCTAGTTTAGCCCGCGGGAGGGATCGATGCCCAAGAACAAGGTCTTCGCCAGCTTCGCCGAAGCGGTAGCGGACATTCCGGACAATGTGACGATCGGGTTTGGCGGGTTCGCCGTGGTCGGCCAGCCGGTCAACCTGTACGGCGCGCTCGCCAAGCAGGGGGCGAAGGGGATCACCTGCGTGTCCAACGGCACGCGCGGCGGCTCGACCCTGCCCGAGGACGCGCCGACGATGGAATGGCTGATCCAGAACGACCAGGTGACGAAGGTGATCTGCGCCTTCACCGCGCCGACCCGGGCGTCGCAGCGGCTCGTGTTCACCGAATACTACGAGAGCGGCCGGATCGAGGCCGAGCTGGTGCCGCAAGGCACGCTCGCCGAACGGATGCGCGCCGCCGGATGCGGCATCCCCGCGTTCTACACGCCCACCGCCGTCGGCACCGAGCTTGCCGAGGGGCGCGAGACGCGCGTCTTCAACGGGCGCGAATACCTGCTCGAAGAGGCGCTGCCGCTCGACTACGCCTTTATCCGCGCGTGGAAGGCGGACGAGGCCGGCAACCTGCTCTATCGGCGCTCGCAGAGGAACTTCAACCCGCTGATGGCAATGGCGGCGAAGGTGACGATCGTCGAGGTAGAGGAAGAAATCCTGCCGCGCGGCGCGATCGACCCGGACCAGGTCCACACCCCCGGCGTCTTCGTCCACCGCATGGTCGTGATCCCGCCCGCCCCCGAAGGCTGGTGGCCGATGCGCCCGGCGGATGTCGCCAAACGCGCCGCCGAAAGGAGTGCCGCACGATGAGCGAGAGCAAGGGGTTGTCGCGGCAGCAGATGTGCAATCGGCTGGCGATGGAGTTTGGCGACGGGTGGGTCGTCAACCTCGGGATCGGCATCCCGACGCTGTGCTCGAACGCCGATTTCGGCGATCGCGAGATCATCTTCCACTCCGAGAACGGCGTCGTCGGCTATGGGCCGCTGACGCCGGCGGGCGAGGAGGATCTGCACCTCGTCAATGCCGGCGGGCAGCATGTGACGCTGAACCCCGGCGCGGCGGTCGTGCACCACGCCGACGCGTTCGGGATGATCCGCGGCGGCCGGATCGACGTGACCGTGCTCGGCGCCTATGAGGTCGCCGAGAACGGCGATTTCGCCAATTGGAAGATGGCCGGGCAGAAAGGCGGCGGCATCGGCGGCGCGATGGACCTCGCCGCCTGCGCGAAGCACGTCTTCGTCGCGATGGAGCAAACCACCCGCCGCGGCGCGCCGCGCCTTGTCGACCGCTGCGCGATCCCGGTGACGGCGAAAGGCGTCGTCAACCTGGTGATCACCAATTACGGCCTGTTCGAGATCACCCCCGAGGGCATGGCCCTCAAGGAGATCGCCCCCGGCGTCTCGGTTGACGAGGTCAAGGCCACGACCGGCTGCAAGCTGATCATCCCCGACAACGTGGCGATCTTGAAGGGTGCGGGCTAGGTCAGGCCGCCGATCTGACCGCGTATTCCTGAACCAGTATCCCAGGCGGGATGTCGAGCAACGCACTGAGCCCACGGACCATCGGCAGCGTCAGCGGCCGCTTGCGGGCGAGAACCTCGGAGACGCGGCCGCGGCTGCCGATCACCGGCTCCAGATCGCGGCGACGGAGCCCCTTTTGCTCCATCATGAAGAGGATCGCGGCAATCGGGTCCGGCGCCGCGATTGGATGGTGCTCGGCCTCATAGGCTTCAATCAGTGTCGTCAGCACGTCGACCTGGTCACCCGCCTTTGTGCCCGGCTCGGCGTTCCACAGCGCCTCGACCTGTCGCAGTGCGGCGTCGCAGTCGGCTTCTGTCCTGATTGGTCGGATGGTCACCGTCGGCATCGCTCAAACCTTTGTCGCATCGATCCGGTCATATTCGGCATGGGTGCCGACGAATCGGATAAACACCCGCTTGCCCCGATAGTGCACGGCTGCCACGAGCCGGTACTTGTTGCCCGCGATATTAAATACGATCCGGTCGTTGGGCAGGATATCCGCGGAGCGAAACATCTGCTTTGCATCGACCGGCCGCGCCCATCCCGCGGCTTTGACGATATGGACCCACGCCCTCAGCGGCTGCTCGGCATCGCCATGGCCGCGCCGACCCCAGAAGTCGCGCAGCGTCCCAACCGCGATGATCCGCATACGTCGTCGTCTTACATCGTTGACAACATCCTATTCGTGTTCTCACTTTGGGAGCAAGCGCGATTGTGCGACGGAACGCTTTCCGTGCCGGGCCGGCGAACGTAAGGTTGCCGCAGAGACCGGATAGCGGGTGGCCGCGCAGGGGAACAGGGCCTTGGCGGATAGGGATGACACGTCATCGGGCGAAATGGCTCGCCTGGTGCGGGAGACGGATTGGTCGCTGACGCCGCTTGGCGCGGCGGAGAACTGGTCGCCGAGCCTGCGGCAATGCGTGGCGGTGATGCTCGCCTCGGAGTTCCCGATGGCAGTGCGCTGGGGCCCGGCGCTGACCTTTCTCTACAACGACGCCTACCGCCCGATCCTCGGCGACAAGCATCCCGCGGCACTCGGAAGCCGCCTTTCCGAGGTGTGGGGCGAGATCTACGACCATCTCGGGCCGCTCAACGAAGCGATCCTGAAGGGCGAGCGCGGCGCCTATTTCGGCGAGGATTTGCGCTGGCGGGTGCAGCGTCACGGCGGCGAGATCGAAGACGCGCGGTTCACGATCGGCTACAGCCCCATCCCGGACGACACGGCGCCCAACGGCATCGGCGGGGTCCTGACGACCTGCATCGAGACGACCGAGCGGGTAGAGGCCGAGGCGGCGCTGCGCACGCTCAACGACACGCTCGAGGAAGAGGTGGCGCAGCGCACCCGCGAGCGCGACCGCATCTGGCAGGTGTCGGAAGACCTGCTCGGCGTGTCGAATTTCGATGGGTACTTCATCAGCTTCAACCCCGCCTGGACGCGGCTTTTGGGCTGGAGCGAGGACGAGATCCGGCGGCAAAGCGTCGAGGAGCTGCGCCACCCGGACGATGCCGCGCTATCGCGCGAAGGCCGCGCCCGCCTCGCCGCCGGCGTGCAGACCGTGCGCATGGAGAACCGGTTCCGCCACAAGGACGGCTCGTGGCGCTGGTTATATTGGACGCTGACGGCGGAGAACGGCCTCATCTACGTGATCGGCCGCCACGTCACCGCCGAAAAGGAAGCCGCGGCCGCGCTGCAACGGGCGCAGGAACAGCTCGCCCAGTCGCAGAAGATGGAGGCGATCGGCCAGCTCACCGGCGGCATCGCCCATGATTTCAACAACCTCTTGATGATCGTCAGCGGCAACGCCGAGGCGCTGGCGCGGCACACGAGCGAGCCCCGCGCCAAGCGCGCGGTCGAGGCGATCGAGCTGGCGGCGGCGCGCGGCGAAAACCTGACGCGGCAGCTTTTGTCGTTTTCACGGCTCCAGGCGCTCAACCCGATGGTCATCGATCTGGGCCCGCGGATCGAGGCGTTCCGCGACGTGCTTGCCAGCTCGGCGCGCGGCAACATCACGCTGACGGTCGACATCCCGGCCGGCACGTGGCCGATTTCGGTCGATCTGTCCGAGCTCGAACTGGCGCTCGTCAACCTTACCGTCAACGCACGCGACGCGATGCCGGAAGGCGGCCGCATCGCCGTCGCCGCCCGCAATATCGAGCTCGTGTCGGCCGACACGCCGGACGGGATCGTCGGTTCCTATGTCGCGCTGTCGATCGCCGATGACGGCCTCGGCATCGAGCCGGCGGTACTGCCCAAGGTGTTCGAGCCGTTTTTCACGACCAAGGAATCGCACCACGGCACCGGGCTCGGCCTGTCGCAGGTTTACGGGTTTTCGCGGCAGTCGGGTGGCACCGTGACGATCGCGGGCCGGCCCGGCGCGGGCACCACGGTCACGCTCTACCTGCCCCGGAGCGAAGCCCCGACCGCCGAAGCCGTCGAGACGCTGCAGGCCGAGGAGGGCGCCGCGAACCACGAGTCGATCCTTTTGGTGGAAGACAATGTCGACGTGCTGGAGATCGCGGCCAACTCGCTCGAATATCTCGGCTATCGGGTGCGGGCGGTCGGCAACGCCGACGCGGCGCTCGTCTATCTCGCGGGGGGCGAGCCGGTCGATCTGGTGTTCAGCGACGTAGTCATGCCGGGCAAGCTCGACGGCATCGCCCTCGCCCGCCAGATCCGGCGCGACTATCCGCAGGTGCGCGTGCTGCTGACGAGCGGCTATGCCAGCGCCGCCGCGGCGGCCGAGCGCGGCTTTCCGATCTTGCGCAAACCCTATCGGATCGCCACGCTGAGCCGGGCCTTGCGCGACGCGCTGGAGCAGCGCGCCGGCCCAGGGCTATTCTGACCCGCCCGCCGACGGAGACCCCGATGCAGACGAACGCCGCCGTATTTCGCAAGGTGCTGGAGCCGCTGACGATCGAGGGGATCGATATCGACAAGCCGCGCGGCCGTGAGGTGCTGGTGCGCACGGTCGCGACCGGCGTCTGCCATAGCGACCTGCATGTCGTCGACGGGCAAGGCCGGTTCCCGCTCGACCGCCCGATCGTCCTCGGCCATGAGGGCGCCGGCGTGGTCGAGGCGGTCGGCGACGACGTCACCAGCGTGCGCGTCGGCGACCACGTCGTCGCGTGCCTGAGCGGGTTTTGCGGCAACTGCCCGCAATGCCTGTCGGGACATCCGAACCTGTGCACCGGCGGCATCGTCACCCGGAAGGACGGCGAGGGGCCGCGTCTGTCGCAAAACGGCCAGCCGTTCCGCCAGTTCATCGGTATTTCCAGCTATGCCGAGAAGATGCTGCTGCACGAGAATTCGATCGTGCGGATCGACCCCGACCTCGCGCTCGACCGCGCCTGCCTGATCGGCTGCGGCGTCTTGACCGGGGTCGGCGCGGCGCTGCGCTCGGCGGGGCTCGAAGGCGGGCAGTCGGTCGCCGTGTTCGGATGCGGCGGGGTCGGGCTTTCGATCGTCCAGGGGGCGCGGATCGGCGGCGCGCGCCAGATCATCGCGGTCGACCAGTTCGAGTCGAAGCGCGAGATGGCGCTGCGCGTCGGCGCCACGCATTTCGTCAATTCGGGCGAGGACGACCCGGTCAAGGCGGTCAAGGCGTTGACCGGCGGGCTCGGCGTAGACCATTCCTTCGAGGCGGTCGGCAATGCCAAGCTCGTCCGCCAGGCGATCGAGAGCCTCGCGATCCGCGGCACCGCGACGATCGTCGGCGTGCTGCCCCCCGACGCGATGATCGAGTTCCCCTGGATGGCGATCCGCCCGGAATGCAAGGTGCAAACCTCGCGCATGGGCTCCAACCGCTTCCGCAGCGACATCCCGCACTACCTCGAATTCTACAAACAGGGCCGCCTCGACCTCGACGCGATGGTGACCAAGAAGGGCCGCCTCGACGACATCAACGAGGCGTTTCGGGCGATGAAAGCGGGCGAGGTGGCGCGGACGGTGCTGACGTTTGATTGAGTGCCAGCGCCGCAGGATGGGTCGAGCGAAACCGAACTCGTCGGTGC
>DATAUV010000148.1:0-3241 GCA_036268075.1 Allostellaceae bacterium | reverse complement strand
CGGAACAGCCGCACGAGGCGCTCGGCCAGCGGCAGGTCGACCGGCGCATGCACGACCCCGGCGGCGACATGGGTGAGACGGTTCCCGGCCACGTCGATGACCCCCCAGCCGGTATGCCGCAACCCCGGATCGAGCCCGACGACGCGCATCGCCGCCACTTACCCCTCGCCCGCATCGCGGGAGAGGGAGAAACATACCCCTCGCCCGCACCGCGGGAGAGGGAGGGGCCCACGCCAGCGGCGTGGGAGGGTGAGGGCGGGGCAAGCCGAACCGCCGCTTGCGTCGCTGCGCGCCGCGCCCTCACCCGGCCTTCGGCCACCCTCTCCCGCAATGCGGGCGAGGGGAAAAGACACCGGCGCCTCGACCATCACCCGCTCAACCGCGCCAGCACGTCTTCGGCGACCTCGAAATTGGCGTAGACGTTCTGCACGTCGTCGCTGTCTTCGAGAGTTTCGAGCATCTTGAAGAGCGTCGTCGCGGTGTCTTCGTCTACGGGCGCGGTGGTCTTGGGGCGCCAGATCACCTTGGCCGAGGCGGCCTCGCCGAAACGGCTTTCGAGCGTGTCGCGGGCGCCGTTGAAGTCTTCGGGGGTGGTGACGACGACGTGGCTTTCGTCGCCGCTTTCGACGTCGTCGGCGCCGGCCTCGATCGCGGCTTCGAGCATGTCGTCGGCGCTCGCCGCCTCGGCCGGGTAGCTGATCTCGCCGACGCGGTCGAACATGAAGCTGACCGAGTTGGTCTCGCCGAGCGCGCCCGAGGATTTGGTGAAGGCGGCGCGCACGTCGCTGGCGGTGCGGTTGCGGTTGTCGGTCAGCGCCTCGACGATGACCGCGACGCCGCCCGGGCCGTAGCCCTCGTAGCGCACCTCCTCGTACTGCTCGCCGGCCTCGGCGCCGGCGCCGCGCTTGATCGCGCGCTCGACCGTGTCCTTGGACATATTGGCCTGACGCGCGGCGAGCACGGCGGCGCGCAGACGCGGGTTCGACGCCGGGTCGGGCACCCCCATCCGCGCCGCCGTCGTCAACTCGCGAATAAGCTTGGTGAACACCTTGCCGCGCTTCTTATCCTGCGCGCCCTTGCGGAACATGATGTTCTTGAACTGCGAATGGCCCGCCATCCTGGCTTTTCCCGATTAATCGTAGGGCGGAAAAGCGCCGCGCTTTCCCGCCCTACCCAGAGTGATGAGAGTTCTGCGGCCTAACAATCCAATATGGCAGGATTGGGGCGGGTCCGCCCGCGCCGGCACGCGAAATCGGCCTAAGCCGCCGCCTCCGCGGCCTCTTCGCCACCATAGCGGGCAGAGAGATCGGCGACCTCCTCGGGCGCGATCTTCTTGAACAGCGGCGCCGGAACCTCGAATCGATGGCCCGGCTTGAGCGCCTCCAGCTCGGCCTTGGCGTCGCGCGGCCAGTAATCGTCGCCGATCTCGACGCCGAGGCTGGCGCGCAGCCGGGCGCAGGTGTCGGGGATGATCGGCGAGCCGACGATCGCGTAAAGCCGGGTGAGGTTGATCGCGGCGCGGAGCACGGCGGCGGCGCGGTCCTTGTCGGTCTTGATCGCGGTCCAGGGCGCGGCGCGGTCGACGTAGACGTTGCCGATCGTCCACAGCTCCTTCAGATCGGCCGCCGCCTTTCTGAGCTGCATCGTTTCGAGGTTGCCGGTGTAGCGGTCGAGCGCGGCCTGGATGTTCCCGGCAAGCTCCGCCTCCATCGGCCCCTTCTCGCCCCCCGCCGGAATCTCGTTGCCGAACCGGGCGCTGCAAAACCTGAGGCAGCGGTTGACGAAATTGCCGAACGTATCGGCGAGGTCCTTGTTGCAGACTCCGGCGAACCCGCTGAACGTGAACGACGAATCATCGCTTTCCGGGGCGTTGGCGACGAGCCAGTAGCGCCAGTAATCGGCCGGGTACTCGCCGAGCGCCTGGTCTAGGAAGACGCCGCGCTTCTGGCTGGTCGAGAACTTGCCGCCGTAGAAGGTCAGCCACGAGAAGCCCTTGATGTAGTTGGTAAGTTTCCACGGTTCGCCCGAGCCGAGGATCGTCGCCGGGAAGCTGACCGTGTGGAACGGCACGTTGTCCTTGGCCATGAACTCGACGTATTTGTCCGCGCCCGGGTCGAACCACCACGATTTCCAGTCGCGGTTGGCCGGGTCCGCGTCGGCCCATTCCTTGGTCGCGCCGATATATTCGATCGGGGCGTCGAACCAGACGTAGAACACCTTGCCCTCGAACCCGGGCCGGTCGACCGGCACGCCCCATTTGAGGTCGCGGGTGATGCAGCGGTCGTGCAGCCCCTCCTTGAGCCAGCCCTTGGCGATCGACGAGACGAGGAGCGGCCAGTCCTTCTGCCGCTCGACCCATTCCTCGACGCGGCCGGAGAGCTCGCCGAGCTTCAGATAGAGGTGCTTGGTCTGCCGCACTTCGAGGTTGCGGCTGCCCGAGATCGTCGAGCGGGCGTCCTTGAGGTCGGTCGGGTCGAGGAGCCGGGTGCAGTTCTCGCACTGGTCGCCGCGCGCCGATTCGTAGCCGCAATGGGGGCAAGTCCCGGTGATGTAGCGGTCGGGCAAAAAGCGCCCGTCATCGACCGAGTAGACCTGCGCCACCATCCGCTCCTCGATAAACCCGGCATCGTCGAGACGGTGGTAGAAATGGGTCGTAAGTTCATGATTCTGCGGCGATGAGCTGCGGCCGAAATAGTCGAACGACAGGTGGAAATCGCGGTAGATGCGGTCCTGAATGTCGTGCTGCTCGGCGCAATACTGCTCGACCGTCACCCCCGCTTCGAGCGCGGCGATCTCGGCCGGCGTGCCGTGCTCGTCGGTGGCGCAGATGAACAGCACCTCGTGGCCCAGGGCGCGCATCGTGCGGGCATACACGTCCGCGCTCAGCATCGAGCCGATCAAATTGCCCAGATGCTTGATCCCGTTGATGTACGGCAGGGCGGAGGTGATGAGGATTCTTGCCATGGCTTCCTATCGGCCGGGGGCGGCCCCGTGCGTCCTTCGAGACGGCCCTGCGGGCCTCCTCAGGATGAGGAACGTCTTTTGCACCAGAAACAATCTACCTCATCCTGAGGAGCGGGGGCAGCCCGCGTCTCGAAGGTGTCGGTAGCACACGATATGTCCGGAATAGGTAGCACACGATCTGTCCGGTGAGACTGCTTCCCTGGGAGGGGGAGCGGATGGGCCGGACGGAAGCGTTACAGGGTGTGCGAGTGATCAAGTTCCGGAGTGTTTTGGATCG
>DATAUV010000147.1:0-4052 GCA_036268075.1 Allostellaceae bacterium | reverse complement strand
ACCTTGATCAAGTCGCGAACGACAAAATCAACGGCGTCACGGTGGGACCGGACGGAAACAAGATAAAAGTTCTCGTGCTTGGGCCTGTCCGCCGAACGCGCCGCGCGGTCCCATATTTCGCACGTCGCGTTCGGCGATTGGATGTTAGCCGCACGGCGCGTGACCGTGCCGGTGGTGGCGGGCTCTCCGCCGACATGCGTCCCCACGAGCAGCAGCCCAAGCCGGTCAAACCGTAGCCGATGACGACACCGAGCGTCCCGCGCCGGATGGTCCGGCGTTCGCGGCGCGTGAAATCGCCGCCGAATGCCTGCACATCAACCTCCGTGTCTCACGGCGCTACGAAGATCTGCTGCATGTTGATCCTGTGATCCGGATCGAAATAGCTCTCGGCGGCCACTTCGACCATGGCGCAAAGCAGCAGAATCGTCAGTATCCCAAACAGCTTGACGAAACCAAACGTTGTTCGGGTCCGCACGGTGTCACGCACAATCGCCGGACCGATATTTGTCGGCATGCTCGTCCCCCCTTCAGCGAAAGATGAATACTGCGGCCGGCATGAGCGATTCCACCTCATGCATTCGGATGAGGCGGCCGGCAAATTTTTGATCCAAAAAGTACCGGTACGGCGCGCGTGCCGCACGATCCTATGCAGCGGTTTCAAACCGCGCGCCACCCTCAGTATTGAGGGTTGACGACTCCGGCCGGCGCGTCACTTTGCCGGCACGCTGGCTTCATAATTGCGAGCACAATGAGAACTGCGCCATGGAAATGCAGCAGATCCGTTATTTTCTCGCCCTGTGCGACGAGCCTCATTTCACCCGCGCGGCAAAACGCTGCGGCATCGCGCAGCCGACGCTGACGCGCGCCATCCAGCAGCTCGAAGCCGAAATCGGCGGTCCGTTGTTTGAACGCAACCGTATCGGCGCACGGCCGACGCGGCTCGCGATTCGTATCCGACCTGAGCTTGCGCGCATCGAGCGGTCGGCGGCGAAAGCCAAGCGTAAAGCCGAGCGCTACCTCGCCCGACCGACCCAACCCACAACAATGGAGTCACCCATGCGCGCTTTGTCAGTCGCCGTCGCGGCCACGATCGCTATCCTCGCAATCGGCGCGGTCTTGCACCTGTCGCGATACGCTGCGGCGCTGCCGCCGGCCCAAGCCGGCGCGACGATCGACCCGCACGCGCTGCATCTGAGCGTCGACATGAAATCGGTGCCGCAGCAGAAAATCTCCGCGGACCTGTTTTAGGACGGCATTGAAATTCGGGCCTTACGCCGTCGCGGCGCCGGTGGAGAAGCGCAAGGCGGCGATGCGGTCGAGTTCGGCCTGCTCGCGGGCGTTCTGCTCGGCCTTTTCGCGGGCATGGTCGCGCTCGTCGAGCATCTCGACCTTCTTGAGCTCCTCGAAGGCCTCGCCGAGGCTCGCCTTGGCGTCGTCGAGCTGGGTCTTCAGCTCGCCGGCCGAGCGTTTAAGGTTCTCGCGCCGGGTGATGGCGGCCTTGGCATAGGTCGGATAGGCGAAATGCGCCGGATCGTGGATGCCGGCGCGGTCCTGCTCGGTCTTGATCTCGCGGTCGAGGTCGCCGGCAATGCGGTCGAATTCGGCGATCATCGCCTCGATCTGGGCGACCTTGCGCCGTTTCTCGTCGACCTGGAATTTCTTCAGGCGGATGAGCGTTTCGCGTGACTTCATCGACTAAATACTCCCCCGAAGCCCCGAAATGAGCCCGCGCCAACACATGCGCGCGGACCTCCCCGGACCGTTTCAGACGAGACTGTGGCGCAATAACGTTAGTTTTCGGTTTCCGTCCCGGCGAGAATTCCCTCAAGCCAGCGGTAGCCCTCCGCCATACTCGTTGATTCTTCCTTAAGCTGCGACAGGAAGTCCTCGAGCGGCTTGTGCAGGGCGATGGCCTCGTCCACCTCCGAGCTGGAGCCTTGGCGGTAGGCGCCGAGCCGGATGAGTTCCTCCATATCGGCATAGGTCGCCATCACCTGGCGCGCCCGGTTGATCGCCGGCAGGAAGGCGGGGTCGGCGGCGCGCGGCATGGTGCGCGAAATCGACTTGAGGATGTTGATCGCCGGATAACGCCCGCGCTCGGCAATGGCGCGTTCCATGACGATATGGCCGTCGAGGATGCCGCGCACGGCATCCGCCACCGGCTCGTTATGGTCGTCGCCGTCGACCAGCACGCTGAAGATGCCGGTGATGGTGCCCGCTTCGGTGCCGGGCCCTGCCCGCTCCAGAAGCCGCGGCAGTTCGGTGAACACCGTCGGCGTATAGCCCTTGGCGGTCGGCGGCTCGCCGGCGGAGAGGCCGATTTCCCGCTGCGCCATGGCAAAGCGGGTGACCGAGTCCATCAGCACCAGAACATCCTTGCCGAGATCGCGAAAGTACTCGGCAATCGCTAAAGTCAGATAGGCCGCCTGGCGCCGCATCAGCGCCGGTTCGTCGGAGGTCGACACCACCACCACCGAGCGGGCAAGGCCGGTCGGCCCGAGGTCGTCCTGGAGGAATTCCTGCACCTCGCGGCCGCGTTCGCCGACCAGCCCGATCACGGAGATGTCGGCGGCGACGTTGCGCGCCAGCATCGACAACAGCACCGATTTGCCGACGCCGGAGCCGGAAAAGATGCCCATGCGCTGGCCGCGGCAGACGGTGAGGAACGTATTGAGCGCGCGCACGCCGAGGTCGAGCGGCTCGCCGACGCGCATGCGGGCGTGCGCCGGCGGCGGCGAGGAGCGGAACGGGTATGGCGCCGGGCCGGAAGCGAGCGGCCCCCGCCCGTCGATCGGCTCGCCCATGGCATTGATGACGCGGCCGAGCCAGCGCTCGGAAGGGCGCACCGCGCTTGCGGCGCTGGTCACCACCGCCCGGCAGCCGCGCCGCACCCCGTCCAGCGCGGCAAAGGGCATGGCCAAGGCGTGCCCGCCGTGGAACCCGACCACCTCGCAGGGAATGCGCGTCGTCGCCGTTTCCAGCGTTAGCCGGGCCCCAACCGACATGGCGTGGATCGGCCCGGCAATCTCGACCATCAGCCCGCGCACACCCACCACGCGGCCATAGATCTCGACGCCGTCGAGGTCGGTGATCTGTTCGGCCAGGGCTTTCAAGTTGCGTTCCCCAAAAGGACAGCAAACTGATGCGCGCTCCCTCTCCCCTGTGGGGAGAGGGTCGGGGTCGTGAATCTCGATATGCCATAACCCCTCACCCGACTTCGCTTCGCTTGGTCGACCTCTCCCCATGGGAGAGGTGAAGGGGCCGCACCGCCTCGCCACGCCGCCCGCCATTCACCAACCCTTAGGCTTACTGGCCTACCCGCGGTCTTAACCCGGTGTTTACCCGCGTCGTTAATCATTGGGTCATCGTCCGTGGGGCTGCGGCCAAATCGAATCGCCGGCCGCGACAATAAGGGCGAGTCTGCGGAGTCGGTTAGGTCCGATTCTTAAACTGGAGCATGAAACTAGCCGTGGCCAAAAAACCACTCTCCGGCAACATCTTACGCCGATTCGGGTCGGCCTGCCTACAGCACGCTTGCGTGAGAGAATCAGGTTTTGTTAACCATGCCCGGATAGTGTCGAATCGGTTTGTCCCACAGCGTTTTTTCAAACTCGCCGCCTTTGCGGCGCTGACCTGAAGCCGGCCTGCGGCGAGAAGGGGACTTAAATGCGCGTTCTACTCATTGAAGACGACAGCGCGACCGCTCAATCCATCGAGCTGATGCTCAAATCCGAGAGTTTCAACGTCTACACCACCGATCTCGGTGAGGAAGGCGTCGACCTGGGCAAGCTCTACGACTACGACATCATCCTGCTCGACCTCAACCTGCCCGATATGTCGGGTTTCGAGGTTCTGCGCTCGCTGCGCGTCTCCAAGGTGAAGACGCCGATCCTCATCCTCTCCGGCCTTGCCGGCATCGAGGACAAGGTGCGCGGCCTGGGGTTTGGCGCCGACGACTACATGACCAAGCCGTTCCACAAGGACGAGCTGATCGCCCGCATCCACGCCATCGTGCGCCGCTCCAAGGGCCACGCCCAGTCGGTCATCAACAC
>DATAUV010000146.1:0-4799 GCA_036268075.1 Allostellaceae bacterium | reverse complement strand
CAGGTCGTCGGTGAAGGTGTCGTCGTCGAAAAAGAACTCCTTCACCTGCGGGAAATAGCTCTTCGCGAGACGAATCTCCTCGATCACATGCTCGACCGAGCGCGTGCGGTAGCGATGCCCGCCGACCGTCTGCGGCCACAGACAGAAGGTGCAGCGCGACTTGCACCCGCGCCCCGTGTAGATCGAGACATAGGGATGCTTGAGGTAGCCGATGAAATAGTCCTCGACGTGGAGGTCTCGCTTGTAGACCTCGGTGACGAAGGGGAGCTGGTCCATGTCTTCGAGTATGGCGCGGGGCCGGTTGTGGACGATGGCGCCGGTGCCGTCGCGATAGCTGAGCCCGTCGATCTCGCCGAACTTCCTGCCGTCGGCGACCTCCTTGACCGTAAAGTCGAATTCCTCGCGCGCGACGAAATCGAGCGCCGCCGAGGCCTTGAGGCTCAGATCCGCCTCGACCGCGACCTTGGCGCCGACAAAACCGATCTTGAGCCGCGGGTTCACGTCCTTGAGCGCCTCGGCGACCTTGACGTCGGAGGCAAAGGACGGGGTCGAGGTGTGCAGGACCGCCAGCTCGAAATCGTTCGCCTGGGACAGCACGGTATTGAGGCCGATCCGCGCCGGGGGCGCGTCGATCAGCCGGCTGTCGGGCACCAGCGCCGCGGGCTGGGCGAGCCAGGTCGGGAACCAGAACGACTTGATCTCGCGCCGCGCCTGATAACGCGAGCCGGCGCCGCCGTCGAACCCGTCAAAGGATGGCGGGTGCAAAAAAAGGGTTTTCATCATCCCAGTCTGTCTCCATCGGCAGACATGCGCCCGCCGGCGTCGACCCTGAATAGCTGGTCGCGCCAGGCCACGCTGCGCCCGCAGAAGCTACCCATAAATACCGCAAAGGACAAAGCATCGCGCAACGGCAACAGCCACAGCCCCTCGGTCGAGAGCTTGAGGGCACGCGCGACCGCCGCCGCCACGACCCCTCTCAGCACAAACGTCGCGAGCAGAAACCCGCAGCCCCACGCGCTGAACCCGGACAAAACCGCGAGCAGCGCCGCCACCGGCACGGGGTGGGTGATGATCGACCCGGCGTATCCCAGCGGGGTCATCGCCCGCACGGTCCGCGCCCAGCGCAGCTCGTGGCGCCACAGCGCGCCAAAGCTCGGCTCGGCGACGCGGTTCTCGACCAGATACGGCGCCAGCACCACCGCCGCTCCTGTTGCCCGCACCGCGCCGCCGATGCGGTGGTCGTCGGCGAGCTCGTCGCGCAGCGGCGCAAATCCGCCGATGCGGTCGAGCATCTCGCGCCTGAGTGCGATCGTCGCCCCAAAGCAGCCGCCGCCGACCCCCATCGCGTCGCCGACGAGGGCGCTCGGCAGAAACCCGTAATTGATGTGCAGCGTGCCCAGCCGCGACCACAACCCGCCGCTCGACACGCCCTTGTAGAGACAGGTGACGAGCCCGGTGCGCTCGTCCTCGAACGGCGCCACGACCGCGGCGAGGTAGTCCCGGCCGACCCGCATGTCGCTGTCGGCGAACACCAGGATGTCGTGCCGCGCCGCCGGCAGGATGTTTTCGAGGTTGGCGACCTTGAGGTTGCTGCCGCGCGCGCCGGTGTCGATGACCAGCGCGGCGTCGGCGCCCGGCCGCTCGGCGATCACCGCGCGGGCGATCGGCACCGCCCGGTCCGCCGCACTGCGCACCCCGAAGACGATTTGCACCGCCGGGTACTGCTGGTCGACGAACGAGAGCAAATTATCGTGAAGGCCGGGCTCGTCGCCGTGCAGCGGCTTCAGCACCGAAACCGCCGGCCGGAGATCGGTCGCGCGGGCGCGCCGATGCGCAAACCCCAGCGCCGCCGCGATCGCGCCGACCAGGTACAGCCAGAGCGGAAACAGCACGAGGGCAATGCCCAACGGGTTCATGGCGTCGCCGACGATGAACAAGGCGATACCGGATAGAGATTTGTCGTTGCGTTCGCAATCGGGATTGTTGACGATGCGGCGTGGCGGCGCTGCCGCATACGGCTGGGTCGATTTATCTTTCTGGAATTTTCGTGAGTTTGACGACCGCTCCCCTCGGGGCCGTGCGCCGTTGCCTTGCGGCTGCCGTGCTGCTCGCCCCGGCCCTTTTCGGCTGTGCCACGCCGCCCACCGACCCGGCGGAGCGCGCCGCGTTCGAGCAGACCAACGACCCGCTCGAACCCGCCAACCGCAAGATTCTCGAAGCCAATATGGTGCTCGACACGGTCCTGCTGCGGCCGCTGGCGAAAATCTACGTGACGATCGTGCCCGAGGATGCCCGCGACGCGGCGCGGCGCGCGCTCGACAACCTCAAGGAGCCGGTCCTCGCGGTCAACAACGTGCTTCAGGGCCGGCTCGACGGCGCCGGGATCACGGTCGGACGCTTTGCCGTCAACTCGACGGTGGGCGTCGTCGGCCTGATGGACATCGCCAAGAAATGGGGCATGGAGCGCCAACCGGCCGATTTCGGTCAGACCCTCTATGTCTGGGGGATACCCGACGGTCCCTACCTCATGCTGCCGGTGTTCGGCCCGTCCGACGTGCGCGACGCGATCGGCATAGGCGTCGACGCCTATATCGACCCCCTGTCCTACCTGGCGACCAAGGAACATCTCGACGGCCTCCAGATCGGCCGCTATGTGCTCGACGGCATCGATCAGCGGGCCCAGGCCCTCGACGTCCTGGACGATCTGCAAAAGAACTCGCTCGATTTCTACGCCGAGCTCCGCAGCCTGTCGCAGCAGCATCGCGCCACCGAGTTGCGCCGCGGCGAATCGGCCGCGCCGGGGGCGAATTTTTACGCCGATCCGGCCAAGCCCGGCGGAACGCAACCGCCGCCATCCGCGAAACCCGTCGCCGCCCCGGCCACACCGCCTGATCTCTACCACGATCCCGCCAGATCCCCCGGCAAGTCCCCCGCTAGGTCCAACGCGGCGAGGAACCCGCCGGTTCCGGCCCCGAAGCCGCAGCCCCCCGTGGCCCTGGCACCGGCTCCCGCACCCGCGCCGGCGCCGGTCGCGTCGAACGCGGTCAATTTCGATGAAGGCCCGCTGCGCGGCTCAGCCCGCCCGTAGCGCCGCCGAGCGCTGGTCGAGCGCCTTGACGAGCCCGTCCGCGCCCGAGCTTTGCAACACTCCGGCAAATTCCGACCGCCGCGTCGCCAATTCGCTGATGGTCCCCTTGAGGTACACGTCGATGGCCTGCCAGGCGCCGCCCGCGCCGCGGTGCATCAGGTAGTTCAGCGCCACCGGCTCGCCGTTGGACTTGACCAGCCTGCTTTGCACGATGACCCCGTTGGGGTTGGGCAACGCCGCCGGGTCGACCTCGAATCGCTCGCCGTCATACCCGTCGAAGCGGCCGGCATATTGCGACACGGTGAAGCGGGCGAATGCCTGGGTCAGCCGCTGCTGCGCGGCCGGCGCGATTTGCGGCCAGCTCGGCCCGACCGCGATGCGGGTCATCAGCCCGAGGTCGAACACGCGCTCGATCACCGGCAAGAGGCGCGCGAAGCGCTGGTCGAACGACATCGATTTCGCCTGCTTCATCACCCCGAGCAGCGCGTCGTAAAGCTGACCGATCGCCGCGGTGGCGCCCGCTTCGCCCTCTGCGGCGGCGCTCGCCGCGAGACATCCGAGGGCGAGCGGCGAAATCAGCAGGCTGCGCCGTGAAACCGACATGGTGAAACCGCGTTTGTCTGTGAATGCGCGTAGAGATAATGCGATCGTCGCCTATATAAAAGGCTGCGGCGCGTGGCGGGCGCCCCCGGGGACGGGCGAGTCCGGTTGCATATGATTGGGCGTGCGGCACGTACGGGTTTGTGGCAGGGATACCGCCAGGAAACGAATTGACCACGCAGGCGGACGAGGCGAGATGATGAAAGTGGTCCTGGCCCAACCCCGGGGATTTTGTGCCGGAGTCGAGCGCGCGATCGAGATCGTCGAGCGGGCGCTCGAAAAATACGGCCCGCCGATCTACGTGCGGCACGAGATCGTGCACAACCGGCACGTGGTCGAGAGCCTGCGCGCCAAGGGTGCCCAGTTCGTCGACGAGATCGACGAGGTGCCGCCCGGCGCGGTCACGATCTTCAGCGCCCACGGCGTCGCCAGCGCGATCGAGACAGGGGCCGACGAGCGTGGCCTGCGCGTCATCGACGCCACCTGCCCGCTGGTCTCCAAGGTGCATATCGAGGGCCAGCGCTACGCCAACCAGGGGCGCGAGATCGTGCTGATCGGCCATGCCGGCCACCCCGAGATCGAGGGCACGATGGGCCGCATCACCGGCCGCGTGTATCTGATCTCAAAGCCCGAGGAAGTCGCGAAGCTTCAGGTCGCGGACCCGGAAAAGCTCGCCTTCATCACCCAGACGACCCTATCCGTCGACGACACCCGCGCGGTCATCGAGGCGCTGAAGGCGCGCTTCCCGGCGATCGTCGGACCCGACACCAAGGACATCTGCTATGCGACGCAGAACCGGCAGCGCGCGACCCGCGAGCTCGCCGGCGTCGTCGACGTGGTGCTGGTGATCGGCGCGCCGAACAGCTCGAACTCGAACCGCCTCCGCGAGATCGCGGCGGAAAGCGGCGTGCCGGCCTATCTGATCGAGGATGCGAGCGCGCTCGACCCGAGCTGGCTCGACGGCGCCGATGCGGTCGGCATCACCGCCGGCGCCTCGGCCCCCGACGCACTCGTCGAGGAGCTGGTCACGCGCCTGCGCGAGATGACCGAGACCGAGGTCGTCCGCCTGCCGGGGGTCACCGAAAACGTGCGGTTCAGAATGCCGTCGCAG
>DATAUV010000145.1:0-12851 GCA_036268075.1 Allostellaceae bacterium | reverse complement strand
GTCTGCCACGACAATTTCACCGAGATGCACGCCTTCAAGCACCACAACGCGGTGGTCGAGGAATACTACGCGACCCGCGCGCCGTGGAACTCGATGCACCTCGTCGCCGGCGCCCAGGCCGCCGCGATCTCGTACGGCAAGAACATGACCGTGTGGGAAGACGCGGTGGAGTTGTTCCACATGGCCGCCGAATAACCCGTACCATCCGGTCCGACGAAAAGCGCCGCGGCAGCCCCGCGGCGCTTTTCTTTGCCCTTTTTCCCTCGTTGCGACACCGGCGGAACCGCTATCGGCTTCGGGCCGTTGGAAATTCGTCTCCAACATATCTCCGATGGTCGCCATGAAGAGCCAGCCGAGCTTCTCCGCCTATAACGGTCCTGCGGGCGGGTGGGGCTCGGTGGGTTCCTTGCGCCGCAGCCTGACCAAGGAGCACGTGCCGATCAGCGGGTCGCGCGTCCTCCTCCACCAGAACAAGCCGGATGGGTACGCCTGCGTCAGTTGCGCCTGGGCCAAGCCGGCCGAGCCGCACCCGTTCGAGTTTTGCGAGGAGGGCGCCAAGGCCACGAGCTGGGAGATCACCCGCCGCCGGGCCGAGCCCGAGTTCTTCGCCGAGCATAGCTGCGCCGAGCTCGAAACCTGGAGCGACCACGACCTCGAAGCCCAGGGCCGGCTGACGCACCCGCTGCGCTGGGATGCCGCGACCGACCGCTACCTGCCCGTCGAGTGGGATCAGGCGATGGCCGAGATCGGTACCGAGCTCAAGGCGCTCGATCCGAAAAAGGCGGTCTTTTACAGCTCCGGCCGCGCCTCCCTCGAAGCCTCGTACATGTACGCGCTGTTCGCCCGGCTTTACGGCAACAACAACCTGCCCGACAGCTCGAACATGTGCCACGAGAGCACCTCGGTGGGGTTGCCGCTCAGCATCGGCGTCCCGGTCGGAACGGTGACGCTGGATGATTTCAAGAAGACCGGCTGCATCCTCTTTTTCGGCCACAACACCGGGATCAGCAGTCCGCGGATGCTGCACGATCTGCAGGAATGCGCGCAGCGCGACGTGCCGATCATCATCTTCAATCCGCTGCGCGAGCGCGGGTTCGAGCGCTTCACGAACCCGCAGAACCCGGTCGAGATGCTGACCGGCTCGTCGACGCCGATCAGCTCGCAATACCACCAGATCAAGGTCGGCGGCGACAAGGCGGCGCTGATGGGCTTGTGCAAGGCCGTGCTGGCGCTCGACAAGCTCGACCGCGCGTTTATCGCCGAGCACACGCATGGGTTCGACGAGTTCGCCGCCGCGGTCAATGCCGCCGGGTGGGACGAGATCGAAAAGCGCTCCGGCCTGTCGCGCGCCGCCATCGAGGCCGCCGCCGAGGCTTACGCCAATGCCGAGACGGCGATGATCGCTTACGGCATGGGGCTGACCCAGCAGATCGGCGGCGTGGAAAACGTCCAGATGGTTGTCAATTTGCTGCTGCTTCGCGGCAACATGGGCAAGCCGGGGGCCGGTGTCCTGCCGGTCCGCGGCCATTCCAACGTGCAGGGGCAGCGGACCGTCGGCATCACCGAAAAGCCGAAGCTGGTTCCGCTCGACAAGCTCAAGGAGCAATACGGGTTCGAACCGCCGCAAGACAAGGGGCTCAATGCCACCGAAGCCTGCGAGGGGATCATCAAGGGCGATGTCCGCGCGATGGTCCAGCTCGGCGGCAACCTCGTGCGGTCGCTGCCGGATCACGGCCAACTCGTCCCGGCCTGGCGCAAAATGCGGCTGACCGTGCAGATCCTGACAAAGCCGAACCGGTCGTGCCTCGTGCACGGCGAGGTGTCGTACATCCTGCCCTGCCTCGGCCGGATCGAGATGGACCGCCAGGCCAGCGGCATGCAAGCCGTCAGCATGGAGGACAGCACCGCCTGCATCCACGGCTCGCGCGGCGTCGCCGAGCCGGCGAGCGAGCATCTGCGCTCGGAGCCGTGGATCGTCGCGGCGCTGGCGAAGGCCACGCTGCCGCCGAACCCGAAGATCGATTGGGACGGGTGGGTTGCCGACTACGCCCGCATCCGCGACGCGATCGCCGAGACCTACCCCAAGGATTTTCACGACCTCGACAAGCGCATGTGGGAGCCGGGCGGTTTTCACCGGCCGCTCCCGGCCCGGCAGCGCGAGTGGAAGACCGAAAGCGGCAAGGCGAATTTCATCGTGCCAAAGGCGCTGTCGGGCAACATCGACACCGAGCCGGAAGACCCGAATGTCCTCCAGCTCACCACCTTCCGCAGCCAGGGCCAGTTCAACACCACGATCTATTCGGACCGCGACAGGTTCCGCGGTGTCGAAGGCACCCGCATGGTCGCGTTCATGAACAAGGGCGACCTCGACCGGATGGGTCTAGCGGAGGGTGCGACGGTGAGTTTAGTCACCGCGATCGACGACGGCGTCCACCGCCAGGTCGATCACTTCATCGTCCGCGCATACGACATCCCCGCGGGCTGCATCGGTGCTTACTATCCCGAGTGCAACCCGCTGGTGCCGGTGTCGCATCACGCCGAGGGCAGTTTTGTACCGGCGGTGAAGGGTATCCCGGTACGCGTGATCGGTGACGGAGGGCGCCAGGAGATTACGGCGCACCCGGGCGTGGGCGCCGTACTCGAGACGGCCGGCCGACAGCCGGTGATAACCGTGCTCGCCGTGGCTGCCGGATTCCTGATCGGGTCGGCCTTGGTGCGGCGGAAGTGATGCTCGCCGATCTCAGCCTCGCCGCGGCCGAGGATGTTTCGGAGATATCGATCGCCCGGTGCTGAAAATCCCGTTTCTCGACGGCGGCGAGGCCGCTGCGCCCGCTCGCACGCAGCCGGCCGGCGACGGATTGCCGATGCCGCAGCGTCGCTGGGCGATGCTGACGATCGGGCTCGCGATCACGATGTCGGTGCTCGACAGCTCGATCGCCAACGTCGCGCTGCCGACGATAGCCCGCGACATGGCGGCCGACCCGGCGAGCGCGATCTGGGTCGTGAACGCCTATCAGCTCACGATCACGATGCTGCTGTTGCCGCTCGCCTCGCTCGGCGAGATTTGGGAATACCGGCGCGTCTATCGCGTCGGGCTCGCGGTGTTCACCGTCGCCTCGCTCGCCTGCGCGTTGTCGCCCTCGCTGCTCGCGCTGACCGGCGCGCGGATCGTGCAGGGGATCGGCGCGGCCGGGATCATGAGCGTCAACACGGCGCTGGTCCGCTTTATCTACCCGCGCGCCAAGCTCGGCCTCGCGATCGGGATCAACGCGGTCACGGTGTCCGTCGCCGCGGCGATCGGCCCGACGGTGGCGGCCCTCATCCTGTCGGTCGCGTCGTGGCAATGGCTGTTCGCCATCAACGTGCCGCTCGGGGTCTTCGCGCTCCTCGGCATGGGCTCGCTGCCGGTGACGACGCGCGCGAGGCACCGCTTCGACCTTCTCGGCGGCGTCCTCAACGCGGCGAGCTTCGGTCTCGTCATCGCCGCGATCGATGGCGTCGCCCACCACCAGCCGCTCGCCGAGATCGCCGCCGCGGGGGTGCTGGCGCTGCTGGTGGGCGGGGTCACCGTGTGGCGCGAGTCGCACCGGGCCTGGCCGATGCTGCCGATCGACCTGATGCGCATCCGCGTGTTCTCTCTGTCGGTCGCGACTTCGGTGTGCTCGTTCGTCGCGCAGATGATGGCCTATGTCTCGCTGCCGTTTTACCTGCAGAACATGCTCGGCCGCTCGGCGGTCGAGACGGGGCTGTTGATGACGCCGTGGCCGCTGATGACGGCGGTGATGGCGCCGATCGCGGGGCGCCTCGCCGACAAGTACCCGGCCGGGATTCTGGGCGCGCTCGGTCTTGCCGTATTCGGGACCGGCGTCGCGCTGCTGGCGTTCCTTCCCGGCCACCCCGAGGCGCCCGACATCATCTGGCGGATGGCGCTGTGCGGGCTCGGCTTCGGCCTCTTCCAGTCACCCAACAACCGCGCGATCATCAGCGCCGCCCCACGCGAGCGCAGCGCCGGGGCGAGCGGGATGCTCGGCACCGCGCGGCTGCTCGGCCAGACGACGGGCGCGGCGTTTGTCGCGCTGATCTTCGGCCTTTCCGGTGAGGGGGCGACGACGGTGGCGTTGGGCATCGCCGCCGGCATCGCGCTCGTCGCGGCGGCGACCAGCGCGCTGCGGCTGACCGGGCGGCGTGCCTCACTCCCGCTCGGCCGCTGACGGAAACACGGTCAGCGGAAGGACCCAATCAAAGATTCCGACCCCGATCAGAAGCGCGAACGGAACGAACATCACGGCGGGCAGCCCGGCGGGGTAAAACAGCGCCGCGCCGGCGAGCGCCCCGCCGAAGAACCCGGCCAGCAGCATGGCCGAGCGCAGCGCGTTGGCGGCCGCCTTGCGATGCCGGCCGCGTAGATGTCCGCTGGCAAAACCGGCTCCGGTCCCGCGCCGTCGGCGCGGCTGGAGCCACACGAAGCCGCAGATGATGAGTTCCTCGCTGAGGCTGCTGACGGCGCCGGTCACATGCGTCGTGAACACCGAGAGGATGCCGGCCATGCGCAGCGACGTGTTCTGGGTTCCCATCGCAAAGGCGACGATGGCGATCAGCTCGTAGACGCGCCAGTCCGGGTCGCCGGTATGCGCGAGGCCGCCGGCGGCGAGCGAAAAGAACCCGAGGAGCGGGAGTTCGACCGCAAGCGCGGCGACCAGGATGCGCCGGACGTGCTGGCGCATGCCGATCTCGATGATGCTGCCGCTGATCACCAGCCCGGCGAAAAAGGCCAGTATCGAAGTGCCCTGAAGCCAGGCATCGCCGCTGCCGCCGACGAGGCGGATCGCGAACTGGACCGTGTTGCCGCTCATCTGCGCGGTGAACACGTGGTCGAGGCTGAGCCAGCCCACCGCATCGACATAGCCGGCGACAAATGTCAGCACGACCGCAATTCCGGTCTTGGTCATCTCCAATTTGATTGAGCCGCTGGCCATTACCGGCAACCGCTGATCCGGGAGCCCCCTACACGAACCCGGACAGCCGGTGCTGGTTCCCCACCGGCGGGACCCGTCAGCCGCTGTGCTGGGTCAGCGACTTTCTGATGTCGTGGATCTTCGCCGCATCGACCGCGGGCGCGGCGTTGCCCCAGCTATTGCGGATATAGGTCAGCACCGCGGCGGCCTCGCGGTCGTCGAGCGTGGCGCCAAAGCTCGGCATCGCCGGCGAGGTCGGCGCGGCTTTGGTCCCGACGCTGCGCGTGCCGGCGAGCACCACGCGGATCAGCGAGGTCGGGTCATCCGACTGCACCGAAGCCGAGCCCGCGAGCGACGGAAAGAGGCGAGGGCTGCCGGTGCCGTGCGCGGTGTGACAGGCGGCGCATTCGTCGGCATAGACGGCCGCGCCGGTCTTCATCGCCGGGTCCGACGCAGCGATTGCGGTGGGCTGTTTGTCGCCGCTGCCCGGCTGGTCTTTCAGATAGGTGGCGATCGCATGCAGATCGGCATCGGTCATCTTGCTCGTCGACCGGTTGACCACATCGCCCATCGGCCCCGTTGCGGCGGTGAATTTGTTATGGCCGGTCTTGAGGTAGGCGACGATGTCCTCGGCCGACCATGCACCGAGACCCTTGGGCGAGGCGTCGGTGACCTCGGGCGCGAACCAGCCCTGCACCGGGTTCCCTTGCAGCGTCTCGCCGCTCTTGTCGGCGCCGGCGAGGTTTTTCGGCGTGTGGCAGGCGCCGCAATGGGCGAGGCCCTCGACCAGATAGCCGCCGCGGTTCCACTCGGCGCTCTTGCCCGCGGTGGGGCGGAATTCGCCCGGCGTGAAATACATCTTGTTCCACGCCGCCATCGCGGAGCGCTTGTCGAGCGGGAACGGCAAATCGTCGCCACCGGCCTCGTGCCGCGCCGGCGGCACGGTCGACAGATAGGCGCGGATCGCGAGCAGATCGTCGCGATTGACCTTGGTGTAATACGGATAGGGCATCGCCGGGTAGAGATGGGCGCCGTCGCGGCGGATGCCGTGGGTCAGCGCGCGGACAAACTCGTCGTCGCTCCAGGCGCCGATCCCGGTATCCTTGTCGGGGGTGATGTTGCTGGCGGTGATCGTGCCGAACGGGGTCTCGATCTTCATGCCGCCGGCGAGCGGGTGCGCGCCGCCGGGCTCGTCGTGACACCCGGCGCAGTCGCCGACGGTGGCGAGGTAGCGGCCATGCTCGATCCTGGTGAAATCCTGGCCGTCGCTGCCGGCATGGGCCGCGCCCGCGCCGAGCGCGAGGATGGCGATCAACGCCACCGCAATCTTACGCATCGACCAGCGGCCCCGGGTGCTTCAGGTACTGCGACCGGATCGCCCCCGCCGACCAGAACGCGAGCGCGCCGACCGTGCCGGTCGGGTTGTACCCGGCGTTTTGCGGGAACCCACTGGCGCCCTGGACGAACAAATTCGGCACGTCCCAGCTTTGCAGATAGCGGTTGACCGCGCCGTCCTTCGGCGTCGCGCTCATGATCGCCCCGCCGCACAGATGCGAGGTCTGGTACTGGGTGATGTCGTAGGGACCCTTGCGCGGCTTCTTCACCACCTGCTGCGCACCCATCGCCTTGAAGATCTCGGCGTAGCGGTCGGTGAGGAACGCGCTCATCTTCAATTCGTTGTCGTGGAAATCCATCGTCATCCGCAACAGCGGGCGGCCGAACCGGTCCTTGTAGGTCGGGTCGAAATCGAGATAGTTGGTCTTGTACGTGTAGCAGGAGCCGTGCACGCCGCTGCCGGCGTAGATCGTGCTGAGATAGGTGTCGCGCACCGCCTCTTTCCATTTCGCGCCCCATTGCGGGGTGCCGGGCGGCAGCGCGGTCATCGTTTCGAGCGGGCGCCCGTTGGACTGCACGTTGCCCATATAGCCGCCACCGACAAACCCGTGCGGGCCGTGGTCGAAATTGTCGCCGTTGAACTCGTCGATGCACATGCCGATCGCGCCCGACGCCACGAACGGGTTGAAGTTGAACTTCTTCTTGTCGAAAAAAGCCATCGCGGCCGACACGGTCTGATGCGAAAAGTTGCGCCCGATCTGGCCCTCGCCGGTCAGCGGGTCGTAGCGCTGGCCGATCCCCGACAGCATCAAAAGCTGCACGTTGAAAAGCTGGAACGCGGCGAGGATCACCAGCTCGGCCGGCTGTTCCCATTCGGCGCCGGAGCTGTCGACAAAGAGGACGCCGGTCGCCCGCTTGCCCGATTTGTCGAGAAGGATTTTCGTCGCCTCGCATTCGGTGCGCGCGGTGAAATTAGGCTGCCGCAGCAGCGCCGGCAGGATCGTCGTCTGCGGGCTCGCCTTCGAGTAATTGGCGCAGCCGAACCACTCGCAGAACCCGCAATAGGTGCACCGCCCCATCTCGACGCCGAGCGGGTTGGTATAAGCCTGCGAAAGATTGCCCGAGGGCTGCGGGAACGGCTTGTAGCCGAGGTCGGCCGCCCCTTTCCCGAACAGCGTGTGGGCAAAGGGCTGCTTTTGCGCCGGTGTCGGATAGGGGCGGGAGCGCGGCCCCTCGAACGGGTTGCCGCCGGCCTGGATCGTCCCTTTCAGGTTGCCTGCCTGGCCCGACGTGCCGCACAGATATTCAAACCGGTCGTAATGCGGCTCGAGCTCGCCATAGGTGACGCCCCAATCCTGGATCGTCATGTCGTCCGGTAAGAATTTTTGGCCATAGCGCTGCACCAAATGCGATTTCAGCGTGAAATCGGTGGGCAGAAAGCGCCAGGTCTCGGCATTCCAATGCAGCCCGCCGCCGCCGACCCCGTTTCCGAGCATGAACGCACCCCAGTCGCGCACGGGCAGCGCGGTCTGGTCGCGGTTGTTGCGAAACGTCAGCGACATCTGCGCCGGGCGCAGGAACAGCTCGTGACGCAGGCGATAGCGCAGCTCGTCCTGGGCAAAGGCCGGCGAGAAATCGGTCGCGGTGTCGCGCCACGGGCCGCGTTCGATCGCGACCACCTCCAGCCCCTCCTGCGCCAGCTCGTGGGCGAGGATCGATCCGGTCCAGCCCAGCCCGATGATGACGACGTCCTTCGGCGGCAGCTTGCGCGCCATCTCAGCCCTTCCAGTCGGGGTGGTCGGCGATGCCGATCGGCGGGTGCGGATAGCGCTCGTTGTGGCGGTCGACCCAGTCGGTGTAGTCGTAGCGCGCGCCCGGAAACCCGATCATCTTCCACGCTGCCATGTCTCGATTGCCGCCATAGACCGGGTCGGCGAAAAAGCCCTGCTGCGTGTCCTTGAGGACCTGCTTGAAAAAGCTTCCCGGCTTGGCGCCGAGCGGGACCTTGCCGCTTTCGAGGTCGGCGATGATCTGGTCTTTCTGCTGGTCCGACAGCGCCGCGAACGGCTTGTCGCCAAAGCTGCCGCGGCAATATTTGTCGAGCGCGGCGAGCGCCTTGCGGTAGTGCAGCGCCGGCGGGTCGTGCGCCTGCGGCCCCTGCTGCTTGGTGCCGTCGTGAAACGGGCCGCTCATATAGAGCGCCTCGGCGCTGCCATAGGGACCGGCGACCTGGCGGTCGATAAAGACCGCGCAACCGATATCCTTGCCGCCGGGAGTCTCGGGATCGGGCGGGATCAGCCGGTCGACCAGCGCCTCGACGGCCTCGGCTTCTTCCTGGGTGAAATAGCGCCAGCCTTTGGGGTCGACCGGCTGCGGCGGCTGGGTCCGGTCGGGGGTCCACGGCATTCCGCCTTCGATCACGGCGGCACGGGCGGAAAGCGGCGAGGCGGCCAGCGCCAACCCCATTGCACTCAACACCTTACGCCGGTTCGGGCGCGCCATTCGCGGGTGCCTTCCTGTTCAATGGCTAAACGCGGGCGGCTGGGCCTCGTTCCTCGCGTAAGACGCGCCTGCGGCGGCGCGTCACGCCCCCGCGGCGGTTTGCTCCGCCGCCGAGGCATGACGAAAGGCTAGAGCATGTTCCGGAAAAATGATCCCACTTTTTCGATAAGAACATGCTCCATTTCAAATAGTTAAAGAGAAAAGCCCGATTCAATGGGATCGGATTTTGCTCTAGCCAATCCACGGATGGCTGGACGGGATCAGCCTGTGACACTTGGGGCCGCCATACGGCGCTCCCTGAGGACACACGCTGTGGCCGCTGGCATAAGGGTTGTAGGTCGAGGCCAGAACCGTCCGAGACGCGGCCGGCGAGGCGGCCGCCACCTGCCCGGACAACGGCGCCGCCTGCGCGCCGAGCGCTGCCGCGGCGGCGAACGCGATCCCGAGAAATGTCGATTTGCCGATAAAATGCATCCCAATCGCCTGCTGAATCGGCCGGTGTCGGAAGCCGGCCATGTGCGTAATCCCCTGGACCCGACATGTGACAAACGAAAGTTCCGGCGACGGCGTTCCTGGCGACGCTGTCGCACGGGCAGCAGCGAAACACCCGGCGGAACAGGATTCCGCCGGGTGTTTCGACCTGCTTTTACGATGCCAACGGGGGGCTTCGGCCACCCGTTTCAACTCCTCGCGGTCTCATCCGGCTGGATCATGTCCGACAGGTGGGGCAGCACATGGCGCCCGTAGAAATCGATCACCTTCTTCTGGTCCGCCTGACCCGAATGAATGTTCACCAGCGTCGCGCCGGCGTCGAACAGCCTGCGGATCGCGGCGATGTGGATTTCCGGGTCTATCCCGACCGACCAATCGGCGTAGACCTTTTCGAGCGGCAGCTCGGCTTCGGCCCGACGCTGGATTTCCGCCGGATCGGTGATGCCGTAATAGCTTTCGAACGCCTTGGGCAAGAACCGCCACAGCCGAGCCGATTTCGCCGCCTCGGCCTCGTCGCCGACGACGACGAACTGCTCGACCAGCACCGGCATCTCGTTGGTGTCTTTCCCGGCGTCGCGCGCGCCGGCTTCCCATTCGGATTTGAACTCGCGCCACGTCAGCGGATCTGTCACCAGACCGTCACCGTGCCGGCCGGCGAGGCGCATCGACTTCCGCCCGTTCGCGGCTGCCAAAAGCGGGATCGGCTGCGGCGGCGGATCGAACAGTTTGCCCTCGACCGAGTAATATTTGCCGCGATGCTTGACCGGCTCGCCGCTCCACAGCGCGCGGATCACCGAGATCGCCTCGGCAAGGCGATCCCACCGCTCCTGCCAGTCCGGCCACTCGCCGGTCGCGGCGCGCTCGTTGAGTGCCTCGCCGGAACCGACGCCGAGGAACACCCGCCCGGGGAAGAGCTGGGCGAGCGTCGCAAACGCCTCCGCGACGATTGCCGGGTGATAGCGCAGTGTCGGACAGGTGACGGTGGTGCCGATCCACGCCGGATCGGCCTTGGCGCCGAGCGCGCCCAGCGTCACCCACGCCGCGCCGGTATGGCGCTCGTTCGCCTGCCACGGCTGGAAATGGTCGCTCGTCGCGAGCAGGCCGAACCCGGCATTCGCCGCTTCGGTCGCAAAATCCGAGAGCTGCGGCACGGTGAACTGCTCGTGCGCCAGCATGAACCCGACGAGCCGCCGCCGGGCGAGGCCGGGTCCGACGGTCGCCGGGATGGCCGCGGATTGGATCGCCGCCACCACGGCCTCCTCGCCGACAGGCGCCGCCGCTGTGTCGTCGCCGATGGAAATATCGCTGGCCATGCCGTCCTCCAGGCCGATCGCTTCCAACGCCGCCGGCCGGTCAGCCGGAACGGCGAAGTGCGGGGTTGCGGATGCTGACCAGTCAAACGCGAGCCTCGGCAGGCCGGTTCCGGCAGCCGGGCATCGGCAAGGGCTGAGGTAGGATTTACGCTTGAGCAAAATCCGATCCTATCGAATCGGGTCGCTCTTTAACTATTTGAAATGGAACATGCTCTAGGCGGTGAGGGTTGGCGGCCCCTGGTTGCCGGCGGCTACTTGTCCATCCACACGTCTTCGAAGCGCCAGCCGTTGTAGATGCTGTTGACCATGATCGTCAGTCCCTTGACGTAGGGCTGCATACAGGTCGCGCCGACCGGATAGAACAGCACCGGGCGCACCGCCGCCTCGGCTAGCTTGCGCTCGATCTGCCAGACGATCTGTTTGCGCTTCTCCGGGTTCGACTCCATCGATTGCTGGTCGACGAGCCTGTCGAATTCGGGGTCGCTGTAGCCGGCGTAGTTGCGGGCCGACCCGGAGTGGAAATTCTCGTAGTACATCTGGTCCGGATCGTCGACGCCGGTCTCGATCGGCACGGCGCCGATCGAGAAATCCTTGCGCATGATCTTCGGATACCACTGCGTCGTGTCGACGATATCGAGCTCGGCGTCGATGTAGATCTCCTTAAGCTGCGAGTTGAGGAGGACCGCGGGCTGGCGCCACGACGGGATGTCGCGCGTCGAGATCTTGGTGACCAGCGGCTTGTCGGGGCCGTAGCCCAGCTTTTTCATGATCGCGCGGGCTTCGTCGCGGTTCTTCGCCACGTCGGGGCCGTAGCCCGGCAGCGTTTTCAGCATGTCGTCGGGCATGCCCCAAACGCCGTTCGGCGGCGGCATCATCGTCGCGCCGACATGGCGGACGCCGCCGTTGATGATCGTCGAGAACGCGTCGCGATCGATCGCCAGGGTCATCGCCTTGCGCAATTCGGGGTTGTCGAAGGGCGGTTTGTGGATGTTGATCAGCATCGTCCGCGGCACGTTGACCCCGGTCGTGTTGCAGACCGCCTTCGGCGCCTGCTCCTTGAAATCCTTGAGGGTCGGCGGGGAGACGCCATAGGGCGAGCCGACATCGAAGTTTCCCGCGAAAAACGCCAGGTTACGTGGCGCGATCTCGCGCATGATGGTGAATTCGATGCCGTCCAGATAGGGACGGCCCGGCTTCCAGTAATCCGGGTTCCTGGCCACCTTGATGTATTCGTTGGGCTTGAACTCGACGAACTTGAACGGCCCGGTGCCGATCGGGTGCTGGCGCATCTCGCGCGCGGGGAGGTGACAGGGATAGATCGGCGCCCAGCCCGAGGCGAGCAGCGCCAGCAGCGCCGGCTGCGGCCGCTTCAGATGAAAGGTGACCTCGAAATCGCCCTTTGTCGTCACCGACTCGACATTGTCGTACCAGGACTTGCGCGGGTTGACGCGCAGCTTGTCCTTGCCGAGCCCCATCAAGAGGTCCCAGGTGCATTTGACGTCGGCCGCGGTGAACGGCTTGCCGTCGTGCCACTTGACCCCTTGATGGAGCGGAAAATTCAGCTCCTTGCCGTCTTCGCTCAATTCCCAGCGCAGCGCGAGGTCGGGGACGATCGACTGCATGCTGTTCTGCGCCACATGCTGGTCGTACATCACGAGGTTGTTGAACACCGACATCATCGGCTCTTCGGCCGCGCGGGTCGATTCCTCGAGGATCGACATGCTGGCCGGGCTGTCGAAATGCTCGATCCTGAGTATCCCGCCCGATTTCTGCGCCAGCGCCGGCCCGGCGAACACCGCCAGAAGCCCCTCGGCGGCCACGCCGATGACCAGAAGCGCGGCGGCCGCGCCGATAATTTTCCTTCGCACCATATCGACTCCTGCTACCGGTCGAGCCAGACGTCTTCCATCCGCCAACCGTTGTAGATGCTGTTCACCATGATCGTCAGCCCCTTGACCTCGGGGTGCATGCAGGTCGAGTTGACGGCGTGGAAGATGATCGGCCGCGCCCCGTCTTCCTGCAATTTCCTGTCGATCTCCCACACCAGCTTCTTGCGCGCCTCCTGGTCGCTCATCATCGACTGCTCGTCGAATTTCTTGTCGAGCTCCTTGTTGCAGTAGAGGCTGTAGTTGCGCTGCGAGCCGCAGGCATAGTTCTCGTAGAATTGCTGGTCCGGGTCGTCGACGCCGCTGCCGGTGTTGTTGATCGCGATCGAATAGTCCTTGCGCACGATCTTGGGGAACCAGTTGGCGGT
>DATAUV010000144.1:0-107918 GCA_036268075.1 Allostellaceae bacterium | reverse complement strand
GGGTTTCCGGCGGGGAGGGTCGGTTCCTGCGGCGGGGCTTCGAGGATGCCGGAGACGGCGATTCGGGCGTTGACGAGGACGCCGTCCTGGTCGGGCAGGGAGTAGGTGTAGAGCGCCTCGTGGCGCTTGTGGAAGCGGTCGGTGATCTGCGGCAGGGGGTCGGGGACGGACCAGTCGACATCGTCTAGCGGCACGTTGATCTCGAATACCTGTTCGCCATAGCGCATGTCGGCGCTGCGGCTTGCCCGGACCTCGCCGGTAAAGGAGGCGCTGAGGCGGTCGCGGCCTTCGGTTTCCAGCTCGTCGTAGAGCGCCTTGACCGCGGCGCCGTCGAGCGCACTGGTGTCGCCGATATGGCTGCGCGCGACCTCGAAGCGCAAATCGGTCGCCAGCATCCCCCAGGCCGACAGCACCGCGGCGACGCGCGGCACGATGACCCGGCCGAGTTGGAGTTGCCGCGCGATGTCGGTCGCGTGGAGCCCGGCGGCGCCGCCGAACGCGAAGAGGGCGAAGCGGCGCGGGTCGACGCCGCGGCGCACCGAGACGAGCCGCACGCCCTCGGCCATGTTGGTGTTGACGATGCGGTGGATGCCGCGCGCCGCCGCCAAGCGGTCGATGCCGAGCGCGGCGGCGGTCTTGTCGACCGCCCGTTCGGCCGCGGCGAGGTCCAGACGCCGTGCGCCGCCGAGGAAATTCGCCGGGTCGAGATAGCCGAGCACGAGGTTGGCGTCGGTCACGGTCGGGTCGGTGCCGCCATTGCCGTAGCACGCGGGGCCGGGCGCTGCGCCGGCGCTTTCCGGCCCGACATGAAGGATGCCGCCGGCATCGACCCGGGCGATCGAGCCGCCGCCGGCGCCGATGCTGGCGATGTCGAGGCTCCCCAGCGCGATGCGATGGCCGCCGACGCGGCGGTCCATCACCAGTGCCGCCTGGCCGTCGACGACGAGGCAGATATCGGTGCTGGTGCCGCCCATGTCGAACGGGATCAGGTTCGGCTCGCCGGCGACACGCGCCGCGTGGACGCTGCCGGCGACTCCTCCCGCCGGCCCCGACAGCACCGCGCCGGCGGCGAGCCGCCCCGCCTCGGCGATCGGCGCGACCCCACCATGCGACTGGATGATCAGCGTCGGGCCGCGGTAACCGGCCTCGACAAGCCGGGTTTCGAGCCGGGCCAGATAGCGCGACAGCACCGGGCCGACATAGGCGTTGACGATGGTTGTCGAGACCCGCTCGTACTCCTTGATCTGCGGCAGCACGTCAGCCGACAGCGAGACATAGGCCTCGGGCAGCGCGCGGGCGAGCGCGGCGCCGGTCTCGCGCTCATGCGCCGGGTCGCGCCAGGCGTGGAGGTAGCAGACCGCGACCGCCTCGACCCGCTCGCGCTTCAGCGCGGCGATCGCGGCTTCGAGGGACTCCGCCTCGATCGGGGTCTCGACCCGGCCGTCGGACCGGATGCGCTCGCGCACCCCGAGGCGCCGGGGACGCGGCACGAGCTGCTCGGGCGGCGGGACGCGGAGGTTGTAGCGGTCGTCCTTGAGCCCCTCGCGCATCTCGATGACGTCGCGATGGCCCTCGGTGGTGAGGAGGCCGAGACGCGCGCCCTTGCGTTCGAGGAGGGCATTGGTCGCGACGGTGGTGCCGTGGACGATGCGGGCGGTCGCGGCGAGCAGCGCGGGGCGGTCGAGTATCAGCGCTGTCGCCAGGGTGGTGAGGCCGTCGAGCACGCCGCGCGAGGGGTCGTCGGGGGTGGTCGGCACCTTGGCCAGGGTGCTCGCCCCGGCATCGTCGATCGCGACGAGGTCGGTAAAGGTGCCGCCGACATCGATGCCGATTCGGTACATCAGACGCTCACAAAGCCGGTGGCGCGGTCGGCAGCCGTAGCCTCCGCGCCGCGCTCGTTCGCCTCCCCCCAGCCGCCGCCGCCGCCGCTTTCGAGGACGAGGCGGTCGCCGGGGCGGATCGTGAGGCCGGTTTCCTTGGTCTTGATCGGGCGGGGTTCGGCGTTGCCCGACTTGAGGAGATAGCGGTGCGGGGCGCCGTCTTCGCCGCCGAGGATGCCGCAGGCGCCATGCACGACGCCGTCGCCGGCGGTGTTGGCGAGGCAGGGCGTGTCGGTTTCGACGACCATCTCGACAATCCCGCCGGGGCCTCCGCGATAGCGGCCGGCGCCGCCGGAGTCCGGACGGAACTCGTGGGTCTTGAAGAACAGCGGAAAGCGGATTTCGGTCACTTCGAGGCTGCCGAACTTGATCCCGCCCGCGGCCTGCCATTCGCCGCCGCCGGGCCAGCCGTCACCGCCCGACGAGGCGCCGCCGCCCGGCCGCGCCTGGAAGAAATGCCAGATGAAGGGGCGGCCCCCTTTGTCTTTATCGCGCCGCGGGTCCTGGCCCTGGATCGCGATGCGGAACCGCCTTCCCCACCCGGCCATCGCGCGTTCGGGGCAGGACGGGGCGAGCGCCTTGACGATCGCCTCGATGATCTCCTGGCCGCAATGGTTGGTCGCCAGCGTCACCGGGGCGCCGGGCCGGGCCCAGACCACGGTGCCTTCCTTGGCGATGACCTTGACCGGACGGAAGGTGCCGTCGTTCTTCGGCGTGTGCGGGTCGATCAGGTAGCTCAGCGCGACGACGACCGCGGAATACATGTTCGGGTAGGATGAATTGATAAAGCTGGCGACCTCGGGGTGCGAATCGCTGAGGTCGACGGTCAAATCGCTGCCGGATTTGGTGACGGTGGCGCGGATGTGGATGTCGTTGTTGCCGCGGCCGTCATCGTCGAGCAGGGCCTCGCCGAAATAGGTGCCGTCCTTCCACCCGGCGATCACGGCCCGGGTCTGGCGCTCGGCGCCATCGAGCACGGCCTCGATCGCGTCTTTCGTCACGGGCCATCCAAACTCGGCCGCGAGCGCGAGAAACCGCCGCTCGCCGACATGGGCCGAGCCGATCATCGCGGCCAGATCGCCGCGGAAATCGCGCGGGTGGCGAACATTGGTGACGATCATCTCCATCACGTCGCGGCGCAGCTCGCCGCGGTCGTAGAGCTTCAAGGGCGTGATGCGGATGCCTTCCTGCCAGATATCGGTGGCGCTGGCGTTGTAGGCGCCGTGCGTCGCGCCGCCGATATCGCTCTGATGCGCGCGGTTGATCGACCAGTAGAGCGGCATGTCGCCCCCCGGTCCCTCGGCGAAGATCGGCGCGAACGCGGTCAGGTCGGGCAGGTGGTTGCCGCCGTGATAGGGATCGTTGAGCAGGAACACGTCGCCCGGATGGATGTCGCCGCCGAAGAATTCGGCGACCGAGCGGGCGGCGAAGGGGAGCGCGCCGACGTGGATCGGCACGTGCTCGGCCTGCGCGATCAGGCGCCCGTCGAGCCCGCAGATCGCGGTCGAGAAATCGCGGCTCGAATTGAGGATCTGCGAATAGCTGGTGCGCAGCATCGCCTCGCCCATCTCCTCGACGATCGCGAGCAGGCGATGCTGGATGACCGAGGCGACGATCGGGTCGACGGGGTTGGGCAAGATCGTTCTCCTAACGTCGCTCGAGCGCTTCGGGGAAATGCAGCTTGAAGATCAGCTCCATGCTCTGCCCCTGATACCATTGCGGCAGGGGTGGGAAATGGCGGCAGGCGGCGACCATCTGCTCGATCTTGTTGTCGACGTCGGCATAGCCGGAGCTTTGCGCGACGCTGATCCGGGCGATGGTGCCGTCGGCGAGCACGAGGATGGCGAGGCTGGTTTCGCCGGTGCGGCCGCCCAGCATCGACACCGGCAACAGGTCGAAATGCTGCTTGGTCAGCGTGACCAGATAGGCGAGGTATTCGTCGCGCGTCGCCGAGGGGCCGGGCACGCGGGCCGGGTGCGCCGCGACATGGGTCCCCTCGGCCGGATGGGCGGCGGGCGGCACCGAGAATTGCGGATGCTGGAGGATCGGCGGGGGGATTTTGGGCTCGGCCAGCGTCGCGACCTGGTCCTTGGGCGGGATCGGCTTTTCCGGCGGCGGCTGCACCAGCGTCGGGGCTGGGGCCGGCGCGGGTTTGGCGGTGGCTTCCGGGGCGTTGCCCTCCGGGGCCTGGCCGGATTTCGCGGTGAGGTCGCCGATATCCTCCGACGCGAGATGGCCGTGCGGCTCGGGCGGCGGCGCGGCCATCTTGTCGGGCACCGGCGGCGGCGGCGGCGGCGTTTCGAGCACGAGCTGGATCGGGATCGCCTGCGGCGCGACGGGTGTCTCAAACCCCGGCAGCAGGATCAGGATCACCGTCACCAGGTGGATCAGCAGCGACGCGACGAGCCCGACGACCAGCCAGGTCGGCGGCGAGGCGGGTTTGGCGGCGGGCGGGATCTCGGCGCGCTCTGGGTCGAGCCGGTCGATTTCCCCGAACTCTATCAGATACGGCGTCGCGGCGAGTTCGGGCTCGTAGCGCCGGTCGTCCGGAAGCGAGGTCAGGTCGTCGGCGAGCGCGATCGAATCCGGCAGCAGGCATAGCCGTGCCTCACCGTCGCGGCGGGGAAACGCTACGACGTTGCGGGTCAGGGTCAGGAAGTCGGGTTCGGAACGCACCAGCCCCCTTGGCCCCTCGCGGTTACGCGGCGCCGGGGCCGACACCGGCTAGCTCCAGCCACGCCGTCTCGTCGAGCGTGGTGACGCCGAGGCTGGCGGCGCGCGCGGCTTTCGACCCGGCGTCGGCGCCGATCACGACGAAATCGGTCTTCGCCGAAACCGAGCTCGCGACATTGGCGCCGAGCGCCTCGGCGCGCGCCTTCGCCTCCGATCGGCTCATTGCGTCGAGCCCGCCGGTAAAGACGATCGTCTTCCCGGCAAGCGGCGATGTCGAGCGCTGGGCGGGCGGTTCGTAGTCGAGCACGGTCAGCTCGCGCCGCAGGTCGTCGAGGATCGCGCGGTTATGGTCCTCCGCGAAAAACCCGATGATGTCGGCGGCCATGTCGGCGCCGATGCCGTGCACGTCGACGAGGCCGGCGCGGGCCGCGCTGTCCTCCGGACCCGCCGCCTCCATCTCCTCGCGCCAATGGGCGAGCGAACGGTAGTGGCGGGCGAGGAGCCGCGCGGTCGCCTGGCCGACCTGCGGGATGCCGAGCGCGTTGATAAAGCGGTCGAGTGCGATGCGGCGGCGGTCGTCGATCGCGGCGACGAGTTTGTTGGCGCTGATTTCGCGCCAGCCCTCGCGGCCGATGAGCTGGTCCGGCTTGAGCCGGAAGATGTCGCCCGGCTGGCGAATGAGGCCGTCCTGCCAGAACTCGGCGATGTGCTTGGCGCCGAGCCCCTCGATGTCGAAGCAGTCGCGGGCGACGAAATGCTTGAGCCGCTCGACCGCCTGGGCGGGGCAGATGAGGCCGCCGGTGCAGCGCCGCGCGACCACGCCCTCCTCGCGCACGGCGATGCTGTCGCAGATCGGGCAACGGTCGGGGAATTGATAGGGCTTGCTGTCGGCCGGGCGGCGGTCGAGCACGACCGAGACGATCTGCGGGATCACGTCGCCGGCGCGCTGGATGATCACCGTGTCGCCCTCGCGCACGTCCTTGCGGGCGATCTCGTCCTCATTGTGGAGGGTCGCGCGCTGGACCACCACGCCGCCGACCGTGATCGGCTCCAACACCGCGACGGGGGTCAGCGAGCCTTGCCGGCCGACCTGGATGCGGATTTCCTTGAGCACCGTCTGCGCCCGCTCGGCCGGGAATTTATGTGCGAGCGCCCAGCGTGGGGCGCGGCTGACCATGCCGAGCCGCCGCTGCAATTCGAGGTCGTTGACCTTGTAGACGACGCCATCGATGTCGTAGGGCAGCTCGGCCCGGTGCTCGCCGATATCGCGGTAGAAATCGAGGATCGCTGGAACGCCGTGGCACAGCCGGCTCTTGTCGTTGACCGTAAAGCCCCAGTCGCGGAAATGCCGCAATGCGTCGGCGTGGGTCTTGGCGAAGGGCGTACTCGTCTCGCCCCAGGCATAGGCGAAGAATTTGAGCGGCCGCCGCGCGGTGATCGCCGGGTCGAGCTGGCGCAGTGAGCCGGCGGCGACATTGCGCGGGTTGGCGAAGACCGGCTCGCCGGCGGCCTCGCGCTCGGCATTCACCGCGAAAAACCCTTCGCGCTCCATATAGACCTCGCCGCGCACCTCGACGATGTCCGGCCAGGCTTTGCCGGCGAGCCGGTCCGGGATCGATTTGAGGGTACGCAGGTTGGCGGTCACATCCTCCCCCGTGACGCCGTCGCCGCGGGTCGCGCCGAGCACCAATCGACCTTTTTCATAGCGCACAGAGGCCGAGAGCCCATCGATCTTGGGCTCGGCCATGATCTCGATCGCGTCTTCGGTGACCCGGGCGAGGTCTTCGGGGCGACGAAAGAAATTGCGTACGCCGGAGAAGAAATCGGCGACGTCGCTGTCCGCGAACGCGTTTTCCAAGGACAGCATCGGCACCGAATGCGTCACTTTGGCGAAGCTGGACGAGGGCGCGGTGCCGACCCGACGCGACGGGCTGTCGCTGCGGATCAGCTCCGGAAAGCGGGCTTCGATCGCCTGGTTGCGCTGGCGCAGCTCGTCGTAGTCGGCGTCGGAGATTTCCGGGGCGTCGTCGGCGTAATAGCGGCGGTCGTGGTGCGCGATCTCGACGGCCAAGCGCTCCAGCTCGGCCGCTGCCGCGGCTTCGGTCAATTTCTCGATGTCTGTCAAGTCTTCCGGGGTCATGCCCGCGCGCCGGCGATGAGGCTCGCGGCGGCGGCGCGGGCCTCGGTGGTGATGATGTTGCCGGACAGCATCCGGGCGATCTCCTCGTTGCGGTCGTCGGAATCGAGCTCCTCGACGCGCGTCACGGTGGTGCGCTCGGCCTGGCGTTTGGCGACCCGCCAGTGATGCGCGCCGCGCGCGGCGACTTGCGGGGAGTGGGTCACGACCAGCACCTGCACTCGCGCGCCGAGCCGCTGGAGCCGCTCGCCGACCGCCGCCGCGACCGCGCCGCCGATGCCGCTGTCGACCTCGTCGAAAATGAGCGTCGGCGCCGAGCCGGTGCCGGCCAAGACCAATTTCAGCGCCAGCATGAACCGCGACAACTCGCCGCCCGAGGCGATCCGCGCCAGCGCCCCGAACGGTGCGCCGGGGTTGGTCGCGACCTCGAAATGCGCGCGCTCGCGCCCGTGCTCGCCCCAGTCGGCATCGGCGAGCGCGGTCAACACGGTGCGGAACCGCGCCCGGTCGAGCCGCAGCGGCTTGAGCTCGGCGGCGATCGCCGTGTCGAGGCGCTGCGCCGCCGCGGCACGCTGCTTCGACACGGTCTCGGCGATGGCGACGTAGCGCCCGCGCGCCGCCTCGGCCTCTCGGTCGAGCGCGTCGGCCGCGTCGGCGCCGGTTTCGATCGCCGACAGGCGCTCGGCGATGCGGACCAGCAGCAGCGGCAGGTCGACGACTCCGATCCCGTGCTTGCGGGCGAGCGCGCGCAACGCGAACAGGCGCTCCTCGGTCCGCTCCAGCTCGCCGGGGTCGAGCTCCAGCGCCCGCGCGGCGGTGGCGAGCGCGGCCGAGGCCTCGGCGGTTTCGGCCGCCGCGCGCTCGGCCGCCGCGACAGCGCCGTCGAGCAGCCCCTGGGCGCGGTCGCGGGCGCGTTCGAGCCGCCGCAGGGCGCGCGCGAGGCCCTGTTGCGCGCCGCCCTCGCCGTCGATCTCGCCAAGCGCGTCGGAGATCGTTTCGCCCAGCCGTTCGGCGTTTTGCAACAAAAGGCGGCGCGCGGTCAGCCGGTCTTCCTCGTCGGCCTCGGGTGAGAGGGCGTCGATCTCGGCATGGTGGTGCCGCAGCAGGTCTTCCTCGGCCTTCGCGTCGGCGAGGAGGCGCGCGGCCTCGGCGGCGCGCTCGCGGATCGCCTGCCAATCGCGCCAGGCGGCGGCGAGCTCGGCGGTCGCGAGCCCGGCAAAGGCGTCGAGCAGATCGCGGTGCGAGGCGGGGTCGAGCAACCCGCGCTGGTCGCCCTGGCCCTGGATCTCGACGAGGCTGTCGCCGAGCTGCCGCAGCAGGCCGATGCTGGCGGGCTCGTCGTTGACAAAGGCGCGGCTGCGGCCGTCGCCGGCCAGGGTGCGGCGCAGGATGACCGAGCCGGCGAGGTCGCCGGCGATTCCCGCCTCCTTCAACAGCGCCGCGGCGGGGTGGTTGGGGCCGACCGAGAACTCGGCGACGACGCTCGCCTGCTCGGTCCCGTGGCGCACGAGGCCGGCCTCGGCCCGCCGGCCGATCGCCAGACCCAGCGCGTCGAGGAGGATCGACTTGCCCGCGCCGGTCTCGCCCGTCAGCACGCACAGCCCCGGCCGAAAGGCCAGGGCAAGCCGATCGATCAGCACGACATCCCGAATGGTGAGGCCGAGCAACATGCGGCGCGTTTCACCGTGATTGGGCCACTACCGGATGATATCCGCATGCCGCTGTCATTGCGAGGAGCCGAAGGCGACGCGGCAATCCCCTTCCGCAGGAGGCTCCCCCGAGGGGGATCGTCGCGTCGCCTTCGGCTCCTCGCAATGACAGCGGGTGTTACGCTCGAATCTCCTGCCGCTGAAACGCGATATAGGCGATTGCGAAGATCACGATCATCCCGGCGACGAGCCCGGTGAGCTGCGGCCAGATCAACAGGAAGCTCTGCGACACCGGCAGCGGCGACCCGATCAGCGCGCCCTGGAGCTGGCTGATCAGCACCGGCCCCAGCGCGCGGGTCGCCGGATGCAGGAGGGCGAGCGCGGTTTCGGCGTAAAGCGTGTTCGGCGACAGGCGGTCGATGATCTGCGCCGCGCTGAGATATTCCATGCGCGGCCCGAACACGCCCTCGGGCGGTCCGGCGATGATGCTGGCGACGAGCGGCGCGATCATCGTCCAGAAGAGGGCGAAGAGCAGCCACACGCCGAGCGCCGCCAGCGCCGCCGTCGCCGGGGCGCGGAACACGACCGAGAAGAACAGCGCCAGCGCCAGCCAGACCCCGCCATAGGCGAGCGTCGCGACGAGGAAACCCAGCATCCGCAACGTCTCCTCGCCGTTCGGCGGCACGCCGAAGAGGAGGAGGCCGAGGCCCAGCACCAGCAGCCACAGCGACACGAGGCCGATCCCGAGCGCCAACAGTCCGGACAGGAATTTTCCCAGCAACAGCGCATCGCGATAGATCGGCTGGGCCAGGATCCGGCTCATCGTGCGGCGGTTGAACTCGCCGTTGATCGAATCGAAGGCGAGTGCGATCGCGACGATCGGTATGAGGAAACCTAGGAGGCCGATAAACGAGGGCAGCGGGTCCTGGTTCAGCGTCAGCAGGCGCAGGAACAGAAACGGACTCTCGCCGATCGTCGCCCGAATCGTCCGGATCGCGACATAGGCGGCGGTGAGGGCGGCGAGGAATACCAGCGCCTCGAGGATGTACATCCGCGCGCTCGACAGATGGTCGGCGGTCTCCTTGGCGACGACCGCGCCAAGCCCGGTCCAAGGGGACCCGCGCCGAGCCCTAAGCGGCGGCATCGCGCGCCTCCTCGAAATAGCGGTTGTAGACTTCGTTGAGGCTCGGCGCGGCAAAGCTGATGCCGGTCAGCTCGGACGATTGGGCGAGGCGGCGGGCAATCTCGGCGCGCATGTCGCGCTGGCAGTCGACCCGGTAGAGGTCGGCGCCCAGCGGCTGCACCCGGACGATGCCAGGGGTCGCCGCAAGCAGTGCCGCGACGTCGGCGCCCCTTGCCTCGACATCGATGACATGCCCGCCGCCGAGCACCTGGGCGGCAAGGTCGGTCACCGTCCCCGACAGCGCCACCCGGCCGTTATGGAACAGCGCGACCCGGTCGCACACGCTTTGCACCTGATCGAGATGGTGCGACGACAGCAGCACCGCGGTCCCGTCTTCCTTGAGCCCCCGAATCATCGCGAGGAATTCCTGCGTCGAATGCGGGTCGAGCGCCGTCGTCGGCTCGTCGAGGATCGCGATCGCCGGCCGCTTCATCAGGATCTCGGCGAGGCCGAGTCGCTGGCGCATGCCGTGCGAGAACGTGCCGACCCGCTGGCGCGCCGCCTGGCCGAGCCCGACCCGATCGATCGCATCGGCAAAGCGAGCGTCGATCTCGCTGCGGGTGAGGCCGGCGAGGCGGGCGGTGTAGGCGAGGTTGTCGCGCGCCGACAGCCCGTCGTAGAAACCGATCTGGTCGGGCAGGTAGCCGACGCGCCGCTTGACCTCCAGCGGCTCGCGCAGCGGATCGTAGCCCGAGACTTCGGCGCGGCCGCCGCTCGGCTCGGTGAGGCCCAACAGCATCAGGATCGTCGTCGTCTTGCCCGAACCGTTGGGGCCGAGGATGCCGACGATCTCGCCGGCGCGGATCTCGAGGTCGATATGGTCGACCGCGACCTTCGCGCCGTAACGCTTGGTCAGCCCCTCGGCGCGGATGACGATGTCGTCGGTTATGTTAGGGGCCATGTTAGGGGCCATGCTAGCGCCGCCCGAACCGCGCCACGGCGAACACGACGACCAGCAGAGCGATCGCGATGATCGCGATGCCGATCGCGCCCCACAGCGTCGAGGTCATCACCGTGATGCGGAAATTGGCCGACTCGCTGAGCCCGCCGGCGCCGGCGCCGCGCACGGTGATCTGGTAGTCGCCGGCGATCGCGCGCTCGGATGGCGTCAGCGAGACCTTGACGTTTTGCGACCCGCCCGGTGCGATCTGCTGCACCTCCTTGGGCTCGAAGCTCGACTTCCAGCCCTCGGGGGTCGTCGCGCTCAGCTTGATCTCGCGCGCCGCCTCGCTGCCGTCGTTGCGCAGCACGAGCGTGAGTTGGCTGTCCTGTCCGGCATAGGCCTCGCCGCTGAGCCGCCCGCCTTCGCCCGAGACCGCAAGCTGCGGCTGGCCGACCACGGTCAGCGTCACCGGCAGATCGGCGCTGGTGACGTCGGTCTTGGCGTGAAGCGTCAGCTTGTAGTCGCCGGCCGGGGTCTCGCGCGGCAGAGAGACCGAGGCCTCGATGTCCTTCGACTTGCCGGCCTCGATCGGGATGCTGGCGATCTGCTGCGATCCGTAAGCCTCGGTGTAGGAGACGTTGAAGTTTTTCGGCGTGTCGGCGGCAAAGTTGATCGTCGCGTCGCGCCCGCTGTCGTTGGTGACCGACACCTTGTATTTGAACGCGGTCGTCGCGCTGCCGCGCAAAGCCGGGAAATTTGTGGTCATCTTGAGCTTGGCCGGTACCTCTTCGCCGATGGTCACGGTGACCGGCAATTTGAGGTCGGCGCCGGCGCTCTTGGCCTCGACCGTGAAGTGATAGTCGCCATGCCCGGCCGAGCTCGGCGGCTCCAGGCGAAGCTGCAGGCTCTGCTCGCCATCGGTCAGCACGTCGGCCGCACCGACCGGCTGGCCGCCGCCGAGGATCGTCGCCTTCCATCCGGTCGCGATGTCCGGGACCGACAGGGTCATCGTCTGCGGCGGCTGCTTGTAATTGTGCAGCGACAGGTCGAGCGTCGTCGTCTCGCCGGCCTTTACGGTCATAGCCGGATAGCGGGTGGTCAGGAACAGGCCGCTGACCCCGTTCGAGGCCGGCTCCGCCGCCTGTGCGGCAGTTGCGGCCAAGACGAGGATCGAGATCGTGAGAAACCGACGCAGCATTCGTGAGCCCCCTTATTCTTTCCCGGCACTATCGGCCCGGCACTAACGGCCCGGCACTAACGGCCCGACACTAACGGCCCGACACTAACGGCCCGGCACTAACGACTGCCGCCGAGCAAGGAACGGCTGCAAGAGCCGGCGCTGACATAGATCACTCGGCGCGTCAGCCGTACTTAAGTTTTTTTAATGTAGCCCGGCCGCTCAGAAAATCCCGGGCGCTCAGAAAATATTAAGGTCGTTGACCGCGCGGCTGAACCAGCCCGGGCCGCTGGAACCGGGGTTTCCGGTATTGGTGACGAGCTGAAAGGCATCGGTGTACCAATGGCTGCCCGGGTAGTTGTAGCCGAGCACGGCGGCATTTTTTTTGGCCTCGTCGGTCATCCCGAGCGCGAGGTCGCATTCGACCAGCCGTTCCAGCGCCTCGGGCACATGAGTCGTCGTCTGGTAGTTGTCGATAACGCGCTTAAAGCGGTTCATCGCCGCCAGATATTCCTGCTGGTTCAGGTAGTAGCGGCCGATTTCCATTTCTTTTCCGGCCAGATGGTCGCGGGTGAAATCGAGCTTCAGCTTGGCGTCGCGGGCGTATTTGCTGTCGGGGAAGCGGCGCACGACCTCTTCCAGTGCGCGCAGGGCCTCCTCGGTGATCTTCTGGTCGCGGCCGACATCGGTGATCTGGATGTAGTAGCTGATCGCCTTCAGGTAGTAGGCGTAGGCAATGTCGCGATTGCCGGGATGGAGCTGGATAAAGCGGTCGGCCGCCAGGATCGCCTCGTCGAAGCGATCGTCCTGATACTGTGCATAGGCTGCCATCAACTGGCTTTTCGTCGCCCAGACCGAATAAGGGTGCTGGCTTTCGACCTGGTCGAAAGTTTTCGCGGCGGCCGTGGGGTTGTCGTCGGTAAGCTGGTCCATCGCCTTGTTGTAAAGGTCGTCGACCGGCTTTTCGATATAGGCTTGGTTCTTGGTGTCGCCACCGCACGCGGCCACCCCGAGCAGCAATGCGGCCGCGCCAAGCCGCAGCGTCAGACGCAAAACGCGCATCGTCTGTCCCGATCCTGAAAACCCCTGTCGGCCGCGCTTATACCACGGAAACCGAGGCGAGTGAGTCAGCCGGCGGCGAAGTGAAGCGGGTTCTGCCAGCGCGGCGCCGCGAATTCCGGGGCGGCGGCGATCGTCGTCTCGCACCAGGCGAGCGGATCGCTGAACAGTTCGACCAGCAGGCGCCGGGTCAAAGCGTGGCCCGAGCGGTGCCCGTGGAACTGGCCGATCAGCGGGCCGCCGGCGAGATAGAGGTCACCGACCGCGTCGAGCAGCTTGTGGCGCACCGGCTCGTCGGCATAGCGCAGCCCGCCGGCATTCATCACCCGATCGCCGTCGATCACCACCGCGTTGTCGAGCGAGCCGCCGCGCGCGAGTCCCGCCGCCTTCATCCGCTCGACCTCGTCAAAGAGGCAGAACGACCGGGCTTGGCTCAGCTCGGTGCGGAACGTCTCGGCGTCGAGCGTCACCTGCATGTCCTGGCGACGGATCAGCGGCGTGTCGAAATCGATCTCGAAGCTCATCGAGAGACTGTGATCGGGCAACAGCGCGGCCGAGGCGCCGTCGGCGGCGACGCGCACCGGCTTCAACACCTTGATCGCGCGGCGGGCGGCGTCCTGGGTCCGCGTGCCGACACGATCGATCATCGCGAGGAACGGCGCGGCGCTGCCGTCAAGTATCGGCACTTCGGGGCCGTCGAGTTCGACGACCGCGTTGTCGACCTCGCTGCCGGCGAGCGCGGCCATCAGATGCTCGATCGTGTTGATGTTGACGCCTTCGCGGTTCGACAGCACCGAGCGCAGGGCCGAATCAACGGTATTGGACCAGATCGCGCGGATTTCGACGCCGGCGTCGAGACGGCGGAAAATGATGCCGGTATCGACCGCGGCCGGCCGGATCGTCAGCGCAACAGGCTCGCCACTATGCAGCCCGATCCCGCAACACGAGACCGCGTGGCCGACCGTTCGCTGTACTGCAATCCCCGAATTACCCGACATCAACAAGACCGCTGCGGTTGCCCCTAATACAAACGAAAACTACCTGCCGTCATATGCGCGTCTCAAATCACCTTTTGTTTCAAATTATTGCACCGCCAGATGCCAGAATATTAAGCTATTTCATCAGGTTGATCGACGATCGCTAAGCGTGCGCCGGACGCGCCGACAGCATCCGCCGCCGCGGCGCGAATCCGCATCGTCCGGATTGGCGGCGTCAGTTCGCCTGGCGGCGCAGGAAGGCCGGGATGTCGAGCAGGTCGTCTTCCTTGCTCGCGCCCGGCCGTTCCTCGGGTTCGAGCGGGGCGAGGCGCGGCTGGCTCGGGCGCGTCGGCAGGGGGGCGCGCGGTAGCGGCTCGCGCTGCGGCGGGGCAGGCGGCGCGACGCGGGCGCGACCGACGCCGGTCACCCGCTCGATGAGGCTTGGCACCCGGCCACGCGGGCGTTGGGGCTGCTGGGGCTCGCGTGGCGGCGCGGTCGGTGGACCGGCTGGCGGGGAGAGCGGAGCCTGGCGCGGCGGCCCGGCATCGACCGGGCGCGGCGCGATAAAGGCGCCGCTGCGGACCGCCGCGGATTCGGCCGCCTCGGCGGCCGGCGCCGGCGGCTCGGGCATCGCGGTGCGCTCCTCGACGGGCGCCGGCGCCTCGCTGCGCGGAGCCTCGCCGCGGGGCGCGGCGTTCTGGGTGAGCATCGGCTGGGTGTAGCCGGGAGTCGACGCCGGAGTGTCGGCGCGGGCGGTGAAGAGCGGCCGGCTGTCGCCCTTGGGGCTCAATTCGGCGTCGATCCCGGTGGCGACGACCGAGATGCGCATCTTGCCCTGGAGCTTCTCGTCAAAGGTCGAGCCAAAGATGATGTTGGCGTCGGGGTCGACCTCCTCGCGGATGCGGTTGGCCGCCTCGTCGACCTCGAACAGGGTCATGTCGAGGCCGCCGGTGATGTTGATGAGGACGCCGCGCGCGCCCTTCATCGACACGTCTTCGAGGAGCGGGTTCGAGATCGCGGCTTCGGCGGCGTCGACCGCGCGGCGCTCGCCCTCGGCCTCGCCCGTACCCATCATCGCCTTGCCCATCTCGCTCATCACCGTGCGGATATCGGCGAAGTCGAGGTTGATCAGGCCGGGCATCACCATCAGATCGGTGACCCCGCGCACGCCCGAATGCAAAACGTCGTCGGCCATCTTGAAAGCGTCGGCGAAGGTGGTGCGTTCGTTGGCGATGCGGAACAGGTTCTGGTTCGGGATGATGATCAGGGTGTCGACGAATTTCTGCAGCTCCTCGATGCCGCTTTCGGCGAGGCGCATGCGGTGGATGCCTTCGAACTGAAACGGCTTGGTGACGACCCCGACGGTGAGGATGCCGGCCTCGCGGGCGACGCGCGCGATGACGGGCGCCGCGCCGGTGCCGGTGCCGCCGCCCATCCCGGCGGTGATGAACACCATGTTCGAGCCCTGCATCGCCTCAAGGATGTCGTCGAGCGCCTCCTCGGCGGCGGCGCGGCCGACATCGGGGCGCGACCCCGCGCCGAGCCCGCGGGTGACGCCGATGCCGAGCTGGATCTTGCGCGGCGCCGTGGACAGGGTGAGCGACTGGGCGTCGGTGTTGCAGGCGATGAATTCGCAGCCGACCAGGTTCGAGCGGATCATGTTGTTGACGGCGTTGCCCCCGGCGCCGCCGACCCCGACGACGGTGATGCGCGGCTTTAGCTCGTGCTCATCCTTCGGGATGCTGAGATTGATCATATTGTCGCCTCCACCTGCGCGGTCTCGCTGACGACCGGCCCCCTGTGCCGGTTCCCCTCGCCCCGATACCCGTGTTACGCCCCAAATTGGTATGGCAGCCCAAGCGCCCTTAGGCGCGGCACCCCATACTACGTGTTTTGACGCATGTGCGACACACCGGCCACACAAATTCGTCGCGCCCGCTCATAAATTCTCGCGCAGCCAGGTCCCGACCCGACCGAGCATCCCGCCGGCCGCGTGACGCCGTGGCCGGGGTGTCTCGACCCGCTCCGACACGGCGAAATGGAGGAGGCCGGCAGTCGTCGAAAAAGCCGGTCCGTGCGTCGATTCGGCAAGCCCGCCGATGTGCAGCGGGCGCCCGATCCGCACCTGCTTGTCGAGGATCAGCGCGGCCAATTCGCGCACTCCGTGAAGCTGGCAGGCGCCCCCGGTCAACACGACGCGACGCCCGGCGAGCTTGTCGAGACCGCTGACCTCAAGCCGGTTCCGCACCAGCTCGAACGTCTCCTCGATGCGCGGCGCGACGATGCTGACGAGCAGCGATTTAGGCACGTGGTTGACGTGCCCGTCCTCCTCCTCGCCGATCTGCGGCACGGCGATCGTCTCGCGCTCGTCGCGCGTCGCCGAGATCGCGCTGCCGAATAGCGCCTTCAGCCGCTCGGCATGGGCGAGCGGGGTCGACAGGCCGCGGGCGATGTCGCTGGTGACGTGGCCGCCGCCGACCGGCACGGTGTCGGCGAACACCATGTTGCCGTCGAAAAACACGCCGACCGTCGTCGTGCCGCCGCCCATGTCGATGACGGTGACGCCGAGGTCCATCTCGTCCTCGACGAGGCACGAGAGACCCGCGGCGTAGGGGCTGACGACCAGCGCGTCGACGTTGAGATGGGCGCGGCCGATCACGGCGGTGTGGTTGCGCACGCTCGCGGCGGTGGCGGTGACGAGGTGCATGTTGACGCCGAGCCGCTCACCGACCATGCCGCGCGGGTCGCGGATGCCGCGGCTGCCGTCGACCGAAAACCCGACCGGGATCGAATGGATGACCTGGCTGTCGTCGGATTCGCGCATCTGGTAGCCGCGCTCCAACACCTCGCGCGTGTCGGCCTCGCCGATCTCGTGCCCGCCTATGCCGATCTCGGCTTGGACGATGCGCGACGGCATAAAACCGCCGGACTGGTTGATGACGACCCGCTCGATTGTCTCGCCGGCCATCTGCTCGGCGGCGTGGACGGCGTTGCGGATCGAGTCGCCGGCGGCTTCGAGGTTGACCACCATCCCGCCGCGCACGCCGCGCGACACCTGATGGCCGATCCCGATGATGCGCGGCCCCTCGGCCTCGACCCGGGCGATAAAGCAGCAGATTTTCGACGTGCCGATATCAACCGCGCTGACGAGGCTGCCGCGCGGGCGCACCGGCGCGAGCCGCGGCCGGCTCTTTGTCGCTTCGCCGTTGACCGCCGCCATCGTCGCCGCGTCTTCGCTTCCGCTAACAAGGCTCATGTGGCTTTCCCCACCGGGTGCGGCGGCTTTTTCACCGGCACCGTATCCTTTGGCGCGGTGGCGATCGTGCGGATCACCAGACGGTCGCGCAGGCGCATGTCGACGGTCTCGACGTCGCGGTTCAACAACGCGTCATGGCGCTCGAGTTCGGCGAGGTGCGACCAGGCGGCGTCGGCGTTTTCTTCGGGCAGCATCACGTCGATGCCGTGGTCGATGTGGATGTCCCAACGCCGCGCGCCGACCCGCACAGCGGCGGTGACGCGGGCGAACAGATCGGGCTCCTTCGCCAACATGTCTATGAGGTCGCAGGCGTATTTGGGCGCGTCGTCGCCGACGACGGTCAGCAGTTTGGCGAACCGGGTCAGGTCGGTGACCGGGATAACGTCGCCGTCGCGGCCGATCAGCTGGTGCTTGCCGTCGTGCTGCCAAACCGCCAGCGGCTGGCGCTCGATCAAGCGAACAAAGAGCGTGCCCGGAAGGCGCCGCTCGATCGCGGCCGACCGCACCCAGGGGAGCGCCTGAAGCTTTTCCTTGGCCCGGCTCGGGTTGACCGCGAGGATCGGCGTGCCGCGCGTCGCGCCCAGCGCCTCCATGATGGTCGCCGCATCGGTCGTCTGCCGGCCGGTCACCTCGATCTCGGTGACGACGAGGCCGAGCTTTGCGGTCGCGCCGATCGCGCCGTTCTCGGCGAGCCCGAAGGCTGCCGCGCCCGGCGCCGTGCGGCCGACCAGAACCAGCCCGTAGACCGCGGCGCACAGCAGCGCCGGCGTCGCCCACAGCAGGGCGCGTTTGGCTTCGCGGGGCATTCGCCGGCGTCGCGGGCGGGCTGGCCGTGGCGGCATGCGCGGAACGCGGACTCGGCCTATCTTGGGCATGAGGCGTCCTCGGCGATCCAGGCGACCAGCTCGTCAAAGCCGATGCCGGCGTGGCGGGCGATGTCGGGCACCAGCGAGGTCGGGGTCATGCCCGGCTGGGTGTTGAGCTCGAGGAGATAGAGGCGCGAACCCTCGGGCGCCGTCGATTCGTAGCGGAAATCGCAGCGCGAGACGCCGCGGCAGCCGAGCGCCTGGTGCGCCCGCGCGGCGATGTCGAGCGCCGCCTCGTAGTCGCCCGGCGGGATCGGCGCCGGCACGAGGTGGTCCGACCCGCCCTCGGCGTATTTCGCGGTGTAGTCGTAAAAGCCGCCGCGCGCGATGATCTCGCACACGCCGAGCGCCCGCCCGCCCATCACCGCGACGGTCAATTCGCGGTCGCCGACAAAGGGCTCGACCAGCAATTCCTCGCCGAACTCCCAGCGGGCGATCTCCTCGCGCCAGGAATTGTCGCTGACCCGCACGATGCGCACGCCGATCGACGAGCCCTGGTCGGTCGGCTTGACGACAAACGGCGCCGGCATCGGGTCCTCGGCGATCAGCGCCTCGCGCGGCATGACGATGCCGCTGGCGATCGGCAATCCGGCGCGGACGAAGATCTCCTTGGCGGTCGGCTTGTGCATCGCCAGCGCCGAGGCGCGGACGCCGGAATGGGTATAGGGGATCGCCAGCATCTCGCAGATGCCCTGGATCGTCCCGTCCTCGCCGCCGACGCCGTGCAGCGCGTTGAAAATGAGGTCGGGGCGCGGGTCGAGCGCGCGCAACAGGGCCGGCAGGTCGCGGCCGACATCGATGGTCTTGACCGAGTAGCCGCGCTCGCCGAGCGCCTTCGCGCATTCCACGCCGCTCGACAGCGACACCTCGCGCTCGGGCGACCAGCCGCCCATCAGCAAGGCGACGGTGCCGCTCACGTCACGCTCTCCATGCCCGGCAACGGCCGGCCGACGCGGCGGATTTCCCAGTCGAGCGCGATCCCGGAATGGGCATGGACCCGCCGCCGCACCTCCTCGCCGAGCCCTTCGATATCGGCGGCGGTCGCGGCGCCGGTGTTGATGAGGAAATTGGTGTGCTTCTCCGAAACCATCGCCCCGCCGCGCACGAGGCCGCGACAGCCGGCGGCGTCGACCAGTTCCCAGGCCTTGTGACCGGGCGGGTTGGCGAAGGTCGAGCCGCCGGTGCGGGCGCGGATCGGCTGCGAGGCTTCGCGCGCGGCCTGGATCTCGCTCATTCGCGCGGCGATCGCGGCCGGGTCGTCGCGGCGGCCGCGAAATACGGCGCCGGTGAAGATCCAGTCATCGGGCACGCCGCAATGGCGGTACGATAAATCCATCTCGGCGGCGAGTATGCGATGGGTCGCGCCGGTTCGGTCGATCGCCGTGGCCTCGATCAGCGCGTCCCTGATCTCGCTGCCATAGGCGCCGGCATTCATCCTGAGGCCGCCGCCGATCGTGCCGGGGACGCCGGAGAGGAATTCCAGGCCGCCGATCCCGGCCTGCGCGGCCGTCAGCGCGACGTTGAGGTCGAGCGCGCCGGCGCCGACGCGGATTTCGTCCTCGGCGGCATCGATGCCGACAAAGCCGCGACCCAGGCGGATCGTCACGCCCGGGATGCCGCCGTCGCGCACCAGGAGGTTCGAGGCGACGCCGATCACCGTGACCGGCGTCTCGGGCGGCAGGCCGCGCAGGAAATCGGCGAGGTCGGTCGCGTCGGCCGGGCGGAACAGGATCTCGGCCGGGCCGCCGACGCGAAACCAGGTCATCGGGCCGATCGGCGCGTTTTCGCCGAGGCGGCCGCGCACCGGCGGCAGGCGGGGTGGGGCGGGTTCGGCCATCATGCGACGCGGCTCCCAACGCGGCTCTGGTGGGCGTCGAGCGCCGCCAGCTCGTCGGGCAGCGCGTTGGCCCAGCCGGTGATCGAGCCGGCGCCGAGGCACACGACCATGTCGCCGGGCCGGGCGAGGCTGCGCACGAGCGGCGCGAGTTCCTGTGGGCTGGCGAGCGGGCGCGCGCTGCGGTGTCCGTGCGCCTGGAGGCCGGCCACCAGCGCGTCGCGGTCGATGCCGTCGACCGGCGCTTCGCCGGCGGCATAGATGTCGGCGACCAGCACCGTGTCGGCGTCGTTGAAACAGGTGCAGAACCCGTCGAAGAGGTTGGCGACGCGGCTAAAACGGTGCGGCTGCACCACCGCGATGACCCTGCCGGAGACGATGCTGCGGGCGGCCTTGAGCACGGCGGCGATCTCGACCGGGTGGTGGCCGTAATCGTCGATCACGGCGACGCCGTTCCACTCGCCGGTCTTGGTGAAGCGCCGCTTGACGCCTTCGAACTTGCTCAGCGCCTCGCGCACGACCGCGTCGCCCAAGCCCATCTCCTCGGCTATCGCGATCGCCGCCAGCGAGTTCTGCACGTTGTGCTCGCCGAACATCGGCAGGAACAGGTCGTCGATCGCGCGCTCCTGCTCGCTGGCGCGGTCGGTGACGATCGCGTCGAAGCGGGTGCCGTCGCGGCCGGGCCGGACATTGGCGGCGCGGATATCGGCCTGCGGGCTGAAGCCGTAGGTGAGAAGGCGGCGGTCCGACAGGCGCGGGATCATTCCCTGCACGACCGGATGGTCGATGCACAGCACGGCGAAGCCGTAGAACGGGATGTTGGCGACAAACCCCTCGAAGGCGAGCTGCAACGCGTCGAAGTCGCCGTAGAAATCGAGGTGCTCGGGGTCGATGTTGGTAACGACGGCGATCGTCGCCGGCAGGCGGGTAAAGGTGCCGTCGCTTTCGTCGGCCTCGACCACCATCCAGTCGCCGGCGCCGAGCCGGGCGTTGGTGCCGTAGGCGTTGATGATGCCGCCGTTGATCACGGTCGGGTCGAGCGCGGCGGTTTCGAGGAGGCACGCGACCATCGAGGTCGTCGTCGTCTTGCCGTGCGTGCCGGCGACCGCGACCGCCCATTTGAGCCGCATCAACTCGCCGAGCATCTCGGCGCGGCGCACGATCGGCAGGCGGCGGGCGCGGGCGGCGACCATCTCCGGGTTGTCGGGCTTGACCGCCGACGACATCACCAGCACCTCCGCGGCGCCAAGGTTTTCCGACCGGTGGCCGATCTTGATGTCGATGCCGAGCCCGGCGAGCCGGCGGGTGTTGGCGCCGTCGCTGAGGTCGCTGCCCTGCACCTTGTAGCCGAGATTGTGCAGCACCTCGGCGATGCCGCTCATGCCGATCCCGCCGATACCGACGAAATGAATCGGGCCGAGCGTGGCGGGGAGCGTCCTCATGCGGCGCGCTCCAACCCCCGAGGGGCGAGGCCGAGCACGAAATCCGCCAGCGCCTCCGCCGCGTCGTCGCGGGCGAACCTGCGGGCCGCCCCGGCCGCGGCGGTCAGCATCGCGGGGTCGGCGAGCAATTCGCAGAGTCGGAACGACAGCACCGGCGGGCTCGCCGCCGATTGCGGCAACACCCAGCCGGCGCCGCTATCGGCAAAGGCGCGGGCGTTGGCGGTCTGGTGGTCGTCGGCGGCCGAAGGGTAAGGCACCAAGAGCGCCGGCCGCCCGGTCGCGGCGAGTTCGGCGACGGTCGAGGCGCCGGCGCGGCAGATCACGAGCTGCGCCCGGGCGAGCCGCGCCGGGATGTCGGCGAAAAAGCTTTCGATCTCGGCCTCGATGCCGAGGGTTTGATACTGCGCGACGACCTCGGCGCGATCCTCGGGCCGGGCCTGCTGGCTGAGCCGGACGCGCGCGCGCAATTCCGCCGGCAGCGCGGCGAGGGCGGGCGGCACGATCTCGCTGAAGATGCGGGCGCCTTGGCTGCCGCCGAGCACCAGCAGCTCGATCGGCCCACCGGCCTGGGGCGCGGCATAGGGCGTCGCGGCGGCGCGGATCGCCGGGCGCACCGGGTTGCCGGTCTGCACCGCGCGCGCCTTGTCGGACGGGCGCAGCTCTGCGGTGTCGGGAAAGCCGGTGGCGATCAGGCGGGCGCGCGGCGCCAGCAGCCGGTTGGCGCGGCCGATCACGGCGTTCTGCTCGTGGATCGCGCTCGGATATCCGAGGCGGGAGGCCGCGAGCATCGTCGGCACCGACGGATAGCCGCCGAACCCGACCACCACCTCCGGCGTCACCTGGCGCAACATGCGCCGCGCCTGCATCAGCCCCAGCGCCATCTCGGCGAGGCCGCGGGCAGCGTGGATCGGGTTGCCGCCAAACCGCCCGGCACGCACGAGGCTCACCTCGACCCCCGGCACCGCGGCGGCAAAGGCGTCGGCGCGACGGTCGGTCATCAGATGCACCGCCTTGCCGCGCTCGACCAGCGCCCGCGCCAGCGCCTCGGCCGGAAACAGATGCCCGCCGGTGCCGCCGGCGGCGAGCACGACGGGGCCGGTCACAATTCGTCTCCGCCGAGCCGTCTTCGAGTCAACGCCAACACCATGCCCATACCCAACGCCAGGGAGAGCATCGACGATCCGCCATACGACAGAAACGGCAGCGTCATGCCCTTGGTCGGGATCAGGTGCACGGTCGATGCCATGTTGATGACCGCCTGCAACCCGAACTGGATCAGCAGGCCGCTGGCGCCGAGCAGCACGAACAGGTTGTTTTCCTGCACCAGCCGCGACAGCCCGCGCAGCACGATAAAGGCAAAGAGGGCGACGATCAGCAGGCAGGCGATAAGGCCGAATTCCTCGCCGGCGACGGCGAAAACGAAATCGGCATGGGCGTCGGGCAACACGTCCTTGACCGTACCCTCGCCCGGCCCACGCCCCCACAGCCCGCCATTGGCAAAGGCTTCGAGCGAGCGGTTGACCTGGTAGTTCTCGCCCGCGACCGGGTCGAGGAAATGGTTGATGCGGCTGGTGACGTGCGGCATCCACATATAGGCGCCGCCGACCCCGGCGATGAGGCCGAGCCCGCCGACCACGCCCCAATACAGCCGCAGCCCGGCCATGAAGAATTGCGCCAGCCATACCACCGCGACAACGCCGGTCATGCCGAGATCGGGCTGCTTGATCAGCATCGCGACGATCACCACGAAGAGGCCGATCGCGATCAGATTGCCGTGGAATTCCGGCCGCTCCTTCTGCTCTGCGAAGAGCCACGCGGCGACGACGGCGAAGGTCGGCTTGATGAACTCGGACGGCTGCAGCGAAAACCCGGGCAGGTCGATCCAACGCCGCGACCCCTTGATCTCGACGCCGATGACAAAGGTCAGCGCCAGCGCGACCATCGCGGTGACAAACCCGTAGATCGCGATACGTCTGACCCAGCGCGGCGACAGCAGCGATATCCCGACCATGATCGCCAGCGCGATCGGCACCGTCGCCAGGTGGCGCTCAAAGAAATGCAGCGCGCCGTAATGCAGCCGCTCGGCGACCGCCGGGCTCGCCGACAGGCTCAGGATGATGCCGCACAGGATCAGGATCGACAGCGCGAACAGGTTGATGCGGTCGACGGTCCACCACCACCGCGCCACCAGGCTTTGATCGATCCGCGGGAACAGCATGTCCGCCTACCCCCGCGGCAAAGACGCGACGAGGTCGCGGAAACGGTCGCCGCGCGCCTCGAAATCGCTGAACTGGTCGAATGAGGCGCAGGCCGGCGACAGCAGCACGACCGCGCCGGGCACGTGCTCGGCGCGCGCCATCCTGTCGGCCGCGGCCAGCGCGGCGGTGAGATCGCCGCACCGCGTGTAGGGGGTTTTGCCGTCGAGCGTCGCCGCAAACTCCTCCGTCGCGTTGCCGATCAGGAAGGTATGCCGCAGCCGTCCGAAATAGGGCGCGAGCGGAGCGATCCCCCCTGTCTTGGCGAGGCCGCCGGCGATCCAGTAAATCGCCGGATAGCAGATCAGCGCCTTTTCCGACGCATCCGCGTTTGTCGCCTTCGAATCATTAATATAGCGCACGCCATCGAGCGTATCTACCAGCTCTTGTCTGTGCGCGAGGCCGGGGAACGAGTGGATCGCGGCCGTCGCGACCGCTTCCGAGAGGCCCGCCCGGCGCGCGACGGCATAGGCGGCGCAGGCGTTTTGCCAGTTATGGGCGCCGGGCAGCCGCTCCGCCGTCGCGAGATCCAAGACCCGGCGCGCCCTGGTGTCGATCGCGTCGACGAGATGCCCGCTTTCGACATAGACGCCGCCGGAGACGGCCCGGTTTACGGAGACCGGCACGACCCGCCGCGCGCCCCGGCGCAGCCGCTCGGCCATCGCGAGGCAAATGTCGTCGTCGACGCCGATCACCGCCGTGGCGTTCGCTCCCTGACGGTCGAATATGTGTTCCTTGGCGGCGATATATCCGTCCATCCCGCCATGCCGGTCGAGGTGGTCGGGAGTGATGTTGAGGAGCACGGCGATGTCGCATGCCATCGTGTCGAGCAGTTCGAGCTGGTACGAGCTGGCTTCCAGTACGTAAGTGCCGCCGGCGCCGAGCGGCGCGAGCGATAGCGCGGCGGTGCCGAGATTGCCGCCGATTTCGGTCGCGAGACCAGCCTCGCGCAGGATGTGGCCGATCAGGGCTGTGGTCGTCGATTTGCCGTTGGTGCCGGTGATGCCGATAAACCGCGCTTCCCGCTGCGCCCGGAACAGGAGTTCGAGGTCGCCGATGATCTCGATCCCGGCCTCGCGGGCGCGGATGACGGCTGGGTGCGGCTTGGGGAAGGTGGTGGGGATGCCCGGCGACAGGATCAGCGCGGCGACGTCGCGCCATTCGGCGGCGTCGTTCAGCGGAAAATCCACCGCCTCGCGGGCCTTCTCGTTGTCGTCCCAGGCCAGCACCTCGGCACCGCCGGCGATAAGCGCGGCGACGGCGGCGCGACCCGAGCGTGCAAGGCCAAGCACCCCAACCTTGCGCCCGGCAAATCCCGTGACCGGAACCATCGCGCCCTACCGGAGCTTCAGCGTCGCCAGACCGGCGAGCGCCAGGATCGAGGCGATGATCCAAAAGCGGATCACGATGGTCGGCTCCTCCCAACCCTTCTGCTCGAAATGGTGGTGCAGCGGCGCCATGCGAAAGACGCGCCGGCCGGTCAGCTTGAAGCTCGCGACCTGGACGATCACCGACACCGCTTCGAGCACGAACAGCCCGCCGACGATCGCCAGCACGATCTCGTGCTTGGTGACGATGCTGACCGTGCCGAGTGCCCCGCCGATCGACAGCGATCCGGTATCGCCCATGAACACCGAGGCGGGCGGCGCGTTGAACCATAGAAAGCCGAGGCTCGCCCCGATCAGCGCGCCGCAGAACACGGCGAGTTCGCCGGCGCCGGGGACGTGGTGGACCTGGAGGTAGTTGGCGAAGATCGCGTTGCCGACGACATAGGCGATAAACCCGAAGCAGCCGGCGGCGATCATCGACGGCACGATCGCCAGCCCGTCGAGCCCGTCGGTCAGGTTGACCGCGTTCGACGCGCCGATCACGACGCAAATTCCGAACGGCAAAAAGAACCAGCCGACGTTCAAGACGGCGTTCTTGAAGAACGGCACCGCGATCGAATTGGCGAGTCCGGGCGGCATCAGATAGGCGCAGACGATGCAGGCGGCCGCGGCGATCAGGCCCTCCAGCAGCAGCCTCACCCTGCCCGAAACGCCGCGATGCGAGCGGCGGGTCAGCTTGCGGTAGTCGTCGAGAAAGCCGATGACGCCGAACCCGGCGGTTACCAGCAGCACGATCCAGACATAGGGGTTGGTGAGGTCGGCCCACAGCAGGGTCGAGATCGTCAGCGCGAGCAGGATCAGAAACCCGCCCATCGTCGGGGTGCCCTTTTTGCGGACGAGATGACTGGCGGGGCCGTCCTCGCGGATCGGCTGTCCTTCGCCCTGCTTGGACTTTAGCCAGGCGATCACCCGCGGCCCGGCGATAAAGCTGATCAAGAGGGCGGTCACGACGGCGCCCCCCGAGCGAAAGGTGATGTAACGGAACAGGTTGAACGCCGAAACGTGGTCGGCCAGCGGGAACAGCAGCGGGTACAACATCCGGGTCTACGCTCCGCCTGACGCCGCTTGCGCCCGCAGCCGCTCGACGATCCGGTCGATGCGGCCGGCGTGAGAGCCCTTGACCGTCACGACGTCGCCGGGACGAAGATAATCCAAGATCGAAGGCATAGCCGCATCGACGCAGGGCCACAACCCGCCCCGCATCGCGCAAGGCAACGCCTCATGCAACGCGGCCATCGCCGACCCGACCAGAAAGGCGCGGTCGATCTTTGCCGCCTCAAGTGATTCGGCGAGCGCCCGGTGCAGCCGCCTCGCCTGGCCGCCGAGCTCGAGCATGTCGCCCAGCACCGCGACGCGGCGGCCGCCTTCGCCCGGCCGCGCCACGCCGAGCACCGCCAGCGCCGCGCGCATCGCCGCCGGGCTTGCATTGTAGCTTTCGTCGATCAGCACGATCCGCCCGCCGCCCCACGACAATTCGTGCCGGCGGCCGCGGCCGGCTGGCGCTTCGAGTGTTTCGAGCGCGGCGGCGGCGGGTTCCAGCATGCCGCCGGCCGCCATTGTCGCGGCGAGCACGGCGAGCGAGTTCAGCGCCCAGTGCTTGCCGGCCGGCCCCAGCCGGTAGGCGATGCGGGTGCCGCAGATATCGGCGGTGACCACGCCGTCGGCGTAGTCGATCAGGCGCGCGTCGGCGGCGCGGTGCTCGCCGAAGCTGATGATTTTTTTGCCGGCCTTGGCGGCCAACCGCGCAAAATACCGGTTGTCGCGATTGAGGATCGCGGTGCCGCCGGGTTCGAGCCCCTCGAAGACCTCGGCCTTGGCGTCGGCGATCGCGGCGACCGAGCGGAAATAGCCGAGATGCGCCGGGGCGATCGTCGTGACCACCGCGACATGCGGGCGGACGATCGCGGTCAGCGCGGCGATTTCGCCCGGGTGGTTCATGCCCAGCTCGAACACGCCGAATTCGGCCTCACGCCCCATCCGGGCGAGCGACAGCGGCACGCCCCAATGGTTGTTGAAGCTGCCGGCGGAGGCCGACACCCGGCCGCACGCGCCGAGCGCGACGCGCAGCGCCTCCTTGGTGCCGGTCTTGCCGACGCTGCCGGTGACCGCGACGATCCGCGCGGTGCTGCGCCGGCGCGAGGCGGCGCCGAGCGCCGTCAGCCCGTCGAGTGTGTCGCCGACCCGCAGCAGCGGCCCCCCGCCTGCCTCGCGCGACGCCCCCGCCTCGCGCGACGCCCCCGCCTCGCGCGACACCCCCGCCTCGCGCGACACCATCGCCGCGACGGCGCCGCGGGCAAAGGCCGCCTCGACGTAATCGTGGCCGTCATGGTTGGGGCCGCCCAGTGCGATGAAGAGGTCGCCGGGCGCGACGGTGCGGCTGTCGATCGACACGCCGGTGGCCTGCCAATCGCCGGAAACAGCCCCTCCGGTCGCTTGGGCGGCCTCGGCGGCGGTCCACAGCCGGGCCGCGGTCATATGGCGATGAACTCGCGCGCGACCTCGACATCGTCGAAGGGCAGGGTCTCGGTGCCGACGATCTGACCGCTTTCGTGGCCCTTGCCGGCGAGGACCAGCACGTCGCCGGGGCCGAGCTCGGCGATCGCCGCGGCAATCGCGGCGCGGCGGTCGCCGAACTCGACCGCCCCCGGCGCGGCAGCGAGGACCGCGCGGCGGATTTCGGCGGCGTCTTCGGTGCGCGGGTTGTCGTCGGTGACATAGACGCGGTCGGCAAGCTCGGTCGCGACCTGGCCCATCTGCGGGCGCTTGCCACGGTCGCGGTCGCCGCCGGCGCCGAAGACGACGACGAGCCGCCGCTCGGCATGGGGCCGCAGCGCGGTCAGCACGGTCGCAAGCGCGTCGGGAGTGTGGGCAAAATCGACGAACACCGACGCCCGGTTGGCCTCCCCGACGAATTGCAGGCGTCCCGGCACCGGACTCAGCCTTTCGAGTGCGGCCGCCGCCGGCTCCAGCTTCGATCCGGTCGCGACCGCGAGGCCGAGCGCGGCGAGCGCGTTCATCGCCTGGAATTCGCCGACGAGCGGCAATACGATCTCGTGGCGGGCGCCGAACAGGTCGAGGCTCAGCACCTGCCCGCCGCGCTCGGGCTTGCGGGCGGCGATGCGCAGATCGGCCGCGTCGGCGGCGCCGTAGGCGATGACGGTCTGGCCGCGGGTCTTGCACAGCGCCCCGAGCCGCGTGAACTCGTCGCTGTCGGCGTTGAGGATGGCGGCGCCGCGCGGCGGCAGCAGCACCGCGAACAGCCGCTCCTTGGCGGTGCGATAGGCCTCCATCGTCCGGTGGTAGTCGAGATGGTCGCGGGTCAGGTTGGTAAAGGCCGCCGCGACGATTTCGACGCCGTCGAGCCGGCACTGGTCGAGCCCGTGGCTCGACGCCTCGATCGCCGCGTGATCGACACCTTGTCCGGCCACCTCGGCGAGGTCGTGGTGAAGCGCGACCGAATCCGGCGTCGTCAGCGATCCGGCGCGACGTCCTTCCGGCGTCACCAGGCCGAGCGTGCCGAGGCTCGCGGATCCGAAGCCGAGCGCGGCCCACAGCTCCCGGGTGAAATGGGCGACCGAGGTCTTGCCGTTGGTGCCGGTGACGGCGGCGATCGTCTTGGGCTGGCGGCCGTAAAACCGCGCCGCGGCGAGGGCGAGGCGGCGCTGCGGGTTCGCGTCGGTGATGATGGCGACGCGCCGCCGGGTGTTGGCGTCGAGGTCGAGGGCGGCGGCATCATCGGTGAGGATCGCGGCGGCGCCCTTGGCGACCGCCTCGGCGGCGAAACGGCGGCCGTCGGTCTGCGCGCCACGCCACGCCGCAAACAAAAAACCCGGCCGCACCTGGCGGGAATCAACGGTAAGCCCAGCGATTTCGGGGTCTGTCGAGGTCGGGTCCGCCGCGGTCGGGTTCGCCGATGGGGACGCGGCGGAACTCTGCATCAGCTCAGTAATCTTCAATCCGCTTTCCTGCGAGGCTCTCGACCTGGAGGGCTTGCTTGATGTCGGGCGAGGATTCGTCGACCGGAGTAATTCCCAATAACGGCGCGATGCGCGAGACGATCCGACTCGTCGCCGGGGCGACGGTCCAGCCGGCGGTGGCGTAGCCGTGGGTTTCCTTGTTGCCTTTCGGCTCGTCGACCAGCGCCAGGATCACGTAGCGCGGGGCCTGCATCGGAAACGCGCCGATAAAGGTCGAGACCAGCTTTTTTTCCTCGTAACGCCCGTGCGCGTTCTTTTCCGCCGTGCCGGTCTTGCCGCCGACGACATAGCCGGGCGCGGCGGCGAAGCGGGCGGTGCCGAACTCGACGACCAGCCGCATCAGCTTGCGCATCTGGTCCGAGGTCTTTTCCGCGATGACGCGCTGCCCCGGCGGCTCGACCCCGTCCGGCACCTTGAGGAGGGTCGCCGGGTGCCAGATGCCGCCGTTGACGATCGCCGCGACGCCGGTGACGCATTCGAGCGGGCTGACCGCGATGCCGTGGCCGTAGGCGATCGTCATCGTGCTGACCTCGCTCCACGCCTTGCCTTTCGGGTAATGCGGGGTGGCGATCTCGTCGAGTTGGAGATTGGCCTTTTGCAGGATGCCGAGCCGGCCGAGGAAGGATTGCTGGCGTTCGGAGCCGGCGGCGACGGCCATGCGCGCCGAGCCGATATTCGACGAATACATGAAGATCTCGGGCACGCTCAGCCAGCGGTGCTTGCCGTGATAGTCGCTGATCGTAAAGCGGCCGATCCTGATGTTGTCGCGGGCGTCGTATTGCGAGGTCATCGTCGACACGCCGGAATCGAGCGCCATCGCCGTGTTGAAGATCTTGAACACCGAGCCGAGCTCGAAATCGCCGAGCGTCACCTTGTTGAAGATGCGGTCGTTGATCGCTCCGGGCGGCAGGCTCTCATTGGCGGCGCCGGGGTGGTTGGGGTCGAAATCGGGCAGCGACACCATCGCCACGACCTCGCCCGTGTGCACGTCCATGATGATCCCGGCGGCGCCCTTGGCGTCGAAATCCTGGACCACCCGGACGAGCTCGTCGCGCAGGACGAACTGCACCCGCGCGTCGAGCGACAATCGCAGCGGGCCCGTATGCTCGTTAAGCCGCTTGTCGAGCCCGCGCTCGACGCCGCTGCGGCCCTTGTTGTCGCTGTCGGTGTAGCCGACGACATGCGCGGCCAGGCTGCCGAACGGGTAATAGCGGCGCCAACCGGACTCGAACATAAAGCCCGGAATGCCGAGGCGGTTGACGTCGTAGTGCTCTTGCGGGGTCAAGCGCTGCTTCAGATAGACGAATTTCTTGTCGGAAGTGAGATCGGCATAGACCCGGATTGCATCAAGGTTCGGCAGCACGGTCAGCAGCGCGCGGGTCGCCTCCTGCGGGTCGATGATCTGGCGCGGGTCGGCGTAGAGCGCCGGGCTGTCGAGCGTCGTCGCGAGCAGCATGTTGTTGCGGTCGACGATGTCGGAACGCTCCGGCGGCGGCAGGACCGGCTTGGGGCGGGTGAGGCGCGGCTCGGCGGCGGCGCCGGCGCCCGAGATCAGCACGATGTCGGCGAGCCGCAGCCCGACGACGGCGAAGATCGCGAGGAACAGCGCCGCCGCGACCAGCATCCGCGTGCGGCAGGTCTCGATCCGCGTGTGGCTTTCGGGGTCGGTGACGATCGGTGCGCAGGGCGGCGGCTTGAAATGCCGCGGCCTACACGGGTTTTCGTCGGTGCGCTGGATCGACAGCATGGCTCAGCGTCCCGTGGCGATCTGCATGAACAGTGCGTCGAGCCCGCGATCCGCCGGCGCCGGGCGGGCGGCGGCGGCGCTCAGCGCGATCGGAGTGGCCGGCAACGCGCCGCCCGCAGCCTGAGGCTCGGCCGAGGCTTGGGCGAACAGCGCGTCAAGGCCGCGCCCCGCGGGGCTGGCCGCCGGCAGCTCGAGCCCCGCCGCGGGGGCCGGCGCCGGCGCGGCCGAGGCGGTCTTCTCGACCGCCGGGTCGGGCATCGTGCGCAGCGGGATCTCGGTGATCGTCTGCTGGAGCTGCCTGGTCGCGATCGGGGTCAGCGACAGGAATTGCTTGTTGAGCTCGGCAAGCCGCTCGGGCTGGGTCAGATAGCTCCATTCGGCGTGCAGCACGCGGATTTCGAGCTGCGCGGCGATGGTCTGCTGGTGCACTTTGGTCAGGTCGCCCTGGAGGCTCTGCACCGCGTAGTTGATCATGAACATGATCACGCAGGACGTCATCGCCAGGGCGAGCCAGAAGAGGGTGCCGACGCGGCTCATGACGCGAGGCCTATCGCCGGCGCGGCGGTGCGCTCGGCGGCGCGCAGCCGGGCCGAACGAGCGCGCGGGTTGGCGGAAGTCTCTGCGGCGCTTGGCTTCACCGGGCGGCGCGAGAGCAGGGCGAAGCTCGGCGCCGGACCGCTCGCTCGCGGCGGCGCATGGCGCGAGCCGGCGGGTGCGGTGCCGCTACGCCGGCGCAGGAAATTTTTGACCCGGCCGTCTTCGAGCGAGTGGAACGCGACGACCGCGACCCTGCCGCCCGGCATCAGCAGCCGCTCGGCTGCTTCGAGCCCGCGATCGAGTTCGCCGAGCTCGTCGTTGACCGCGATGCGCAGCGCCTGGAATGTCCGCGTCGCCGAGTCGAGGCCAGGCTCGCGGCGCGGGATCGCGGCACGCACGATCTCGGCCAACTCGCCGGTGCGGTCGATCGGCTGCTTCGCGCGGGCGGTCGCGATGGCGCGGGCGACGCGGCGGGCGAAGCGTTCCTCGCCCAGTTCGCGGATCAGTTCGGCCAGTTCCTCTTCGCTGAGCTCGGCGACGAGGTCGGCGGCGCTTTGCCCGTCGCGTCCCATGCGCATGTCGAGCGGACCGTCATAACGGAACGAAAACCCGCGCTCGGGCTCGTCGATCTGGTCGGAGGAGACGCCGAGATCGAGCGCGACCCCGGCGATAAGGCCCGGCGCGAACGGGGCGACGAGCCGCTCCATATCGCCGAAGCGGCCCTCGATCAGCGTCAGGCGGCCGTCATGCTCGGCGGCGAGACTCTGCCCGCGGCGCACCGCATCGGGATCGCGGTCGATGCCGAAGACGCGGCAGCGCGCCGCGGCCAGCAAGGCCGTGCTGTACCCGCCGCCGCCAAACGTGCCGTCGACATAGGTGGCGCCGTCGCGCGGGGCGAGCGCCGACAGCACCTCCGCCAGCATGACGGGGCGATGAACCGATTCGGCGGGTTGCGGGGTCATGTCCGTCCCCCGGGCGGCAATGCCGGCCGCTGGCGGAGAGCGCGCGCCCGCGAGGCGTCGCGATGCGCCGCAAACCGCGCCGGCTCCCATACCTGGAACGTCGCGCCGCGCCCGACAAAGGTCGCCTCTTCCGAGATTTCCGCGTGTTGTTTCAAGAGGTCCGGCAGGACGATGCGGCCGTCGCCATCGATCGCGAGCTGGTGCGAATCGGCGAACATCAAGGACAGATCGTCATATTCGTCCGACAGCGGATCGAGCTGCGCCAGGCGGTGTTGCAGCTCTTCCATGTAATCGCTGCCGCCGCCGTCCAGGTTATTCGACTTCAGCGACGGGAAGAGGATTACGATATTTGGGTGGCGGTGGGTGGCCAGAGTGGAACGAAAGGTCGCCGGCACTGAAACCCGTCCCTTGCGGTCGACCTTGTTCGTGTAAGTGGACAAAAACAGTTCCACTTGCTTCCCCCAACGCAACCCATGCATGTCCGGCAAGGGGCGGCCCGGTCTGCGTTTCCGATATCCCCCCGGAACAGAAACGCTCATTCATGGGTGAATATGGGATATCATGGGAAATCATGGGTCGTCAACCGCTGTGATAGTATTATTTCCGAATTCTAAATCTTCATGGCGAACGACAACTGACCACAGCATGTAGTTGGTCGCCGGACGGCGGGCCAATGCTGTCGAACGATGTTCTATGTTTGTTCTCTGCGGGTAATTGCCAGACGGTCTGTAAGCCGGGTTCTGTCCCGCCGTTCCGCTAGGCGGCGCGGCGGGGATGGCCATTCATCTGGGGCGTTCGTCGCCGAACGCCTCGCGCGACCGACCCGAGCGGCGGCGCGAAGATCCGCCTGGCACCATATCTAGGATATAGTGCCTGCCGCTCCTACTTGGTCTTGCTCCCGGTGGGGTTTTCCCTGCCATCGACGTTGCCGCCGACGCGGTGCGCTCTTACCGCACCATTTCACCCTTGCCGCCCATGAGGCTCCCGAAAGAACTACTTGGGGTTGGCGGTATGTTTTCTGTGGCACTGTCCCTAGGGTCGCCCCCGCCGGCCGTTAACCGGCACCGTATCTCCATGGAGCCCGGACTTTCCTCCCCCCGCCCAAACCTATCTCTAGACCTGGGCGAAGAGCGGCCATCCGACCGTCTGGCATGGGATTTTATGGGCCACGACGGCGAAGCTGTCAAAAAGTAGGGTTCACCACGAAGGCACGAAGGGCACGAAGAGGAAAAAGAGCCAACTCTTCGACGCGGAGCACGCTGGGGATTACGCGGAGGTCGCAGGGGCCGTTGTGCCGTGCGCAGCGCGGAGATTTCATTTGTCGAGGGAAACGCTGGGCGCTGACGCACCCGGAAACCACCGCGTCCTACGCGTCTTCCTCTGCGTCCTCCGCGTCGAAAAAGCCTTCCTTCATGTCCTTCGTGCCTTCGTGGTGAACCTTGTTGGGGCTGCGTGCCGGGTTCGGACCGGCCGCCGATGAACGGCTTGCTGATGCCGTGGCCCGGCAATTCCCAGACGCCGGCGCCGCCGGGATTCAGGTCGGCGCTGATATCGGCGTCGATCAGGTATGGCTCACCGGTGGCGATTGGATGCACTCCGGGCGTTGCCGTACCTATTCGTCATCCCGGCGCAGGCCGGGACCCACGGTGCAATCGTCCGAGCGGCGGAAAAGTTGGATCCCGGCCTGCGCCGGAATGACGGGTAGGAGGCCCTCGGTCACGGCGAGCCAGGCGACATTCCTTATCGAGCAGTTTTTGCATCGGGTCGCCGACCGGCCGCGGAGCCAGGTCGAGGCGCGGGCGGTGTGGGGGAGCACTTGCCCGCTCAATTGCGCGTGGGAGGATGCGCCGTGCGACGATCTGGTCGCCTTGACCCGTGACGGCAGTATCATGCTGACTGCAGTTGGCCGGACCCGGTTGGGAGAGAGAGCATGAGCGACGCCTCGCACGACGCGCTGATCCGCGACCAGTTCACCCGCCAGGCGACGGTGTTCAACACGGCGGCGCCGATCGCCAACGAGGACGCGCTGCAAAAGATCGTCGACGCCGGCAAGCCGACACCGGGCGACACCGTGCTCGATGTCGCCTGCGGCGGCGGGCTCGTGGTCGGCGCCTTCGCCCCGCATGTGCGCCACGCGACCGGCATCGACGTGACCCCGGCGATGCTAGACCGCGCGCGCAAGGCGGCGGCGGAAAAAGGGCTCACCAACGTCTCCTGGGACCAGGGCGACGTGACGACGCTGCCTTATCAGGACGGCCGCTTCGACATCGTCGCGACGCGGTTCTCGTTCCACCACTTTCTCGACCCGCTCGCGGTGCTGCGCGAGATGGGGCGGGTCTGCGCGCCGGGCGGGCGGATCGTCGTCGTCGATAGCTGCCCGTCGGAGGACAAGGACAAGGCCGCCGCGTTCAACCGGCTCGAATTGCTGCGCGATCCCTCACATGCGCGCGCCCTGCCGTTGTCCGAGATGAAAAGCGTGTTCGCCGCAGCAGGGCTCGGCGACCCGGCGGTGTCGTTCACCGAGTTGCGCGATGTGGTCAGCAACCTGCTTGCCCGCTCCTACCCGAAACCAGGCGACGACAAGAAGATCGTGGCGATGTTCCGGCAATCGGCCAGCGACGACAGCCTCGGCATCCCGGTGCGGCTCGACGGCGAAACCATCCACTATGCCTACCCGGTCGCGATTTGCGCCGCCCTGCGCCCTTGATCGCCCCTCGCCCTTGATCAGACCGCTTGCGGCGTTAAGGTAGCCGCCAAATCCACAGGAGAACGCCCGTGAGCGTCATCGGCCATGACAGCCTGAAAACCCGCCGCACCCTTACCGTCGACGGCAAGAGCTACGATTATTTCAGCCTCGACGCGGCGGCCAAGGCGGCGGGCCTCGGCGACATCTCGGGCCTGCCGTATTCGATGAAGGTGCTCCTGGAGAATCTGGTGCGCCTCGAAAACGGCCGCACCGTCTCGGTCGACGACATCAAGGCGTTCGGCGGCTGGCTCGCGAACAAAAATTCGGATCGCGAGATCGCGTTCCGCCCGGCGCGCGTCCTGATGCAGGATTTGACCGGCGTGCCGGCGGTGGTCGACCTCGCGGCGATGCGCGCGGCGATGGTCGATCTCGGCGGCGACCCCAACAAGATCAACCCGCTGTCGCCGGTCGATCTGGTCATCGACCATTCGGTGCAGATCGACAATTTCGGCAACGCCGCCGCCTTTGCCCAGAACGTCAAGGTCGAGTTCGAGCGCAACGGCGAGCGCTATCGCTTTCTGCGCTGGGGCCAGGATGCATTCGAGAATTTCCGCCTGGTGCCGCCGGGCACCGGCATCTGCCACCAGGTCAACCTCGAATACCTGTCGCAGGTGGTGTGGACGACCGATGAGGACGGCAAGACGATCGCCTATCCCGACACCCTCGTCGGCACCGACAGCCATACGACGATGGTCAACGGATTGTCGGTGCTGGGCTGGGGCGTCGGCGGGATCGAGGCCGAGGCGGCGATGCTGGGCCAGCCGATCTCGATGCTGATCCCCGAGGTGGTGGGCTTCCGGTTCACCGGCAAAATGCGCGAGGGGGCCACCGCGACCGACCTCGTGCTGATGGTGACCCAGATGCTGCGCCGGCGCGGCGTCGTCGGCCGGTTTGTCGAGTTCTGCGGTCCCGGCCTCGCCGAGCTGGCGCTCGCCGACCGCGCGACGATCGGCAACATGGCGCCGGAATACGGCGCGACTTGCGGGTTTTTCCCGATCGACGCCGAGACGATCCGGTACCTCACCCTGTCGAGCCGCGATCCGGCCCGGGTCAAGCTGGTCGAGGCCTATGCCAAGGCGCAGGGGCTGTGGCACGACGCCAACACGCCCGACCCCATCTTTACCGACATGCTGGAACTGGATCTCAGCCAGGTCGAGCCGTCGCTCGCCGGGCCGCGCCGGCCGCAGGACCGCGTCGCCTTGTCCGGCGTCGCCGCCAATTTCGACACCGAGCTGCCGCGTCTCGCCGGCGTCGACAAGGGCCGCACCGCCAAGGTCGAGGGCGCCGATTACGAGATTGCCGACGGCCACGTCGTGATCGCCGCGATCACGAGCTGCACCAACACCTCGAACCCGAGCGTGATGCTCGCGGCCGGGCTCGTTGCCAAAAAGGCGGTCGAGAAAGGGTTGAAGGTCAAGCCCTGGGTCAAGACCAGCCTCGCGCCGGGCAGCCAGGTGGTCAGCGACTATTACGCCGCCGCCGGGTTGCAGGAATATCTCGACAAGCTCGGGTTCAACCTCGTCGGGTATGGCTGCACGACCTGCATCGGCAACTCGGGACCCCTGCCCGAGCCGATCGCCGACGCGATCGACGGCAGCGACCTCGCGGTCTGTGCGGTGCTCTCCGGCAACCGCAATTTCGAGGGGCGCATCCACGCGCTGGTGCGGGCCAACTACCTGGCGTCGCCGCCGCTGGTCGTCGCCTATGCGATCGCCGGGTCGCTGCGGGTGAATCTGGCGACCGATCCGCTCGGCGAGGACGCCGACGGCAACCCGGTCTATCTCAGGGACATCTGGCCGACCAACAAGGAGATCGCCGACACGGTCGCGAGCGCGGTCAAGCGCGAAAGCTTTGGCCAACGCTACGGCAATGTGTTCGAGGGTCCGCCGGAATGGCAGCAGGTCAAGGGCGGCGGCGGCGTCACCTATCGCTGGGAAGACGCGTCGACCTATCTCGCCCTGCCGCCCTATTTCGAGAACATGCCCAAGGTGCCGGGGCCGATCAAGGACGTGATCGGCGCGCGCGAGCTGGCGATCTTCGGCGACAGCATCACCACCGACCACATCTCGCCCGCCGGCAGCATCCGCCGCGAGAGCCCGGCCGGCGACTTCCTGATCAGCTATCAGGTGCGCCCGGTCGACTTCAACACCTACGGGTCGCGGCGCGGCAACCACAACGTGATGATGCGCGGCACCTTCGCCAATATCCGCATCCGCAACGAGATGGTGCCGGGTGTCGAGGGCGGGATGACCAAGGTGATGCCCGAGGGCATCGAGATGCCGATCTACGACGCCGCGATGGAATACAAAAAGCGTGGTGTGCCGCTGGTGATCTTTGGCGGCAAGGAATACGGCACCGGCTCGTCGCGCGACTGGGCGGCCAAGGGGACGCTGCTGCTCGGGGTCAAGGCGGTGATCGTCGAGAGCTTCGAGCGCATCCACCGCTCGAACCTGGTCGGGATGGGGGTGTTGCCGCTCCAGTTCAAGGAGGGCACGACGCGCCAGAGCCTCAAGCTCACCGGCGACGAGGTGCTCGACATCGTCGGCGTCGAGGCCGGGCTGAAGCCCCGCATGGAGCTGACCCTGCGCATCCACAATCCGCAGGGCGGCGCCCCGCGCGAGGAAGCCCTGATCTGCCGCATCGACACGCTCGACGAGGTCGAATACTTCCGCCACGGCGGCATCCTGCAATACGTGCTGCGGAGCCTCTTGCCGAAAGCGGCCTAGCGAAAAAATCCCCCCGCCCGCATTGCGGGAGAGGGGATTCCGCTCACTCCGCCGCCACCTCCTTCGGCACGGCGCGCGGTGCGGTGGCGCGGAAAAGGCTGTGCGCCAGTATCCCGGTGACGATCATCGCGCCGCCGACCGCGCGGGCGAAGGTGACCGGCTCGCCGAGTACGACGACGCCGACCGCGACGGTTGTCACCAATTCGGAATTGGCGGTGATCGCGTAGCTCGTCGGGCCGAGCTTGGGGACGCTGTACGAGAACAGCGTCACCATCAGCGCGCCGGGGCCGATCGCGATAAAGGCGAGGAGGCCCCATGTCGGGGCGTCGGCCGGCCAATCGAGGTCGGTGAACAAGGCGCTGGCCTCAAAGGTGATGGTGAGACCGAGATAAAGGCAGCTCGCGCCGATCAGCGGCGGCTGCCGGCGCAGCCGCGAGGTCGTCAGCACGAGGTAGATGGAATAGATCATCGGTCCCGGAATCGCCCAGGCGAGGCCGACGAGATCGATCGCGCCGCCGCGTAGCCCCGGCAAGGTGATCAGCCCGGCCCCAAACAGGATGATCGCGATCGAGCCGACCGAGCGGGCGCGGATCGGCCGCCTCAGGACGAGCCGGTCGAGCGCCAGCGTCAGCGCCGGGTAGGTATAGAACAGCAGCACCGCGATGCTGGTATCAAGCGTCTTGATGCTCTCCCAGTAGCACAGCGTCTGCGCCGCGCCGAGCGTCGCGCCGATGATCACGATCTGCCACGCGCCCTGCCGCCATGCCGCGCGGATATCGAGCCGCATCACCGCGATGGAGAGGCCCAGCGGCACCAGCGCCAGCGTATAGCGCCACACCAGCATCGACGGCGCGCTCATCCCCTCGGCATAGAGGTGCCGCGCCATCAGCGGCATGAACCCGACCATGACGCTGCCCGTCACCGCCGCCAGCGTCGGCGCCCACAGGTTCGGCGGAGGAAACCCTGGAGGGTCGGGAGCGTTAACCATTAACCGTGAACAGCAGCGAGTCGAACACCATGTCGGTCACGATGATAGCCATAGTCGCGGGCATCGCTTGGCTGTGCCTGATGGCCGGGTTCTGGTGCGTGAGCTGGGGCAATACCCTCGCCGGGATATTTGTCGCCGGCATCATCGTGATCGGCGTCGCGGTCTCGTGGCAGCGGGTCGAGCAGTATCGCGCCACCGATGACGCCGCAGTCGCCGCAGCGGTCGCCTCCTATGGCCAGGCGACGGTGCCCTCGGTGCCGCCGCCGGATCACCCCCGCGCCGGCACGTGAGCGGTCGGCAGATGGGCTTGGCGCGCCCGGTCGAGCGCGCGCTGCCACGAGCCGCCGGTGAAATGCTCGCCGAGCCAGGTGTCGATCGCCTCTTTCATCGCCGGGTCGCGCGCGAACATGTAGGCCTTTTCGAGGCGGGTGAACGGGGCGATCGGCACCGCCAGCAGCTCGGGGTGCAGATCGGCCTGGTGGTCGGCTTCGAGCCCGTCGGTCACCATGACGTCGGCGCGGCCGGCGACCAGTTCGTCGAACACGGTCGCGTTGTCGCGGTGGATCGTGACCTGGGCGCGGGTGAAATTCGCCTTGGCAAAGGCCTCGTTGGCCGAGCCGGGGTTGGCGATGACGCGGATCCCGGGCTGGTCGATCGCCGCGATGCTGGTCAGGCGGTCGGCGAATTCGCGCCGCACCAGCGGCCGTTTGCCGTCGACAAAATTCGGCACCGAAAAGAACGCCTTTTCCTGCCGCGGCGCGGTGACCGTGACCCCGCCCATCGCGATGTCGAACCGGTCGGCGAGGAAATCGTCGAGCAGCGTCACCCACACGCAGGGCACAAACCGGATGTCGACGCCGAGCCGCGCCGCGAGGTCGTGGGCCATGTCGATATCGGCGCCGGCATACGAGCCGTCGGTGTTGCGCCAGCAGAACGGCGTGTAGTCGCCGGTCGTGCCGACGCGGAGGATGCCGGCGGCGCGGATGCGGGTCAGCGTCGGCGAGGCGCCGGACTCTATTGTTGGCGCGCTCATCCCGGCACTATTCATTGTGGAACTCGGGTCATTCTGGAACTCGGCCCCACGCGACATAGCGCCGGCGGCGCTGCGGCGGCATCCCCTCGGCCTTCATGCGCTCGTAATGCGCCTCGATCAGGTCGGCGATCGGGTCGTGGCCGATGCCGGTGAGCCCTTTCGCCGCGAACAGCGTCTCGATCTCCGCCGGCGGACGGCCGCCGAGAAACGGCAGTTTGTCGCCGATATCGGCGTATTCGGCGCTGGTGCGGGCGTTTTGCGCCGGGTTGAGCAGCATCGTCGGGTCGAACTGGCTGTCGATCACCGCGACCCGCCCGCCCGGCCGCAAGAGGCGCACCCATTCCGCCACCGCCGCGTCCGGATGCGGCAAGGTCCACAACACATGCCGGGTGACGACGAGGTCGAAGCTCGCGGCGTCAAATCGCAAATTCTCCGCGTCGCCCTGCTCGAAACTCACCGACGCACCGTTCTCCGCCGCCTTCGCCCGCGCCGCCTCCAGCATCGCCGGCGCGAAGTCGATCCCGGTCACGCGATGCCCACGCGCCGCCAGCTCCAAACTCAAAAACCCGGTCCCGCACCCCGCGTCGAGCACGTCCAGCCCGCGCCGGCCGTCGGTGATCAGGTCGAGAATCCGATCCCACGCCGCCCGCTCGGCCGGGGTGGCGATGCTGTGGCCGAAATCAGTGTCGAAATTCGCCGCGCGCCGATTCCAATGCGCCGCGACCTTGGCTTTGACCGGATCGTCGATCGTCATGCGGCCTTGCTCCTCTGCATCGCTTGCCAGATCGTGGCGGGGGTGGCGGGGCCGGTCCACTCGGTGACGCCGAACGGGGCGAGGGCGTCGAGGATCGCGTTGGAGAGCGCCGGATAGGCGGCGATCGCGCCGGCCTCGCCGCAGCCTTTGACGCCGAGCGGGTTGGTGGTGCAGCGGGTCGGGTTGAAGGCGAGCCCGTAGCTGACGAGGTCGTCGGCGCGCGGCATCGCGTAATCCATGAACGAGCCGGCGATCACCTGGCCCGATTGCGGGTCGTGGGCGGCCTGCTCCAAGAGGGCTTGGCCGACCCCTTGGGCGATAGCGCCGTGCGCCTGGCCGGCGGCGATCATCGGATTGACGACGACGCCGTAATCGTCCACCGCCGAGTACCGCGCCAGCGTCACCTGGCCGGTCTCGCGGTCGATCTCCACTTCGGCGACATGGGTCCCGTTGGGATAGGTCATCCACTCGCGGGTCCAGGCGTAATAGCTGTCGAGCGTCGCGCCGGCCTCGCGCGCGAGCGCCGCGACCTCCATCAGGGCGATGCGGCGGTCGGTGCCGGCGACCGTGAAGTCGCCGTCGGCGAAGACGATGTCGGCCTCGGCCGCTTCCAGCGCGTCGGCGGCGATCTTGATGCCCTTGTCGATGACCATGTCGGCCGCGCGCCAGATCGCCGTGCCGCCCATATAGGTCGCGCGCGAACTGCCGTGTCCGCCGCCGATCGGGGTCAGGTCGGTGTCCCCGTAGCGCAGCACGATCTGCTCGTTGGGGAGGCCGAGGCGGTCCGAAAGGATCTGTGGGAACGTCGTCTCGTGACCCTGGCCGATCGTCTGCGTGCCGGTGAGGAGCTGAACCACCCCGTCCTCGCCAAACCGGATATCGACATTCTCCGACGGCGACCCGCCGGTGCCCTTGATGTGATAGGCGAAGCCGAGGCCACGCAGCTTGCCTTTCGCCTCGCTCTCGCGCCGGCGCGCCGTAAAGCCGGATAGGTCGGCGCCCGCGAGCGCGCGGTCGAAGGTATCGGGAAAGGCGCCGCTGTCGACCCGGTTGCCGAGCGGGTTGGTCATCGGCATCGCCGCCGCCGGCACCAGGTTGCGGCGGCGCAAATCGGCGCGGTCGAACCCGCATTGCCGCGCCGCCGCGTCGACCAGCCGCTCCATGATGTTGACCATCTCGGCATAGCCAGGGCCGCGCAGCACCCCGATCGGCGTCGTGTGGGTAAAGACGCCCGCGACCGACAGGTCGATCGCCGGGATCGCGTAGACGGTGCCGGGGAGATGTGCGTACTGAAAGGTCTGCACCCCGCCCGAGCTGCCGGCGAGGTAGGCGCCGAGATCGGCCGTGCTGGCGATGCGCAGCGCGAGGAATTTTCCGTGCGCGTCGAGCGCCAGCGACGCCTCGGCATGGTGGCCGCGGCCCTGGTGGTCGGCGAGAAAGACTTCTTCGCGCGTCGCGATCCATTTGACCGGGCGCCCGACCCGCTTGGCCGCCCAGGGCAGCAGCGCATGTTCGGGATAGATGAAATTCTTGGCGCCGAACCCGCCGCCGACATCGGGCGCGATAAACCGCACCTTGTCCGGCGGCACTCCGAGCGCCTTTGCCGCGTTGTCGCGCGTCGCGTGCAGGCTCTGCGCCGAGACATAGGCGATGTAGCGGCCTGTCAGGGCATCATAGGTGCCGACGATGCCGCGCGGCTCGATCGGGTTGGTGACGACGCGGTGGTTGTCGAGACGGAGGGTCACGCGATGCGCCGCCTTCGCGAACGCGGCGTCGACCGCCGCGGGCTCGCCGGCCCCCCAGTCGAGACAGCGCTCGGCCCCCGCATCCTTCGGGTCGACGATCGCGGGGAGCGGCGCGTAGTCGACCCCGATCGCCTCCGCCGCGTCGAGCGCCTGGGCGCGGGTCTCCGCGACGATCAGCGCGATCGCCTCGCCGACGTGCCGCACTTCGCCCTCGGCCAGCAGCGGCTGCGGGATGAAACTGAACGGCTCGCCCGTCTGCGTGTTGGCGGCGACACCCGGCATCAGCGGGTTGAGCCCGTCCGCTTTCGCGTCGGCGGCGGTCAGGATCGCGACGACACCCGGCAGTCCCCGCGCCGCGTCCGGGTCGATGCGGTCGATCCGGGCATGCGCGTGCGGCGAGCGCAGCAGCACCGCTTGCGCCACCCGATCGAATTTCATGTCGTCGAGATAGCGGCCGCTGCCGGTGATAAAGCGCTGGTCCTCGCGCCGCTTTGGCGCGTCGCCGATAACCGCGCGGCCCCCATCCATCACGTCCACCCCGCTACTTGAGCCCCATGACTATTTTAGTCCCGTGACTTCGGCCAGTGCCTCGAGCTGCTCGGCGAAATTCGACACCGGGTTCAGCATCAGGTGGTTGGCGCCCATCGCGACGACCTCTTCGAGCCGCTCGCGCACCTGTTCCGGCGCGCCGTGGATGCCCGAGGCGTCGGTGCCGGGCGGGTTGTGGTAGACGTCGGTGAACCAGCGGTCGAGCTGGCGCCGGGCCGCCGCCGCGTCCTCGTCGACCGCCATGAAGATGCGCTTCGAGATCGGGAATTTCTCGGGGTCGCGGCCGCGCGCGGCGAGCGCCTCCTTGAGGATCGGCACCGAGCGCTGGAATTCGGCGATCGACGACCCGCCCGAGCCCATCCAGCCATCGGCGAGTTCGGCGGTGCGCCGGATGGCGTTGGGATGGCCGACCCCCATCCACAGCGGCAGATGCGGGTGCTGGACCGGCTTTGGCTGCATCGCCTCGCCGTCGATATTGTAGAAGCGGCCGTGGAACGTGGTTTTGTCTTGCGTCCACAGCGCCTTGATCAGCGCCACTTCCTCGCGGAAGCGGGCGACCTTGCCTTCCTCCGATACCTCGAACTGGCGGTAATGGTGGGCGCGGCCGAGCCCGACGCCGAGGATCGCGCGGCCGCCGCTGATGTAGTCGAGCGTCGCCCATTGATGCGCGACCATCAGCGGGCTGTGGACCGCCAGCACGACGACCGACGCGCCGACGCCGATTTTGGACGTAACCGTCGCCGCGTAGGTCAACAGCGGCACCGGGTCGAACGACGACACCTCGTCGAGCGTGTTCTCGGTCACCCACAGATCACGAAAGCCGAGCGCCTCCGCCCGCTGCGCGACATGCTTGATCGTCGGCATGTCGATCGGGTCCGGCGAGCGGTGCGGCAGCGACACGCCGAAGGGGATTTTGTCTTTGAGGGACATGCGTCGGTGCTCCTGTCTGGCGCCTTTCGCGTCGCTGTGCGCCGCGCCCTCACCCGCGCTTCGGGCACCCGCAATGCGGGCGAGGGGACTCGTGTGGCTACCCCTCGCCCGCATTGCGGGAGAGGGTGGCTCGCACAGCGAGACGGGTGAGGGCGCGGAGCGTAGCGACGCGGGCGGCCACTCAGACTTTCTCGATGATCTCCATCTGCGCCCCGTCCGGCGCTTCGAGGAAGCAGACGTGGCGGCCGTTGTTGTTCATCTCTTCAAGGACCTTGACGCCGTTCTGCTTGAGCCGCGCGAGCGTCGCCGGGTAGTCGTCGGTCTGCAGGGCGATGTGCTCGATGCCGAGCTTTTGCTCGTGGTGCTGGCTGTCGATGATCGTCGTGATGTTGAGCTGCAGCCCCGAAAGGTCGAGCTGGAAGCCCCGTCCCGGCACCTCGCGCTTCAGCGTCGCGCCGAAATTGTCGATGTAGTACTGGCAGGTCGCCTTCGGGTCCGCGGTCTTGATGTGGACGTGGCCGATATTGAATTCCATCGTGCGTCTCCTCCTGGATTGAATATTAGGTCAGTTGAACGTTAGGCCGGTTGAATGTTAGGTCTGGGCCGCGACCGACAGTCGCCCGACGGTGCCCTGGCGCTCGATAAAGCTGCCGACCATGCCGGATTTCTTTGCTTCCTCGACAAAGGCCTTGAGGAACTCGAACCCGGCGACGTTCTTTTTCGGCGTCCCGACCGCCTGTTGCACCGAGGCGAACTGGCCGTCGAGGATGCGCGAGCCGGCTCGCTTGGCCTGTTCGTCGATGAGGCCCGGCCTGAGGCCGGCATAGGCGTCGAACCCGCCGCCGTCGAACGCCTTGAACGCGTCCGCGGCGTTGTCGAACTGCACCAGCTCGCCCTTTTTGTAGTTGTTTTCCAGCCAGAGCCCATAGGCGCTGCGCGCGGTCACGGCGAGGCGCTTGCCCGGCTGGTCGACCTCGCTGAGCGACTTGATCGGCGAGCCGGCCGGCACGAGGTAGGTCGCCTCGATCTCGGCATAGGCGGCGGTGAAGCTGATGACCGCGGCACGCTGCGGCTCGGCGCCGATATTGCCGATGTCCCAGAGGCCCTTCTCGGCGTCGTCGGCGATCTCGCCCGGCTTTGCATACGGGATGAACTTGACCGGCACGCCGAGCCGCGCGCCGATCGCCAGCGCCATGTCGGGCGACACGCCGGTCGGGTCGCCGGAAGGCGACCTGCCGGTGACGAGAAGGAAATTGCCCATGTTGATGGCGGCGCGCAGGACGCCGGTCGGGGCAAGTTCGGTTGCGAGTGGATGCGGCATCGGGTGGGGAATCCGGTAATGGTGAATTTGACCCGCGCAGTCTGACCGACAGCCGGGCCGAGGGCACGCAAATTCTGGGACGGCCGGCCGCCCCGCCGGAACCCACGGTTGCTCCGATCCGCCGCAACCACGAACGTTCGAGCCGAAACGGGGCGCCGCCTTCCGGCGAAGGCGCGCGCCCTCTCTGCGCCTGGCGCGGCGGAGACAAAAACGCGGGCTTGGCGTTAGCCGGATTGGCTGTCAGGGAACCGTCGGGTGCCGCGTTCGCGAAAGCTGGTGCTGATGCTGGGCGCTCTGCTGGCCGTCGGGCTGGCGGGATGGCTGATCGCATCCCATGGCGGAAAGGCCAAGGCCGCGCCCGAGCCGGGAAAGACCATCCAGGGCCAGAACCAACCGGTACCGGTTTTCGTCGCCAAGGCCGAGGCCAGGGACGTGCCGATCATCCTGCGCGGGATCGGCTCGGTCCAGGCCTACAACACCGTGTCGATCAAGAGCCGCGTCGACGGCAATATCGTCCAGGTTGCCTACAAGGAGGGCCAGGCGGTTCGTGCCGGCGACCTGTTGATCCAGCTCGATCCGCGCCCGTTCCAGGCCGCGCTCGACCAGGCCCGGGCAAACCAGGCCAAGGACGAAGCGAGCCTCGCCAACGCCAAGCTCGACCTCGCCCGCGACGCCGCGGTGATCAAGACCCAGATCGCCATCACGCAGCAGCAATACGACACGCAAAAAGCCCTGGTCGCCCAGGATGAGGGCACCGTCGCCAGCGACAAGGCGCAGGTCGAGGCGGCGCAGGTCAATCTCGACTACGCCTCGATCCGCTCGCCGATCGACGGCATCACCGGGATGCGCCAGGTCGATATCGGCAACCTGGTCCAGGCGAGCGGCGGCACGACGCTGCTGGTCGTCACCCAGCTCAAGCCGATTTTCGTGACGTTTTCCGTCACCGGCCAGGAATTGCCGCGCATCCGGGAGCAGATGGACAAACACAAGCTGACCGTTGCGGCCTTCGACGCCGACGACAAGAAGGAGATCGCCGAGGGCAAGCTGACGCTGATCAACAACCAGGTCGACCAGACCACCGGCATGGTGACGCTGAAGGCGAGTTTTGCCAACGACAAGACGCTGTTGTGGCCGGGCGCCTTCGTCAACGCGCACCTGATCCTCGACACGGTCAAGAACGGCGTAACGATCCCGGCGGCGGCGGTGCAGATGGGGCCCAAGGGGTCGTTTGCCTACGCGGTGAAGCAAGATTCTACGGTGGAGGCGCGACAGCTCACCGTGACCCAGATCGAGGCCAATACCGCGCTGGTCGAAAAGGGACTCGCCGTCGGCGACCAGGTCGTCGTCTCGGGACAGAACCGGCTCTATCCCGGCGGCAAGGTCGCGGTTCAGCAGGGCGCGCCGGGTCAGATGAACGCGAGCCAGCCCGAGATCGGCCCCGAGGGGGTCGGCAGCAGCGGCGCCAACACGCCACCACCCGGCGGGGCCGGCATCACTCCGCGATGACGCCGTGGCCGCGCTGAACATATCCGAGCCGTTCATCCGACGGCCGATCGCGACGGCGCTGCTGATGGCGGCGCTGCTGGTCGGCGGCGTGATCGGTTACAATCTGCTACCGGTGGCGGCGCTGCCGACGGTCGATTTCCCGACCCTCCAGGTGACCGCGACGCTGCCCGGCGCCAGCCCCGAGATCATGGCGTCGTCGGTGGCGCAGCCCCTCGAGCGGCAGTTCGCGGTGCTGCCGGGCCTCAACCAGCTCACCTCGACCAATGTGCAGGGCACCACCGTAATCGCCCTGCAATTCGACCTGTCGCGCAACATCGACGGCGCCGCGTCGGACGTGCAGGCGGCGATCAATGCGGCCTCCGGTGCGTTGCCGAAGAACCTGCCGAACCCGCCGACCTACAAAAAGGTCAACCCCGCGGATCAGCCGGTGCTGATCCTGGGCCTGACCTCGGACGTGATGACGCTGCACGAGCTCGACCAATTCGCCGATCTCAATATCGCCCAGCGGATTTCGATGCTGCCCGATGTCGGCCAGGTCCTGATCTTCGGCGAGCAGAAATACGCCCCGACCGTGCAGGTGAACCCGGAAAAGCTGGCCTCGCGCGGGATCGGGTTCGACGACGTCTCGACGGCGATCACGAACAGCACGGTCGAATTGCCGATCGGCACGTTGCAGGGGCCGCAGCAGGCGTATCAGATCGGCGCCAACAGCCAGCTTTTGCAGGTCGGCGCGCTGGCCAAGGTGATCGTCGCCTACAAGAACGGGCACCCGGTGCGGATCGGCGATATCGGCCGCGTCGTCGACGGCTCGGATTCGCCGCTGCAGCTCGATTGGGTCAACAACCATATCGGCGAGATGATCGGCATCTGGCGGCAGCCGGGGTCGAACACGCTGGCGCTGGTCGACCGCGTCAAATCGATGCTGCCGCAGCTTCAGGCCGGTATCCCGCCCTCGGTCAAATTGACCATGGTCAGCGACCGCTCGCTGTCGATCAGCGCGAGCTTTCAGGACGTCAAGCTGACGCTTGGTTTCACGATAGTGCTGGTCGTGCTGGTCATCTTTATTTTCCTGCGCAGCCTGTGGGCGACGGTCATTCCCAGCATCACCGTGCCGCTGGCGCTGGTCGGGTCGTTCGGCGTGCTCTATCTCGGCGGCTACAGCCTCGACAACCTGTCGCTGATGGCGCTGACCCTCGCGGTCGGGCTGGTGGTCGACGACGCGGTCGTGATGCTGGAAAACATCTTCCGCTATCTGGAGGCGGGCGACGACGCGCTGACCGCGGCGTTGAAAGGCGCCGGCGAGATCGGGTTTACGATCGTGTCGATCACGGTGTCGCTGATCGCCGTGTTTATCCCGCTCCTCTTCATGGGCGGGATCATCGGCCGACTGTTCCGCGAATTTGCGATCACCGTTACCGCCGCGATCATCCTGTCGGCGCTGATCGCGCTGACGCTGTCGCCGATGATGGCGGCGCTGTTCCTCAAGGACCCGCACGCCGTCGATCACGGCAGGCTCTATCAGTGGAGCGAGCGCGCTTTCGGCCGGCTCGCCGACGGCTATGGGCGGATGCTGCGGCGCGTCCTGCGGCTGCGCTTTTGGGTGATGCTGCTCAACCTTGTCCTGATCGCCGCGACCGCGGTGTTGATCGTGTGGATCCCCAAAGGCTTTTTTCCCGACGAAGACACCGGGATGATCTACGGGTTCACCGAGGCGTCGCCCGACGTGTCGTTCATGGGCATGGCCGATCTGCAACAGCGCGCCGCCGCGGTGCTGATGAAGGATCCGGCGATCGCGACGGTCGGCTCGGCGATCGGCGGCGGCGGCAGCTCCGGGCTCAATACCGGGCGCATGTTCGTCAGCCTCAAGCCCGAGGGCGAGCGCGACCCGATCGGCGCCGTGATCCAGCGGCTGCGCGGCCAACTCGCCAAAGTGCCCGGCATCACGACTTATCTCCAGCCGGTCGTCAGCATCCGCATCGGCGGCCGCCTCAGCCGCACCCAATACCAGTACACGCTGCAGGATATCGACATTCAAGAACTCGACGAGTGGGCGCCAAAGCTCGAGGACAAGCTGAAAGGCGTCCCCGGTTTGCAGGACGTGGCGAGCGACCTCGAACAGACCAGCCCCCAAATGAAGATCGATATCGACCGCGACCTCGCCACGCGGCTCGGCGTCGATCCGAGCAGCATCGAGACGACGCTCTACAGCGCCTTTGGCCAGCGCTTCGTGACCCAGATCTACGCTCCGCTCAACACCTACCATGTCGTGCTCGAGGTCGCGCCCGAGTACCAGGAGGACATTTCGGCGCTGTCACGGATTTATGTTCACGGCACCGCCGGCCAGCTCGTGCCGCTCAGCGCCTTTGCCCATCTCGCGCCGCAGACGACGACGGTCGCGGTCAACCACCAGGGCCAGTTCCCGGCTGTGACGATCTCGTTCAACCTCGCGCCCGGCACCGCGCTCGGCGACGCTGTCGACCGGATCAGCAAAGCGGCGACGCAGATCGGGCTGCCGAAGACGGTCGAAACCTCGTTCCAGGGCACGGCGAGCGCGTTCCAAAGCTCGCTCTCGACGCAGCCCCTGTTGATCGCCGCGGCGATCTTCGCGGTCTATGTCGTGCTGGGCGTCTTGTACGAAAGCTTTGTCCATCCGATCACGATCCTGATGAGCCTGCCGCCGGCCAGCTTCGGCGCGCTGCTCTGCCTGCTGCTGTTCGGCTTTGACCTGTCGGTGATCGCGATCATCGGGCTGATCATGCTGATCGGCATCGTCAAGAAAAACGCGATCATGATGATCGACTTCGCCCTCGAACGCCGCCGCAACGAGCAGAAATCGGCCGAGGAGGCGATCTACGAGGCGGCGACGCTGCGCTTCCGCCCGATCATGATGACGACGATGGCGGCGATCTGCGGCACGCTGCCGATCGCCTTCGCGATCGGTTCGGGCGCCGAGTTGCGCCAGCCGCTGGGGATCGCGGTGGTCGGCGGGCTGATCGTGTCGCAGGCGCTGACCCTGTTCACGATCCCGGTGACCTACCTCTATATGGACCGGCTGAGCGACTGGGCCGCCGGGCTCGCCGGGCGTCGAACGGCCCCCGCCCGCCCGCCGGCGCTCTTGCCGCCACCCCAGCCGCAGCCGGTGCGGGTACGCCGGGACCGCCGGTAGACCGGGCCGGTGGACCAGTTAGATAACATCACTCGGCTGCTTCGGTTGCCCGCGCGTCGGCAAATTCCGGGCGGCGGCCGTCAAGCCAGCCGCGCACGGCGATAGCCGCCGTTGAGGCCGCCGCGACGACGCGGCTGCTGAGCTCCGCCGCCGCGTCGGGATCGCCGGCCTTGCATGCCGCTTCCAGCTCCCGCGCCAGGCGCGACAGGCGGCTCGCGCCGATATTGCCGGTGCTGCCTGCGAGCGAATGCGCCTCGCGCCCGAGTTCGGCGAGGTTGCGCAGCGCCGCGGCGCTGCGGATCGGGGCTACCTGGCCGTCGATCTGGTCGACAAACATCGTCAGCAGCTCGTCGACCTGCGCGCCGGGCAGGTATTTTTCGAGCGTCGCTATCGCGTCGGCGTCGAACACTGCGTCGCAGGCCGGCTCGGCGCGATCGACCGTCGCCGCCATGGGCTGGCCGGATGCCGCGCAGGCGTCGAGCGCCCGCAACAGGGCGCTCGGGTCGAGCGGCTTCGACAGGTAGCCGTCCATTCCGCTCGCCAGGTATTGCTCGCGCGCGCCGGCCATCGCGTGGGCGGTGACGGCGATGATCGGCACCGTGCTCCTCGGCGGCTCCAGGGCACGGATCAGCCGGGTCGCCTCGATCCCGTCGAGGACCGGCATCTGCACGTCCATCAGCACGACGTCGTAATCCCCCGTCCGCACCGCGGCGACGGCCTCCTCGCCGTTTTCGACGATGTCGGCGATGTGCCCGGCCTTGCCCAGCAGCATCCGGGCGAGCTGCTGGTTGATCTTGTTGTCTTCGGCGACCAGCACCCGCAGCATCCGGCCCGCCGGCGAGGTTTCCGCCGGGATCGTGGCGCTCGGCGACAGGCGGCGGGCGGTCGCCGGGTTCGCCGCCGGCGACAGGGGCACCTCGAACCAGAAACAGCTTCCGCGGCCGAGCGTGCTCTTGACGCCGATCTTGCCGCCCATCAGCTCGGTCAGCTCGCGCGAGATCGCGAGCCCGAGGCCGGTGCCGCCAAAGCGCCGGGTGATCGAGGTGTCGGCCTGGTTGAATTTTTCGAACAGGCGCGCGGCGACATCCTTCGACATGCCGATGCCGGTATCGGCGATCTCGAAACGCAATCGGGCTCCCTGCCGCCGGCGGCACGGGCGCGGCGCGACGTTGACGGAGACGCTGCCGCGCTCGGTGAACTTGACCGCGTTGCCGACGAGGTTGAGCAGGATCTGGCGCAGCCGGGTCGGATCGCCGCGAAACGCCGACCGCGCCGCCGGGTCGATCGCGATGTCGAGCGCGATCCGCTTTTCCTGCGCCTTGGGCCGGAACAGCCCGACCGCGGCCTCGACGATTTCGGGCAGCTCGAAGTCGATCGCTTCGAGCGCGACCTTGCCGGCTTCGAGCTTGGACACGTCGAGGATGTCGTTGATCAGCGTCAGCAGCGCCTCGGCGCTGTCGTGCACGGCGACCGCGCATTCGCGCTGCTCCGCGGTCAGCTCGGTCTGCAGCAGCAGCATGTTCATCCCGAGGATGCCGTTCATCGGGGTGCGGATCTCATGCGACATGTTGGCGAGGAAATCCGACTTCGCCCGGCTCCCCGCCTCGGCCGCGTCGCGTGCCGCGGCGAGGTCGGCGGTCATCGCGGTCAAATCCTCGCGCAGCCGTTCGAGCCGCTGCTGCGCCGCTTCGAGGTCGCGTACCTTGCGAGTCAAGGCGAGCTCGGCGGTCTTGATCTCGGTGATGTCGGTGCGGATGCCGACGATACCGCCATCGCCGGTGCGCTGCTCCATCAGCCGCATCCAGCGACCGCCGTGCATCTGCCGCTCCATCGCGCCGCCGCAGGCGCGATGCCATTCCAAGTTGCGCTGGATCCACCCCTCGGGGTCGTCGCCGACATCGTGGATGCCGCTCGCGACGGCGGCACGCAGCATCGTCTCGTAGGTGACGCCGGGCTGGAAGTATTCGACCAGGTGCGGATGGCGATCGCGGTACCTGCTGTTGGTCAGGACGTAGCGATCGTCCTTGTCGAACAGGACAAAGCTTTCCGAGATCGATTCGATCGCGTCGACGAGCTGCTGGCGGGCGGCGGTCAGCGCCGCCTCGGATTGCTTGCGCTCGGTGATGTCGGTGCGGATGCCGACGACGCCGCCGTCGCGGGTGCGGCGCGCGGAGACCCGGATCCATCTTCCGTCGCTAAGCCGGCGCTCGCTCGGCTCGCCGCAATCGCGGTGCAACGCGACCGTCTTGCGGATATAGGCCTCCGGTTCTTCGTTGCCGAGGTCGACCATGCCGCGCTCCACGGCCGCGCGCGTGAGCGTCTCAAAATAGGTCCCCGGCACCAGTTTATCGGCGATGCCCGCCCACTGCCGGCGATAATTCTCGTTGGCGAGGACGAAGCGCTCGTCGCGGTCGAACAGCACGAACCCTTCCGAGATCGCCTCGACCGCGTCGATAAGCTGGCGCTGGGCGTTTTTCAGCGCTTCTTCGGATTCCTTGCGGTCGGTTACGTCCTGGGCGGTGCCGAGCAGGCGATGGCAGGCGCCGGCCTCGTCGTATTGCGCGCTGACGTCGACATGGACCCAGCGGATATCCCCGTTGGGCCGTACCCAGCGATGGTCGACCGTCAAGGTCTCGCGGGTGGCGATGGCTTGTCTCAGCTTGCGGCGGAACTCGGGCAGGTCGTCGGGATGGATCGGGGCGCGGCCCTGTGCCGTCGTCAGCGCCTCCGCCTGCGCGATGCCGGCGATGTCGAAGATCTGCGGCGACCATGTCACCCGCCTGGTCGTCTCGTCGGAAATCCAGTGGCCGATCTTGCCGATGCGCTGGGCTTCGAGAAGCTGGCGGTTGGTCGCCTCGGCGACTTGGCGCGCCGCATCGGCCTCGGCCCGCGCCGTCTCGGCCTCCTCCGTGGCGCGGCGCAATGCCTCCTCGGCGCGGATTTGCGCGGTGATCTCGCGCCCGGCCCCGCGATACCCGGCGAAGGCGCCCGAATCGTCGAAGAACGGTGTGCCGCTGACGCTGATGTGGTGCGCCTGGCCGTCGTCGCCGGTGCGGAAATAGCGGAAATCGCGGAACGGCCGGCGCGCGGCAAGCTCGAGCTTGTGCGCCACCCATTGTGCGTCGCTGACCCCCTCGGTCACCATTTCCCAGCGGGTCTGGCCGATCAGGTTGAAGACGAGCCCCGGCTTGTCGACGGCGTCGGAGAACCAGGTATAGCGCAGCTCGGCGTTCTGCTCCCAGAACCAGTCCGACGTGATCTGGGCGAAATCTCGAAACCGGGCCTCGCTGCGGGCGAGCGCGTCGGCCGACTGGGTCAGCTCGGTCGCCTGGCGTTCGAGCTGGGCGCGGCTTTCCTCCAGCGCGGCGTTGCGCTCGGCGAGCGAGGCGGCGGATGCCTCGTGGTCGCGGAACTGCGCGCCGAGCGCCCGGAACAGCAGCAGGAACCCGGTGATCGCGGTCAGCGCGCCGAGCGCGATAAACGCCGATTGCCGGCGCCACCCGGCGAGGACCGAAGTTTCGGCGCGGCTGACGGAGACGACCAGCGGGTAATCCTGCAGCGGATGGATCGACACCCAGCGCGTCAACCCGTCCAGCCCGCTTTCGGTGCGATACAACGCGTTGGGGGCCGAGAGCCCGGCATAAAACGGCGAAGCGGCCGGTAATTTCCGGCCGATCTCGACATCGAGATGCGGATAGCGGGCGACCAGCGTTCCGTCGCGCCGCAGGATCGTCACCGATCGATCCTTTTGCGACGCGATCATCCGGTAGAAATCTTCGAGGTAGCTGAGCTGGATCGTCGCGCTGACGATGCCGAGGAAGGTGCCGTCCGGAGCGGTGAGCCTGCGCCCGACGAACAATGCCCAGGTGCCGGTGACGCGGTTCCTGATCGGCTCGCTGATCACCGTGTCATGCGCCGGGTGATCCCGCAGCTCCTGGAAATAGCTGCGATCGGCGACGTTGAGCACCGGCACCGGCCATAGGCGCGACAGGTTGACCAAGCGCCCGTCTGCCCCGAACACGCCGAGCGAATCCGCTTGCGGCAGGTGCTTCTGCTGGGTCACGAGCAATTGGTGGGTGGCTTCGGAGCCGAGCAAATCGGCGAACTCTTTCTGACCCTTGATGTCCCTGGCATGGAACTGCGCCGCGCTTTCGAGAAGCACGAGATCGACCGCCTGGAGCGTGCGTGTCGCCTGCTCGGCGAGCACGACGCCGAGATTGGTCAGATCCTGCTGGGCGTTGGCGAGGGTCGCGTTGCGCTGGTCCCACGACAGGGCGGTGGCCGCGGCGATGGTGATCGCGACGATGGTCGCCGCGATCAGCCCGAGGCGACGGCTGGCCGGAACGTGCCCATCTGTGATGGCTGCAGAGCGCATCGGCGGCGGCGATTCCCCGTGGAAGCCTTGTCGCGGCTCCCTATCGGCACGAAATGTCGCAGCTCCTATTTAACAATCTCTAAAGCGCCGCCACCCGGTATGCGCGAACGAGGCGACGCCTCTATTTGGCCGGCTCGGCTGCCGCGACCAGCACCGGGGCGTCGCGGTAGCGGTCCGGAAACAGCCGCTTCAGCGCCGCGATCTTGGGGAGGTCGTTGATCGCGATATAGGGCTGGCTCGGGTGCAGGGTCAGGTAGTTCTGATGATAGGCCTCGGCCGGATAGAACGGCTTGTCCGGCTCGATCTTGGTGACGATCGGTGCCGGGAACGCCTTGGCCGTGTCGAGTTCCTTGATGTACGCGGCGGCGATGCGCGCTTGCTCGGCGCTTTGCGGGAAGATCGCCGAGCGGTATTGCGTGCCTGAATCCGGGCCCTGGCGGTCGAGCTCGGTCGGGTCGTGCGCGACCGAGAAATAGATCTGCAGGATGCGGCCATAGCTGATCCGGCGCGGGTCGAAGGTGATTTGCACCGACTCGGCATGGCCGGTGCGCCCGCCGCTGACCGTCTCGTATTCCGCCGTGTCGCGGGCGCCGCCGGCATAGCCCGACACGGCGGCGGAAACGCCGTCGACATGCTGGAACACGCCCTGGACGCCCCAGAAGCAGCCGCCGGCCAGCACCGCCGTCTCGGTCGCGGCGGAAGCCGTCTCGTCGACCGCCGGCGCCGGCGCCGCTCGCGCGGTTTCGGCCGAAGAAGACGGTACGCGATAAGCGACGATGGCGGCGAACATCAGAGCCAGGACAGCCGCGACCTTTCCGGCATTCCGCATCATCGATTCCTCCACGCGCACAGGTTCGACCGACGATGTAGGTGTCACCCCCGGCCGAGTCACGTCACGGATGCGCGAGCGGCGCGGAATCACTTCTTGCCCAGCACGCCCTCGGCGACCAGCACCTCGTGCGCGGCGCGAAACGCGTCGAGCCCGGCCGGGATGCCGCAATAGGCGGTCGCGTGCAACAGCGCGGCCTTGATCTCGTCGACGGTAACGCCGTTGTTGAGCGCACCCTTGACGTGGAGCTTGATCTCCGGCGCGCGGTTGAGCGCGGTCAGCATCGCCAAATTCATCAGGCTGCGCGTCTTGCGGTCGAGCGTGCCCTCGCCCCATGCCCAGCCCCACGCCCACGACGTCGTCGCGCGCTGGAACGACATCATGAACTCATCGGCCCGCGCCATCGACGCGTCGACATATTCCGGCCCCAGCACCTCGCGCCGGATCGGCATGCCTTTTTGGAACAGGGCTTCGTCTTCGTTAGCCATGAGGGTCACCTATCGGAAGGGAGACTTGCCGCGCAGCCTACTCCTCTCTCGTCATTCCCGCGAAGGCGGGAATCCAGGTCAAGTGACGGAGCATTTGCCCCTGGACCCCCGCTTTCGCGGGGGTGACGAGGAAAGGAAAGTGCCTCGCCGGGGTGGCGAGGACGAGACAGCGCGGCTTACAGCCCGGCCTGGGTCACGAACTTGGTAACGAGGTACGACTCGATCGCCTCGGACCCGCCTTCGGAGCCGTAGCCGCTGTCCTTGACGCCGCCGAACGGCACCTCGGGGAGCGCGAGGCCGTGGTGGTTGATCGAGATCATCCCGGTCTCGACCGCCGCCGCGACCGCCTGCGCGGTCTTGGCCGAGCGGGTGTAGGCATAGGCGGCGAGGCCGTAGGGCAGCCGGTTCGCCTCCTCGACGACATCGTCGAAATTCTTGAACGGCGAGATCACCGCGACCGGGCCGAACGGCTCCTCGTTCATGATCCGCGAGTCCATCGGCACGTCGGTGAGGACCGTCGGCTCGAAGAAATTGCCCTTGTTGCCGATCCGGTTGCCGCCGGTCTTGAGGCTCGCGCCCTTTTGCACCGCGTCGCCGATAAAGGCCTCCATCGCGGCGATGCGGCGCGGGTTTGCCATCGGGCCCATCTGGGTGCCGCGCTCCATCCCGTCGCCGATCCGGGCGGCCTTGACCCCAACGGTGAACTTGCCGACGAACTCGTCGTAGACGCTCTCCTGCACCAGAAGGCGGGTCGGCGACACGCAGACCTGGCCGGCGTTGCGCAATTTGTTGACCGACAGCAGCTTTGCGGCGAGGTCGATATCGGCGTCGTCAAAGACGATCGACGGCGCGTGCCCGCCCAGCTCCATCGTCACCCGCTTCATATGCGCGCCGGCGATCGCGGCGAGCTGCTTGCCGACGGCGGTCGAGCCGGTGAACGACATCTTGCGGATCACCGGGTGCGGGATCAGGTACTCGGAAATCTCGGACGGGACGCCGTAGACGAGGTTGATCACGCCCGCCGGCACGCCGGCATCGGCAAAGGCGCGGATCAGCTCCGCCGGCGCCGCCGGGGTCTCCTCGGGCGCCTTGACGATGATCGAGCAGCCTGCGGCGAGCGCGCAGGAAAGCTTGCGCACGACCTGATTGATCGGAAAGTTCCACGGCGTGAACGCGGCGACGGGGCCGACCGGCTCCTTGACGACGAGCTGATAGACGCCCTCGGCCCGTGCCGGGATCACCCGGCCATAGGTGCGGCGCGCCTCCTCGGCGAACCAGTCGATCACGTCGGCGCCGGCGAGCGTCTCACCCTTCGCCTCGGGCAGCGGCTTCCCCTGCTCCTGCGTCATCAGCGGCGCGATCGAGTCGGCCCGCTCGCGCAGCAGGTTGGCGGCCTTTCGCATGACCTTCGAGCGGTCGAAGGCCGACACCTTGCGCCAGGCACGGAATCCCTTGGCGGCGGCTTCGAGGGCGCGGTCGAGATCGCTCGTGTCGGCGTGCGCGACGGTGCCGATCGGCTCGCCGGTGGCGGGATTGACGACCGGGATCGAGCGGCCGCCCGCGCCTTTGGTCCATTGCCCGTCGATGAACAGCAGCACATCTGGATACATATCAATCTCCCGAATTGTGCGCTGTCATTGCGAGGAGCGGAGCGACGCGGCAATCCCGATCGGAGGAGGCTCCTACTGCACGAGATTGCTTCGCTGCGCTCGCAATGACAGCCGCGGTGAGGCAACTGAAATGTGCTCTATCACGCGGGACCCGGCGCACGCAATATACAGACAGATATAACGTGCTGACTCGTCAGGCTGCCCCCGCGAGCGCCGGTGGCGCAAAGGCCTTGACCGGCGGCGGCGCGGTGCAGCGCTCGACCTCGACCAGCGCGGTCGCCGAGCTTGGGCCCTGGCCGAGCCGGGAGGTGCCGTGGTCCTGGGTCAGGACGTTGGCGTTGCCGTGCGCGCAGCTTTCGTCGTCGGCCGGGTCATACCAGGCCCCGCAGGAGAGGCGCACCACCCCTGGCCGCACCGCGTCGGTCACGACCGCGCCGGCAAAGCACGCGCCGCGCCCGTTATAGACGCGCACGATCTCGCCCTCGGCGATGCCGCGCGCGGCGGCGTCGCTGGGGTTGATCGCCAGCGCCTCGCGCCCGCCGATCTTGCCGAGCGCGGCAACCGATCCCGCATCCATCTGGCTGTGCAGTTTGTGGCGCGGCTGGCTCGATACGAGATGCAGCGGGAACCGCGCCGCCTGCTCGCCGCCGAGCCACTCCGACGGCTCGATCCAGGCCGGGTAGGGCGGGCAGTCGTCGTAGCCGAACCCGGCGATCCTGTCGGAGTAGAGCTCGATCAGTCCCGATGGGGTCGGCAGCTTCTGCTTATCCGGGTCGGCGCGGAATTCGCCCAGCATCACGTATTCGTCGGTCTTGGGCGGGATCTCCACCCAGCCCTTGTCCCAGAACGTGTCGAAATCCGGCACTGCATTGCTTTGCGCGCGCTCACGGAAAATGGCGTAGAGGTGGCGCACCCAGCCGGCCTCGTCGCGCCCTTCGGTGTATTCGGCTTCGCAGCCGAGCCGGCTCGCGATCCCGCGCAGGATGTCGAAATCGTGCCGCGCCTCGCCGACCGGGTCGATCGCCTTCTGCATCGCGATCACAAAGCGGTCGCGCGGCGAGCCGCCGAGGTCGTTGCGCTCCAGCGACGTGGTCGCCGGCAGCACGATGTCGGCGTGGCGCGCCGTTGCGGTCCACCACGGCTCATGCACGATGACGGTCTCGGGTTTCTGCCAAGCGCGGCGCAGCCTGTTGAGGTCCTGGTGATGGTGGAACGGGTTGCCGCCGGCCCAGTAGACGAGGCGGATGTCGGGGTAGACCGCGTGTTTGCCGTCGTACTCGTAGGGTTGGCCGGGGTTGAGCAGGCAGTCGGCGATGCGCGCCGCCGGGATCGCCATCCGCGCCGGGTTGGGGATCGTGGGCCGGGCCGGGCCGGGAAAGGCGTTCGGCGGCTCGGCGATCGCCGCCGACGAGCCGTAGCCAAACCCGAACCCGCCGCCGGGCAATCCGATCTGGCCGAGACAGCAGGCGAGCAGCACCAGTGCCCAATATGCCTGCTCGCCGTGATCGGCGCGTTGCAGCGACCACGACGCGGTCAGCATCGTCCGCTGCGCCGCCATCGCCCGCGCCAGCCCGCGGATCGTCTCGGCCGGGACGCCGGTGATGTGCTCGGCCCAGGCGGCGTCCTTCGCCTGCCCGTCGGCCTCGCCGGTCAGATAGGGCAGAACGCGGGTAAAGCCGGTGCAATGGCGGGCGAGAAACGCCTCGTCGTGGCGCCGCTCGCTGACCAGCGTGTGCGCCAGCGCCAGCATCATCGCCGCGTCGGTGTTGGGCCGGATCGCGATCCATTCCGGCGCGACGCTGTCCGGTCCGTCCTCGCGGATCGGGCTGATGTTGACGACGCGCACCCCGGCCTTGGCGATCGCCGCGAACGAGCCGGTGGTGCCGTGCCAGGCGCAGCCGCCTTTGGCCACCTGCGTGTTCTTCGGGTTCGCCCCGCCGAACATGACGAACAGCCGCGAATGCCGCGCGATCGAATTCCACGACGTCAGCGGTCCCGACACCGCCTGGGCCGAGCCGAGGATGTGCGGCAGAAAGGTCAGCGCGGTGCCAAAGCTGTAATTGCTGACCTGGTCGACAAACCCGCCGCTCGCGCCGAGAAAACGGCGAAGCTGGGCGCGCGCCTCGTGGAAATGCCCGGCCGACGACCAGCCCTGCGACCCGCCCATGATCGCCCCCGGCCCATGCTCGCGCCGCACCCGCGCGAGCTCCGCCGCGACGAGATCGAGCGCCTTGTCCCAGCTCACCGGCACGAAGGGCTCGCGCCCGCGCCCGGCGCCGTTCCCGCTGCCGCCGGTGAGCCAGCCCTCGCGCACCATCGGCGTCGCGATGCGGGTCGGCGAATGGACCGCCTCGGGGATGGCGTCGATCAGCGGCGACGGGTCCGGATCGAGCGCGAACGGCTCGGCCCCGACGACCCGCCCGTTCTCGACGATCGCGGTAAAGGCGCCGAAATGCGAATGATGGGAGACGAGCGTGCGGTCCATGTTTCTCTCGCTTCGCGGGGCGAACGCAGTATAGCGCCGCCGCCCAGCCGCTTTCAGGTGAAATGCGCCGACGCCTCGGTGGACGCCTTTGCTGAAAGAGGCTAAGCCGGCGCCAGTGCGGAAACCCGCATGAGCTTCCGCGTCGATTTCGGCAAGTCGAGTTCGGCCGACGTGGTCGCCGAACTGTCGCGCTATCGCGAGACCGCCGGGCTGGAGGCGTTTCAGGTCAATTTCCACGGCAACCGCGACCTCCCCCAGCTCCTCGACTCGATGGAGCGGTTCATGGCCGAGGTGAAGCCGCGGGTGAGTTGACAGTCTCCACTGTCATTGCGAGGAGCCGAAGGCGACGCGGCAATCTCGACGGTCCGAGACTCCTTCCGATCGAGATTGCCGCGTCGCTGCGCTCCTCGCAATGACGGCTATGTTTGATGCGCTCCATGCTCCGGCTTGAGGTCGATCAGCGGGGTGCCGTCGAGGCAGTCGAGCCCGCGGACTTGCACGCTTAGCCCGTCGACCGCGACCAGCTCGACCATCGACGAGGCGACCGGGTTCGGGCGCACCGGCGAGCGCAGCGCGAAGGTGCCGCTGGTCGGCCGCTGGAACGGGGTCTGCAAGACGAGGTCGCGGCGCGCCTCATGCATCCAGTAGAGCACCTGCACGCGCTTGTGCCTCGCGAGACCGGTCAGCCCCTCGCGCCAGCGCTCGTCGAAGACGATCGTGCAGATCGGGCCGTCGACGGCGCCGCGCTTCGGGCATTCCTGCCGCGTCTTCCACGGGGTGCGGATCGTGCCGATGAAATAGAGCTCGGCGTCGGTTTGGGGCGGCAGCTCGACCGCGACCTCGCCGGCGCGCAACGGGCTCTCGTGGTCGGGCATCTCTAGGCGCCGGGCATCTCTACGCAAACGACTCGGTCATCGCCGCATAGACCAGCGTGCGCAGGTCGCGCCGCAGCGTGAGGCGCGCGGGGCTGCCGATCACCTGGGTCATGAACACGACCGTCAGCTCTTCCTTGGGGTCGATCCAGAACGCGGTCGCCGCCGCCCCGCCCCAGAAATATTCGCCGAGCGTGCCGGGCAGCCGCGTCTTCGCGACATCGACATTGACCCCGCAGCCGAGCGAGAACCCGACACCGGCATAGCCCGACTCGCTGAACATGCCGGGGAACGCCATGTCGGCGACCTCGCGGCCGTCCGGCAGGAAATTGAGGCTGAACAGCGCGACCGTCTTGGGGCTGAGGACGCGCACGCCGTCGAGCGTGCCGCCGTTCAGCATCATCCGGCAAAAGCGCAGGTAATCATGCGCGGTCGACACGAGCCCGCCGCCGCCTGACTCAAGTAGGGGCGGCTCGGCGTAGGTGCTCCGGCGCGCATCGTCCTGAATCTTCAGCCCCGCCCCCGCGCCGTCCGGCTGATAGCAGGAGGAAAACCGTTCGGTCTGATCGGCCGTGACCTGAAACGCCGTGTCGTGCATCCCCAGCGGCTCGAACAGCCGTGTCCGCAGAAACTCGCCGAAGCTCATCCCCGACAGCTTCTCGACCAGGTAGCCGAGCACGTCGATCGCGACCGAATAATTCCACGCCGTGCCCGGCGAGAAATCGAGCGGGATGTGCGCGAGCTGGTCGATCATGCCGCCAAGCCCGCCCTCGGTCTGGCGGTCGACGATCTTGGCCCGGCGATAGGCGGCGTCGACGCCCGTGCGCATCATAAAGCCGTAGGTGAGGCCGGAAGTGTGGGTGGCGAGGTCGACCACCTTCATCGGCCGCTGCGCCGGGGTCGTCATGTAGCTCGGCGCCCCGGTCGGCAGCAGCGACGGGGTGCCGCTGGCATAGACCGCGAGGTCCTTCCACGCCGGGATGTGGGCGGCGACCGCGTCGTCGAGCCCGATCGCGCCTTCCTCGACCAGCATCATCAGCGCGACCGCGGTGATCGGCTTCGACATCGAGTAGATGCGAAAGATCGCGTCCTCGCGCATCTTCGCACCACGCTCGATGTCCATGCGGCCGCTGAGGGTCGTGTGGACGAGCTCGCCCTTGCGGTAGACATAAGCGAGCAGGCCGGGGAGGTAGCCGCCATCGACATAACGGCGCGTCATCACCTCGTCGAGCCGCTTCAGTCGCGCCGACGAAAGGCCGACGGTTTCTGGCTTCGTCATCAGATCACTCCTTCTTCCGCGAGCCGCTCGACCTCGCTCGGGGTGCGGCCGAGCAGTTCGGTCAAGACGTACATGTTGTCCTCGCCATAGCACGGCGCGCCGCGGTTGATCGGGCCGCCGATATAGGCCGGGGTCTTCGACAGCTTCATCGGCAGCTCATAGACCGGCCAGGTGCCGATCTTGGTGCCGGTGACCTCGGTCAGCCATTTGAGGTGGCGGAGCTGCGGGTCGGTGTCGACGCGGTCCTCGGCATTCTGGCACACCCCCGCCGCGACGCCGGCCTTTTGCAGTTTCATCATGCAGTCGAAGCGGTCCTGGGTGCGGGTCCAGCTTTCGACGGCCGCGTCGAGCGCGTCCTGATGGTGCAGCCGGGTTTCGAGCGTCGCGAAGCGGCGGTCGTCGAGCCAGTCGCCGCGCTCGGCGACGCGGGCCAGCGCCTGCCATTCGGCGTCGGTAAAGCAGGCGATCGCGATCCAGCGGTCCTTGCCGGCGCAGCGATAGGCGCCGTGCGGCGCGGCGGGCTTGTAGGGCGAGCGGTTGCCGAAGCGGCGGAACACGCGGTCGTTGGCCGCCCAGTCGAGGATCGTCGTGCCGGTGAGGAAGATGCCGCTCTCGCATTGTGAGGCGTCGATCCACTGGCCCTCGCCGGTGCGCTCGCGGTGGTAGATCGCGCCGAGCAAGGCCAGCGCGTAGCCGTAGGCGCCCATCCAGTCCAGATAGGAATAGCCCCAGCTCACCGGCATCGCCGGCTCGGGCAGGCCCGACATCTCGGCCTGCCCGCCAAACGCCGCGGCGACGGGGCCTACCGTGCGCATCCGGCCATAGGTGCCGTGCGCGCCCATGCCGGATTGCTGGATGTAGATGATGTCGGGCCGGATCGACTTCATCACGTCATAGCCGAGCCCCAGGCGCTGCAACACGCCGGGCGAGAACCCCTCGGCCACGACATCGCAGATGCGGATCATGTCCTTGGCGATCGCGAGACCCTTCGGGTGGCGGATGTTGAGCGAGATGCCGCGCTTGCCGGAATTCTTGTTGAGGAAATTGCCGCCCATGTCGGGATCCTTGACGCCCGGCAACGGCCCGGTCGCCGCCTCGCGCGCGGCGCGGCCGCCGACCGGCGCCATCCCGGCCAGCCGCGTGTCGGGGTTGTCCTTCCACTCGACCTTGTAGCTTTCCGCCCCCAGCGCCGCGAGAAACCGCGTCCCGCCGGCCGAGGCGAGAAACCAGGCGAAATCGAAGATTTTGATGCCCTGGAGCGGGAACGGCTTGTTGTGCATCGCCGAGAGGCGCGGGTTCTCAACCTTGCGCGGCTCCGCCGGGACGCTCGGGCGACGCGCGGCTTCCCGGAGAACAGCGTCGGTGTCCTCGCCGAGCAATGGCGCGCGGCGGCCGACCTGCCAGCTCGTCGTGGTGCTGAGCCATTTGCTGGTCGGATAGCGGAACGAGCGGCCGAGCTCGGGGTGCTCGATCTCGGCAAAGGTCTTGCGCGTCAGCCAGTGCTCGTCGAGCGCGTTCTCGTGCGGCTTCCTGAGCGGCGCCCAGAGGAGCCCGGCATCCTGCGCCTCGCGCCACGGCATGTCCTTGTAGGCCCAGGCGCGGACAAAGCGCTGGACGACATCGAGCATGTGCGAGCGCGCCTCGTCGCTGCCGGCCGTGCCCGGCACCTGCCGCGCCTTGAGGTCGGTCTCCGGCGGCGGCGGCTGGAGGTCGGCCGCCGCGTTGTACTTGCCCAGCAGCGGCACGAGGTTGTTGAGGTCGCGGGCGCCCATGCCGTGGGTGATGAACCAGCGCCCGTCCTTGGTGTGGCAGATGCTCGGCGAGTGGTTCGGCCCCTCGGACGCATGTCGGCAGGTCAGCCGCCACAGCGGCACCCGCCGCATGACCCAGTACATCAGATCCTGCTCGGGGTTTTTCGACACCGCCTCGTGGATCGCCACCGACAAATCCTGGCCTTCGCCCGAGCGGTGCCGGTGGATCAGCGCGGCGATGATGCCGGTCGCCATCTGCTCGCCGGCGATGTGATAGGCGTGCCAGATCTGCGGCGCGATCGGCGGCGTGTCGTATTCGAGGTTGGGGTCGGGGTCGTAGCCGCAATTCATCATCGGCCCGCCGAGCGCGAGATGAATGAGGTCCGAGCCCTTGAAATCCTTCCACGGCCCGTCATCGCCAAACGGGGTCATGCGCGCGGTGACGAGCTGGGGGAAACGCGCGTTGATCGCCGCGTGGTCGAGCCCCAGCACCTCATTCAGCGCGCCGCAGCTCGCGTCGAGCAGGATGTCGGCGCCACCGAGCAGGCCCAGCATGTGCTCCTTGCCCGCCGGCGATTGCAGGTCGAGGACGACCGATTTTTTGTTGCGGTTGTAGTTCCAGAAAAACAGCGAGCGTTCGCACCCCGGCTCGTCGTCGAGATAGGGGCCGATCCGGCGGGTCGCGTTGCCTTCCGGCGGCTCGATCTTGATGACCTCGGCGCCGAGCCCGGCCAAAAGCAGGCCGCAATATTCGGCGCGCTCGTCCGCGATCTCGACGACGCGCAGCCCGGACAGCATCCCCGGGCCCGCATTCCCCATCATCTCGCCCGGTCCGGTTTCAGCCATCCCGAATCTCCCCATAAAGCCCATCTCTAACTCGTCGTTCCCGCGAAAGCGGAACCCAGCGGCACCTCTGTCACTCGCCCCTGGACCCCCGCCTGCGCGGGGGTGACGGCTAACGGTAGCCGTCAGTTTGACCAAATCACCGGCCGCCGTCGACCGAGAGGATTTGCTCCCTCTCCGATTTGCATTGTCATTGCGAGGAGCCGAAGGCGACGCGGCAATCTCGTGCCGGGGAGTCTCCTGCGGTACGAGACTGCTTCGCGACGCTCGCAATGACGGGCGAATTCAATGCCAGCGAAACTTGCTCTACACTGCCCGCAACGCGGCCCTGGGAAAATGGCGGAGGAAATCGAATGAGCGACTGGAGCGAGGTCACCCGGCCGGTCCCGGTGCCGAACGAATGGACCCGGCCGTTCTGGGAGGCGGCAAAGCGGGAATCGCTGGAATTGCAGCGCTGCCAGAGCTGCGGGCATTTCCAGCACCCGCCCTTCGCGACCTGCACCCAATGCGTCTCGATCGACCTCAAATTCGAGCCGGTGCGCGGCCAGGGCGCGATTTACGCCTATACGATCATGTACCACACCGGCGACAAGCGCTTCGCCTCGGCGGTGCCCTACGCCAGCATCATCGTCGAACTCGACGACGCCCCCGGCGCGCTGATGGCCGGCAACCTCTTGGGCGCGGAATACACCGAGGCCAAGGTCGGCCGGCGCGTCGAGGTGGTGTTCGAAAAGCTCAACGACGACATCACCCTGCCGCAGTTCAAGTTGGCGTAGGGCGGAAAAGCGAAGCGCATTCCGCCATTCGTTTATCGGGCGAGCGCGGCGGAATGCGCTGCGCTTTTCCGCCCTACGAGGTTACGGAGAGAAACCCATGTGGGAAAATCGCTGCAAGATCGCCGTCAGCGGCGTCGGCTATTCCAAGGTCAGCCGCCTAGCCGACGTGCCGCTCGCCGCGCACGCGCTGACCGCGGTCAAGGAGGCGGTCGCGGATTCCGGGCTTGAGATGGCCGATATCGACGGGCTCGCGACCTATCCCGAGCTGCCCGCGACCGGCCATGCCGAGGTCGACGGGATTTCGGTCGTCTCGGTCAACTGCATGATGGCGATGCTGAAATTGCCCAACCTGACCTGGCACATCCAGGTCGGCTCGGTGAATATCGGCGGCGCGGTGCAGCAGGCGGTCAATGCGCTCCTCGCCGGGGTGTGCAAATACGCCGTCGTCTGGCGGGCGATGCACAACCCGCGCGGTACCTACCAGAACCTGCCGAGCGGCAACGCGGCCGGCGCGACCCAGTTCACCGCGCCTTATGGGTTCGGCGGGCCGGGGCAGGGGATGGCGGTGGCGTATACGCGCTGGCTCGAAAAGAACGGTCAGACCCGCGACAAGATGGCGACGCTCGCGGTTACCCAGCGCAAGCACACCCAGCACAACCCGCACGCCTATTTCCACGGCACGCCGCTCACCCGCGAGGATTATTTCGCCTCGCGCATGGTCGCCTACCCGTTCTGCCTATTCGATTGCGACATCCCGGTGCAGGGCGCCGTCGCGATCGTGCTGACCACGGCCGACCGCGCCCGCGACCTCAAGCCGACCCCGGCCTATCTCGCCGGCTATGGCGAGCGGCTGCATTTCGAGGTCGCCGGCCGCATCGGCAGCCTCAGCGACTACATGCTGGGCGGCAGCAGCTCGGCCAAGCTGACCTGGGAGCGCTCGGGCTTCGCGCCGAAGGATGTCGATGTCGCGCAGATCTACGACGGTTTTTCCGCTTCGGTGATCTACGGCCTCGAAAGCTACGGGTTCTGCAAGGAGGGCGAGGCGCTCGACTTCATCCAGGACGGCCGCATCGAGCTGGACGGCGAACTCCCGCTCAACACCTTCGGCGGCAGCCTCGGCACCGGCCGCATCCACGGCCTCTGGCACATCATCGAAGGCGCCCTCCAAGCCTCCGGCCGCGCCGGCTCAAGGCAGGTGAAGGACGTCAATGTGTCGTTCGTGGGGGCTAGCGCCCCGATCGTGACGGGAACGACGTTTATTTTCGTGAAGGAGCCGTATTAACACCCAGATTATTGTCTTTTGCTCGCAGAGGATTTCGGAGTTGCGTCAATTACAAAAATTTCAGAGGCCTTTTCGCCATTTCGAATTCGCATTTCTCGAATCTTGTTAACGATGCCAAGTTTATCTCGAAGATTACCGTAGTCAACGATCACGAATATCGCGAATTCTGTTCGTGAAGCTGTCTTGTAGAATTCCAATTGCTTCTCGTAACCATGCACCACGGTGCCGCTTGAGCGCTTAATTTCAACAAGAACTCGTGCTATATATCCTTTCGAGAATTTAAAATCTACAGGGCCGCCTCCCATATTTGCCTCGGGCGATATGTCGACATTGTTTGCTTTGCAAAAAGCATCAGCGATGGCGAAATATATAAGCTGCGCAGCTCTCTCCTTTTTGGGTTTATTGTCAACCCATAATTCTTCCCATAGATTACCATTTTCCACATGATGTCGAAAGAATTTCAAAGTATCCATAACAAGTCGCAAAATTTCTTCTGGATCGGCCACCAAGTCGTAAGCGGTCTCTTTCTTCAATCCTTCGAAGCCATTTGCGAAAATAGACTTTAAACGATAATAACCTAACGCATCGAGATTTGGATCATAGCTTCTCGTGTGTTCCTTCACAGACGCGAGAAAAAATTCAAAATCTTTTGCCGATCCCATCGCGGCCGCGCGCAAAGCGGATTTTCGTTCAGCTATGGTGGGTTGCACGATCCCGGCCAGATACCTGTTCACTCGATCACGGATGCGGCTATTCTCAAGAGCAGCCACTTCTATTCCTGACCAGTCCTTGGCGATAGGCAAATCACGAACGATGTCGCGGGGCACGAGGACAATTGCTTTGCGCTGACGGGTTGTAAGGTACATCGGTAAAAAATGACGGCCACTCCCAACGTCAGATTGATTGATGTGGATTTGGCTGTTCTTACAAAATTCCTCTGTGATCTCGGCCAATTGATCAATTATGGCTCTTGTAGTGAAGTCGCTGATTGTGTCCGGTCCGACATCTTCCTCAAAAAAACCCATGAGCGAGATCATTTCAGGATCGCTGGCTCCCAGCTGGATGATCTCTTTGCTCGTCCGCATCATGGCTTCACGAATTTTGTCCGGACGGGAGCTGCCGGATCGCCCGCTGCCCCCGAAGCCGAGCCCGTTCTCAGGAGGCTCGCTCAGATCCAAAAGCCGACGGGCCCCCCTCCAGGCGACATCGCCCTCATGATCGGAGATAGCCAAAAGGCGGATGAAGTTGGTGAAATGGCCCCGAAAGGCCGCGATCCCCTGCCTGCTAATTCGTTGGTTGGACGACTTATCAAGAAGGACAGGATCAATGAAGAGCGGGACGTCCACATTAATGAAAGGATCAATTAGCCCCGCCGCTTCTAGATTGGCGGTTTTGATACCAAAATAAGCTGAAAACAGTATCGGGTTTTTGACGCGGGCCATAGCCACCTCCGAGGCCGCCCGCATAGCACGAATTCAACTAAAGAGAGAATGCGATATATATACGCGACTATGGCTAGCTTTCTAATCCCTGTATTCAACCCTCACATTGGGGCCCCTAAATCGCCTTTCCGCTCGCGTGCGAGGAGTTGACGATAAAGCTCCAGCCGTCGGGGCCGGGCAGCGTGAACGAGTCGTGGATGCGGCCGCGGATGATCTCCGAGGGGGATAGGCCCTTTTCCGCATAGTCGCCGTGGCTCGAATCGACGTCGTCGACCATCAGGTCGAACGGGGCGGTAGTGCCGGGTGCGACCGGCTGGTCGGATTTCCGCACGACGACATGCGTGCCGCCGCGGAGCTCAAGCACGGCGAGCCCTTCCATCGTCACGATCGGGCGGAGGCCCGCCGTTTCGAGCCAGCGCGCGGCGGCGCCGACATCGCTGCACGGCAGGCGCACATGGCCGATTGCGACCGGTGGCCTCGGGTCGATGGCATCGGACATTTCGGTCTCCTCAGTAATGCGTGACCCACTTGCTGTTGAGCGCGTCCTCGATGCGGCGGTGGCGGCCGCGGATCACATCGGCCGGGACCGCGCCGACAAAGGCGTAGAACGTGTTGGTGCGGATCGCGTCGACGACGCGCTCGCCGACGATCTTTGGGTCGAGCCCGGTCGTCGCCAGGCGCTCCGCCAGCACCTGTTCGTCGGTCGCCCGCACCTGCGGCCCGCCCATATGGTCCGGACGGTTGCGGGCGCCGCGGGCGATGTTGGTGTTGATCGGTCCGGGGCACAGCACCGAAACGCCCACCTTGGTACCCTCAAGCTCGTGCTCCAGCGCCTCCGACAACGACAGCGCCGCGTACTTGCTCATCGAGTAGGGACCCTGATTGGTGCCGCGGCGGTTCTGGAAGCCGGCGACCGAGGCGGTGTTGACGACGTGCCCTTCCTCGCCGTGCCTGAGGATCGCCGGAACGAAATGGCGGATGCCGTGGATGATCCCCCACATGTTGACGCCGATCACGAATTGCCAGTCGGCGGGCGACAATTCGGTGAGGCCCACGCCGTGCATCGGCACCCCGGCGTTGTTGCAGGCGATGTGCAGCTTGCCGTAGTTGCGCTCGGCCTCGGCGAGCGCGTTCAGCACGGATTCCTCCTGCGTCACGTCGATCCGCACCGGCATCACCTGCTTGTTGGTACCGGAGAGCCCGTGCGCCGCCGCTTCGACCGCGTCCTTCTGGATATCGGCCATCACCACGTTGGCGCCCGCCTCGGCGAGCGCGGTGGCGATGCCGAGGCCGATCCCCGACGCGGCGCCGGTGACGATCGCGGTCTTGCCCGACAGGTCGATCATCCGCGCCGCCCTCAGCCGACCGGGTCGAGCAGCACCACCGGGATCTCGCGGTCGGTCTTTGTCTGGTAGTCGGCATAAGGCGGCCAGAATTCGAGCGCCTTTTCCCACAGCCCGGCCCGCTCCGGCCCGGTCACGGTGCGCGCCCGCGCCTTCATCTTCTTGGTGCCGACCTGCACCTCGACCTCGGGGTTGGCGACGAGGTTCAGGTACCAGTTCGGGTGCTTCGGCGCGCCGCCTTTCGACGCGATCACCAGATAGCTGCCGCCGGCCTCGCCGTAAAACAGCGGAAAGATGAACTTCTCGCCCGATTTGCGGCCGGTCGTCGTCAGCAGCAGCGACGGGACGATCAGCTCGGGCCGGTCCGGCTGGGTGATCTTGTACAGATGCCCATCGGTGCCGCCGCTGGCGAGGTAGCGGTTGGTGTGCTCGACCATCCAGTCGGGCAGGTTCGGCGCAAGCTTCGCGTCAGCCATGTCTCATGCTCCTCAGTAACAACATCTGGTCAGTGAAAATAACGCCCCGAATCGATCACCATCGTCTGCCCGGTCATCGTCTCCGTGCGGCACAGCGTGACGACCATATCGGCGCAATCGTCCTTGTCGGCGGGCTTCTTGAGCAATGAGGTCGCCGCACCCTGCGCGATGAATTCGGGCCGGAGGTTGGCGGTCGCACGAGTGCCTTCGAGAAGCCCCGGCGCGACGCAATTGACCAGCACCTGCGGGGCCAGCGCCACCGCCATGCATTTCGTCAGGTGGATGAGCCCCGCCTTCGACACCGCATAGGCGATCGACGAGCCGGTCGGGCCGACGCCCGCGACGGAGGCGATGTTGATGACGCGGCCGCTTCCCTGCGCCTTCATCACCGGCCCCACCGCCTTCGTGAGGCGGAACGGCCCCGTCAGGTTGACGGCGAGGATCGTGTCCCACACCTCCATCGTCAGCCCGTCGAGATCGGCGAACTGGACCGATTTGTTGTAGGCGGCGTCGTTGACGAGGATGTCGATCCGGCCAAAGCGCTTGACCACGCTGTCGACGACGCCAGCGACGGCCGCGTCGTCGGTGATGTCGCAGCCAAAGGCCGCCGCGTTGATCTGATGCCGCGACGCGAGGTCGCGGGCGACGCCCTCGGCCTCGTCGCGGCTCTGCGCGTACATCACCGCGACATGCACGCCCTCGCGGGCGAGGGCGTGGCAGATGCGCTGCCCCAGCCCGCCATTCCCGCCCGTCACCAGCGCAACCGCGCCTCTCAGCTCCATCACCCTGCTCCCGCCGATGCCGTGGCGAGTATCGCTCGATTCCACGTGGTTGGAGAAGGAGCACTTGCGCGACCCCCGCCCGTCACCGAAGCGCCACGAAAGCGTAGCCGGCGAGTCTCGGTTGGGCTGCCAAGCACCGGGCGAGACGGGCAGGCACCGGGCGATGCTGAGCTGGTGGCCCGACCACGACAAGGCGATGGCGCTCGCCGCGCTCGAACAGTTCGACATGGCCTCTGCGGCGGCCAGCAGCAGCGCGTCGCGATCGCCGGCGCGCTGGTGCAGGAGCCCGGCCTCATCCCCGCCGACGAACCGACCGCCTCGCTCGACTCAATCACCCGGGTGAGCCGGGACAGCGGCCGGCGCCAGGTCCGTTTGTTGCGCGAGTTGTTGCGCGCGCGCCGGACCAGTACAATTTCCCGCATCCGGGGATGACGCACCGACCGGGACGAGGGGAGGCAGCCTATGGCGGCGAGATACAGCATCTGTCTGGGAACGGCCGGCTGGGGCGTGTGGCACAGCCCGGATTCCGGCAGGTCGTGGACGCGGCACCGCAGCCCGTTCCCGCTCAATAGCCGCATCCAGGCATTGGTCGCCCACCCCAAGGAGCCGCAAACGGTGTTCGCGGCGGGCGATACCGGGTTGTTCGTCAGCCACGACGGCGGCACGCAGTGGGAGCGCCTCGCCGATGAAGGGGCGTTGCCGACGATCTGGTCGCTGGCCGTCGACCCGGTCGATCCCGAAACCCTCTTTGCCGGCACCCGCCCGGCCGGGGTGTATCGTTCGCGCGACGGCGGGCGGCAGTGGGAAAAGCTGGCTGTCGACATCGCCCCGAAATGCTCGATCGGCATACCCTTCGTGACCGGCCTCGTCGTCGATCCCGACGATCACCGCATCGTCTGGGCGGGCGTCGAGATCGACGGCGTCTTCCGCAGCATGGACGGAGGAGACACCTGGACGCAGCTCAAGACGGGTTTGTACGACCCCGACATCCACGCCGTGGCGATCGCGCCGACCGAGCCCAAGCGTCTTTATGCCAGCACGGCGCGCGAGCTGTTTGTCAGCAGCAATCTCGGCGACACCTGGGAATCCCTGGATATCCGCGAGAAATGGCCGCTGCCCTATGCCCGCGGGATCGCGGTCAAGGCCGACGAGCCCGGCGTGCTGTTCGCCGGGTGCGGCGAGGGCACGACGGGCGAAAAGGGGCACGTGCTCCGCACCACGGATTTCGGCGATACCTGGGAGACCCTGCCGCTCCCCAGCCAGCCCAACGCCACCATGTGGGGCCTCGCCACACACCCCGCCGACGCCAACCGCATCGTCGCGTTCAGCCTCTTCGGCGAGGTCTACGTCACCGAGGACGCCGGCACATCCTGGCGCAAGATCGCGCGCGAATTCGGCGAGATCAGGACCGCGGCCTGGGTGCCGAACTGAGGTTTCCGCCTGAGCGAACGAAGGGGAATGGCGGAAGAGGCAGGAGTCGAACCTACCGAAGACGCCAGGGCGCCCTCCAACGGGTTTGAAGCCCGCGCGCCCCACCGGGAGCGGTACTCTTCCACCGCCCACAATGCCCGGATTCTTGCGCCGGCGCAAAGCGCTCAGTGCCGGAGGGTTCTTTTGGGCGGCGCCGCTCTGTAGTAACAAGAAATTTACGATAACTGTAAATCTCCATGATCCATTTACCTAGATCGTGACCACTTAAATAAAAACCCACCCAAAATCGCAACGAAACGTCAGCCTGACTAGAAGATCGGTGCTATACCTGTTTCCGTTATGCGATACAGCGGAATGATTGTCGATGATTAGACGGAGGCCGCCGGGCGTCCTTGTCGTCGAGGAAGACGCGGCCGCTAGCCGCCGCCTTGCCGGTTGGCTCGAGGAGGCGGGGATTGTCGTCACGGCCGTGACCGACCGGGCGTCGGCGTTGTCGGCGGTTGCGCGCTGCCGCTTCGATCTCGCGGTCGTCGGGCCGGCTTTGGTCGGCGCGTGTGGCGGGATCGACCTGCCGGCGGAATTCCGCGCGCGCCGCCTTGGGCTCGCGGTCGCGTCTCAGGATCGCGACGGGCCGCGCCGGTTTGTCGGGCGCGTGCGCGAGCGGCTGCTCGGCGGCGATCCGATGGACGAGGGCGGCCGCGAAGCAGAGCTGTGCATCGCCGCCGCCAAGCTCGCCTGCCTCGCCCAGCGGTCGCGGGACGAGGATGTGTACTGCGAGATCGCCGAGACCGTCGCCCACCACCGATCGCTGCTGCGGGCCTCGCTGCCCGCCGCCGAAGCGGTGTCCGCCTAGTTCTGCTCGCCGCCTGCGGACTTTGCCGGCGCTTGCCCGGCGGCGCGGGTGAGCTTCAATTCGATCATCGCCAGCACGTTTGCCGCGCCGTGGCGCCGGCATAACGTCGCCAGCCCGACGGGATCGAGCGCCTCGGGCGCATAGTTGATCGCCTCGCGCAATTTGGCCGGCAACTGGTCGAACACGGCCATCAACTCGCGCCGCAACTCGCCGCCATCCGCCACGCATCGTCCCTTTCCGTGCAATCGGGGCCGTTCGGCAGCATCGCCGCCCCGGCCCGCGATGACAACCCGGCGCGACCAGACGCAACCCCGCCTGCGGCCAGCGCAGAGCCCCGGCCCTTGTGCCCCACCGCCGTTGTCTCTAAAGATTTGGCCGCTGAAGTCGAAGTGAAAACCGGGGGAGGATAAAATCATGCGTCGGGTCAATCGGCGTCGTTTTCTGCAATTATCGGGTGCCGGAGCCGCGGCCGCCACGACCGGCGGCCTGGCGGGCATCCTGGCGTCGGGACGGGCGCCGGCCTATGGGCAGGAGCAGACCCTGCATTGGGTGCGCTGGTCGGATTTCGTGCCGGCCTCGGACGTCATGCTCAAGGGCAAGATCACCGAGGAATGCCAGAAGGCGCTGGGTATCAAGCTGCGCCTCGAAACCATCAACGCCAACGACATCCAGGCCCGTGCCACCTCGGCGATCCAGGCGCAAACCGGTCCCGACATCATCATGTCGCTGAACAACTGGGTTCAGCTCTATAAGGACAGCTTGGCCGACGTGACCGACGTGACCGACGAGATCGGCAAGGCGGGCGGCGGGTATTACGGCATCTTCAAGGACGTCTGCACCTATAACGGGAAATGGGTCGGGGTGCCGTGGGCCGTCGGCGGCGGGCTCGTCTCGTGGCGGAAATCGTGGTTCAAGGAAATCGGCTACGATTCGTTCCCGGATACCTGGGAGAAGCTGCACGACGCCGGCAAGAAGCTGAAGGCGGCTGGCCGGCCGATCGGCCAGGCGCTGTCCCACTCGTTCGGCGACCCACCGGGCTTCTTCTATCCGTGGCTGTGGTCGCACGGCGGCAAGGAAGTCGAGGCCGACGGCAAGACGGTTGCGCTGAACAGCAAGGAAACCCTCGAATCGGTCAAGGAGTTCGTGCCGTTCTGGAACGATGCCTGCGACACCGGGGGGCTTGCCTGGGACGACAGCAGCAACAACCGCGCCTTCCTGTCGGGCACGCTCAGCTGCACCAACAACGGCGCATCGATCTATATCGAAGCCAAGAAGAAGCCGGACAGCTACCTCACCGAAAAGGGCGAGCCGATGTTCAAGGACATCCAGCACGCCCCGCTGCCCAAGGGTCCCGGCGGGCAATTCAATCTGCCCGGCCCGTTTGCCGACATGGTCATGGGTTACTCGAAAAACCAGAAGGCGGCCAAGGATTTCCTGCGCTGGGTCCACACCAAGCCGGTGTTCGAGGAATGGTTTACCTCGCAGCAGGGCTATACTTGCGGCGCGACCAAGGATTGGGAAAACGACCCGGTGTGGAGCGCGGACCCGGTGCTGGCGCCGTTCAAGAACCTACCGGCCCAGGGCCGGCTCGTCGGCTATGCCGGTCAGCCGAACCAGAAGGCCGCGGAAGTGCAGACCAAATACATCATCATCGACATGTATGCCAAAGCGGTCCAAGGCATGAAGGCCGAGGATGCCGTCGCCTGGGCGACGGACGAGTGCAAAAAGGTCTACGGCGCCTAAGGCAGCCGTAATCGGTTGGCCGCCGCCCGCGCACCCGTGCCGGCGGCGGCCCGCCGCTAATTAGACAAGAGAGACACGCGATGGCCCTGCTCTCCGACGTTTCGACCCGCCCCATCCCGCAGAGGGTGCGGCGCGGACCGATCACCCGGCTGCTCGAAGACGAGCGGCGCCTCGGCTTTGTCTTGCTGGCCCCGACCGTGATCCTGCTGGCGCTGTTTATCGCGTATCCTTTCTTCAAGGGCGTCGAGCTTGCCGTCACCGACACCAGGGTCGGCGTGCCGGGGCATTTCGTCGGATTGCAGAATTTCGTCAAGATATGGAACGACGACATCTTTCGCGTCGCGGTGTGGAACACCTGCCTCTACACGCTGGTCACGACGATCATCAAGACGATCCTCGGGTTGTGGCTGGCGTTGCTGCTGAACCGTAGTTTTCGAGGCAAGGCGTTTATGCGCGCCTTTATCCTCTTGCCGTTCATCATCCCGACCGTGCTGTCGACCTTTGCCTGGAAGTGGATGTTCGACCCGACCTTCAGCGTCCTCAACTGGATGCTGTGGCATCTTGGGATCATTCACAGCCGGATCAACTGGCTCGGCGAGCCCGGGCTGGCGATGATCTCGGTGATCATCGTCAATGTGTGGCGCGGCGTTCCGTTTTACGCGATCAGCCTCCTCGCCGGATTGCAGACGATCAGCCCCGAGCTGCAGGAGGCCGCGGCGATCGACGGCGCGCGGGCGTGGCAGCGCTTCCGCCACGTCACCTGGCCGCTGCTGCTGCCGGTGACGATGGTCATCGTGCTGTTTTCGGTGATCCAGACCTTTGCCGATTTCCAACTCGTCTACGTGCTGACCGGTGGCGGTCCGGCCAACGCGACACAGCTTTTCGCCACCTACGCCTATCAGATCGGTATCGGCACCGGCCTCTTGAGCGAGGGCGCGACGATCTCGCTGGCCGTGTTCCCGGTGCTGTTGGTGGTGGTGATCGTACAGCTTCTTTACATCCGCAGGGTGGAGACGACCTAGCCATGATCGAAGGAGCAAAATGGCGGCGCTGGGTCTTCTTTTACCTGCCGCTCACCGTGTTCGTGGTCCTGCTGCTGTTCCCGTTCTACTGGATGATCGTCACGACCGTCCGGCCGGATTCGGAGCTGTACCGGCCGTGGCAGGCGGCGAACTACGCGCCGTTCTGGACGCTGCACCCGACGTTCGAGCACATCCGCGACCTGTTGACGGAAACACTGTTCGGCAGGTGGATGCTGAACACGATGATGATCTCGCTGGCGGCGACGGTGATCTCGCTGTTCTGCGGGCTCCTCGCCGGTTATGCGCTGTCGCGGCTCAAGTTTCCGTTCGCCGGCAGCATCGGCACCGGGATATTCATCACCTACCTCGTCCCGCAGACGCTGCTCTTCATTCCGCTCAGCGACATCATCCGCAATTTCCATCTCGGCGACTCGCCCTGGGCGCTGATCCTGACCTACCCGACCTTCCTCATTCCGTTCTGCACCTGGCTGATGATGGGGTATTTCAAATCCATCCCGAAGGAGCTGGAGGAATGCGCCCGCATCGACGGGGCGCCGCGGTGGAAGGCGATGCTCTACATCATCTTCCCCGTCGCGGTTCCCGGCATTCTGTCGGCCGGGATCTTTGCCTTCACGCTGTCGTGGAACGAGTTCATCTATGCCCTCGTGTTCCTTTCCTCCCCCGAGCAAAAGACGATTCCGGTCGGGGTCACGTCAGAGCTGGTGCGTGGCGACGTGTTCTATTGGGGTGAATTGATGGCGGGTGCGCTCCTGGGCTCGATCCCGGTCGCCTTCGTCTATTCGTTCTTTGTCGAATATTACGTCTCGGGCATTACCGGGTCGGTGAAAGGGTAGAACATGGCCCAGGTCGTAATGCGGAGCCTCAACAAGAAGTACGACGAGGTTCACGCGGTAAAGGACGTCAACCTCGATATCCGCGACCAGGAATTCATGGTGCTGGTCGGCCCCAGCGGCTGCGGCAAGACCACGACCCTGCGCATGGTGGCCGGGCTCGAAAGCATCACCTCGGGCCGGATCCTCATTGACGATACGGTCGTCAACGATCTGCCGCCGATGGACCGCGACATCGCGATGGTGTTCCAGAACTACGCGCTCTACCCGCATATGAGCGTCTACGACAACATGGCGTTCGGTCTCAAAATGCGGAAATTCGACAAGACCGAGATCAGGAAGCGCGTGCGGGAGGCGGCCGACATCCTCGGCATCCAGGACTACCTGAAGCGCAAGCCCCGCCAGCTTTCCGGCGGCCAGCGACAGCGCGTCGCGCTCGGCCGCGCGATCGTGCGGCACCCGCGCGTGTTCCTGTTCGACGAGCCGCTTTCGAACCTCGACGCCAAGCTCCGCGTGCAGATGCGAGTCGAGCTGAAAAAGTTGCACGAGCGGCTCGGCACGACCGCGATCTATGTGACCCACGACCAGGTCGAGGCGATGACCCTGGGCGACCGCGTCGTCGTGATGGCCGACGGGTACGTGCAGCAGGTCGGCGACCCGATGGAGCTGTACAACCAGCCCGCCAACCGCTTTGTCGCCGGCTTTATCGGCTCGCCGGCGATGAACTTCGCGAAGGTGCGGATCGTCGAGGAGGGCGGCGCGGTGTGGGCGACCGGGGACGGCATCAAGATCAAGGTGCCGGGAGCCGCGGCGGGCCGGCTTGGCGCCTATGCCGGCCAGGAAGTGACGCTGGGCGTGCGGCCCGAGGACATGCGCGTCGCCAACGGCTCCGACCCGGCCGATCTGAGCATCGACGTCGAGGTCGAGGTGGTCGAGCGGCTGGGTTCCGAGATCCTGCTCGACGTGGCGATCGGCGGAATCAACATGGTTGCTTCGGTCGAGCCCACGGTCGGCGCCAAGATGCACGACCGGCTGCGCCTCGCGCTCAACCCCGACCGCCTGCACTTCTTCGACAACAAGACCGAGGCGGCGATCTGATGTAGCCGCGCACGAGGCGGACGGGCGCCGCAGAGCGCACGCCGCCACAACAGGGAGGAACAGCACATGGCACGCATCCAACGGCGGCGTTTCCTGCAATTGTCTGGCGCCGGCGCCGTGGCGGCGTCGGGCGGCGGCCTCGCTGGTATTTTTGCCAGCGGTCGCGCCCCCGCCTATGCCGAGGGCACGGCGCTGCACTGGCTCAAATTCGTCGATTTCGTGCCGCAATCCGACGTTCTGCTCAAGGGACAGATCAAGGACGAGTGCCAGAAGGCGCTCGGCATTAACCTTACCGTCGAAACCATCAACGGCGACGGGGTGCAGGCGCGGATCAGCTCGGCCATCCAGGCCAAGAGCGGCCCCGACATCCTGATGGCGGTCAGCAACTGGGCGCAGCTCTATGGGGATAGCCTGACCGATGTCAGCGACCTCGCCGAGGCGCGCGGCAAGGCCGAGGGGGGATATTTCGAGACCGCGAAGGACGTCGCCAACGATGGCAAGCGCTGGATCGCGATGCCGTTCACGATCCTCGGCGTGCTGTGCGCGAACCGCAAATCGTGGTTTGCCGAGGAAGGGATTACCCCTGACAAATGGCCCGCGACCTGGGAAGAGTACCGTGCCCTCGGCAAGAAGATGAAGCCGAAAGGGCGGCCTTTCGGCCAGACCCTGGCGCACGCCTTTGGCGACGGCCCGGCCGGCTGGTATCCGTATCTGTGGTCGTGGGGCGGCAAGGAGGTCGAGGCGGACGGCAAGACCGTCGTGCTCAACAGCAAGGAGACCGTCGAGTCGGTCAAATTCGCCGTGGCGATGTGGAAGGACGCCTTCGACGAGGGCGGGATGTCGTGGGACGACGCCGGCAACAACCGCGCCTTCCTGTCGAACACGATCAGCTCGACCAGCAACGGCGCGTCGATCTACCTGTTGGCCAAGTCCAAGGCCGACACCTACATGACCGAAGCCGGCAAGCCGCTAAAGGACGACATCTTCCACACGCCGTTGCCCAAGGGGCCGGCCGGCCAGTTCAGCTACCACGTGCCGTTCTCGAACCTGGTGCCGAACTACACGCCGAACAAAAAGGCGGCGCTCGACTTCCTCAAATGGTTCCACAGCCCGGATGTCTACGGCACCTGGTTCAAGTCGCAGCAGGGCTTTTCGGTCGGCTGCACCAAAATCTGGGAAGACAACCCGGTGTGGAAGGACGACCCGATCATGGCGCCGTTCCGCACCGCTGCCGAAAGCGGCCATTTCGCCGGCCGTCTCGGCCGCGCCGGCCGCGCTGCCGCCGAAGTCATCAGCAAATACATCATCGTCGACATGTACGCGAAAGCGGTCCAAGGCGCTCCGGCCGAGGAGGCCGTCAAATGGGCGCATGACGAGCTGGTGAAGATCTACGTGTAACCTAACTCAGTGGGGCGGCTGTGCCGCGGCACGCGCCAGTCGGGCGTCGCGGGTGACGAGTTCACCGTTTAGCTTGCGCGCCAGCCACAGGTAGTTCGCGTCGTAACTCGTCAGCCCGGTGCTTTGCGCGAGATCGATCACGCTCTCGTGGTCGATCTCGACCAGGTTGATCGCCATCTCGGCCCAAAGCCGGAATGAGGTCAGCAGACCAGCGGCCTGATCGGGGTTTGCCTTGATCTTTTTCAGGCAAACGCTGGCAAGCTCGTAAGGCAGTAGAGCCGGAGCGACGAGCACACCGCCGCGTACCTGGGCAGCGACCGCGGGCGCATTCGGCTCGCCGAATATCATCGCGGCGATCGCCGAGGCGTCGACGATTTTAACGGCTGTCGCGGTCGGCACGGATCATGGCCGTCGACTCCGAAGGCGTAGTAATGCCCAAGCGTCTGACTTCCGCGAGAACGTCGTCCGGCGACTTGAACCGCCGCCCCAGCACCGCGTCCTCGACGATGGATAGCAACTCCCCTTGGAGCGAGCGATGATTTCGCTTCGCTCGCAGCCGAAGGAGGTCGACAACCTCGTCCGGAGCATTCTTGATAGACAGGTTCACGGGCATTGAAGCGCCACTATTCCTCCAGATTGATGGAAAATATGCTCCAAAACAGATCGCACATCCAGGGCGAACGGTAAGATGGATCTGATCATAAAGGACGCGCGTCGGCTCGGCAGCGGATCCGAAGAGCATTGCGACATCGGTATCGCCGACGGCCGCATCGCCGCGATCGCCCCGAACCTCTCGGCGGAATGCGACACCTACGATGCCGGCGGCCGGCTCGTCTGTGGCGGGCTGATCGAGACGCATGTCCATCTCGACAAGTCGCGGATCATCGACCGGTGCGGGCCGGTCGAGGGGCGGAGGGTCAATCCGGTGACGCTGACCGCGCCGTTGAAGCAGGACTTTACCATCGAGGACGTATACGCGCGGGCCGAGCGGACGCTGTGTGAGGCGCTGGTCAACGGCACCACGCGGATGCGCACCCAGGTCGAGATCGACCCGGGCATCGGGCTGCGCGGGTTCGAGGCGATCCGGTCGCTCGCGGACGCGTATCGGTGGGCGATCGACCTCGAGCTTTGCGTCTTCCCGCAGGAGGGGCTGACCAACTATCCCGGCACCGAGCCGCTTCTGGTCGAGGCGCTCAAGGCCGGCGCGCCGGTGCTGGGCGGGGCGCCGCGCTACGACACCGACCCGTCGGGCCAGCTCGACCGCATCTTCGCACTGGCCCGCGAATACGATGTCGACCTCGACCTGCATCTCGATGTCGGCGACACCGCCGAGCATATGGATATCCACCACGTCCTCGCCTTGACCGAGCGGTACGGGCGCGGCGGCCGGGTCGTCGTCGGGCATATGGCAAAACTGTCGCTGCTGCCGCCGGCGGCGGCGGCGGCGATGGCGCGGCGGCTCGCCGATGCCGGGATCGCGGTGACGGTCTTGCCGGCGACCGATTTATACCTGATGGGCCGCGATCAGGATCACGCGGTGCGGCGCGGCGTCGCCGACGTCGATCTGCTCGCCGAGCATGGCGTCACCTGCTCGCTGTCGAGCAACAACATCCTCAACCCGGCGACCCCTTACGGCGATTGCTCGCTGATCCGCATCGCCAATCTGCAGGCGAATCTGCTGCAGATATCGAGCCCGGCGCGGCTGCGCGAGCTGTTCCTGATGCTGACCGAGCATTCCGCCCGGCTGCTCAACCTCGCGGATTACGGCGTCGCGGTCGGCAATCCGGCCGATATCGCGGTGTTCGACGCGACGACCCCCCAGCAGGCGGTCGCCGAGCTGCGTCCGCCGCTGGCGGTGTGGAAGCGCGGGCGGCGGACGGTCACTCGCCAGCCGCCCGAATTGCACCGTCCCTAGCTCAGTGGTGTAAACGCCGTCTCGCGGCATCGGATGACGGCGATGCCGGTGATTACCGCGGCGGCGATCAGGTAGATTGCCGGTGCGCCGGGGCTGCCCGTCTCGCGCACCAGCCAGGTGGCGATAAACGGCGCAAACCCGCCAAAGAGCGCGACCGCGACGTTGTAGCCGAACGACATCGAGGTATAGCGGACCCGCGTCGGGATGATCTCGGTCAGGAACGACGCGCACGTCGCCGCGTAAGGCGCGTAACAGATCATCATCAACAGCTCGCCGAGGATCGCCAGTCCCACGCTGCCCGACGACGCGAGCAGGAAGAACGGATAGCCGAGCACGATGAACGACACACAGGAAAAGATCATCAGCGGCCGGCGCCCGATCCGGTCGGACAGCGCCCCGAGGAACGGGAGCTGGATGATCATGAAGGCGAGCCCCAGCGTGCTGATCCACAACGCCGTCGCCTGCGGCAGCTTGCCGATGTTGATCATGTAGCTCGTCATGTAGATCAGCGCGATATAGTACGCGACCGTGTTGTGCAGCGTGCTGGTGAAGGCGAGCAGCGTCTGCTTCGGGTGATGCACGACCGCCTCGACGAACGGCGACTTCGCAGTGGTGCCGCGTTCCTCGATCTCGGCAAAGATCGGCGTGTCGCCGATCCGCCAGCGCATGAACGCGCCGACGAGGCCCACGGTGATCCCGAACAGGAACGGCAGCCGCCAGCCCCAGCCCGCCAGATCCTCCTTGGTCAGCACCGAGTTGAGGAGGGCCGCGGTCAACGAGCCGCAAAGAAACCCGCTGGCGACCCCGACGAGCTGGAACGACCCGAAAAAGCCGCGCCGATGCTGCGGCGCGTATTCCACGATGTAGGCGCTCGACCCGCCGAACTCGCCCCCGGTCGACAGCCCCTGGAACAGCCGCACGACCACCAGCAGCGCCGGCCCCAGGATTCCGGCCTCCGCATAGGTCGGCAGCAGTCCCATCGCAAAGGTCGAGATCGCCATGACGAAAATGACCGCGGAGAGCGCCTTGCGGCGGCCCTTGCGGTCGCCATAGATGCCGAACACGATCGACCCGATCGGCCGCATCACGAACCCGACGCCAAACACGGCAAAGGTCGACAGCAGCGACACCGTCGGGTCGCCGCTCGGAAAGAAAAGCTGCGCGATGATCGGCACGAGGTAGCCATAGACCCCGTAATCGTACCATTCGAGCACATTGCCGATGACCCCGGCGGTAATCGCCCGCCGATAGGTGGAGCCGGATTCGCCCATCGTCATGGTTGCCTGCGTCATCCCCCGCCTCCCGTGCCGCGCGTGCCCCTTACTTTGCCATGGTATAAGAACGGCCGGGCTCACACCACATCACATCATCCGCTCTTCATCGCGGACGAGGTGCAGTGGAGCTCCGCCGGCGAGGGCGCGCCGGCAATTCGCCACGGCCCGGCGCAGCGACACGTCGCGCCACACGCCGCCGCCGGCCGAGTTGTGCGGTGAGCCGACGACGTTGGATAGGCTCAGGAAATCGTGCCCCATCGCAAAGCGGTGGTGGCGCACCGGCTCGATCCACCACGCGTCGATGCCGGCGTAAAAGCGCGGATGCGCGACGAGGTGCGCGTAAAGCGCGTCCTCGTCGACGATCTCGCCGCGAGCGACATTGACGAGGATCGCGTCCTCCTTCATCAGCCCCAGCTCGCGCGCGCCGATCATGCCGAGCGTGTGCCGGGTCAGCGCCAGGCACACGACGAACAAATCCGCGGCGGCAAGCATCTCGTCGAGCCGGTCGGGCGTGCCGATCCAATCCACCGGCTCGTCGCTGCGGCCGCTGCGGTTGATCGCGTGGACCTTCATCCCGAGCCCGCGCACGAGCCGCCCGGTCGCAACCCCGACCCCGCCAAAGCCGAGGATGCCGCACACCCCGCCGCGGAGCATCTTGTTGGGGCTGCGCTGGTTGAACACGCCCCGTTTCAGCGCGTCGTGCTCGAAGAACAGCCGCTTGGCGCACGCCATCGCCATCGCGACAACGTGCTCGGCCATCGGCTCGGCCGAGGCGCCGCCATTGCCGGCGACCGGCAGCGCGGGCGGCAGGTCGAGGATCGGCACCCAGTCGATCCCGGCCGCGGTGAACTGCAGCAGCTTCGCGTTGCCGATCATCTGCCGCTCGTCCGGCGACAGCTCGTCGGAAATGTCGTTGGACAGCAACGCCCCGGCGCCGCGCAACACGACGGCGCGATCCCCCGGCTCGACATCGCTCAGATAGACCGCCTCGCCGCCGCCGAGCACCTCCGCGACGATCGCGCGGCTGCGCTCGCTCATTCCCAGCGTCACCACCAGCGGCCCGACGGTCATTCCCGATCCCTTGCAAGTGCCGACAACCGCATACCGCATCGCGCCGAGATGCGATAGACCAGCCGCCATGCCCGCCGCCGCGACCAGCCTGTGGACGACGCATCTCGACCGCGCCGGGACGGTGCCGCTGTCGCGGCAGCTCGCGGCGTCGCTGCGCCGGGCGATCGCCGAGGGCGGGATCGGCGCCGGCGCGCGGCTGCCGTCGACGCGGGCGCTGGCGGGCGAGCTGGGGCTGGCGCGGAGCACCATCGTCGCCGTGTTCGAGCAACTGGCGGCCGAGGGGTTCGTGCTCGCGCGGCCAGGATCGGGTTATTATGTGCCCGCCCGCCCGGCGCCCGCCGCCGAAACCGGGGCCCCGCCCCCTTCACCGCGGCCGGTCTCGCGCGAGGCGCGGCGGCTCGCGCGCTTCAACACCCCCCGCCGCGGCGAGCCGCGGCCGTTCGAGACCGGGTATGCCGAAATCGACGGCCGCTTCATGGCGGATTGGAAGCGGCTCGCGGCCAGGGTGCTGGCCGACCGATCGCGCTCGCAATGGGCTTATGGCGATCCGCAAGGCGAGCCCGAATTGCGCCGGGCGATCGCCGATTACCTCGGCGCCGCGCGCGGGGTTCGCTGCCGGGCCGAGCAGATCGTCCTGACCAGCGGGACGCAGCACGGGCTGCACCTCGCCGCGCGGGTCCTGCTCGATCCCGGCGACACGGCCTGGGTCGAGGACCCGTGCTACGGCTCGGCTTACGAGATCCTGGCGATGGCGCAGGCGCGGATCGTGCCGGTGCCGGTCGACGAGCACGGGCTCGCGATCGCGCAATCCCCCGAGACCGCCCCGCCGCGCCTCGTCTACACGACGCCGTCGCGGCAATACCCGCTCGGCATGGCAATGCCCTATGCGCGGCGGGTCGAGCTGTTGGAATGGGCCGAAAGCGCCGGCGCCTGGATCGTCGAGGACGATTACGAGAGCGAGTTCCAGGCCCCCGGCCGGATGCTGCCGTCATTGCAGGGGCTCGACCGCGGCGGGCGGGTGATCTATCTCGGCACGTTCAGCAAGCTGGTGTTTCCGTCGCTCCGGCTCGGTTACGCCGTGTTGCCCGAGGATCTGGTCGGGCCGGTCATCGCGGCCCGCTACCTGACCGACCGGCAAAGCTCGGGCCTGATCCAGCCGATCCTGACCGATTTCATGCTTGGGGGGCATTTCGCCCGACACCTGAAGCGGATGCGGGCGCTCTACGCCCAGCGCCATCGCTTTCTCGCCGACGCGATCCAGCGGCGGATGGACAACATCCTGCGGGTCTATCCGAGCGAAAGCGGCATGTACCTGATCGCCTGGCTGCCCGCGGACTGGTCCGACATGGCGGCGGCGAGGGCACTTGCCGCGGGCGGGGTGGTCGCGGTGCCGCTGTCCTCGCTGGCGCACGGGACCAAGCGGCCGCCGGGTCTGATGCTCGGCTATACCGGGCACAGCGAGGCGGCGATGGCACGCGCCGTCGACAGGATGGCCGAAATCCTGGCGGCAAAACCGGTCTGACCAACTCGACGAAACCGGACCTTCTTTCATACCGCATCGCCGCTTAGATTGTGCGCCGCACCATCCGAGAGCACCGAACGATGCCCGATACCGCGCCACAACCCGCGTTTGCTACCACGCCGCGGACCCGCATCCGCCGCCATCCCGAGCGCGCCCATTACGACCGCGACACCGTGTTCGCGATCCTCGACGCGGCGCTGATGTGCCATATCGGCTATGTCATCGACGGGCGCCCCTACGTGACGCCGACGCTATTCTGGCGCGAGGGCGAACGGCTCTATTGGCACGGCTCGTCCGCGAGCCGGATGCTGCGCACGCAGGCGGAGGGCATTTCGGTGTGCCTGACGGTCGCGCATATGGACGCGCTGATCCTCGCGCGCTCGGCATTTCGCCATTCGATGAACTATCGCGCGGTGATGGTGTTCGGTACCGCGGCCATCGTCACCGACCCGAAGCACAAGGAGGCGGGGTTCAATGCCTTTATCGAGCGGCTCTACCCCGGCCGCACCCGGATCATGCGGGACATCCTGGCCCAAGAGATCAAGGCGACCAGCCTGATGAGCATGGGCATCGACGAGGCCTCGGCCAAAATCCGCGCCGGCGGACCGCTCGACATCGAGGACGATTACGGCGCCGATTGCTGGGCCGGCACCATCCCGATATCGCAGCGTATCGGCGTACCGATGCCCGACGCGAAAGCGCCGCCGCGCACCGCGCCGGAGCCGGAAATCGGGCATTTCGCCGAGGGCGCGGCGCTCGATCAGGTATTGTTGGCGCTGGCCCGCCGGGAGACCGCCTGATGGACAAGAGCCCGCCGCCCCTGTCGCTCGCCGCCGCACTCGCCTTGCCGCTGCCCGTGGGACGCCGCTCGGCCGAGATTTTCGTCGACGGCGACCTCGAAATTCGCCTCTACGCGCCCAAAGGCCACGATCCGCAAACCCCGCACGACCGCGACGAGCTCTACGTCGTCGCGTCGGGCAGCGGCAATTTTCGGGTCGGCGACCGTACCGATCCGTTCGTACCGGGCGCGCTCCTCTACGTCGCGGCGCACGAGACCCATCGCTTCGAGGATTTCACCGACGACTTCGCCGCCTGGGTCGTCTTTTACGGAGCGGTCAAATGAGCCCCGACGCAAATGACGACGACACGAACGACTACGACACAAACGAGCTCGGGCAGCCGATCGGGGTGCCGGTCGACGATTGGGAGCCGCGTCCGCAACCGCCGCGCGGAGGGATGGCGGGCCGGTTCTGCCGCGTCGAGCCGCTCGACCCCGAGCACCATGCCGCCGAACTCCACGCCGCCAACAGCGAGGATCGCGAGGGGCGGATGTGGACCTATCTGCCGTTCGGCCCCTATCCCGACCTCGCCGCCTACGTGGCCGCGTGCCGCGCCGCCGCGGCGAGCAGGGAGCGGCTGACCTACGCGATCGTCGACAGCGCGACCGACAAGGCGGTCGGAGTCGCGAGCTATCTCAACATCAAGCCGGCCTCGGGCAGCATCGAGGTCGGGGCGCTCGCTTATTCATTGGCCTTGCAGCGCCGCCCGGCCTCGACCGAGGCGATGTTCCTGATGATGCGGCGCGTGTTCGACGAGCTCGGCTACCGCCGCTACGAATGGAAGTGCAATTCGCTCAACGCACCGTCGCGCGCCGCGGCGGAGCGGCTCGGCTTTCGCTTTGAGGGGATTTTTCGCCAGGCCGAGGTGGTCAAGGGCCGCAACCGCGACACCGCCTGGTTCGCGATCACCGATGGCGACTGGCCCGGGCTCAAGGATGCGTTCCTGCGCTGGCTCGCGCCGGAAAACTTCGACGCGCTCGGCCAGCAGCGGGTCAGCCTGTCGTCGATGACCGGATAGCTACTCGGCCGGCTCCGCCGCCGCCTTGGGCCGCGCCGAGCGGCGGTCGCCGACCAGGGCGACGAGCGCGACAGTAATCATCACGATGACGCTGGCGCCGAACACCCAGCGCGGCATCCCGTGGTCCATGATGAACCCGAACATGAGCGGCCCGACCATCCCGCCGATATTGAACCCGCTGGTGACGATGCCGAACGTGCGGCCGACCGCGCCGGCCGGCGCCGCGGCGCGCACCAGCATGTCCCGCGACGGCATGATCATCCCGCCCAGCAGCCCGGCCCCCGCCATCGCCGCGATCAGCGGCGCGGTGCCGAGCCCCAGCGTGCCGATCGCCAGCACGATGCAGGCATTGATCGCGTACCCGACCGAGGCGACCTCGGCATGGCGGCGCGTCTTGTCGGCGATAAACCCGCCGGCGAGCACCCCCAGCGCCTGCGCGCTCAGATAGACCGTCAGCGCGACGCTGGCGATCGAGATCGGCGTGCCGAAGGCGGCGCCAAGCGCGACGACCGAGAAATTGCTGATCCCGCTGCCCGACAGGCTCAACAGGGCGAAGAAGCCGGTCAGGAAGATGATCGTCGGCGTCAGGATCGAGGTCAGCCCACCGGGGCGGCCGCCGGCATGCGCGACCGCCGGATGCTGCACGTTGCTGTCGAGGCTACGCGAGAACAGCAGCGGCGCGGCGGCAAACAGCCCGATCGAGCCGGCCGCGACGACCGCGGGGCCGAGCCCGAAATTGGCCGCGATCGCCAGCAGGGTCACCGGCGCGACCGCGTTGCCGAGAAAACCGGAGAAGGTGTGGATCGAAAACGCCCGCCCGACCCGCACCGCCGGCACTACCGCCGACAGGATCGCGTAGTCGGCCGGATGAAACGTGCTGTTCGACAGCCCAATGAACACCATCGCCAACAGCAGATGCGGATAGGTCGGCGAGAGCCCGAAACCGATAAAGGCCAGCGCCGCCAGCAGCAGCCCGCCGATCAGCATCCGCCGGGAACCGATCCGGTCGACGAGAAACCCCACCGGCAATTGCGCCGCGACCGACAGGAGATTGGCGACGGTCAGCGCAAAGCCGAGCTCGACAAACCCGATTCCCAGCTTTGCCTTGAGCAGCGGAAACAGGGGCGGCAGGACGAGGTTCTGGAAGTGGTTGGTAAAGTGGGCGAGCGAAACCAGCGCGATCGCGTGTACTTCGCCGGCCGCTTTCTTCCCGCCGCCCATCGCGGCGGTCACGCTCGTCATGCTCTGAATTGCCTCCCGGCCCACTTGCCCTCAAAATAGGCAACGCTTGCGGCGGGCTACAAGCGCCGCTTCGGCAACGCTGGGTTGCCGCAGCCCAAAGGTTGACATCTCCACGGCCGCTGTCTAAGCGCAATCATGCTCCAAGCCTGTGAGAAATTCCTTGCCAATCTGCTGGTCGCCAGCCGCTGGCTGATGGCGCCGCTCTATCTCGGGTTGCTGGCGGTGCTGGTCGTTGTGGTCGTCGCATTCTTTCACGATCTGGTCGAGACGGTCAGGGGGCTCGCCGATCTGCACCGCGACGGGGTGATACTGGGGACGCTGCATCTGATCGACCTGGTGCTCGTCGGCAATCTGGTGCTGATCGTCATCGGCGCCGGGATCGACACGGTCGTGTCGCGCCGCGTCGCCGACGGTCTGCGGTCGCGCCCCACCTGGATGGCCAAGGAGGATTTCGCCGGGCTCAAGCTCAAGGTCGTCGCATCGATCATCGCGATCGCCGCGGTTGACCTGTTGGAAAGCTATATCGAGATCGATACGGTAGACACCGGCCGGATGGCTTGGAAGCTCGCCGTGTTCCTGGCCTTTGTCGTCGCCGGGGTCCTGCTCGCGTGGATGGACCGGCTCGCGGCGGACACGCATTAAGGGAGGGCGCGATGACGCGGATGCCAGCGGCGCGAATGACCGGCGGCCGGGCTCTCGTCGAGATGCTGACGCGGAACGGCGTCGATACGCTGTTCGCGCTGCCCGGGGTGCAGAACGACGCGCTGTTCGTCGCGCTCTACGATGCCGGCGACGCGATCCGGGTGATCCACCCGCGCCACGAGCAGGCGGCGGCTTACATGGCCTTCGGCTACTCCCGCGCCGCCGGCAAGCCCGGCGCCTTCGCGGTCGTGCCGGGGCCGGGCTTGCTCAACACCACCGCCGCGCTCTCGACCGCCTGGGCGACGAACGCGCCGGTGCTGTGCATCAGCGGGCAGATTCCGTCCGATCTGATCGGGCGCGGGTTCGGCCTCTTGCACGAGATCCCGGACCAGCTCGCGATCCTCAAGGGCCTGACGAAATACGCCGCCCGGATCAACCACCCGACCGAGGCGGGCAGGCTCGTCAACGAGGCGTTCCGCCAGCTCGCCGAAGGCCGACCGCGCCCGGTCGCGCTGGAGATGCCGCTCGACATCATGGCGCTGACCGCCGAGGTGAGCCTGCCCGAGGCGGGTGCGCCGCCCACGCATCCGGCCCCCGACAGCGATCTCGTCGATAAGGCCGCCGACCTGCTCGCCGCGGCCAAGCAGCCGCTGATCTATGTCGGAAGCGGCGCTATGGAGGCGGGCGCCGAGATCACCGCGCTCGCCGAGCGGCTGCAGGCGCCGGTCGTCACCTATACCGGCGGCAAGGGCGTCGTCAGCGACCGCCACTGGTCGACCCAGAACATGATCGGCGGCCGGGAATTGTGGAAGAGCTGCGATATCGCGCTGGCGATCGGCACCCGCCTAAACCAGCCGCTGACCCGCTGGGGCACCGACGCAAACATCAAGATCATCCGCGTCGACCTCGACCCGGTCGAGATTTCCCGTGTGTCGCGGCCGGCCATCTCCCTGGTCGCCGACGCGAGGGAGGCTGCGGCCGCGCTGCTCGCCGCGCTCGAAACCCGCGGCGACAAGCCCGCCTCACGCCGCGAGGAACTCGAGGGGATCAAGGCCAAGAGCCTCGCCCATCTGCGCGACAAGCTAGGGCCGCAATGCGAATACCTCGACGCGATCCGCGCCGAATTGCCGGATGAGGGCGTCTATGTCGAGGATCTGACGCAGGTCGGCTATGTCGGCCGGCTCGGCTTTCCGGTGTACCAGCCGCGCACCTATATCCACAGCGGCTATCAGGGCACGCTCGGCTTCAGCTACGCGACCGCGCTCGGCGCCAAGGTGGCGAAGCCGGATGTGCCGGTCGTCTCGATCTCCGGCGACGGCGGGTTCATGTACAACGTGCAGGAATTGTCGACCGCGGCGCTGCACGGGATCGACGTTATCGCGATCGTCTTCGCCGACGGCGCCTACGGCAATGTACGCCGCATGCAGAAGAACGACTACGGCAACCGACTGATCGCGACCGAGCTGCTCAACCCGAATTTCCCCAAGATGGCCGAAAGCTACGGCATCGCCGGCGTCCGCGCGCTGAGCCCGGCGGAATTGCGGCGCGAGCTGGCGGCGGCGATCAAGCGGCGCGGCCCTACCCTGATCGAGGCGCCGGTCGGCGAGATGCCCGACCCGTGGCCGACGCTCATCACCGGCCGCGTCCGCGGCACACGATAACGGAGGGCGGCGCAATGACAGCCTGGCTCGGCAAGCGGCTCGACCGCGAGGCGCTGTACTGGGATTTCAGCCGGGCCCAGCTTCGCGCGATCGACGAACTCATGGGCCCGATCCTGGGGAGCGACCGGCCGCCGCACCTGATCGCCAAGCGCGACTTCTCCCACCCCGATCTCGACGGCGCGCTGACCGAGGTGCTGCACCGCATCAAGACCGGCCCGGGCCTGTTGATCATGCGCGGCTTCCCCGTCGACAAGTACACGCCCGACGAGATGCGGGCGGTCTATTTCGGCATCGGCAGCCATTTCGGGCATGCCGTGTCGCAAAGCGCCGACGGCGACTATCTCGGTCACGTCACCAATGTCGAAAAGGCGTCGCGCGGCTACACGACGGCGCGCGAATTGAACCTGCACACCGATTCCGCCGAGATCGTCGGGCTGCTGTGCGTGCGCGACGCCAAATCGGGCGGGATGAGCATCTATTCGAGCTCGCTGAAAATCCGCGAGATCATCGCCCGCGAGCATCCCGAATACCTGCCGGTGCTGGAGCGCGGGTTCCACTGCGACCGGCGCGGCGAGGAGGCGCCGGACGACGATCCCGTGACGCCGTACCGGGTGCCGGTCTATTCGGCGATGGGCGGGATGCTGAGCTGCCGGTATGTGCGCGGCGTCATCGACCGCGGCGCGCAGACGCTGGGGCAGAAATTGTCGCCGCTGGAAGAGGCCGCGCTCGCCTCGTTCGAAGAGGTGGCGATGCGTGACGACGTCCGTTTCGAAGTCCGGCTCAACCCGGGCGAGGCGTCGTTCATCAACAACTACGAGATATTGCACGCCCGCACCGCCTTTACCGATTGGGACGAGCCCGCGCGCAAGCGGCTGCTTTACCGTCTGTGGCTCGAAGGCGACCCGTCGCGGCCAATGGTCAAGGAGGTCCACCTCTACCAGAACCGCTCGGGCCGCATGGGCGTCGACCCGCAGCCGGGACGCGGGCCGCGATAGCACGGGTTCGGCGCGCCAAGCACAAGGGTGGCAGGGTGAGCGCAGGCTTGTGATCTCCGCCGCGACACCGGACGCGATCACTGAGGCTGCGGCGCTCCTCCGCATCGGGCAGCTTGTCGCCTTTCCAACCGAGACGGTGTACGGGCTCGGCGGCGACGCCACCGACGACCGCGCCGTCGCCCGCATCTTCGCGGCGAAGGGCCGGCCGCGCTTCAACCCGCTGATCGTCCATGTTCCTGATCTTACGGCGGCCGAGGCGATCGGCGCGTTCGACGCTCGCTCGCGCGCCGTCGCGGCACGATTCTGGCCGGGACCTTTGACCTTCGTCTTGCCGCGTCGGCCCGAGAGCGGCGTGTCGCTTCTGGCCTGCGCCGGGCTCGACACCGTGGCGGTGCGGGTTCCGGGGCATCCGGTGGCGCAGGCGCTGTTGCGCAAGGTCGGCGTGCCGCTGGCGGCGCCGTCGGCGAACCGTTCGGGCCGGGTCAGCCCGACCGAGGCGGCGCATGTCGCCGAGTTGGGCGACAGTGTCGCGCTGGTGCTCGACGGCGGCAGGTGCGCGGTCGGGGTCGAGTCGACCATCCTCGACCTCAGCGGCGACGCCCCGGCGTTATTGCGCGCCGGCGGGGTCACGCTGGAGGCGCTGACGGCCACCCTCGGCGAGATCGCGGTCCCGGCGGCCGACCCGTCCACGCCGCGTTCACCGGGGCAATTGCAAAGCCACTACGCGCCCAACCTCCCGGTGCGGCTCGATGCGGTGTCCGCACAGCCGGGCGAGGCGCTGCTGGCCTTTGGCGAGCCGCCGGGGGGCTTTGCCGCGGTGCGGTCTCTGTCGCCCTCTGGCGATCTCACGGAGGCGGCGGCCAACCTGTTTGCGTTGCTGCGGGCGCTCGACCAGCCGGAATTCTCGGCGATCGCGGTGATGCCGATCCCGGAAACCGGGCTTGGCCGCGCGATCAACGACCGGCTGCGCCGAGCCGCGGCGCCCCGCGGTTAATCCGCCAGCGGGTCAATCCGCCATCGGTCAATCCGAGAGCGCCGCGCCGCACCCGACAAAGGCGGCGAGCGGGTGGGTCACCACGGCGGTCGGGATCGCGGCGAGATAGGTCCGGAACCGGCCCTTGGCCTCAAATCGCACGCGGAACGCCGAGGCGGCAAAGCGGGCGCCGAGGCGCGGCACGATGCCGCCGGCGATAAACACGCCGCCCTGCGCGCCGAGCGTCAACGCGAGGTCGCCGGCCGCGCCGCCGAGCATCGCGCAGAACATCTCCGTCGTCTCGCGGCACAGCCTGTCGGCGGCGCAGGTCTCCGGGTCGGTGATCTGGGCCGCGGAGTATTGCGCCGCCGGCACGCCGTCGACCCCCGCCAGCGCATTGTAGAGGTTGACCAGCCCCGGCCCGGACAGGCAGCGTTCGGCCGAGACGTGGTCGAATTGGCGGCGCATATGGCCGAGCACCGCGCTTTCGCGCTCGTTGGCCGGCGCCATCGTCGCGTGTCCGCCCTCGCCGGTCAGCGGCACCCACTTGCCGCCGGTGGGGATCAGCCCCGAGACGCCGAGCCCCGAGCCGGGGCCGAGCACCGCGAGCGGCCGCCCCGCGGCGGCAATCCCTCCGCCGACCGGCATTTTGTCGCCGGCACCGAGATGCGGCAGCGCCAGCGCCTGGGCGGTGAAATCATTGATGACCTCGATCCGGTCAAAGCCGATCCGCCGGCGCAATTCGGCGATCGAAAAGCGCCACGGGTGGTTGGTCATGCTGACCCGGTCGCCGGTGATCGGCGAGGCGATCGCGATCGCGCCCTGCCGCGGCTTGGGCAGGTCGCCGCACCCGCCGAGAAACGCCTCGACCGCCTCGGCAATACCGGGATAGTCGGAGTCCGCGAGAACCTGCGAGTGCAGCAGCTCGCGTTCCGGCGACATCAGGCCGAACCGGGCGTTGGTGCCACCGATATCGCCGACCAGCCAAGTCTCCGCAGCCGCCGATCCCGCCATCTCCACCTCTCATGGTTACGACAAGCCCGCCCGGCTTTTGTTCCACGATGCTAAAATGTCATGTCGGCTATGCGACCGAACTCCGGGGAGACCGAACTCCGGGAAATCGTTGTGCATTGCAACGTAACCAGAAAAGGTCAGGGGATGCGACGTATTGTCTCCAAGCACAGGCTGCAAAATGATTTTTCAAATGAGGGATTGACTCCGAGGGTTCGAAGATTAAATTGTGCAGTGCGATATGGATCGTCACGCGATGATCGTATCGTACGTCTTCTAGGCGTTTCCTCCCTGAACTCGGGCCGTGCCCTGCACGGCCCGTTTTTTTTGCGCCGCGCCTTGTCCCGGCGATTTGCGGGGTGGTGCCGCCTCAGACCGCGCGGCCCAAGCCCTCGTTCATGACCTCGCCGAGCCGCTCGATCAGCCCGCTCATTTCGCGGGTGAGGCGGTCGAAGGCCGGTTTGCGGCGATAGCTGCGCTCGTCCATGTAGATCGCGCGATTGATCTCGATCTGCAGGGCGTGGCGGCCGCGCCGCGGGTGCCCGTAATGGCCGGTCGTAAAGCCGCCGGCATACGGCGCGTTGAGCGCGACGGCAAAGCCGCGCTCGCCGAGAAAGCGGCGCGCGGCCTCGACGATGCGCTCGCCGCAGGCGGCGCCGTGACAATCGCCGAGCACGATGTCGGCCCCGTCGCGGCCGTCGGCCGCGCCGGCGGCTGACGGCATCGAGTGGCAGTCGATCAGGAGACACCCGCCAAACCGCGCCTCGGTCTCCGCGACGAGGCCGCGCAGCGCCGCATGATAGGGCTGGTACAGCGCGTCGATGCGCTGCGCCGCCTCGGCGAAGCACAGCTTGCCGGCATAAATCTCCTCGCCGCTGGCGACGACCCGTGCGATCGTGCCGAGCCCCATCCTGACGCGCGGCGAGCGGGCGTTGACATAGCTCGGCAGCGCGTCCGAGAACATCGTCGGGTCGAGCTCGTATGGCTCGCGGTTGACGTCGAGATAGGCGCGCGGGAACGAGGCCGCGATCAACGGCGCACCGAGCTCGGGCGCCGCGCCGAATATCTCGTCGACAAAGCTGTCCTCGGACCGGCGCAGAGTCAGCGGGTCGAGGCGCGACGCCGCGACAAAGGCCTCCGGATAGTTGCTGCCGCTATGCGGCGAGGCGAGGACGAGCGGAAGCAGATGCGCCATTGGCTGGCGCATTTCGATGGCGTCGTTGCGCGCGGATTGGCGCGGTTCAGGACCGTCCATCGCGCGAGATTAGTGCCGCGCCGCGCCGCTGTCACTGGGCTGCCGCAATCCCCGGCGGCGGCGCCCGCCCGCCCGCCTTCCGCCGCGCCCGTCTCCATGCTAGATGCTGCTGCCGCCTGGCACTTTCGAGACAATGGCCCGCATCCTTTTTGCCGAAGACGACGACCAGATGCGCGGCTTTCTCCAGCGGGGGTTGCGCCGGGCCGGCTATGCGGTCGATGCGCTGGGCGATGGGGCGGCGGCGCTGGCGATGGCCGAAAAAACCAACTACGACCTGCTGCTGACCGATATCGTGATGCCCGAGCTCGACGGGATCGAGCTGGCGCGAAGGGTCTCGGCGCTGCAGCCGGGGATCCGGGTGATGTTCATCACAGGGTTCGCCGTCGTGACGCTGCACGACGAATCGCTGACCCCCAACCGGCCGCGGGTACTGGCAAAGCCGTTCCATCTGCGCCATTTGATCGAAGAGGTCGAGCACCTCTTGACCGAATAGGGCGCGACCAAAGGCCACCGCGCCGAGTGCTCGCCGCGTGGTATCCTTCGCCCGAGCCCAGGAAAGAGTTCGATGAGACTGAGGTTCCTCGCTTTCGCCGCCGCGCTGTTCGGCCTCGCCGGGGTCGCGGCGGCGCAGACCGGCCCCGTAGAGATCACCGACGCCTGGGCCCGGGCGACCCCGGCCGGCGCCTCGGCCGCCGCGATCTATCTGACCCTCACCGCCCCGATGGCGGATCGTCTGGTGTCGGTCTCGACGCCGGCCGCGAAACAGGCCGATCTGCACATGATGACGATGGATAACGGGGTGATGAAGATGCGGTCGCTGCCCGGCGGCATCGATCTGCCGGCCGGCCGGAAGGTGACGCTGAAGCCGGGCGGCATGCACATCATGTTGTCGGCCCTGGCGGGGGCCCTGCGCGAGGGGGACAGCATTCCCCTGACGCTCGAATTCGCCAAATCGGGCCGCCGCGAAATCGCCGTGCCGGTCGCGAAGATCGGCGCGATGGGGCCGTCCGGCGCGGCGCCGGCCGGTGGCGGGATGAAAATGCCGATGGGCCACTAGGCCGCCCCGCGTGCAGACCCCTCCGACACGACCGGGTGCCGCGCAGCGCGTGCTGCTGATCTTCGTGGTCACCGCGGGGATGCTGGTCCTGGTGGCGGGCGCCCTGCTGCTCTATGCGATGCGCGACAATCCGCAAGGCGCGGCGGGCTCGGCCCTCTCGGCGCTGATCGGCGGCAAGTTTTCGCTGACCGACCAGAACGGCAAGACATTCACCGACACCGACATGCGCGGGAAGTGGCAGTTCGTGTTCTTCGGCTACACCCATTGCCCCGATGTCTGCCCGACGACACTCAACGAATTGTCGCTGGCCTTCGACAAGCTCGGCCCGGCGGCGCGGGATAAGATCGGCGTCGTGTTCATCTCCGTCGATCCCGACCGCGACACTTCCGCGGTGCTCAAGGAATACGTGTCGAGCTTTTCCGCCCCGGTCACCGCGCTCACCGGCACCGCGTCCCAGATAGCCCAGGCGGCCAAGGACTACCGCGTCTACTACGCCAAGCACCCGACCAAGGACGGCGGCTACGACATGGACCACAGCGCGCTGATCTACGTCATGGACCCCCAAGGCCGCTTCACCGCCAGCTTCGCCCCCGACGACCCCGCCGACAAGATCGCCGAACGGATGAAGAAGCTGCTGTCGTAGTCGCTTAGCGATGGAAGGTCCGCTTCGACAGCCCGGATTGGCGGATCATCGACGCCAGGGTCTTGGCAAGGATTTCGTCGCCCATCCGATGCGCCGCGACGGTCACGAGCTGAATCCGGCCGTCTACCAGCCCCTCGTATTGGCGATGGCTGCCCGTCGTTCGCTTGAGCTCGAAGCCATGCCGTTCGATGATCGCGATGAAGTCCCGGAAATTCACGCCGCGTAGGGCAGCGTGTACCCGAAGCTGCCTTCGTCGTGATCCTCGCGGGAACGCAACGCTGTCCGTACCACGGCCGACAGAAAAGCGACCCGCGAGCCGATAGGAGCGCGCCGCCGGAGAAGACGCGACCGGTCGGGCTCAGGCAACTCGGACACGTAATTCCGGTACTCGCCAACCGCTTGATCGAGGGAGGCATAGACCTCCTCGAACGAATCCCCTTGCACCGCCAGGTCGAAATCGACGCAAAACGCCTGCCATCGGCCCTGTTTGCGTTCGGCGTAGCACCGCAAAATTCCTTGCACGGGCACCTCCACCGGCAATTCAACTTCAATTTGCGCATCATGGAAGTCGATGACAAGCACCGGCGCTTGGCAGGCGCACCCGAACCGCTCATATAGACGCGACCCATGCCCTCCCTTCACGACGAAATCGCCCGCCGCCGCACGTTTGCGATCATCTCGCACCCGGATGCAGGCAAGACCACGCTGACGGAAAAGCTGCTGCTGTTCGGCGGCGCGATCCAGCTTGCCGGCGAGGTGCGGGCGCGCGGGGAGCGGCGGCGGACGCGGTCGGACTGGATGGCGATCGAGCGCGAGCGCGGCATCTCGGTGTCGTCGGCGGTGATGACGTTCGAGTATGACGGGCTCACCTTCAACCTGCTCGACACGCCGGGCCACCAGGATTTCAGCGAAGACACCTATCGCACGCTGACCGCCGTCGACAGCGCGGTCATGGTGATCGACGCGGCGCGCGGCATCGAGGAGCAGACGCGCAAGCTGTTCGAGGTCTGCCGTCTGCGCGACGTGCCGATCGTCACCTTTATCAACAAGATGGACCGCGAGGCCCGCGAGCCGTTCGACCTGATCGACGAGATCGAGCAGACCCTGGCGCTCGACGTCACGCCCGCGAGCTGGCCGATCGGGATGGGCCGCGACTTCCTCGGCACCTACGATCTGATCCACGACGCGCTGCTGCTGTTCGACCGCGACAGCCACGACCGGCTGACCGACCCGATCCGCTGCACCGGGCTCGACGACCCCAAGCTGCCGACGCTGCTACCCGAAAAAGCGATCGCGACCTTGCGCGAGGAGGTCGAGATGGCGCGCGGGTTGTGCAAGCCGTTCGACCTTCAGGCGTTTCGCGAGGGGCACCTGACGCCGGTTTATTTCGGCAGCGCCCTCAACAATTTCGGGGTGCGCGAATTGCTCCACGGCGTCGCCGCCGAGAGCCCGCCGCCGCGCCCGCAGCCGGCCGAGCCCCAGGCGATCGCGCCCGAGGGCGATAAGGTTTCGGCTTTTGTCTTCAAGGTCCAGGCCAATATCGATCCGCAGCACCGCGACCGCATCGCGCTCGTGCGCATGTGCTCGGGGCAATTCCAGCGGGGCATGAAGCTGAAGAACGTTCGCACCGGGCGGGTCATGTCGGTGCAGAGCCCGGTGTTCTTCCTCGCCCGCGAGCGCAACCTCGCCGAGGAGGCCTGGCCCGGCGACATCATCGGCATCCCCAATCACGGCACGCTCCGGATCGGCGATACACTGACCGAAGGCGACGAGATCCGCGTCACCGGCATCCCGAGCTTCGCGCCCGAGCTGCTGCGCCGGGTGCGGATCGAGGACCCGATGCGCTCGAAGCATTTGCGCCACGCGCTCGAACAGCTCGCCGAGGAAGGCGTGACGCGCGTGTTCAAGCCGTCGAGCGGCAGCGATTGGGTGATTGGCGTCGTCGGCGCGTTGCAGCTCGACGTGCTGCAGGCCCGGCTCGAAGCCGAATACAACCTGGCGACCCGCCTCGAAGGCGCCCCTTACGAGGCCGCCCGCTGGCTCGACGCCGACCGCGCCGAGCTCGACAAGCTCCGCGCCCGCAGCGCCAGCGCCTTCGCCGAGGACCATGACGGCGTCCCGGTCTTCCTCGCCCGCAACTCCTGGGATCTGCGTACGACGATCGACGAGTTCCCCGCGATCCGGTTCAAGGAGACGCGGGAGCAGACGTAGCTCGCTGCGCTCGCGCCCTCACCCGTCTCGCTGCGCTCGCCCCCCTCTCCCGCAATGCGGGCGAGGGGATTTCGCTCACTGCCCTCGCCCGCATTGCGGGAGAGGGGGGACCAGACGCAGAGCGGCTGGTGGGTGAGGGCCCCTACACGACGTTCCTTCGAGAATTGCGAGTGCCGCATGTCGTCGCCCGCCTTCGGCTCGATCTTGATGACCGACGCGCCGAGCAGGGCGAACTGGTACGTCCCGAACGGTCCCGCGAGATAACGGGTGAAGTCGAGGATGCGGATGCCGGCAAAGGGCTTGGTCATAGGCTCACCAAGGAAATTGGTCAGGGGGCGGCGATGTAGGTGAATGCGCCGTGCAATGTCGCGCCTTCACCGCTCGGGTTCGTGGCTGAAACGTCGACCGCACCGGCGTTATGGGCCGGCAGCACGCCCGCCACGGTAGTTCCGTCGGCAGCAATGACGACGTGCCCCAAAGGGTTGCCGCCGATGGTCACGGTGAGGCCCGGCGCGAAACCGTGGCCGCGGAGCAGCACGGCTTCACCCACGGCAGCCTGCGTCGGCTGGAGCGTGCCGAGCTGGAACGCCGGTGATTTTGTCTCGTCCGGCACCTGGACGATGAGGCGGCCCACCTCGGACAGAAAATTGAAAAACCGCCGCTCCTGGGTGCCGAGGATAAAGGCTGCGGCGTAGACGACAGGCTCGGTCAATTCACCGGTCTGGTTGACCGCTTTCAGCAGCAGATAGGTGATTCCCCCGGCGACAGCCCCGCTCAACGGTCGGCCGAGATGCCAGAGGTCGTACCTGCTGTCCCACTGATTGTTCGGCTTGCGGCCGGCATGGTCGTAGACGCCCTTCAGACTGATGATGACGCCGCCTAGCGCGCCAAACCAGGCGCTTTGAACCGGGATGCGGAGGACGTCGGGCACCCAAGCGTGAAAACCTGGGCATTTGAGATACAGGGCCGCAATCGCCGCCAATACGATGGTCGCCACGATGTCGAATAAGAAGATACGGACCCGCCAGGACATGTGACCCTCCCCTCATTGACGAAACCTATTCGTGCCTCCGCATTCTTGATGCACCTCATGCCCAACGACGAAAACCTTACTCGGCCGCGGTCTTCCGGAGGCCTTTGGCGATCTCCTTTTGCCGGTCGAATTCGGCGCGGCGGCGGGCGATCTCCTCGGCGGAGAGGCGGTCGACGTTGGAGAAGTCGAGCTTCCACGACGCATCGTCGCTCCAACGCAGCGGCGATTGCACCGTCGTGCGCGGGCCGGGCGCGGTTTCGAGGACGCGCAGGGCCAGCTCCAGCGTGAAATCCTGCGATTCCGGATCATGCGGCTTACCGGCCGGATTGCCGAGCGGGAAGTCGCTGAACAGAAAGCGCGGAACCCCGACGTACTCGACGATGTCCTTGGCGCACCCCATGACCACCGTCGGGATGCCGTTTTCTTCGAGGTGACGGGCGGCCAGACTCACGGTCTGGTGACACACCGGTCAAACCGCGACGATGATCGCGGCGTCGATCCTGTCTTCGCGGCAGCGCGCGAGCAGCTCGGGGCAATCCTGTTCGAGCGTGACCCGGTGGCTGCGGTTGGTCGGCGCGCCGTGAAAGCGCGGCGCCATCTCGCCGATCCGCCCCCGTGCCGCCGCCCGGCGCAGCGCCGGCAGCGGGAACCAGGTGTTGCTATCGGCCGCCGTGGTGTGGAGCCGGTCGTAGCCGATATGCGAGATGCGCAAATCGTGGTCGATCGCGGTGTCTCCGGAATACACCGTGTAGAACTTTGCTGAGCCGTTGTAAGGGGCCCCCGGCCCCTGATCACCCTTGTCAGGCTGATAGGGTGCCGCCGTCGTGATCAACCCGATGCGGCTTTCGGCCAGGCTTTTCGTCAACGGCGCGAACGGCGCCTCGGCATAATGCGCCCAGCGATATGCCTCGCCGTAGCCGAGCGTCTCGTAATAGGTGGCGATGCGTTGCCGATACGGGATCGGCACATCGTCCTCCGAGGCCGCGAACGGCCCCGGGTTCTGGTTTTTCATCGGGTCCCTCACTGGACTTTTATCGCCGCTCCACCACGAGCTCTTCGCTTCGATGCAAAGCCTCCTCGACCGCATCGAGCCAATCGGACCACGCCGCCGGATCGAACGGACGACCGTCGCGCTCATTGATCTGGATGTCGCCCAACAGCGCTGCTAAATTGCCCCCATCCGTCCGGTCGCGATGGCGGTCGAGGAAAATCGACATCGCCGCAAAAGCCTGTTCGGGGGATAGTCGTTGTCTTTTCATCGGCCGGACCCCTCGATCGAGGAACGCGCGTTCGCTGCGAACCGGAGCCGTCGCGGAGTCGCGTTAACACCGCCATTCATAATCCGACCCTCCCGAGCCTGCGCCCATATTTGCATTCCGTCAGCTTGCAGCTCGGCCCACCATTCGTTTCCGAAGCGATCCGTCCCGAGGAAATTTTCCGACCGCCGCGTCACGGCAATCAGAGCGTCCCGATTGTCCGGCCTATCCTCCGAGAAATAGCCCTCCGCATCTCTGAATTATGGCGCACCCGATCTTCGTCGATCGTGACCGCAACCATTTTAGAGGGGGGCCTACTTTCCGTTGAAATACTCGACATCCGCCGGCCGTGGCCGCCACTCCTTGTTGCTGTCCCAGGATTTCGTGCGGCCGGAGAATTCCTCGCCGTAGCGGACGCGGAAAAGGAGGGTGCGCTCTGGGCCGGTGATCCATTCGTGCACTTCGCCGCGCGGATGGACGACGAACGAGCCGGGCTTTACCTCGACCGTCCGCTCCGGGGTGCGCATCGTGCCGCCGCCCTCGTAACAGAAATAGAGTTCCACGGCGTTTGGGTGGCAGTGGTATGGGCTGGTCTGGCCGGGCTCCCAACACGCGACCGTGACGTCGCCCTCGCCGGCCTTGCCGAGGATTTTCTCGACGTGGTGCTTGGGGTCGAATTTCTCTTCCTTCTTGAGGTCGAACGCGAGCATCGGCTTGTCTCCGAGAGGAAAATCAGTGGCGCAAATCGCTGGTCGGCGCGGTGCGTTCGCCAAGTGTGTGCGGCGGGGGCGGGGCGAGCGCCGGCGTCTCGACCGCCGCCTCGGCGGGCCGGCGCGCCGCGGCCGTCTTTACCCGGCGGGCGCCGCGGATGGTCCACGGGATCGAGCCGAGATAGACGAGCCCTACCAGCGTGAGGGTCGGCCAAGGCGCGGTGGTCAGAAACGCGGCCAGGATGCCGATGCCCAAAAGGGTCGGCATCACCAGGTGCTGCGGGATGCGGAATTTCTTCACCGACACGGTCGGGATCGTGCTGACCATCAACAGCGCGACCCCGGTGATCCAGACCCCGACCAGATACGGCGACCGGACGATCCAATCGCCCCACTCAAAGGCCGCGAACATCGGCATGATCGCCAGCATCGCGGCGGCCGGCGCCGGCACGCCGGTGAAGTATTGGCTCGCATAGGCCGGCTGCTCGACGCCGAGCTGGGTGTTGAACCGCGCCAGCCGCAAGGCGCAGCAGACCGCGAAAAACAGCACGATCGCCCAGCCGGCGCCATGCAATCCCTGCATCGTCCACAGATAGAGCACCGTCGCCGGCGCGACGCCAAAGCTGATGAAGTCGGACAGGCTGTCGAGCTCGGCGCCGAAATGCGAGGTCGCCCTGAGCAGCCGCGCGATCCGGCCATCCAGGCCATCTAGCACGCCGGCGATCATGATCGCATAGACCGCGGCCGGGAAATTGCCGCCCAGCGCAAAGCGAATCGCCGTCATGCCCGCGCACAGCGCCAGCACGGTCAGGATGTTCGGCACCATGCGGTTGACCGAAAACCCCGACAGCCGCCGCCGCGGATTGCGCGACCGTCGCACCCGCACCCGAGGCGAACGCATCCGATAGGGCCTCTTTCTCGATTCCGGCCGCGATCCTACACCGAATGCGCCGCTACAGGCAGGCCCGCATCGTTGCGGCGCGCTCGGCGGCGGCCGTTTGCAGAAAGCCGAGGTCGCTGCCGGGCAGCACGAGCCGCACGCCCATCTCGATATAGCGCTTCAACAGCACGTCGTCGGAGATGCCGCCGACGCCGGCCCATTTGCCGTGCTTCCGACACGCGTCGACGACGGTCTGATAAGCGGCGGCGATCCGTTCCTCGCCGAAATTGCCGGGGATGCCGAGCTCCATCGCCAGATCGTTGCTGCCAATCAGCAGCGAATCGATGCCCGGCACGGCGGCGATCCTGTCGGCGTTGGCGATCGCGGTGGGAGTTTCGAGCATGACGATGACAAAGGTCGCCGCATCGATCGCGTCGCAGGTCTCGCGCAGCGAGTGTTTCTGATAGGCGAGGTGCGGCAGCCCGCCGGCGACAGAGCGATGGCCGCGCGGCGGATAGCGCAGATGGCGGGCGATGCGCTCGGCCTCCTCCGGCGTGTCGACATGCGGCACGACGATGCCGAGCGCGCCGCCGTCGAGGAGGCGCGTCGCCAGCCATAATTGCCCGTACGGAACCCGCGCGATCGGGGCGATGCCGGCGCCGAGCGCGGCGACCGAAATCTGCACCGCTGTGTCGAGGTCCATCGAGTTGTGTTCGAGGTCGAGAAACAGCCAGTCGAACCCGCAGGCCTTCATCGCCGGCGCGATATCGACCGTGCGCGCCTGGCGCAGGATGATCCCGACCGCCAGCTCTCCCGCCTCAAGCCGCTCCCGCGCCGCATTTTTCAGACCGGGTGCCATGTTGCTTTTCCCCGCGATTCCTTGGAGGACTGTATCCGCGATCGGCCCCCGCCCCAACCCGTAAGCGGGGGCGCGCGGAGGGGCCGGTGGGTGAGGGTCAGGCGGTCAGCTCGAAAATATCCAGCCCGTTCAGCCGGTCGATCAGAAACGCCAGGCCGCGGGTCTTGTCGACGTAGATGTCGTTCGACTGCACGATCTTCTGCCCGGCGCCGGGGGTCGGCATGAACGAGTCGATCTCCTCGGGGCGGTACGGGTTGGAGATGTCGACGGCGCGGAGGCCGCCGCCGAACCAGGTCACCAGGATGATGTTGCCGTTGACCGTCTCCTGCGGCTGGTGGGCGCCGTACCAGCAGTCGCGGTTGAACGGCTCGTCATGCGGCACGGCCCAGGTCGAGATCGGCACCGGGTGCGCCTCGTCGGTGATGTCGACGATCCACATAAACGCGTTCGGGCTCGGGGTCAGGCGGTCGGCGACCTCCTCGTCGGTGACGACGGCGACCTTGCGGCCCTTGAGCTCGTGCGGGATCGGCAGCACCGTGTGGGTCGGGCACGGGTAGGGCGGGCTCCAATCGAGGCCGCTGATGAATTTCGGGTGCCGCAAATCCGCGCAATCGAGGATCACGAACCCGCCATGCCAATAGCTCGTATAGAGCCGGTCGCCGCGGCGGAGCGGATGGTGGCAGCGATGCGCGCGGCCACGCCAGGTCGGGGTCTCGCCCCCGGCCGCGTGCTGGCCCGGCATGTGCCATTGCCCGATCTTTTCAGGTTTGGTCGGGTCGGCGAGGTCCAGGATCACGACGATGTCGCCGACATACCCGTCTTCCTCGGATGAGATGTAGGCATGGCTTCCGTCCGAATCGAAGCGGTGCGAGCCGCCCGATTTGTAATGCCCGATCTGGCGCGGGTTGGTCTTGTCCTTGGTGTCGTAGACCTTGATCCCGCCCGCGAAATCGGCCGGGCGCTCGCCGCCGGCGGCGCGGTAGAGCTCGTTGTTGACGAGCATGATGTCGCCGTGGACGCGCACCTTGTGCGAGTGGGTGTGGCTCGGCAGCTTGACTTGGCTCACGATGCGGGGCTTGCGCGGGTCGGCGACATCGATGATCGAGGTGCCGTCGGGCGGACCCATATGGCCGACATAGGCATAGTCGCCCTCGGCGACGACCTGGCCGCCGCCGGGAATGTCGAGCTTCGACAGATGCTTCAGAACGCCGGGCATATCGGGCTTTCCTCGCTGGTTAGCTTGTTCTCGTCGCCCTCGCGAAGGCGGGGGGCCAGGGGGCGACCGCTCCGTCGCTTTCCCCGGATTCCCGCCTTCGCGGGAATGACGAGAGGGTAAGGGGAGTGGGGCAGGGATTCCAACCCCGTTGGTGTTTTGGCGCGGCAGGCATGATTTGGCGAATGACGCGCGGCGCGCTAGGCTTCGCGAAACTTCCCGCGATTTGGAGACGGCGATGGCAAAGGCATATTGGGTGGCGACCTACAAGTCGATCTCGAACCCCGACGCGCTGGCGGCCTATGCGAAGCTCGCCGGCCCGGCGATCCAGGGCGCGGGCGGCCGCTTCCTCGCGCGCAACACCGCCGCGAAATGCTACGAATCCGGCGTCCTGCAGCGCACCGTCCTTATCGAGTTCGACAGCGTCGCCGCCGCCGAAGCCGCCCATGACAGCGCCGGCTACCAGGAAGCCCTGCGCGCGCTCGGCAACGGCGCCGACCGCGACATGCGGATTGTGGAAGGGGTCTAAGCGTCCACTTCACCCGCGTCATCCCGGCGAAGGCCGGGACCCACGGTTCGGTGTCCCGAGTGGATGAAAAGTGGGCCCCGGCCTGCGCCGGAGTGACGATCTAATTTGAGGAGAATGCAATGTCCCGCCTAGGCTTTGGCGCATTTCTCGCGCCGCATCACCCGGTCGGCGAAAACCCGCTGCTGCAGTTCCGCCGCGACCTCGATCTGGTCGAATTGCTCGACAAGCTCGGCTACGACGAGTTCTGGTGCGGCGAGCATCATTCGTCGGGCTGGGAGATGATCGGCTCGCCCGAGATGTTCCTCGCCGCGGCGGCGGAGCGGTCGAAGCGGATCAAGCTCGCGACCGGCGTCGTCTCGCTGCCCTACCACCACCCGTTCAACGTCGCGCAGCGCATGGTGCAGCTCGACTGGATGTGCGGCGGCCGGGCGATCTTCGGCTCCGGCCCGGGCGCGCTGGCGTCGGACGCGCATACGCTGGCGATCGACCCGATGACCCAGCGCGACCGCCAGGACGAGGCGATCGGCGTCATCCGCCGCCTCTTCCGGGGCGAGCGGGTCACCCACAAGAGCGAGTGGTTCACGCTTCAGGACGCGGCGCTCCAGCTCCTGCCGATGCAGGAGGACATGCCGTTCGCGGTCGCCTCGCAGATCAGCCCGTCGGGGATGACGCTCGCCGGCAAGCACGGCTGCGGCGTCATCTCGATCGGCTCGCTCGCCGAGGAAGGGCTCAACGCGCTACCGACGCAATGGGGGTTTGCCGAGGCGGCGGCGAAGAAGCACGGCCAGACCGTCGACCGCAAGGATTGGCGCGTGCTCCTGTCGTGGCACATCGCCGAGACCCGCGAAAAGGCGATCGCCGAGGCACGGCACGGCCTGATGCGGCACCACAACGAGTACATCGTCGGCACGTTGCAGCGGCCGGGCGCGGCGCCATTCACCGACCCCGACGAGGCGATCGAGAAGACCGCGTTCGGCGCCGGCGCGGCGGCGACGATCGGCACGCCGGACGATCTGGTCGCGCGGCTGAAGCAGGTGGTCGAGATGAGCGGCGGGTTCGGCACCGTGGTCGGGTTTGTCCATGACTGGGCCAACCCCGAGAACACGATGCGGAGCTGGGACATGGTCGCCCGCTACGTGATCCCCGAGATCAACGGCTACATCGCCAAGCTGCGCGAATCGCGCCAGTTCGTCGCCACCAACCGCGGCGTCTTCGACCGCGCCAAGGAGGCGATCATGGCCAAGATCGCCGAAAACGACGCCGCCCGCGCCGCGCTCGCCCTGACCAAGGGGTCGAGGCTCGGCGATGCGGCGTCGGCCAGCAACGCGATCGACTTCAGCAAGGTGCGCGACGCCGCTAAATAATCAGTCGTCATCCCGGCGCAGGCCGGGACCCGCGGTTCAAACGCACGAGCGGCTGACAAGCGGGCCCCGGCCTACGCCGGGGTGACGATCTTGGAGGTTACCGATCCAGCCAGATCGTCGCCAGATCCTGGTTGACGTAATGGCTCGGCCCGATCTTCCAGCCTTTGACGTAGCTGTGGTACGGCACGATCCGGTAGCGCCATAGCAGGAAGATTTCGTGCGCCTGGGTGTCGAGGACGTATTTTTCGAACTCGCGCATCAACTGGCGCTGCTTGGCGAAATCGGTTTCCCGGACCAGCCGGTTGTAGAGGTCGATTTCCGGCGGGTCTTCATAATTGCCGTAATTGTCGGGCGTGACGCTGTGCGGCAGATACTTGGTGCCGTCCAGCAGCGGGTTGACGATGGTTTGGCAGTCGCCGTCGACGAGAGCGTCGAAATCGCCGCCGCGCGCGGCCTCGCCAAAGGGGCCGGTCTGCAGGACGCGCTGGGTGACCTTGACCCCGATCTTGCTCCATTCGTCGATGACCCACAGCCCGTTGAACTTATAGGGCTGGTCGACATTGCGGTTGAGGAGCTCGAAGGTCAGGTTTTCCTGGCCGGCTTCCTTGAGCAGCCGCCGCGCCTCGGCCCGCGACTTTTCGATGTCGGGCCAGAACCCGGCGAGTTGCTGGAGCTCATCCTTGCTCGCGGCAAGCGGCGAGCCGGGAAACGCGACCCCGCCGACGGTCTTCATCACCGAGATCTTCGACATCGCCGGGGCGCCATGCCAACGGTCGATCGCCAGCGTCAGCGCGCGCCGCACCCGCGCGTCGTCGAATGGCTTGCGCTTGTGGTTGAGTGTGATCGGGTTGCCGCAATTCCAGTCGCTTTCCTGAACCGTGATCTGGTCGCCGAGCGCCTGTTTCAGCTCGTCGCGGACGCTCGGGGGAAAGCCGCGGAACTCGATCGCCGCCCGGTCGGAGCGGAGCGCGGCGACCCGGGTGGCCTGCTTCTCGGCGAAGATGCCGACAAACCCGTCGAGATAGGGCAGCGGCTTCCGGTAGTAATCCGGGTTGCGGGTGCCCGAGATCGACTGCCCGGTCTGGTATTCCTTGAACCGGAACGGACCCGAGCCGCCGATATTCTTTTCGTACCAGTGCGGGTCTCGGTCGAGCATCGCCTTTTGGTAGATGAACGCATAGGGATCGGCGAGCGCGGGGATGAACGCGGCGGTGCCGAATTTGAGGCGGAAGGTGACCGTGTGCGGATCGGTCGCCTCGATCTTCTCGACCATCGTGTAGTAGCCCTGGCGGGCGCTGATGATCCCGGGCGGCGGGAAGACGATGTGGTTCCAGCTCGCGGCCACGTCGTCGGCGGTCATCGCCGCGCCATCGGTGAATTTGACGTCGTCGCGGAGATGGAACGTATACGTCTTGCCGCCGTCGGTCGGCGCCGGCATCGCGGTGCACACATCGCAGACGAAATTCGTCGTGTCGCCCGGGTTCTCCGGGTTGGCGCGGATCAGCACGCTGTAAAACGGCGCGACCGCGTGGATCGTCGCGAAGGTGTTCTCACGGTGCCCGTCAAAGCTTGGCGGCGCATCGGCCGGGATCAGATAGGTCAGGGTGCCGCCGCGTTTGGGCGTCTCGTCGGCAAGCGCCGGCAAGGCCAGCGAGGCGAGGATGGCGATGGCCGCCGCAATTGTTCGGGTCATGCCCGATGTTAACTTGCCCGCACCCTGTCGGCACCTGATATAGTGCGTTCGGGAGGTCGTCGGCGGGCAGGCCCCTCGCCAACCCGGTCAGATCCGGAAGGAAGCAGCCGTAACGAGTTCCGGCCTGGGTCGTTCGCACGGTCTCCCACCCCTTTCCGTGCGCGTTGGATGACCGAACCCGCGACCCACTATCGCGTGCTGGCCCGCAAATATCGGCCGCAGAACTTCGCCGAGGTCATCGGGCAAGAGGCGCTCGTCCGGACGCTGTCGAATGCGATCGCGACAGGGCGGATCGCGCATGCCTTTATCCTCACCGGGGTGCGCGGCGTCGGCAAGACGACGACGGCGCGGATCATCGCGCGGGCCTTGAACTGCATCGGGTCGGATGGGACCGGCGGGCCGACCGTGTCGCCCTGCGGCATGTGCGACCACTGCAAGGCGATCGCCGAAGATCGTCATGTCGATGTGATCGAAATGGACGCCGCCTCGCGCACCGGCGTCGACGACATCCGCGACATCACCGACGGTATCCGCTATCGCCCGGTCTCGGCGCGGTTCAAGGTCTACATCATCGACGAAGTGCACATGCTGTCGAAGAACGCCTTCAACGCCTTGTTGAAGACGCTCGAAGAGCCGCCGCCCGACGTCAAATTCGTGTTCGCCACGACCGAGGTGCA
>DATAUV010000143.1:0-5990 GCA_036268075.1 Allostellaceae bacterium | reverse complement strand
CGACCAACATGATGATGCCGCTGAACACATTCGTGTAGAACGAAGCCGCTCCGAGCGCGAACAGCATTTTCTGCATCACCGTAAGGATGCCAGCGCCGACGACGCTGCCGAACACGCCGCCGCGCCCCCCTGTCAATGAAGTTCCCCCTATGGCTACCGCGGCATACATGAACAGCAGAAAGGTATTGCTCGCCCGCGGATCGCCGCTGCCGGTCTGGGCGCTAAGCAAGTAGCCGGCGCAGCCGTAGGCGGCGCCAGCGAGCACAAAGGCCAGCAGCTTCGTGCGACGCACGTTGAGGCCCGAAAGACCAGCCGCATTCTCGTCGGAGCCTACGGCATAGATAGCGATACCCAAGCGGGTGCGGGCGAAGACAAACCATAGCGCCAGAACGCCGATGATGATCACCGCCGCCACCGGCACAACGTCGGCGATATCCCCCGTGAGGCCGTTGGCGATGGTGTCGGAAACCTCACCACCGGGGGCAGCCAGAATCACTAAGGCCACGCCTTCACAGGCGATCATCGTGCCGATTGTCACCGCCAGCGATTGGAGCCCGAGCCCGACCACCAGCCAGCCATTGATGAGCCCCACCGCGGCTCCGATCAACACCACGGCGACGAGCGCGCCGAACCAGCCGAGGACGCCGGCGCTCGTCGTGGCCACGACGACATTGGTGATGGCGATGACGCCGATGGCGGAGAGATCGAGTTCTCCGGTGAGCACCACCAGCGTCAACCCGGCCGCAGCGATTGCCAGTACAATGGTATTGTCAAGCAGGTTGGTAATGGCGAAAACCGAGGTCGCACTGGCCTCGCTGATCGCGTAAACGAGATACATCACCAAGTAGATCAGTACGGCGATCGCCGCCCCCCGAGCGGGACGCAGTCGCGTGGCGAGCGACATCACGGTGGCCCCCCCGCGATTGTTTGGGCCTGCGCCGCCTGGCCGGAAGCGAGCGAAAGCACCAGCTCCTGAGACAGCGCTCCCCCACTCACCTCACCGGCGATATGGTTGCGGTAAAGCACCAAGCAGCGATCGCAAAGATGCACCAACTCGTCGAGTTCGGTGGAGTAGAATAGAATGGCGCCGCCTTCGTGCACGAAGGCGCGCATCATGCGGTAAATGCTCTGCTTGGCGCCGACGTCCACCCCGCGCGTTGGGTCGAACAGCAACAGGCAGCGCGCGCCCACGACCAAAGCGCGCGCCAGCACCGCCTTCTGTTGGCTGCCGCCAGAAAGGTCGGTGATGGGCAGGGGCAGGAAATGCTCTGGCAGATCGACATCCGGGATCACCTGCTCCACCAGCTGGCGCTCGCGCTGCCTGTTCAGGAAATGCAGGGGACTGGCGCGCCGGATAACGGGCACGGAGATATTGGCGATGGTCGATAGATCCTTGAAGATTCCTTCAGTCTTGCGCTCCTCCGGCACCAGCACCACGCCCGCTGCGCGAGCGACCCTCGGCGAGTGCAACCCACGGGCCGTCCCCGCCACCGCGATGCGCCCGCCGCGCAGAGGATGCAGCCCGACCAGAGCGCGGAACAGAGGTCCCTGGCCGTGGCCTTCCAGCCCGGCGACGCCGAGAATTTCGCCGGGCTGCAAAGCAAAGCTGACATCCTCAATGCCCTCTCCGGTCAGATGGCTTGCCTCCAACGCTGGCGCGTCCTGCAGGCGCGCCGAAGAGGGGGCGGCGATGAACTGCTCGACTGCCGAACGCCCGGCCATGCTCCTGAAGATGTCCTCATCGCTCATCTCCGAAACCGCCTGGTCGAGCACCTTCTGTCCGTTACGCAAAATGATGCAGCGCCGGCAGAGGCGACGAATCTCGTCGAGCTTATGAGTAATATAGAGGATCGAGACGCCCTCCTTCAGCACGCGGTCGATGAGCCCGAACAGCCACTCCCGATCGGCCAGAGCCGAAGTGGGCTCGTCGAGCAGCAGCACCGAGGGATTGCGGGCCAGCGCCCTAATGATCTCGATGCGCTGCCGCATGCCGAGCGGCAGCGCGTCGACAATGTCGCTCGGCCGAATGTCGGCAGCGCCCCACTCCGCCAACGTCGCCTCGGCTCGACGTCGCAACTCGCGTCCAGACACCAGCCCTATAGCGTTCTGCGGGGCGTCGGGCAGCGCCAGATTGGTGGCGACCGATAGGCTCGGCACCAAGCTGAGCTCCTGGAAGGCCGTGGAAACGCCCAGCCGGTTGGCGTCTACGATCGACGCCGGCCGGAAACGATCGCCCTTTAGGCGAATCTCGCCATGGTCTGGTGTCACTACGCCGCTCAACGCCTTAACCAGGGTTGACTTGCCGGCGCCATTCTCCCCCAGCAAGCCGCAAACCTCGCCGGCGTTTAAGCCAAAAGACACGTCCTCAAGCGCGACGGTGGCCCCGTAACGTTTGGCGAGATCGTCTACCTGGAGAACCAGAGGTCTCACCGCTCGCGCTCCTCCCGTGGTCGCGGCTTGAGCACCGCCTTTGGTCCGACCTTTGACGAACGTAACATCGGCTCTTTTGCGTGGTCAAGGATGCCCATCAGCTTCGGCATAAGGCCATCACACAAGTCGCCGGAGGATTGGTCTGACCTTTTCGCCGACACCATGGCGGTCAAGTATTCAACTCTTTGCGGAGCAGCGCGAACAGGTCGTCCTTGGCCTCGAATCCGACGCCCGGCCTGTCGGGCAAGCCGACATGACCTTCGACAATATCTGTGTGGTCCGCAAAGCCGCCGAAAGGGCGGAACATGTCTGGGTAGGACTCGTTGCCGCCGAGGCCCAATCCCGCCGCGATATTGAGCGACATCTGATGGCCGCCGTGCGGCACAACTCTGCGGTTCGACCAGCCGCTCTGTTTGAGAACATCGAGCGTGCGCAAATATTCAACGAGACCGTATGACAACGCGCAGTCGAACTGCAGCCAGTCACGGTTCGGGTCCATGCCGCCGTAACGCAGCAGGTTGCGGGCATCCTGGTGAGAGAACACATTCTCGCCCGTGGCGGTGGGGCCAGCGTAGCGGGCGCTCAACTCGGCCTGCAATGCGTAGTCGAGCGGGTCACCCGCCTCCTCGTACCAGAACAGGCCATAGGGCTCGAGCGCCGCCGCATAGGCGAGCGCCATTTCGAGGCCGAACCGCCCGTTCGCGTCGACCGCGAGTTTTTGACCGGTCCCCACGACAGCCAGCACCGCCTCGATCCGCTTCAGGTCTTCGCCGAGCGGCGCGCCGCCGATCTTCATCTTGACGGTGGTGTAGCCGCGATCGAGATAGCCGCGCATCTCGTCCTGCAAAGCGGAGAGGCCCTTGCCCGGATAATAATAGCCCCCGGCGGCATAGACCCAGACCTTGTCATCTGGCGCGCCGTCTCCGAACTGCTCCGCCAGGAGCCGGTATAACGGCTTTTCCGCGATCTTGGACACCGCGTCCCAAACCGCCATGTCGAGCGTGCCGACGGCGACCGAACGCTCACCGTGGCCCCCCGGTTTCTCGTTGCGCATTACGGCGGCCCAGATGCGGAACGGGTCGAGGTTGGCACCGGCGTCGTCAAGGAGGTCCGCCGGGTCAGCCTCAGCGAGTCGCGGGAGCAGTCGCTCGCGGATAAGCGCGCCCTGGCCATAGCGGCCATTGGAGTTGAAGCCGTAGCCCACCACTGGCGCCCCGTCGCGCACCACGTCGGTCACCACCGCGACGATCGAGCAGGTCATCTTCGAGAAGTCGATAAAAGCGTTGGCGATCGGCGAGGCGATCGAGACGGTCCGCTCGCGGACGTCGACGATGCGCATTGCTAATTCTCCACGTCGGCCACTCGGGAACCGACATGCCCCGAGGGCGCAAAGACGGGTTACTTGATCCCATTCGCCAATTGCGATCCAATGCCGATCCGTCATCGCCCTATGCCCAAAACGACATGGACTTGAACTGGCTTGGACTTGAACTGGCTTGCCGATTTCGTAGCTCTGACGGAAAGCGGCAGCTTTTCTCGCGCAGCTGCTCATCGCCACATTACGCAGCCGGCTTTCAGCCGACGTATCCGCGCACTGGAGCAATGGACCGGAGGTCCGCTGTTTGAGCGTGGCCCGCGCGCCGTGACGCTGACCGAGGCGGGGCGGCGATTGTTGCCCTGGGCAGAAACGCTGCGTCGCCAGGTCGATGAAGCGCGCACGGATGCGCGAGCCGCGTTGCCGGCCCCGGTTGAGCCGCTGCGCATTGCGGCCACGCATTCGCTGTCGCTCACCTTCTTTTCCGAGTGGATCGCAGCGATTGGAGGAGAACTCAGGCTTGGACCCGTCCAGCTCGCTTCTGAAAGCCTCGCTGGTTGCGAGCGGCTGATGGGGGAAGGACGAACTCAATTCGTGCTCGCCCATAGCCATCCGGCGACGCCCGTTCGGCTTGACCCCGCGATGTTCTCCTCCGTGTTGGTCGGGAGCGACGCCCTCGTGCCGGTCGCCGCTCCAGGGATAGTCGCCGCCATTGAGCAGAGCGGAGGAGATTCGTCGGCCCACCCCTTCATCACCTACAGCGAGGACTCGAGTTTCGGCCGCGTTCTTGCGCACCACTTCACGACGTCGCCGACGATGACCGGCGCCAGCCCGGTCTTCACTTCCCATCACGCGGGGGTGCTGAAAGTCATGGCCCTGGGTGGCCAGGGCGTGGCCTGGTTGCCGCACTCGCTTATCGTGGCCGAACTCGATCGGCGCGATCTCGTGCCAGTGAGCGATCAGGCGCAAAGGACGATCGCGCTCGAAATTCGTTTGTTCCGACCGACGGCCCGGCTGTGCGCCGTCGCGGAGTCCTTTTGGATCGCTGCGAGTGCCGATGGCGATAAGAGCCTCGGATCGGCACGGCCTGTTGCGAATCGATCCGCCTGGCGTCATTCCCAGGTCGGGAATACGAATCATGATCCTTAAGTTGTGACTAACGATCTGAGAGCCACAGTCCCGACGATGGGCGACACCATCTCCAAGCCCAACGAGGCGGCGAGCGTCCCCTTGCCAAGCAATATAGCGGAAGGTGGGCGCGACCGCTTAGCTAGCGTCACCCAGGCGGTGGTCGCCGCGTTGCAGGGGATGATCCGCGACGGCACCTTCAAAAGCGGCGCGGCGCTTCCGCCCCAGCGCGAGCTTGCAAAGCAATTGGGAGTGAGCCGCGCCTCATTGCGTGAGGCGGTTTCGATCCTCGGTACGCTTGGTCAATTGTCGATCGAGCAGGGCCGCGGTACTTTTCTGGTCAGCGTTGTCGACGGAGGAAGATCCGGCGAGACGGTCGGCACATGGCGGTTTGCGACGCGCTATTCGCCTGAGGAAGTCTACCAATTCCGTCTCATTGCTGAGAGTCAGGCGGTGCAACTCGCCGCTATGAACCATAGCGAAGAGGAACTGGCCGAGCTTACACATAATCTCGAACGCTTCCGCTTGGCCACTCGGCAAGTCGATCTGGGCGAGTATGCGAGAGCCGATTTTGATTTTCACCGCCTCATCATTCGCTTTTCGCGCAACCGGCTGCTTGCCGACATGCATGGGAGTTTCGCCGGCGTTTTGCTTGAGGCCCAGCGTCTGCCGCTGATTCGGCGGGACGCCTTGTGGGAGCCGGTTGTAGAGCACGAGCGTATTGTCGAGTCCCTCGAGCGCAGTGACCCCGAGGGCGCCCGTTACTACATGCGCCAGCATCTCAGCCGCGCCTGCAGTCGGGCGGGCATCCGCATCATTGAGGTGATCTGAGCGCCGCGTGGCCTAACCGCCAAGAAAGTCGAAGTCCTCGCGCATCGCTTCGATGGACAACCCGGCGCCGAGCATCACAGCGGCCAACACTCGCGCCTTCGGGCCGGCGAGGTCGCCGGCGAAGATCGCGCCGGCACGTTCGAGGTCGCGGGCGCCGCCGTTGCCATAGATCGGCCGCACGCGTCCTCGCGGACAACGTGACGTGACTATCACCGGTATGCCCGCCGTGATGATCTCGGCGACCCCCTTGGCGGCCGCCGGTGTTGCGTTGCCGCGCCCAAATCCC
>DATAUV010000142.1:0-1552 GCA_036268075.1 Allostellaceae bacterium | reverse complement strand
CACGCCGGCCGCATCTTCGGCATGCCCGAAGCGGAGGGCCGCGCCCTGATCGACGAACTGGTCGCCCACGTGACGCAGCGGCAGTTCATCTATACCCATCGCTGGCGCGCGCACGATCTGATCATCTGGGACAATCGTTGCACCATGCACCGTGGCACCGACTTCGACGACCTGCGCTGGAAGCGCGACATGCAGCGCGCCACCGTGAGCGACATCGCCAATTCCTGCGAGCAGGCCGGCATCACCGTCGAAGCGGCGTAGCAGAAGTGAGACAAACACCCAGCTCCCGAACCCCCTCATCCTGTCCTTCTCCCCGACGGGGAGAAGGAACGCAGCGCACCGGCCTCGTAAACTCCGGCAACGCGGAGAGATCGACTCCCTCTCCCGATGGGGGAGAGGGTGGGGTGAGGGGGTTCGGGCCTCCGAGAAAGCAACGATGACCGACGCTACCGCCACGCTGCGTCCGGGCCAGCCGGTCATGCTTGATCCGGCCGCCGGCATCAGCTTCGAGATCGAAGCCGGCCAGCGCTTCAAACTCACGCAGCCGGAAGGCGAGCAGGTCGCCGACCTGATCTCGTTCAACCGCGACGACACCCGCGAGCTGTTGTCGATGCTGTCGAGCCGCGCCGTCAATCTGAGCTGGAAGTTCACCGCGCCGCATGTGCTTTACAGCAACTGCACCCGCAAGATGTGGCAGATCGAAGAGGACCTCACCGGCGAGAACTATTGCGGCGGCGGCTATTGCAGCGAGCACCTCAACATCGAGCGCTAGGGCGAGGTCGGCAAAGGCGCGCGGAACTGCCAATCGAACCTTGAGGGAGCGATCCGCGGCTATGGCATGGACCGCTGGAATTTCAATGTCGACGCTTGCTTCAACATCTTCATGACCGTGGCATACGACGCCGACGGCAAATGGGAAATTCGCCCGCCCAAGGGTAAGCCCGGCGACTACATGGTGATGCGCGCCTTGATGCCGCAGATCGTCGCCATTTCGAACTGCCCGATCCTGTTCAACGCCTGCAATAATTTCCGGCTGAAGCCGCTGACGCTGGAAATCTTGACTTAATCACAATGAGCGATCGCCTAGAGCGGATGCGGCGCAACCCGGCCGGTGACTGGACCATCTGGGATGTTGAGGCGGTGTGCCGTGAATATGCTGTCATGTGTGAACCGGCACGGGGCGGCGGTTCCCATTACAAGGTCGCGCACGCACTGATAGCCACGAAGCTTACCATTCCCTATAAACGTCCGATCAAGCCTGTATATATTCGCAAGCTCGTCGCGTTTATCGATGCGGTGAGGAAGCTATGAATAGACTCGAATACCCGATTGTGGTTGAGCCCCTTCCCATGGAGGAGGGCGGCGGTTTTTTGGCGACAGCGCCCGATCTGCCCGGCTGCATGAGTGATGGGGCGACGCCCGAGGAGGCTGTCTCGAACATTCAAGACGCGATCGTCGCCTGGATCGAAGCTGCCCGCGATCTCGGCCATGCGATACCGCGCCCATCGCGCCACGTAGCGTTGGCGAGTTGAACGGGCCTAGGTTGGGTCTG
>DATAUV010000141.1:0-10620 GCA_036268075.1 Allostellaceae bacterium | reverse complement strand
CGCTTGTCCGCTCCGGCTACTCGGCTGCGATCGATGCTCCGCGGGCAAGACGTTCGACCTTCGCCATCGCGGTCGCGCCGGGCCAGTCTTCGGCGAGCCAGGCGGGGAGGGGCTCGCCCTTGCCGGAGAGCGGCAGGCGCTCGTCGTCGTCGCCGCGGCCGTTCGGGAACAGGCTGAGGGCGTTCGGCATCTCGTAATAGATTTCGAGGCCGTTGCCGTCGGGGTCGGTGAAATAGACGCTGCGCTGGCAGATGTGGTCGACCGCGCGCAGTATCGTGACGCCGCGGTCGGTGAGATGGGTGTAGGCGTCGCGCAGGGCGGCGTAGCTCGCGACCTTGAAGGCAACGTGGACGAGCCCGCGCTGCCGGGGCTCGGGCTGGGCCGCGCCCTCCGGCGCCTGCGTGAGGTCGATCGCGTGAAACCCGTCGCCGAGGGTCATGAATACACCGCCGTGCTCCGGATCCTGCTCGGCCACCTGGAACCCGAGAACGTCGCAATAGAAGCGCTTGGAGGCTTCCTCGTCGGCGACCCGCAGCAACACATGCCCAATGCCGGCCAGCTTGATCATCCCGCTTCTCCCGTCCCGAGACCAAAGATGCGTCATGTTACCGCGCCAGCCGGTGCCGCGGTATAAGCTTGACGCATGAGCTACGAAACCTACCGCGTCGAGATCACCCGCGACGAAACTCGCGACAAGGGCGCCGTGACGATCGAGATCACCGCCTATATCGACCGCGTGCCCGAAACCGATGCGCCGACGCGGGGGATGCTGACGCGGGCGTCGCGGGGCGTGTGGAACAGCCGGCTGCAATTCACCGGCGATTTCGAGACGCTGCCCGAGGCGCTCGCGGCGATCGACGCCGCCCATCCCGACGCGACCGCGATCCGCTGCCGTGAATGGGCCTACGACTATGATTTCCCGGTCGATGCGGCGCTTCTGGTGAAAACCGAGGGTAAGTGGGCGCCGTCGCCGGCGGCGTAGGATGGATAGAGCGCCGCGAAACCCATCGATGCTTGCTTACGCCGGGAACGTCCTTCCCGAGTGCTGCAATCCGGTGTGGAGCGAGACTAAGGCAACTCTTCCAGCTTCATCCCACGACCGGCGCGCAGGCTGTCACGCGCCTGCTCGATGCGGCGCTCGAAGCGCGGGTCGCTTTCGAGACGGTAGTCGAACCAATCGTCCTCGGAGGCAAAGCCGATCAGCACCCCGGCGGGCCTGCCGCGACGGGTGATGACGATGTCATTGCCCTCGGCCTCGCGGAGGTAGCGTGAAAGATCGTCCTTCACCTGCGATAGTGCCACCTGCTTCACGCCGGTTCTCCGAATTGCGCGAGCCATGCCTGGGCCTCTGATTTGGTCACGATCGCCAGAATTTCGACCGTCGTATCGATGACATCATAGATATCCGAACTTCGCCGACCCTGAGACGAATTGCGGCTGGCGAAGCCCACGTAGGCGCTTGATCCGGCTGCGGCTCGTCATGGTCGGTGAGTCTCGCAAATGCACCTCTAGCGCCCGGCGGACCGTCGCCCGCGTGCTCGCCTTCAATCCACTGAGGTCCGCAACGGCCTCTGGCGAAAGAATGATGTCGAAAGCCATACCGTACGACTCTAGCGCAAATCGGCGGGCCAGCCTTCCTCCCCGCCACGCTTGGGCCTAACATGAGGGCCTTCCCCCAACCGAGGAGGCTCCGATGGCCATTTTCACCCATGTCACGGTCGGCACCAACGATCTGGCGAAGGCGCGGGCGTTTTATGATGCGGCGTTGGCGCCGCTCGGGCTCAAGCGGTTGCGCGACCTCGGCGACAACGGGTCGATCTGGGGTGCCGAGGCGCCGGAATTCTTTGTGCTGAAGCCGGCTAACGGCCAGCCGGCGTCGGTCGCCAACGGCGGCACGATCAGCTTTGCCGCGCCGAGCCGGGCCGCGGTCGCGGGCTTCCACCAGGCCGCGCTCGCGCAGGGCGCGGCGGACGAGGGCGCGGTCGGTCCGCGCTCGTGGCACCCGACCGCCTATGCCGGGTATTGCCGCGACCTCGACGGCAACAAACTCGCCGCCTATTGCTTCAAGGCCGAGTAGAGATGCCAACCCCGCGCCCGATGGGCTTCGCGTTGCTCGGCCCATCCTACAAGTTCCGCCCCCGTAGGATGGGCTGAGCGCGGCGAAGCCCATCAACCCTGGAGGAGACACCGATGCCCGCCGCTGTCCGCAACGTCGCCCGCGAAAAGCTCGAACAGGGACAATTGTCGCTCGGCGTCGGCATCCGCCTGACCCGCTCGGTCGAGATCGCGAGGGCGATGGCGACGGCCGGGTTCGACTGGCTGTTTCTCGACATGGAGCATGGCGTCATGTCGCTCGAAGCCTGCGCGCAAATCTCGACCGCCGCGCTCGACGCCGGGATCGCGCCGATCGCGCGGGTGCCGAACGGCGAGTATTCGATCGCGACCCGGGCGCTCGACAACGGCGCGCTCGGGATCGTGATGCCGCATGTCGATACCGCGGCCGAGGCGCGCGAGGTCGTCGACCGGCTCAAATACCCGCCGGTCGGGCACCGTTCGATGGGCGGGATCGGGCCACACTACCAGCTCCGCTCGGCGTCGAGCGGCGAGGCGGCGTCGGTGCTCAACGGTTCCAATCTGACGATCGTGATGCTGGAGACTCCCACCGCGATCGGGAACGCGCCCGAGATCGCCGCGGTGCCGGGGGTGGACGTATTGCTCATCGGCACCAACGACCTTTGCGCCGAGATGGGCATCCACGGCGATTTCGGGAACGACAAGGTCGCCGAGGCCTACAAGGCGATGATCGCCGCCTGCAAGCAGCACGGCAAATTCCCGGGCATGGCCGGCATCTACAACGAGGCGATCATGCCGCGCTATATCGAGATGGGCGCGCGCTTCATCCTCGCCGGGCAGGATGGTGGGTTTATCAGCGCCGGTGCCGCGCAGCGCACCGGGTTTCTGCATAAGCTGATGGCATGACGGAAGCTGCCCCTCGCCCTCCCATCGCTGCGCGACGGGCACCTCCCTCTCCCCGCCCACGAGGCGAGGGGCTCAGGAGCGCTCCCTCGCCCCGCGAGCGGAGAGAGGGTTGGGGTGAGGGGCTCGTTCCCTTGTCTCCGGCCGGCGGTGCCGAGATTACCGGCGTCGACCTCTCTTGCCCGCTGTCCGACCAGGCGCGCGACCGCATCAACGAAGCGCTCCTCGATTACCAGTTTCTTGTCTTCCGCGGCCAAGCGCTCACCCGCGAGCAGCAATACGCCTTTACCGCGCGCTTCGGCGAGGTCGAGGCGCATGGTGGGGGGCGGCCGGGGAAGCGGCGGGAGGTGGCGCATGTCACCGCCAATCTCGATGCCGACGGCAACCCCTCCGACCGCTTCGCAAGGGGCGCCAACTATCGCTGGCATACCGACAAGCCCTATTACGCGGTGCCCCCGGCGCTGACGACCCTCTACGCGGTCGAGCTGCCGCCCAATGGCGGCGACACCGAATTCGCCAACACCCGCCTCGCCTATGAGGCGCTCGACGATGCGACAAAGCGGCGGGTCGACGGGCTGCGGGTCGTCTTCCAGTGGGAGCGCGGGTTGCGGCCGGGCTACTACGCCAACGAGCTGCCGCCGGTCGACCACCCGCTCGTCCGCACCCATCCGCAGAGCGGGCGAAAGGCGCTCTATCTCGGCAACCACGCGCTGCGCATTCTCGACATGGATGACGGGAAGGGGGCGGGGCTGCTCGACGAGTTGCTGGCGCACACGACCGGGCCGGGATTCACCCACGCGCATCGCTGGCGGGCGGGCGATCTCGTCATGTGGGACAATCGCTGCACGCTGCACCGCGCGGTCGCCAATTACGAGATGAACCGCTATCGCCGGGTCATGCACCGCAATGTGGTGCGAGGAACCGTGCCGGTCTGAGCCATGAGCGAGAGCGACGACATCCTGTTCGAAGTGCGCGGCAAGCTCGGCCTCGTCACGCTCAACCGGCCGCAGGCGCTCAACGCCTTTACGCTCGACATGTACCGCCGGCTCGACCCGGTCCTGCGCGCGTGGGAGGCGGACCCCGCGATCGCGGCGGTTGCAATCCAGGGCGCCGGCGACAGGGCATTTTGCGCCGGCGGTGATATCCGCGCGATTTATGAGGCGGGCCAAGGGCGCAAAGCCCAGGGGATCGGTGCCGATCCTGGCCTTACCCGCGATTTCTTCCGCGAGGAATACCGGCTGATCCGGCGCGTGCATCGCTATGCCAAGCCCTACATCGCGATCATCGACGGCATCACGATGGGCGGCGGCGCCGGGATGGCGCTCAACGGCGGCATCCGCGTGGCGACCGAGCGCACGGTTTTTGCGATGCCGGAAAACGGGATCGGCCTCTTTCCGGATGTCGGGGCGACGCGGTTCTTGAACGCCTGTCCGGGCCGGGTCGGGCGCTATCTCGGCCTGACCGGCGCGCGGCTTGGCGCGGCCGATACACTTTATTGCGGGCTCGCCACGCATTTCGTGCCGGTGGAACGGCTCGACGCGCTGCTCATGGGGCTTGCCCGGGGCGAAGACGTTGCCGGCTTTGCCGGTGACCCGGGACCGTCTCCGCTGAAGGAGCGCCAAGCGGAGATCGACCGGCTCTTTGCCGCCGACACGGTCGAGGCGATCGTCGGCGGGCTCGGCGAGGACATGCGCAAGGCGGTCGGGCGCGGATCGCCGACGAGCCTCAAGGTCTTCCTGCGTCAGATGGATGTGGGGCGCGGCTACGATCTCGACGCGGCGCTCAAGCTCGAATTCCGCATCAGCCAGCACGTGATGGCCGGGCACGATTTCTATGAGGGCGTGCGGGCGCTCATTATCGACCGCGACCAGAGCCCGGCGTGGCAGCCGGCGACGCTCGGTGACGTCGACGCGGCGACGGTGGATGGGTATTTCGCGTCTCTGGGAGACCGGGAGCTGACGTTTGAGTGATGGGCTTCGCGTTGCTCAGCCCATCCTACGAGTTCGGAGCCGTAGGATGGGCTGAGCAACGCGAAGCCCATCGCGATTGCGTGACGCCGGCTCCAATGCCAGAACATCCGGCAAATCAAATACCCGCGGACAAAAGGGACAATGGCGATGGCGACGATCGGATTTATCGGCCTCGGCAACATGGGCGGGCCGATGGCGGCCAACCTCTTGAAGGCGCAGCACCACGTCACCGGGTTCGACCTTGTCGCCGGGCCGCTGAAGGCGTTCGAGGAAAAGGGCGGGCATGTGGCGGCAACCTCGATCGACGCGGCGGCGGCGGGCGACATCGTCGTCACGATGCTGCCGGCCGGGCCGCAGGTGCGCGCGGTCTATCTCGGCCCGGACGGGATCATCGCGCGGGCCAAGAAGGGCGCGCTGCTGATCGATTGTTCGACGATCGATGTCGAGACCGCGCGCCTCGTGGCCGCCGCCGCGAAGGAGGCCGGGCTCGAAATGCTCGACGCGCCGGTGTCGGGCGGCACCATTGGCGCCGACGCCGGCACGCTGACCTTTATGGTCGGCGGCGACGGCACGGCCTTCGCGCGCGGCGAGGCGATCCTGAAGAACATGGGACGCACGATCGTCCATGCCGGTCCGTCGGGCGCGGGGCAGACCGCGAAGATCTGCAACAACATGATCCTCGCCGTGTCGATGATCGGGGTGTGCGAAGGGTTCGTACTCGCCGAAAAGCTGGGACTGCCGGCGCAGACCCTCTGGGACATCTGCAGCACGTCGACGAGCTCGTGCTGGGCGATGAACAATTATTGCCCGATGCCGGGGCCGGTGCCGGCGGCGCCGTCAAACCGCGGCTATGCCGCCGGGTTCACCGCGGCCAACATGCTGAAGGATTTGCGGCTGGCGCAGGCGGCGTCCGGCAACAGCGGCGCGCCGAGCCTGATGGGGTCGGCGGCGGCCAATCTCTATCAGCTCTTCGTCGACGGCGGCGGCGGCCCGCTCGATTTCTCCGGGATCATGCAGCTCGTGCGTGGGCCTGCGTCAAAGGCGTGACCCTCGCTACGACAACCGCCATGACAACGGAAATTTAACAAAACCCGGTCTATCTTCGGCGGCGTGATTGTTGCGATGAGAGGCCTTTATGCCTTCACCGAATCGGTACCTTGAAGTCATCTCGCTCGTAGAGCGCTTGCACCGCCACTTCCTCGAAGTGGTCAAGCTCGAGCTCGACGGGTTGCGGATTCACGATATCAACAACGTGCAAGGCATGATGTTGTTCAATATCGGCGATGCCGAGATGACCGTCGGCGAGCTGACGCTGCGCGGCTGCTATCTCGGCTCCAACGTCTCCTACAATGTGAAAAAGATGGTCGAGAACGGCTATCTGGTGCAGGAGCGCTCGGTGCATGACCGCCGCTCGATCCATGTGCGCCTGACCGACAAGGGCATCGAGCTGCGCGAGCGGCTCAGCACGATGCACCGGCGCCACATCGACCTGTTGTCGCAGACCGCCGTGACCGCCGAGGACCTCGAAGCGGTGCTCGTGACGCTCGGGCGGCTGGAGCGGTTCTGGATCCGCGCCGGCGACCTCGTCCAACGGCCGGGCCAGTTCGCCGCGTAAATTTTCGCCTTCCCCCAGTGGCGCGATGGCCGGCCTTGTGCCGGCCATCGCCGTTTTGGGGTGGACGCGGGCGGGGGTGCCTGCAAATTTAAGACAGCAACTCATGGAGCCGATCCGATGCCGCCGCTGCCACCCCTCGCCGAACTCGCGCCCGGCCTCAGCGCCGCCGGCAAGCTCGACCGCGCCGATATCGAGGCGCTGGCCGATTCCGGCGTGAAGACGATCATCAACAACCGTCCCGACGGCGAAGACCCGGGCCAGTTTCCGGCCGCGGACGCGCGCAAGCTCGCGGAATCGCGCGGCATCGCCTACCACCACATCCCGTTTACCGCGGCGACGCTGACCAAGGCGGATATCGACGCCTTCGCCGCGACCCTCGCCTCGGCGAAGGGGCCGGTCGTCGCGCATTGCCGCAGCGGCACCCGCTCGACGCTGGTCTGGGCGCTGACGCGGATGCGCGATGGCGCCGACCCGATGGCGCTGATCGCCCAGGCGGCGAATAACGGCATCGACATCGCGGTATTGCCGGCGCTCGCGGCGCGGCTGCGCTAGGTGGGGCTTTCCGGTGGCTGGCGAGCCGGTTTGGCTGTCGCTCGACGCTGTCGTCGCGCTGAACCGGAACGAGGTCGCGAAAACCGGCGAGCCGCACGCGCTCGTCGACCGCGCCGCGCTTGAGATCGCGGTCAAGCGGCCGTGGAACGTCTGGGTCTATTTCATGGACCAGGACTACGCGACGCTGGCGATGTCGCTGCTGGTGGCGATCGCCGGCGCCCGCGCCTTCGCCGCCGCCAACGAGGCCACAGCCTACCGCGCCGCACTCGCGCTGCTCGAAGCCAACGGGTTCGTGGTCGATCTGGGTGGCAACCGCCGCGCCGAAGAGCAGCTCTATGAATATTTTCGCGGATTCCTGAGCCAGACAGGCGTCCGCGAGTGGTTTCGGATGTGGATGGAGAAAGTCTGAGAGGCTGCGGAACGGTCCCGCTAGGGATGTCCGCCCGGGAACAGTTTCAATACCGTGAGGATCAGCGCTGCCTGGGCAAAGGCGATGCCAAAGACCCAGCGGATGATCTCGGCCTTTGCCTCTGTGATCTTGATGTCGATGGTCATCGACATCTTCGACTCCAGGTGGCCCATATCAGCCCGCAGCGACGTTTCGAGCCGTTCTACGTCGCTCCTCAACAGATCCAGACCGTCCTTTGTCGCGAGTTGCGAGTAGTCGGTGTCGCGCAATTCACGAAAGACGCCGGTAACCGCCTCAGCCTGGCTCTCATCGAAGCCGGCTTCCTTCAGACGCTTTACGACTTGGAGCGTATCGAAGGTTGCAACCATGCGCCTAATTACCGCTCGCAGCGGTGACTAGGCAAGCTCCAACCCTCGTCCGCGCCGACCCGCCTGACGCTACTTCTTCCCCCGTCCCGCGCGGCGGCCGGTGCCGCGGCCGAGACCGATCTTCTTGGCGAAGGCCGAGCGCTGCTCGGCGTAGTTCGGCGCGACCATCGGGTAGTCGGGGCCGAGACCCCACTTCACGCGGTACTCATCCGGCGTCATGCCATAGGTCGAGCGCAGGTGCCGCTTGAGCATCTTCAGCTTTTTGCCGTCTTCGAGGCAGATCAAATAGTCCGGCGTGATCGACTTGCGCACCGCCACCGCGGGCTTAAGCGATTCTGTCTGCGGCTCGATAGCCTGGCCGTCAAGCCCCCGGAGCGAGTTGTAAACCGCATGGATAATCTCGGCGAGTTGGCTCGTCGCCAAGGTATTGTTGCTCACATAAGCGGCGACGACTTCCGTGGTCATTCGCAGCAATTCGTCCTCAGCCAACCTGGGCGCCGCAAGTTCTGCCATGTCCTGCCTCGATGAATCAACCGGGGGGGCGATCAGTCAGAATTGCAGAGCCAATTAGGAGTTGTCAACCTTATCTTATGACAGAGCAAAGTAATGGATAGTAAGCCTTGCTGACGAGATTAATGAGCCCTGTGGATTACCATGTAAGGTTCACGTAATATTTGAGGTCTGGTCTGCCGTCCTCTGAGGCTCTGTTTGATGGGCCGGTGGTTTCTTCGGGTGCGGCGGAAATCGAAAATCGGCAGCGAAGTCGCAATCCCGGGCCGCGACGCGAGGTCTGGTAGCCGGCTGACATCGGCGACCGAGATATGGTAGATTGGCGATCGATCGGCGGCGGTATTTTGCCGTTCGCCGCGCATTGGTCCCTGCCATAAGGTGATTCCCCCGCGATGTCGTCCGCCGCGCACAGCCAACCCCGCCCGAGCAATGGATTTTTTGCCGACGACCTGGCTTCGGCCGATCCCGAGCTGGCCGCCGCGATCGGGCGCGAGCTCGACCGCCAGCAATCGCAGATCGAGCTGATCGCGAGCGAAAACATCGTCTCGCGCGCCGTGCTCGAAGCCCAGGGATCGGTGCTGACCAACAAATACGCCGAGGGATATCCGGGCCGGCGCTATTACGGCGGGTGCGAGTTCGTCGACGTCGCCGAGCAATTGGCAATCGACCGCGCCAAGCAGCTCTTCGACTGCGCCTTCGCCAATGTTCAGCCGCATGCCGGCGCGCCGGCGAACGAGGCGGTCTATCTCGCGCTGCTGCAGCCGGGCGACACGATCCTCGGCATGTCGCTGGCCGCGGGCGGGCACCTGACGCACGGTTCGACGGCGAACATCTCCGGCAAGTGGTTCAAGGCCGTGAGCTATGGCGTACGTCAGGAAGACGCGCGCATAGATTTCGACGAGGTCGCGCGCCAGGCCGAGACGCATAGGCCGAAACTGATCATCGCCGGCGGCAGCGCCTATCCGCGCATCATCGATTTCGCCCGGTTCCGCGAGATCGCCGACCGAGTCGGGGCGTATCTGATGGTCGACATGGCGCATTTCGCCGGGCTCGTCGCCGGCAAGGCGCACCCGAGCCCGCTGCCGCACGCGCATGTCGTGACGACGACGACGCACAAGACGCTGCGCGGCCCCCGCGGCGGGATGATCCTGTCGAACGACGCGGAGATCGGAAAGCGGATCAACTCGGCGATCTTCCCCGGACTCCAGGGCGGGCCGCTGATGCACGCGGTCGCGGCCAAGGCGGTCGCGTTCGGCGAGGCGCTGCGGCCGGATTTCGCCGTCTATGCCAAGGCGGTCGTCGAGAACGCGCAGGCGCTCGCGGCGACGCTGGTCGAGGGCGGGCTCGCGATCGTGTCCGGCGGCACCGACACGCATCTGATGCTGGTCGACCTGCGGCCGATGGGCCTTACCGGCCGCGCCGCCGAGCAGGCGCTCGAACGGGCCGGGATGACCTGCAACAAGAACGGCATCCCGTTCGACCCGGAAAAGCCGACCGTGACCTCGGGCGTGCGACTCGGTTCGCCGGCGGCGACGACGCGAGGGTTCGGCACGGCCGAGTTCCGCCAGGTCGGGCTTTGGATCACCGAGGTGCTGCGCGGCCTCGCGCAGCGGCCGGACGGCAACGGCGCGTGCGAGGCGCGTGTCCGCGGCGCGGTCGGGACGCTGTGCGACCGCTTCCCGATCTACACCGGGCCAGGGTGGTGACGGGATGGTGACGAGGGGAGGGAGAGATGCGCTGTCCGTTCTGCGGCACGGATGACACGCAGGTCAAGGATTCGCGGCCGACGGACGACCGCGGCGCGATCCGCCGGCGCCGGTTCTGCCCGAATTGCGCGGCCCGGTTCACGACGTTCGAGCGGGTCCAGCTTCGCGAGCTGACCGTGGTCAAGAAGAACGCGCAGCGCGAGCCGTTCGATCGCGACAAGCTCTCGCGCTCGGTCTATGTCGCGCTGAGAAAGCGGCCGCACGAGCCGGAGCGGGTCGAGCGCATGCTCAACTCGATGGTGCGGCAGCTCGAAAGCTCGGGCGAGACCGACATCCCGAGCGACATGATCGGCGAATTGGTCATGGAGGCGTTGGCCTCGCTCGATCAGGTGGCCTACATCCGCTTCGCCTCGGTCTACCGCAACTTCCGCGAGGCCAAGGATTTCGGCGAGCTGGTCGATCGGATCGCCGCGGACGGCGATTGCTGAACGATCTGGCCGCCATGCGCGCCGCG
>DATAUV010000140.1:0-108163 GCA_036268075.1 Allostellaceae bacterium | reverse complement strand
CTACGGCACGGAATTCGCAGCACGGAATTCGCCGAATGAATTGAGCGGCGCGAGGCCCATCACACCGGGGGCAACTCAAACAGGCGCTGCATCTTGGCGAAGCCGCGCAGCTCGAAATGGCCGATCTCCCACATCGGGCGGTGGACCGTTTCGGCGAAGACCTCGGAGGTGATGAGTTGGCGGTCGAGCTCGCGGCACAGGCGCTCGATGCGGCTGGTCATGTTGACATCGGGGCCGATGACGGTGAAGTCGAGCCGGTTGCCCGAGCCGATATTGCCGTAGGACACCGTGCCGTAATGGAGCGCGATTCCGGCGCGCAGCGGGGTCGCCGGGTGGCGGCGGTTGCGCTCGTCGAGCGCGGCGAGCCCGGCGGTCGCGGCGGAGAGTGCCGACTCACAGGCCTCGGCGGCGGTGCGATCGGGGCCGTGATGAAAGATCGCGAGCACTCCGTCGCCCATGATCTCGACAACCTCGCCGCCCTGTTCATGGACCGGCGGCATTACGCAATCGAAATACTGGTTGAGCGTGCGGATCACGGCGCGCGGACTGAGCCGATCGGACATCGCGGTGAAGTCGCGCAGATCGACCAGCATCAGCGCCGCCGTGATCGCCCGCGTGTCGCCGCGCTGGACCTGGCCGTCGAGGATCAGCTTGCCGGCCTCGGTGCCGACATAGGTTTCGAGGATGCCGCCTATGAACCGGCGCAGCGCCTTTAGCTCAGCGACCGCGGCATAGGGCGCCAGGATGCCGTGGAAGAACCGCATCTCATCCGGGGTGAACCCGCCGGGGCGTCTAGTCGACCACGAGAACCCGTTGGTGATGCCGATCGCATAGCGCAGCGGCGCAATCACGTAATGGGTGAAGCCCTTTTCACGCAATTCGCCGAGAATCGGGTACGGGAAATCGGTGTCGTTGCCGTCGAGCCGGTACTCGACGGTCTGCCCTTCCTCGATCACCGGGCGCAGCGGATTTTGCCGATAGGTTCGGGTTTTCTCGATGCCGTGGTCGAAGAACAGCTCGTCCATCGGCTTGTCGGACCACCACACCCGCGCGACGCCGCGATATTGCGGGTGAAACGCGACCTGGTGCAGCGAGACGCGGTCGATCGGTATGCCGGCGCCGGCGACGCGCTCGCAGAAATGCTGGAGGATTTCCTTGTTGCCCGGCAGGAAGCGGGCGTCGCGGATCAGCCAGTCGCCGGTACGGGCGAGCAGATCCGGCGACGAAGTGGGCTCGCGCGGGTCTCGCGGCATTTCAGGTCCCCCGCACCGTTCCGTGGGCGCCTCCCTGATGTCGGGTGCGGAATACCGCGCGGCAAGCCGCCGCTCACGCAACCTTGAATCGCGTCAGCGCGTCGCGGTCGATCTCGATTCCGATGCCCGGCCCGTCCGGGATCGCAACCCAGCCGTCGCGCTGGACGATCGGCGCGGTCGAGACGGCGAAGCGGATCGGGTGCTCGGACTGGTCGAATTCGAGGAGCGGCTCGATCGGGTGCAGCCCCGGCGGGTTGTGCGGCAGGCTGGCGATGAGCTGCAGCGACGCGGCGAGCGCCACCGCCGTGCCCCAGACATGCGGGTTGACCCGCACCCCGAACGCATTGGCCATGTCGGCGATCTTTTTGGTCTCGGAGATGCCGCCGGCCGCGGCGATGTCGGGCTGGAGTATATCGACGCAGCGGTCGGCGATCAGCGTGCGGAACCCCCAGCGGGTGAATTCGGCCTCGCCGCCGGCGATCGGGATTTTGAGCGCCGACTTCACCTCGCGATACCCGGCGAGGTCCTCCGGCGGCACCGGCTCCTCGAACCAGGCGATGTTCAATTCCTCGATGCGGCGGCCGAGCGCGATCGCGCCGGTGGCGTCATAGGCATGATTGGCGTCGATCATGATCGAGAGCCGGTCGCCGACCGCGCGCCGCACCGCGTGACAGAGGCGGATGTCGTCGTCCATGCCGAAGCCGAGCTTGAGCTTGATCCCGGTAAAGCCCTGCGCGACCCGCTCGCGCGCCTCCTCGACGAGATACCCGATCGGGTCGCCGCCACGTTTTCGGTAGAACCCGGTCGCGTAGGCCTCGACCTTGGTGCGCAACGGGCCGCCGAGCAGCGAGCCGACCGAAACGCCGAGATGCCGAGCCTTCAAATCCCACAGTGCGATGTCGACCGCGCTCAGCGCCTCGATCGCGAGGCCCTTTTGCCCGTGGTCGCGCAGCCGGTTGTAAAGCGACTGCCAATGCCGCTCGGTGGCGAGCGCGTCCTCGCCGATGAGCAGCGGCTTGTAGTACTCGACGATCGGCGCGGTCAGCCGGGCCGGGCCGAACGCCTCGCCCCAGCCGCTGTTGCCGTCCTCGCCGACGATCTCGACGAGGCAGGCGCCGCGCGTCTCGTACCACGCCTGCGAGTAGGCGAAGGGTTCATTGAGCTTTGCCTCGAGGACGTAGGTCTTGACGTCGACGATTTTCATGGCCGCTCCAGGGCCGCCGGCAATTGGTCGAGGGTTTCGAGGCGGAGATGCGCGCGGACCGCCTCGGGCCAGGCGGCGTGGATCACGCCCCATGGCCCGCGGCGCAGGAAAACGCCGGTCATCCCCGCCGCGATCGCGGGCAACACATCGTTGTCGAGCCGGTCGCCGACATAGACGATCTCGCCCGCCGGCGTACTGGATTCGGCGATGATCCGTTGGAAGAATTTCGGGTCCGGCTTCTCGACGCCCCAGCGCGCCGACGAGGCGACGAAATCGACTTCCAGGCCGAGCGCGCGGATTTGCGTCTCGGCGTCGGCAGGCTGGTTGCCGGCGAGGCCGATGCGATAGCCGGCCGCGCGCAGGCGTTTGAGAGTCGGCACCGCGTCAGGGTAGAGGTCGCGGGCCTCGATCCGGGTCATGCCGTCGCCACGCGCAGCCCGCTCGGCGGCGATGTCGATCCCGGGGCGGACCAGCCCGTAGACCTCGCGGTGATGCTGGCGGGCGGCGATTACCGCGCCCAGCGCCGCGAAGAACGTGAGATGGGTGACGCCGAGCCAGTCCGCCCACTCGCCCCACATGCGGGTTTCATCGACGAGGGTTTCGCCGACATCGAACACGACGAGGCGCGGCCTCACCGCAAATCGCCGTCGTAGCTCAACCCCACCAGCAGCATGTCGACCCGCTGGCCGTCGCTCGACAGCGGCATCAGGATCGCTTCGTAGCGTTGCATCCGCGCGTCGACGAGCCGGTCGGCGAGCACGTGCAGCGGCTCGCCGGTTTGCGCGACCTTGGTGAAGCTGCGCGTCGAGAGGTCGCGGAATTCGGGGACCGGCATCTCGTCGAGCATCTTGCCGGTCAGGTCATAGCCGACCCGCCGGGTCAGCGTGGTGCCGTGGAGGCGGATGCGGAAGCGCGGCGGCGTCTCGGGCAAGACCTCGGCCAGGATCACGTTGCCGAGGGCAAACGCCATGTCGACCGGGTCGATATCGGCCCGCGCCGGGAAACGGCGGTCGCCGCGCTTTGTCGCCCAGTACTCGTACAGGCGCTTCAGCTTGGCGTTGGCGATATCCGGGACGATCTCCGGCATGGCCCGGTTATCGCCCGGCTACTCGGCGGCTTCGAGCCGGCGACGGTCGCCCCGCAACTCGGCGACGCGCGCCTGGGTGTAGAGGTCGGTCCAGTTGGCGAGCGAGAAATCGGTGACCTTGCGCGGGTCGTAGGGGCGATCCTCGATCCGCATCTCCCGCCCGGCAAGGTACACGCCGCGCAGCCGGCGGCGGTCCTGGAGGATGCCGATATCCTTGAGCGGCGAGCCGTCCCAGGCGGTGAAATCGGCGAGGCGGCCCGGCTCCAGCACGCCGATGTCGTCGCCGCGGCTCATGAACCGGGCATTGACCTGCGTCGCCGCACGCAAGGCAGCGGCGGGGGAGAAACCAAGATCGTCGACGAAGAGCTCGAGCTCGCGCGCATTCCATTCGCCGTAAGGCGTCACGGCAAAGCCGGTGTCGGTGCCGGTCAGGAACGGGATGCCCGCCTTGATCACCTTCTTCAAATTCTTGCAGCCGGTCTGGTAGCGCCGCAGGGTCGCCTCGGGCCTGCCCTTTTGGCCGGCGGGTTCGTGCGGCTGGGTGAACTCGATGACGTTTTTCGGCTGGGTCAGGGTCGGGCAGACCGTGCTGCCCGATTTCTTCATCGCGGCGATGCATTCGTCGTCGGAGAAGAACGCGTGGAAGATGAGGTCGACGCCGGCGCGGGCCGAGTACAGCGTCGCCTCGCGTCCGACTGCATGAACCACCGCCTTTTTGCCCTGGCGGTGGATTTCGCGGACCATCACGTCGGTCTCTTCCTGCGTGAACGCGGCTATCAACTCGCCATCGGGCCGGCGCTGGATGCCGTCCATCGCGATCTTGACGCAGTCGACGCCGTTCTTGACCTGAACCCGGATTTCCTCGATCGCCTCGGCGACCGTCGTCACCAACCGGCCGATCGAGGTCGTCGGCGCGCCGATCCAGGTCGGGTACCAGTCGGTGAGGCCCTGGTGCGAGGTGATGTACGGACCCGCCGCCATCACGCGCGGCCCGTCAAAGAGCCCGGCATCGATGGCGTTGCGGATCGAGAGGCTGATCTGCCCCGCGTCGCCAGGCGAGCACAGCGCGGTATAGCCGGCGGCCAGGCACTTCTGCGCGAAGAACATGCCCCTGAGGGTGCGGAATTCGAGGGGGCTGTAGAGGTCGATATCCTCCTCGGTCTTGGCGTTGCCATAGGCGAGGTGGGTGTGGACGTCGATCAGACCCGGCATCACGAACTGGCCCGAATGGTCGATCACCCGGTCGTCCTTACCCTGCTTCGGCGCCCCCTTGTCGGAGCCGGCATAGGTGATCCGGCCCTCGGGGTCATAGACGAGCAGGGCGCCCTTCTGCGCCGAATCGTCGTCTCCGGCGAACAACTGGCCGCAGCGAACGAAGGTTTTCATCGGAGAGCTCCTTTCAGGGCTGTCGTTGCGAGCGAAGCGAAGCAATCCCCTTCCGCAGGAGGGCTCCTCGGAGGGGGATTGCCGCGTCGCTCCGCTCCTCGCAATGACAGCGAGTGATGATAAAGCCGGGCGTTACCGACTCGCGTGGTGCATGAACTTTTCCGGAGGCGGGCCGCCCCACGGGCCGGCGAGTTCCTCGCGGCTGATCAGATTGGGCGGGATGCTGGCGTTGAGCACGTCGGTGTCGGCCCAGTGCTCGTGCACGCGGTTCCACGGGTCGCCCCAGTAATCATAGACTTGGCTGCCGAGCGAATGGCGGCCGATGCCCCAGAAATGCTCGTAGCCCTTCGCCGCCAGAACGTCGTGGCCGATCATCACGTCGTCGATGTCGGCCGCCTCGTAGCTGAGGTGGTTGAGCCCCGCCTTGTCGCTGCGGATGCAGAAGAAGGAGTGGTGATCGACAAAATCGTCGCCGCGGTCGAGCCGGTTGAACGAGCCGGTGATGTTGGTCTTTTCGCCGACATAGACCTCGTCCGAGATGCGGAAGCCGAACATCTCGCGATACCAGCCGACTGTCTTCTCGTATTGCGGTGTGTGCACGACGAAGTGGCCAAAGCGCTTGACGTGCGACGGGCCGCGCGCGACGTCCTTGTAGTAAAGCGTGTTGCGGCGCTGCGACTTGTCCTCGCCGTGGTTGATCTTCGGCCGGATGATCGGGATCTTCGGCAGCATCGCCATGCCGTGGATCACCTCGACCTGGAACCCGTCAGGATCGGTCAGGCGGACGCGCTTGCCGCCGCCGGGCTCGACGATGTCCTCGACCTTTGACGCGCCATCGACCCGCGACAGCTTGTCGAGGTCTTGCTCACTGGCCGCATGAAACGCGATGCCGATATATTTCGGCTCGCCGAGCTCGGTCACGTGGATGTGGTGCGGCGCGTCCGTGCCGCGCATGTAGAGCGCGTTCTTGGTGCGGTCGGCGCGGACCATCCCGAACGCGGTCAGAAACTCTTCCTGCTTGTCGAGATCGGGGGAGCGCAGCCGCCCGTAGGCGAGATCCGCGGCTTTGATCACTGACATGAAAACCTCCCGGAAAGGTGGCGGGCCGCTGCTCCGGCCGTAGCGGCTATATGGTGCATCGGCGCGGGTTCCCCGACAAGCCCGCGTATCGACGCGGCCGGAATGGACACCCGCTCCGTTCAACCCTCGGGAACTTGCGGTCCGCCGGTCTGTTCGCTAGGCGCGAGGCCCGGAATGAATCCGGGCGCTTGCCGTTATTGGCCCGTCGGGCGGCCGGGAATATGGCGCCCACCCAAACCACGGAGATTCCCTTGAAGGCATTTCGGCTGCGGCTGATGAGTCAGGCATTGCCGTTCCTGCTGGTATCGCCAGGCCTGCTCGCGTTGCCGGGCATCGCCCATGCCCAGCAGCCCCCGACCGCGGCGGAGGCGCAGGCGGCGCTGAACCAGCCGCCCGCGGTGACCTATTCGCAGGGCCAGCTCGACCAGATGCTGGCGTCGATCGCGCTGTACCCCGACGGGGTGCTGATGCAGGTGCTGATGGCGGCGACGTTCCCGCAGCAGATCATCGACGCCGGCAATTGGCTGCAGGACCAGAACAACGCCGCGCTGAAAGGCGACGCGCTGGTCGCCGCGCTCGACCCGCTGCCGTGGGACCCCAGCGTCAAGTCGCTGGTCGCGTTCCCGCAGATCATCGTGATGATGAACACGCACATGGATTGGACGCAGTCGCTCGGCGTCGCCTTCGCCGGGCAGCAGGCCGCGGTGATGGCCGAGGTCCAGACGCTGCGCAACCGGGCGGCGGCCGCCAACCAGTTCCGCTCGAACTCGCAGATCCGCTATGTACATCAGGGCAGCACCTGGGTGATCGAGCCGGTCAATCCGGGCGAGATCTATATCCCGGTGTACAACCCCGCGGTCGTGTACGGTCACTGGGCCTACCCGAACTATCCGCCGATCTACGTGCCGCCGCCGCCGGGCTTTGTCTCCGCGGGGTTCAATCTCGGACCGGGCATCGGCTTCAGCGTCGGGTTCGGCGTCGTCGCGCCGCTTTACGGCTGGGGCCATCCCGACTGGCAGCGGCACATGGTGGTGATCGACCAGGCCCGCTACTCGCGGATCACCAACGAGCGTCACGAGACCGACAACCACATCACGATCCAGAACAACGTCTGGCGCCGCACCGCGCCGGTCGCGGTCGTCGCCGCGCCTCCACGACGCGAGCCGGGCGCCAACGGCCCGCGGCCACCGGGGACCGCCGAGCCGGCTTCGATCCACGCGCCGCCGCCACGTCCCGGCGGGCCTAACGCAGAGCATCGCGCCATCCCGACGCAAGGGCAGCCGGGGTCGAACGAGGCGCATCCCGGCCCTGGCGGACCGCAGGCCCATCCGACGCCGGGCGCTCCAAACCCGCCGGGCAACCAGGCGCATCCCGGCCCGGGCGCCCAACCGCATCCGGGCGAGACGGCGCATCCGGGCGAGACGGCGCATCCGGGCGAGACCGCGCATCCGCCGGAGCATCCGAACCTGCCGGGCAACGAAGCCCATCCGGGACCGGGCGCCCAACCGCATCCCGGCGAGACGGCGCATCCGCCGGAGCATCCGAACCTGCCGGGCAACGAGGCCCATCCGGGACCGGGCGCCCAACCGCATCCGGGCGAGACCGCGCATCCGGGCGAGACCGCGCATCCGGGCGAGACGGCGCATCCGGGCGAGACGGCGCATCCTCAGGAGCATCCAAACCTGCCGGGCAACGAGGCGCATCCCGGCCCGGGCGCCCAACCGCATCCGGCCGAGACGGCGCACCCGACACCCGAGGCCGCGCATCCAGCCGAGCACGCCGCGCCGCCTCACCCGGCGGAGGCCCCGCACCCTGCGGAGGCGCCGCATCCGGCCGAGGCCCCGCATCCCGCTGCGGCCCCGCACCCCGCGGAGGCGCCGCATCCGGCCGAGGCCCCGCATCCCGCGGCGGCCCCGCACCCTGCGGAGCCGCCGCATCCGGCAGCACCGCCGCCCGCCGCGCATCCGGCTCCGCCGCCGGCCGCACCGCACCCGGCCGCCCCGCCGCCAGCGGCGCATCCTGCGGAGCCGCCGAAGCCGGCCGCGCCCGCAAAGGAAGAACCGAAGTAGTCGGCGCCGTCGCCTCGCCCCCAGCCATACGGGGCGAGGCGCGCGTCGCGCGCGGGTGGGGGCTGCGCGCGCTACACCAATCTTTTCGTAGGCATCCGGGACAAAGCCCGCTATAGCGGCTTGTAGGTGATAGTTCTTTTCCGGATCGAGCCATGGACCTGCCAGACCCCATTACCGCCATCGGCCAGCAGATCGAGGGCGGCGGCGCCATCACACCCGACGAAGAGTTTTTCGAGGCCTACGAGGTGTTCAGCGCCGAACTCGCGAACATCTTCGTCAAGCCGTGGCTGGTCGTCGACCATGCCAGCCGGATCGCCGCGGACAATTCCTATTTCCGCTTCGACATCGGCAGCCGCTCGATCGTCGTGTCGCGCGAGAGCAAGGATTGCATCCACGCGCTTCGCAATGCCTGCCTCCACGCCGGGTATCGCATCTGCGAGGAAGAGGACGGCAAGGGCGACCATCTGTTCTGCAACTACCACGGCTGGGACTACGCGCTCGACGGCCGCCTGACCGAGCCGGTGCTGCGCCCCGAGGTCGAGGACCGCTCGCGCTTCCGCCTGCCCCGCTATGCCATGGAAATCCAGCAGGGTCTCGTTTTCGTCGATCTGTCGAAGGCCGGGCCGAACCCGCCCGAATCGGTTGGGCTCGACCTCTCCGGCGTGCCCGACGTCACCGGGCAGGTCGTCACCGGGCGCCGGCGCTATCCGACCACGTGGAACTGGAAGCATTTGCGCCAGACGCTGTGGGGCGCGAAGGAGAACGTGTTCGCCACCGGCGAGTGCGATGCAGTCGTCGAGTTCGGGGCGCTGAGCTTCCTTGCGACGCAGAACGGCGAGACCGTGCTGACCCGGATCGTGCCGCGCTTTCCCGGCCATACCGACATCGAGCTCGTGTGCATGGGCGCGCCCGGTTCGAAGGCCGCCGAGGACCGCATCGGCGAGAGCGTCCGCGACACGTCGCAGGCGATCCTCGAAGCCCCGCTCTCGGTGCTGCAGCGGCCGTTCTACGAATGGTACTGGTCGACCCTGTCGGCCAGCGCCGCGGCCTGAGATGGAGCTCCGCACCCTCGCCGAAGGACTGCAATTTCCCGAGGGTCCGGTCGCGCTCGCCGAAGGCTCGGTGATTCTCGTCGAGATCGCCGCCGGCGCGCTGACCCGGGTCGCGGCCGACGGCACCAAGACAACAATCGCCAAGACCGGCGGCGGCCCCAACGGGGCGGCGATCGGGCCGGACGGCAAATGCTACGTCGCCAATAACGGCGGTTTCGAGTGGGCGATGATCGGCGGCCTCCGGCGGCCGACTACCCAGGCGCGCGACTATGTCGGCGGCCGGCTCGAACGCGTCGACCTCGCCACCGGCGCGACCGAATGGCTCTATCGCGGGTGTGGCGAGTTCCCGCTCAAGGGGCCGAATGACCTCGTGCTCGACGCGCACGGCGGCGTCTACTTCACCGACCTCGGCAAGCGCCGGCCGCGCGACATGGATCTGGGCGCGGTCTATTACGCGAGGCTCGACGGCTCGTTCATCACTGAGATTGCCCAGCCGCTGGTGACCCCGAACGGGATCGGCCTCTCGCCTGACGGCAGGACGCTCTACGTCGCCGAGACCGAGGCGGCGCGGCTGTGGTCGTTCAAGATCGAGGCGCCGGGCGTCGTCAACAAGGAAGGCTCGCCGGCTCCGCATGGCGGGCATCTCATCGCCGGGATGGGCGGCTATCAGCGGTTCGATTCGCTGGCGGTGCAGGAAGACGGGCGCATCTGTGTCGCGACGCTGGTCAATGGCGGGATCACGGTGATCTCGCCCGACGGCCGCCACGTCGAGCACCATCCGACGCCCGACCCGATGACCACCAACATCTGCTTTGGCGGCCGGGACATGCGCACGGCCTATATCACCCTCTCCGGCACCGGAAAGCTGGTCGCGACGGAGTGGCCGAGTGCGGGGTTGAGGCTGAACCAGGTGGGCTGAGCCCGAAGCTCGCTGCGCTGCGCCCTCACCCGTCACCCTTCGCGTGCCACCCTCTCCCGCAGTGCGGGCGAGGGGACTTGAACGCGAGGCCTAGAGGCCGCCCCCTCGCCCGCATTGCGGGAGAGGGTGGCCGAAGGCCGGGTGAGGGTGCGAGCGGAGCGAGCTACTCGTTCCTTCGCTCCCGTTCCTTGCGGGAAATCGGATGCGGGACCCAGGGGCGGTCGCCGCGGCTTTGGTTGGCGCTTTCGAGGGTGACGCCAGCGGAATTCACCCACAGCGCGATCGCGCCGTAGCGCCAGTTGTCGATGCGGTCGGCGATCGGGACCTTGCCGCGGCAGGTGAAGCCGGCGGGGATTTGCGCGACGATGGCATCGAAATCGGTGCAGGCCGTGGGCAGGCCCGAGGCTGTGGTCACAATCGCGACGCGCTTGCCGGCGGCGGTGTAGAGACAGCGTCCGTCGGCGCAGTCGAGGGTGCCGGGCCATTGCTGCAAATCGGCGCCGGTTTCGGACGTGAAGAAGGAACGGTCGATCTCTTCGGCGCCGGCGGCGACCGTGTAGCCCGATTGCTGACGCACGGCGAGGAAGCGGCCGAGATCGGCGAGGACGATGTCGGGCGGGTGGGCGAGGAAGATCGTCGCCGCGCCGCCAACGATCCCTGCGAGACCGGCGTAGCGCCATTTCCGCTGCCACAGGCAGAGCCAGAGCCCACCCAGCGCGATCGACACCATGCCGACCGTCGGCAATGGCGGCATGACCCAGAGGTTGCCCGGCAGCGCTGCGACGTGCTGCGCGACCCAGATCGTCGCGTCGATGCCCATCCCCATCGGCACCAGCGCGAGGCGCTCGAGCCCGAACGGCATCAAGAGGCAAGCGACGACGCCCCACGGCAGGGTCCAGACCGCCGAGATCGGCACCGCGATCACGTTGGCGAGCGGCGAATACACGACGAACCGGTGAAAATGGTAGATCGAGAACGGCTCGGTGCCGAGGGTCGCGACCAGCGTCGTTACCGCCACGGCGCCGCAATAGCCGAGCGCCCGCTGCCCCCACGAGCCGCGGTGGAACAGCCGGGAGAGTTGTCCGCCCCAGCCTTCATACACGGCGATCAGCGCGACGACCGCGCCGAACGACATCTGGAAGCTGACGCCGACAAGGCTCGCCGGGTCGAGCACCAGCACCACCAGCGCGGCGAGCGCGCAGATGCGCATCGACAGCTTGAGGCGCCGCAGGAAGATCGCCGCGAAGATGATGCCGTTCATCACAAAGGCGCGCTGGGTCGGGATCGCGCCGCCCGAGATCATCAGGTAGCAGGATAGCACGACGAGCGTGACCAGCGCCGCGATGTGCTTGATCGGAAGGCGGAGCGCGACCCGGGGGATCAGCGCGAGGAAGCCGCGCACGGTGAGGAACACGAACCCGCCGACCAGCCCCAGATGCAGCCCGGCGATGGCCAACAGATGCGAGAGGCCGGTTTCGCGAAACGCCTCCTTGACGTCCTCGGCGATCGTGCCGCGCTTGCCGGTGATCAGCGCCGAGGCGATCCCGCCGGTCGAGCCCGGCAGCACCGCGCCGATCCGCCGCGTCATCTCGGCGCGCAGCCGCAACAGCCACTCGCGCCAGCCGCCCGCCTCGGCCTCGCCGGTGCGGTGCGCGGGGCCGAGGCTGTAGCCGACCCCGCCGATCCCGGCGAAGTACAATTCGCGCTGCATGTCGCGCCCACCGGGCAGGATCGGCGCCGGCACCGGGTACAGCATCGCCTTCATCCGGATCGTGTCGCCGGGCTCGACCCGATCACTCGACGCCGCGATGTGGATGCGCACGAGGCGGGGCTGCTCGGCGGTGTCGAGCCCGGGCAGCGGCTCCGACGCGACGATGACGCGCCAGCCGCGGTCGAGCGTGTCGACATCGACGACCCGCCCGGCGACCGGCACCGCGCCGAGCCGGTGGTCGAGCAGCGGCGCGCCCCGGTCCCACCGCGCCGCCTGGACCAGCGCAAATCCCGCCGCGACAAAGGCCAAAGCCAGCAATGTCCCGGCAATCGCCGCCCGGCGTCGAAGCAGCAGCGCGGCGACGGCGATCGGAAGGAACGCGGCGGCGCCGAGCCACAATGGCGGCTCGACCGTCAGCGTGAAATACAGCGCGATTCCGCCCCCGAGGCAGACGGGCAGCCACAGCACCCGCCGCTCGCCCTCGGCCGCGACGGTGGCGGCGAGCCAGCGCAGCGGCGACAGCAGGCGGCGCGGCCTCACGGCCGGTGCAACCCCACTTTCCCCGACCGCTATATCCGCCATTCCCAGCCGCCCTCATCGCGGCATGCGAGATTAATGGGTCGGCTGCTAGCGCGATAGTCGATCCCGACCCGCATCGTGCGTTGGACCCGCTTGCCCCGTAGGATGGGTAGAGCGGAGCGAAACCCATCATCGCCGATCGGGCCAAGTACGATGGGTTTCGCTCCGCTCTACCCATCCTACGGTTGTCGAATGACCACATCGCCCCACGAGCCCCCGACGGTCACCGCGATTTTCCTCGCGATGCTGCGGCTCGGCTGCACGAGCTTTGGCGGGGGGTCGGCGGGGTGGCTGTATCGCGACGTCGTGCTGAAGCGCGGCTGGCTCGACAATTCCACGTTTCTACAAATCCTTTCGGTCGGACAGGCGCTGCCGGGGGCGAACGGAGTCAAGGCTACGGTGCAGATCGGCCAGCATCTGCGCGGGGGCCTCGGTGCGGCGGCGGCGCTGGCGGGTCTGTTGTCGGGGCCGTTCGTGATCATCCTCGTCGTCGGCGCGGCTTATCGCGGGTTCGGTGAGCATCCGCTGGTGGAGGCGGTGCTCGACGGAATGGCGGCGGCGGCGATCGGGCTCACCTTCGACACCGGGCTGCGCAGCGCCTGGCACGGCAAGCCGGGCATCCCGGCGCTCGCGGTGACGGCGGCGACGGTGGTGTGCATCGGCATCCTCAACTGGCCGATGGTGCCGGTGGTGCTGGTGCTGGCGCCGCTCAGCGTCGCGCTCGCCTTCCGGGAGCGGCGCGATGCGTGAGGGGCTGACGGCGCTCGCGATCGTCTTCGTTCCGATCTCGCTGCTGTCGTTTGGCGGCAGCAACGCGATCATCGCCGATATCGAGCACCAGACCGTCGCCGTGCACCACTGGATGACCGGCCGGGAATTTGCCGATTTCTTCGCGCTGAGCCGTGCCGCGCCGGGGCCGGGCTCGATGCTGACGGCGCTGATCGGGTGGAAGGTCGGCGGCCTCGCCGGCGCGCTGGTGGCGACGATCGGGTACTACGTCCCGGCGGCGGTGCTGGTCTACTTCCTGGCACGGCTGTGGGGACGGTGGCGCGGGCGACCGTGGCACGACGCGATCGAGCGCGGAGTGGCGCCGGTCGCGGCCGGGCTGCTGCTCGCCGCCGGCATCGCGATCCTGCGCGCGTCGCCGGGCGGGTGGCCGATCTGGGCTGCGGCGTTTGCGGCGACGGCATTGCTGCTGCGCTGGCCTAAACTGCCGACAACGGCGTTGATCGCCGCGGGCGGGGCGCTATTTGGCATCGTCGCCGCCGTAACGCAGTAGGGAGGTGAGAATGACCGACAGCTTGCCCGATAATTTCCCGACCCTCGTCGTCGAAGGCTGCCCGGACGCGATCATCTATGCCGATGCGACAGGCGCGATCCGCTATTGGAACGCGGCGGCGACGCGCATCTTTGGCTACAGCGCCGAAGAGGCGATGGGGCAGAACCTCGACCTGATCGTCCCGGAGCGCCTGCGCGGGCGGCATTGGGAGGGCTGGGGCCGGGTCATGGGCGGCAGCCCGAGCCGCTATCCCGACGGCGCGCTGCTCGCGGTGCCGGCGGCGCGCAAGGACGGGTCGCCGCTGTCGATTGAGTTCACGGTCCTGCCGGTCACGGGCGCCGATGGAAAACTTACCGGGATCGCGGCGTTTCTGCGCGACGGCACGCAGCGCTTCGACGAGATGCGCGCGCTTCGCCGCGAGCTCGCCGCGCTGAAATCCGCGTGAGGACGATCCGCCCCGACGAGCTCGATTTCGCCGCGCTGATCCGGCCCGGCGAGACGATCGGCTGGGCCCAGGCAACGGCTGAGCCGGTGTTCCTGACCCGGATGCTCGACGAACAAGCCGGGCGCTGCCCGCCGTTCAACCTGTTCTTCGTGCTGAGCTTCGCCGAGGGATATCGCGGCAATCACCCGAACGTCACGATCACCTCATTCGGCGGCGGGGCCGCGGGGAGGCGGTTTTTCGCCGGCGGCACGGGCCGGATGATCCCGGCGAACCTATCCGACCTCTGCGCGCTGATCGAGGGCGGGCGGCCCCGCATCGACATCGCGCTGCTGCAGGTGACCGGCCCCGATGCCGCCGGCCGCTACAATGCCGGGATCGGGGTCGAGATGCTGCGCGAGGCGATGACCGGAGCGCGGCTGGTGATCGCCCAGCTCAACGACCAGGTGCCGTGGACCGAGGGCGACACCGCGATCGAGCCGGAGCTGATCGACATTCTCGTGCCGGCGAGCCACCCGTTGGTCGAGTACAAGACGCCGGCGCTCGGCCCGGTCGAGGAAGCGATCGCGGCGAATGTCGCGCGGCTGGTGCCCGACCGCGCGACGATCGAGCTGGGCTATGGCGCGATCCCGGAGGCGGTGACGCGGGCGCTCGGCGGCAAGTCTGGGCTCGGCGTGCATTCCGGCGCCGCCGGCGACGGGGTGATGCGGCTGATGCAGGCGGGAGTCGTCGACAACCGCCACAAGGAGGTCGACCCCGAAGTTTCGGTCGCGATGATGCTGATGGGCGGACCGGAGCTGTACCGCTTCGCCGAGCGCAACCCGCGCCTCCACATCCGCTCGCCGCGCTACACCCACGACGCGCTTGTGCTGGGCCAGTTCCGCCGCTTTGTCGCAATCAACTCGGCGCTGGAGGTCGATCTGAGCGGCCAGTGCAACGCCGAGATGGCCTCGGGGCGGCTGATCGGGCTGACCGGCGGGCAGGTCGATTTCGTTCGCGCCGCCAACCGCGCGCCCGAGGGAAGGTCTATCATCGCGCTGCAGTCGACCAACCGCGACCGCAGCCAGTCACGCATCGTCGCCCGCTTTGCCGACGGAATCGTGACGACGCCGCGGGCCGACGCCGATTGCGTCGTCACCGAGCACGGCATCGCCGAATTGCGCGGGCGCACCCTGGCCGAACGGGCCGAAGCGCTTATCGCGATCGCCGACCCCGCCTTCCGCGCGGAACTTCGACGCGGGTCAGAGCGGGCGGGCTAGGCGGCTCGGGCGGCAGCGAAGCGGCGAGCTCCGCCCGCTCGCGCTCAAGCGCGGCGATCGATGGGCCGAGCGCCGTGGCTTCCTCGAAGCGGAAGGCGGAAAAGGCGACATCGTGGCGATAGCGCAGCTTCGTGAGTTCGGCCTCGACCGCCGCGAGACGGGTGCGTCGGGATTCGAGGTCGCTCTCCATGACCTCGCATTATACATCGTCATCCCGGCGCAGGCCGGGACCCACATCTGCGAGCGACAGACCGGTTCCGCGGTGGGTCCCGGCCTGCGCCGGGATGACGGTAATTTTTCTACACCTCCAGCACGATCTTTCCGGCGAAGCGGCGCGACAGCAGCGCCTCCATCGCCGCGCCGATCTTGGCGAGCGGAAAGGTTTCGGCGATGTAGGGGTGGAGGCGGCCGGCATCCCACCAGTCGAGCAATTCGGCGAGGTTGCGGCTGATCAGCACCGGGTCGCGCTCGGCCTGGGCGCCCCAGACGACGCCGATCACCGAGATGTTCTTGACCAGGACCAGGTTCGCCGGAGCCTGCTGGATGCGGCCCGAGGCGAATCCGATCACCAGCATCCGCGCCTCCCAGTTGACCGCGCGGATCGCCTGGTCGAACGCGTCGCCGCCGACCGGGTCGTAGACGACATCGGCGCCGAGCCCGCCGGTCAGTTCGCGCACCCGGTCGCGGATGCTTTCGGTCTTGTAGTCGATCAGCTCGTCGGCGCCGCGGCCGCGCGCGATCTCCAGCTTTTCGGGGCCGCCGGCAGCGGCGATCACGCGCGCGCCCATCTGCTTGCCGATCTCGACCGCGGCGAGCCCGACCCCGCCCGCCGCGCCGAGCACCAACAGCGTCTCCCCGGCCTTGAGGTTGCCACGATGGGTCAGCGCGAAATGCGAGGTGCCGTAGGCGACCGGAAACCCGGCGGCGGTGACGTAGTCCATCGCGTCGGGGATCGGCACGACCGCGTCGGCGTTGGCGACGATCTCCTCGGCATAGGTGCCGCCGTTGCGCATCACGGCGAGCACACGCTGGCCGACCTCGAGATGCCCGACCCCGCTGCCGATCTCGATCACCTCGCCGGCGGCTTCGAGGCCGGGGGTGAACGGGAACGGCGGCTTGACCTGATACTTGCCGGCGATCATCAGCGTGTCGGCGAAATTGACGCCGGCGGCGCGCACCCTGATCCGCGCCTCGCGTGGCGCGAGCGGCCGGTACGGCGCCTCTTCTAGTCGCAGGCTTTCAGGCCCGCCCCATTCCCGGCACATGACCGCTTTTGGCATCTAATTCCCCGTCATTCGCGCGTCACGCTCTGTAAACAACCTAATCCACCCGGAGGTCAACTTGACGACGCGACGCGGGGCGGGGATGGTGTTTCGCATGAGCGACATCTTGCAACACCGGGAACCCGGGAGCAGGCCGCGCCGCGCGTGACCGACGAGCTGCCGGCGCGTTTTGCGCGTTGGTTCGCCGCGCGCGGCTGGGCTGCGCACCGGCACCAGCTCGACATGCTCCGCGCCGCACGCGAGGGCCGCTCGGCGCTGCTGACCGCGCCGACCGGCGGCGGCAAGACGCTGGCGGGGTTTTTGCCCAGCCTCGTCGAGCTCGCCGAAACCCCGACCGAGGGCCTCCACACCCTCTACATCTCGCCGCTGAAGGCGCTCGCGGTCGACATCCACCGCAACCTCGAACGCCCGATCGCCGAGCTCGACCTGCCGATCCGCGCCGAGACACGCACCGGCGACACGCCGGCATCGAAGCGCCAGCGCCAGCGCCAACACCCGCCGCAAATATTGATGACGACGCCGGAATCGCTGGCGCTGCTGCTGTCCTATCCCGATGCGGGCGCGATGTTCGCCGAGCTCAGCGCGGTGATCATTGACGAGTTGCACGCGCTGATCGGGACCAAACGCGGCGACCTCCTGGCGCTCGGCCTCGCGCGGCTGACCCGGCTGGCACCGCGGGCCCGCCGCGTCGGGCTCTCCGCGACCGCGTCGTGGCCCGAGGAGTTGCAGGCCTATCTCGGCCGCGATGCCGAGCGCATCGAGGCGATGGCCGGGCCCGAGCCGGAAATCTCGATCCTCGCCACCGAGGATTATCTGCCGTGGACCGGGCACATGGCGATGCACGCGATCCCGGGTATCTACAACGCGATCCAGGCGCATCAGACGACGCTGGTTTTCGTCAACACGCGGGCGCAGGCCGAACTCGCGTTCCAGGCGCTGTGGCGGCTCAACGACGACAACCTGCCGATCGGACTGCACCACGGCAGCCTCGCGGTCGAACAGCGACGGCGGATCGAAAAGGCGGTCGCCGAGGGCAAGCTGCGCGCGGTGGTCGCCACCTCGTCGCTCGACCTCGGCATCGATTGGGGCGCGGTCGACCTGGTGATCCAGTTGGGGGCGCCGAAGGGCGTGTCGCGCCTCATCCAGCGCATCGGCCGCGCCAACCACCGGCTCGACAAGCCGAGCCGGGCGATATTGGCGCCGGCCAACCGCTTCGAGTTCCTCGAATGCCGCGCCGCGCTCGAAGCGACCTGCGCCCATGCGCTCGACGGCGACCCGCCGCGGCCGGGCGGGCTCGACGTGCTGGCCCAGCACATCCTCGGCATGAGCTGCGCCGCGCCGTTCGACGCCGACGACCTCTACGCCGAGATTACGAGCGCGGCGCCCTATGCCCGCCTCGCGCGCCAGGATTTCGACGACGTGCTCGTCTTTGTCGAGCATGGCGGCTACGCGCTCAGGACCTACGAGCGCTGGCGGCGCCTCTTTCGCGACAGCCTCGGCCATTACCGCGTCGCCGGCGAGCGGACGGCGCGGCGGTATCGCATGAATATCGGCACGATCGTCGAATCGCCACTGCTCAGGGTGCGGCTCGGGCGCGGACCGGTGCTCGGCGAGTTCGAGGAGTATTTCGCGCAAGGGCTGGTGCGCGGCGATACGTTCATCTTCGCCGGCCAGCGGCTGCGCTTCGAGATGATCAAGGACATGGAGGTCATCGCCAGCCGCGCCAAGGGCGACGAGCCGCCGAAGGTGCCGGCCTATGCCGGCGGGCGGTTGCCGCTGTCGACCTATCTCGCCGACGGCGTCCGCGCGATCCTTTCCGATGACCGGAATTGGGACGCCTTCCCCGAGGCGGTGCGCGAGTGGCTGCGGCTGCAGGAATGGCGCTCGGTGCTGCCGTCGCGCGACGGGCTCTTGGTCGAGAGCTTTCCGCGCAACGGCCGCGAATACCTCGTCGCCTACCCGTTCGAGGGCCGCAACGCGCACCAGACGCTTGGCATGCTGCTGACCCGCCGCATGGAGCGCGCGGGGTATGCGCCGCTCGGCTTTGTCGCGACCGACTATCTGCTCGCGGTGTGGTCGCTGCAGCCGGCGGGCGACCTCGATTCGCTGTTCGACGAGGACATGCTCGGCGACGACCTCGAAGCGTGGATGGCCGAGTCGTCCCTCCTCCGCCGCACCTTCCGCAACGTCGCGGTGATCGCGGGATTGATCGAGAAAAAGCAGCCCGGCGCCGAGAAGACGCGCAAGCAGGTCACGATCAGCTCCGACCTGATCTATGACGTGCTGCGCCGGCACGAGCCCGACCACGTGCTGCTGCGCGCCACCCGCGCCGACGCGGCGACCGGCCTTACCGACGTGCGCCGCCTCGGCGCGATGCTGTCGCGCGTCAAGGGCCGCATCGCCCACCGCCGCCTCGACCGCGTCTCCCCGCTCGCCGTCGCCGCGATCCTCGATATCGGGCGCGAGCAAGTCTACGGCTCGGCCCTCGACCAATTGCTCGACGAGGCGGCGGAGGAGGTGATCCGCGAAGCGACGGCGGGCGCGCCGGAGGAGATAATCGGCTATTCGCACCACGCTCCCCAAGCTGTCATCCCGGCGAAAGCCGGGACCCATTAATGGACCGCTCGACGTCTTGACCGTGGGCCCCGGCCTTCGCCGGGGTGACGGGTTGGGATTGAGTTGCGGATGGTCTCACGCTTCGTGATGTTCTATCTTCGTACTCGTGATGCCTGACACGCTGTTGCCCTGCGAGCAGACGTTTACCCTCTGCGGCGAGACGCTGCTGCCCGATCCGTCGGGGGCGCTGGTTTGGCCGGCGGCTGAGGCGGTGGTGGTCGCCGATCTGCATCTGGAGAAAGGGTCGAGTTATCCGGGGCTGCCGCCCTACGATACCGCGGCGACGCTGGCGCGGCTCGGCGAGGTGGTGCGGGAGCGGCGGCCGCGGCGGGTGATCTGCCTCGGCGACAGCTTTCACGATGGCGACGCCGAGAGGCGGCTTGACCGGGCGGACCGGGCTGCGCTCGCCGCGCTCATCGAGGCGCATGATTGGCTGTGGGTCGCCGGCAACCACGACCCGGCGCCGCCGTCGCTCGGCGGGCATGTCGTCAGCGAGATCGCGATCGGTCCGCTGTCGTTCCGCCACGAGGCGATGACGACCGCGCACGAGGGCGAGGTCAGCGGCCACTATCATCCGAAGGCATATTGGCGCGCGCGAGGGCGCTCGGTGCATGGCCGCTGTTTTGTCGGCGACGGCAGGCGGCTGATCTTGCCAGCGTTCGGCGCCTATGCCGGCGGGCTCGACGTGCGCGACCCGGCGATCGCGCGGCTGTTTCCGAACGGTTTCGACACCCACCTGATCGCCCGCGGCAGGATCACCCGCCTGCCGCGGGACGAGAGAACAGCTAGGCGTTGATCAGCGACAGCGCGTCGAGGTCGAGCTTGCCGGCACGGATGCGGGAGACCAGCTCGTCGGGGTCGAAATCGACGCCGACCGGGTTCTTGTCACTCGACGAGCGGTTCCGCATGTAGTCTTGGCCTTCGCGGGCGGTGCGGAAATTGTCGATCAAAAGCTCGACCTGGTTGTGATCCGGGTCGTAGTAGTACATCGACGTCGTCATGCCGTGATTGACGCAGCGATGCGGCTTGATGCCCTGGCCCTTGAGCTCGACGTAGTGGTCGGCCAGCGCCTCGGGCCCGGCGAAGGTGAAGGCGACGTGATGCAGCCCCACCTCGCCGCCGGCGCGCGCGGTCTTGCCCTCGGCCGGCGCCTTGTCGGCGAGGGGGCCGGGATCGACGAAGGCGACGCGGTGGTGCTCGTCGTCGTAGCTGATAAAGGCGATGAACTTGTTCTCGTAGAGCAATTCCGCGCCGAGCACGGCACAATACCACTCGACCATCGCGGGCCGGCGGTTGGTCTGCAGGACGAGATGCGACAGCTTTGACGGGGAACCCATGATCGCCTCCTATAGGCGGTAGAAAAACATGCCGGATCGGTGCGCCCGATCGCGGCCGAAGTCAATATATCCCGAAGGGAAACCCGAATGGACCACGGCGAGATTGCCTCCCGCGACTATTTCTTTGTCGGCGGCGAATATGCCGGCCCGCCCGGCGAGGAGCGCATGCACGGGCAGATGTATGTCGAGGCCTTCGTGCCGCGCCGACCGCGCCACCCGTATCCCCTGGTCATGTTTCACGGCGCCGGCCAGACCGGCACCAACTGGCTCAGCACCCCCGATGGCCGGATGGGCTGGGCCGAGTATTTCGTGGGACAAGGCTATATGGTCTATGTCGTCGACCAGCCGGCGCGCGGCCGATCCGCGTGGCAGCCGGGGATCGACGGCGAGATGATGAGTTTCAATGCGCCGCAGCAGGAATGGCTGTTCACCGCTTCGGCCGACGACCCGCGCTGGCCGCAGGCAAAGCTCCACACGCAATGGCCAGGCACCGGCCACCGGGGCGACCCGGCCTTTGACGCGTTCCAGGCGACGCAGGTGCCGTTTCTCGCGGACGCGGTCGAAATCCAGCGCCTCGTTCAAGCCGCCGGCGCGGCGCTGCTCGACCGGATCGGCCCGGCGATCCTGATGACGCATTCGCAAAGCGGCACGTTCGGCTGGATCATCGCCGAGGCGCGGCCCCGCCTGGTCAAGGCCGTCGTCGCGCTGGAGCCGTCAGGTCCGCCGCTGGAGAACACGATCCTCTTCGGCGGCAAAGGGCGGGTTTGGGGCGTCGCCGATCTGCCGCTGACCTACGATCCGCCGGCCGCCGCGCCCGAGGCGCTCGACGTCGAGCAACAGGACGAGCCCGACCACCCCGACCTCATCCGCTGCTGGCGGCAGAAGGCGCCGGCCCGCCGCCTCGTCAACCTCGCCGACAAGCCGGTGCTGATCCTGACCGGCGAGGCGTCGTACCACGCCGTCTACGACCACTGCACGGCCCGCTATCTCAGCGACGCCGGCGTGCCCGTGACCTACATCCGACTCGAGGACCGTGGCATAAAGGGCAACGGCCACATGCTGATGCTGGAAAAGAACAACATCGAGATCGCCGCGCTGGTCGCCGACTGGCTCGCGACCGCAGTGACCGCCCCCTAACGCATCCTGCAGTTGAGCCGGCCGTTATTGTTGCCGATATCGCCGACGCAGCGGTCGGCATTGGCGAGCGAGGTGCGCTGCATGCGGCCCTTGATGGTGCGGCAGGTTGCGGTCAGCGTGTTGCCGCCGATGCCGATATTGGTGCAGCTCTGCTGGTACGACCCGCCCGGCAGCGACGGTTGGGCCGCCCCGTAATTGCAGCGGAGGCGGCCGTCGACATTGGCGATGTCACCGACGCAGCGGTCGATATTGCCGAGCGTCGTCTGCCGGAATTGGCCGTCGCGGGTGCGGCACACCGCGGTGAGCCGGTTGCCGCGGGCGCTCGCCTCGGGACAGGTGCGCAGGTATGAGCCGCGGGGGAGCTGCTGCGCCTGGGCAAGCGGCGTCAACCAGACGAGCAGGATCGCCGCCAAAGCCGCCCGCAACGCGATCGCCATCTCCGGTCTCCCGTCCGTCTTGATGGGCGCGAGTTTAGGGGTGATTCGACCGGGCGGGAAATTGTTCTATGTTGGCGGCAACGGCAAGGAAGGCGGCATGAGCGACAAATTGCTGGAGATTGCGACCGAGGCCGCGCTCGCGGCCGGCGAGGCGATCATGCGCGTCTATGCAGAGCCCTTCGAGGTCATGCAGAAAAGCGACCAGACCCCGGTCACCGAAGCCGACCTCGCGTCGGAACGGGTGATCGTGCGGATGCTGAGCGCGGCATTCCCCGACATCCCGATCGTCTCGGAGGAGACCGCGCCGGAAGACGGGTTCAAGCCGCCCGCCGCCCGGTTCTGGTGCGTCGACCCGCTCGACGGCACCAAGGAGTTCGTTGCCAAGAACGGCGAGTTCGCCGTGTGCATCGGCCTGATCGAGGACGGCCGCCCGGTACTCGGCGTCGTCCACGGCCCGGCGATCGCGACGACCTATACCGCCCACGGCCCCGGCACCGCGATCCGCATCAGGGACGGCGGGGCGCCCGAGAGGATCAGCGCCCGGTCGCCTGCCCCGGCCGGCGTCGCGGTCATCCACAGCCGCACCAACAACAACAGCCGCCGCCTCGCCGAATACTTCCAGGGCCGCTCGATCCTCACACGGATCAGTTGCGGCAGCGCGCTGAAATTCGGCGTGCTCGCGGCCGGCGACGCCGACCTCTACCCGCGCTTCGGCACGACGATGGAGTGGGACACCGCGGCCGGACAGGCGATTCTCGAAGCCGCCGGCGGCTCGGTCGTCCGCGTCGAGGGCGGCCCCCTCCCCTACGGCAAGCACGACCTCAAAAACGACGCCTTCCTCGCCTGGGGCCGCAATCCGGCCTGGTAGAGGTGGAAAATACCACGCGCCGGCCCTACCTTTCGGCCATGAACTGCGACGACGCCCTTACCCTCTTGCGTGCCCACGAGCCCGAATTGCGGGCGGCCGGGATCGAAAGCGTATCGATCTTCGGCTCGGTCGCTCGCGGCGAGGAAACCCGCGACTCCGACCTTGATCTAGTGGTCCGGCTCGATCCCAGGTTTCGCGAAGGCGGTTTCACTTATTTCGGACGGCTCGACGCGCTGGGCGAGCACCTGCGCGAGGTGCTCGGCCGCCGGGTCGATCTCGTCGCCGAGCCGGTCCGCAAGGATCGCTTGCGGCGCGAGATAGCCCGTGATGCCGCGCTTGCCTTCTGAGCGCCAAGCCGGCCGGCTTCAGGACATTCTCGACAACATCGCGCGGATCGAACGTTTCACCGCCGGCTTCGACAACGCAACCTTCGCGGCCGACGAGAAGGCCTTGTTCGCCTGTTTCACGCCCTGCTCATCATCAGCGAGGCGGCGCGCCGGCTCGGAAGCGACGCCGAAGCGCTGACCCCCGAACAGCCCTGGCCGGCCATTCGCGCGTTCGGCAATGTTCTCAGGCACCAATACGACGAGGTCGATCCGGATGCGACCTGGCGGATCGTGCGGGACGATCTGCCGTCTCTGAAACAGTCGATAGAGCGCCTGCTCGAAGGCGGAATCGGCAGCTAAAGACCCTCATTCTAGCGGCGCCCACGCAACCGTCGTCCGGTTTTCGGCGTTAGACGACGATCCGGCCATTGTCGCGGGGAAGTGGCGCGCGCCTATGCTGAATTCGATCATAGCGGGGATCGTCACCTTCTGCGCGCGCTGGCGGTGGCCGGTGATCGTCGGCGCGGCGCTGCTCGGGATCGCGGCGGCCGGCTATGCGGTGGCTAATTTCACAGTCAACACCGACACCGAGCGGCTACTCCCGTCCGATCTCGCATGGCAGCAGCACCAGCTCGCCTATGCCGCCGCATTCCCGCCGCACCAGATCATCGCCGTCGTCGAGGCGCCGACCCCAGAGCTGACCGAGCTGGCCGCCCAGCGGCTCGTGGCCCGGCTGCAGCAGCGCACCGACCTATTCACCGCGGTGGTGCGGCCGGGTGGCGGCGCGTTTGTCGACCGCAGCGCGCTGCTCTACCTGCCGCCGGACCAGGTGAAAGGCACGGTCGAGCAACTGGCGAAGGCGGGAAAGCCGATCGGCCTCCTCGCCGCCGATCCTACGCTGCATGGCGTCATGCAGCTCGTCTCGGCGGGAGCCGGGCTGGTGCGCGAAGGCAGGCTGCCGGCCAGCGCGCTGGCGCAGCCGATCGCGATGCTGTCGACGACGCTCGACAGTGTCCTGGCGGGCAACTTCGCCAGCTTTTCGTGGCGCGACCTGCTGGCGGGCAAGCCATCGGCGCCGGCGGAACGGCGCGAGTTCATCGAGATCGATCCCAAGCTCGACTTCAAGCTGGTGCAGCCGGGGCACGCCGCGACCACCGCGATCCACGAGGCGGTGGACGAGCTCCGTCTCGGCCCCGACCTCGGCGCACAGGTGCGGCTGACCGGGCGGGTGCCGATCAACGACGCCAATTTCTCGGCGATCGGCGCCGGCGCGATCCCGGGCCTCGTCGGCACGATCGTCGCGGTGCTGGCGATATTGTGGCTGGCGCTGCGCTCGCTGCGGATCATCGGCAGCGTGGTCGCGACGCTGGCGGTCGGATTTGCGATCACGGCAGCGCTGGGCTTGCTGCTCGTTGGCTCGTTCAACCTGCTGTCGATCGCGTTTGCCGTGCTGTTTGTCGGCCTCGGCACCGATTTCGCGCTGCAATTCAGCGTGCGATACCGCGCGCAACGATATGAATACACGCAGATTCCGGACGCGCTCCGCAGCACCGGCGAGCGGATCGGCGGTCCATTGGCGCTCGCCGCGGCCGGGACGATGGTGGGGTTCTTCTCGTTCCTGCCGACGCAGTATCGCGGCGTCGCCGAGCTCGGCGAAATCGCGGGGGTCGGCATGCTGGTGGCGTTTCTCGCCACGATCACGGTGCTGCCTGCCCTGCTCGCGACGATCAATCCGCCGCCCGAGCCGCACCCGATGGGGTTTACCGCGCTGGCGCCGGCGGATCGGTTTTTCGCGCGGCACCGGATCGGCGTCGTGGTCGGGACGATCGTCGTGGTCCTCGCCGGCATCCCCTTTCTGTTCCGCATCACCTTCGACTTCGACCCGATCCATCTGCAAAACCCCAAGAACCCGGCGGTCGAGACCTATCGCGACCTGACCCGCGTGCCCGAGCTGGGGATCAACGCGGCGGATGTCATCGCGCCCTCGCTCGCCGCGGTCCCCGATTACGAGAAGCGCGTCAGCGGCGTGCCCGAGGTCGCCGGCACGCGGTCCGTCGACAATCTGATCCCGCCGGACCAGGACCCCAAGCTGCAGACGATCCGCGCCGCCGCGCCGGCTATCGACATCGCGATCAATCCCAAGGAAACCCAGCCGGCGGCGAGTGACGCCGATACCTTCGCGGCGATCCGCCAGGCCGTCGCCGATCTCGAAGCGCTCGCCACGGGTGGCAAGGGCGACAAGGGCGACAAAGGCGACAAGGGCGATAAGGACAGCGCTGCCGCGTTTGGCCTTGCCCGCCGGCTGGAGCGGCTCGCCGAGGCCGATCCGAGCGTCCGCAAGCGTGCCGACGCGGTCTTCTCGCTGCCGCTCAAGCGCGACTTCGACCGCCTGCGCGACATGGTCAAGCCCGAAGCGGTGACCGTCGCCTCGCTGCCGCCGGCGATGTCGCGCGACTGGCTCGCCCCGGATGGCCGCGCCCGCGTCGAGATCGTGCCGCGCGGCGACCCGAACGACACCAAGACGCTCGGCCGCTTCGCCGACGCCGTTCTCAAGGTCGCCCCCGACGCGGCCGGGTCGCCGATCGCGCTGACCCAGTCGAAGGACACGGTGCTGCACGCGTTCTACGAGGCCGGCGGGCTGGCGCTCATTGCGATCGCGCTGATCCTGTGGGTGACGCTGCGGCGCTTTGGCGACGTGCTGCTGACGCTGGTGCCGCTCGTCGTCGCCGGCGCGGTGACGCTCGAGCTGATGGGCCTCATCGGCGCGCCGCTCAACTTCGCCAACGTCATCGCGCTGCCGCTGCTGCTCGGCGTCGGCGTCGCGTTCAAGATCTACTACATCATGGCGTGGCGCGCCGGCCGCACCGCCCTCTTGCAATCGGCGCTGACCCGCGCGGTGGTGTTCAGCGCGGCGACGACCGCGACCGCGTTCGGCAGCATGTGGCTGTCCAAGGACCCCGGGATGTCGAGCATGGGCGGACTGATGGCGCTGGCGCTCGCCTGCACCCTCGCCGCCGCGGTGCTGTTCCAGCCGGCGCTGATGGGTCCGCCGCGCGAGACCGTCTCCGACGTGCCGCCGACGCCGCCGCGACAACTGGAGCCGCCGCGCGACGAGCGCCGGGAGGCGGCGGAATAGCACTAGCGCGCATGGAGCTGGATTCCGCCGGCGATGGCGTCGGCGACATGTTCCTTGGTGATGACTCCGACGATATCGCCGGGGCGCGGCACATGAAACCGCGTCGCCCCGGCGCCGACGACGATCGCCATCGTGCCGCCCTTGCGCCAGAGCCGCCGGATCACGTCGAAGGCGACGTCGCCCTCGCGTACCAGGGTGAAATCGCGCCGCGCGACGTCGCCGAGCGTGACCCCGGTCTCGGCCTCGGCGATCCCGGCGCGCAGCGCGGTGTTGACGCGGACGACCCCGGCAATGCGGTCGCCCCGCGTCACCACGACATGCCGCATCGCGCCGCGATGCTCGGGCTGGCGCAGAAATGCGTCGAGGCGCTGCTCGGCCGGCACCACGAGGAAGTCGCGCGCCATCACGTCCCTCGCGGCGCGGACGAGGAACATGTTGGCGTGCAGCGCCTTTGGGATCGTGTGGCCGCGGCCGACCAGCTTTGCCGTGTAGATGTTCTCGCGCGACAGCGCCCGCCTGACGCCAAGCCCAGCCGCGACGGCGAGGATCATCGGCAGCACGATGTGATAATCGAGCGTCATCTCGAAGATCATCGTCACCGCGGTCATCGCTGCGCCGGTGCCGCCACCGACCATCGCCCCCATGCCGACCATCGCGAAGGCGGGCACCTCGATCGGCACGCCCGGCAGCAGCAACGCCGCCCCGGCGGCGAAGGCCCCGCCCAGCGTCGATCCCATAAACAGCGAGGGCGAAAAGATCCCGCCCGATGAGCCGGCGCCAAGGCTGATCGAGGTCGCGGCCATCTTGCACACGAACAGCAGCGCGAGCAGCCAGGCCGCCCCCTGCCAGCCGTTTAGGATGGCCTGGATCGTCGAGTAGCCGACCCCTTCGACGAAGTAGTGGCCGAAATTGCGGTGCAGCACGTAGATCAACACGCCGACCATCAACATGCCGAGGAAATGCCGGAAATAGCGGCCCGGCACGCGGTCGAATACATCCTCGGCGAAATGCAGCGCGCGAATGAAGACCGCGCCGGCGACGCCACAGACCGCGCCCAGCAGCACATACAGCCCGAGCACCGCGATCCCGGCCCAGGGCCGGTCCGGCGGCAAAGCGTCGATCGGCGGCACGCTGAAGGCTGGCTGCGGGCCGAAGAACAGGCGGCCGATAAAGGTCGCGGTCCCGGTCGCGGCAGCCACGGGCAGGAAAGTGTTGACGCTGACCTCGGGCAGCATCAGCTCGATCGCGAACATCACCCCGCCGATCGGCGTGTTGAAGGTCGCCGCGATCCCAGCACCGGCGCCGGCCGCGACGAGGGTGATGCGCTGCCCAGCGCTCATCCGCGTGATCTGCCCGAGGGTCGATCCCAGCGCCGAGCCGATCTGGATGATCGGCCCCTCGCGCCCGACCGCCGCGCCGCTGCCGATAGCCAGCGCCGAGGCAAGCGACTTCGCCACCGCGACGATCGGCCGGATGCGGCCGCCGTTGTAGTAGATCGCGTCCATCACCTCGGGGACGCCGTGGCCCTTGGCCTCGGGGGCGAACCGGTTGATCACGAATGTCACCCCGATCGCCCCGACTGCCGGCACCAGGATCACCCACGCCCCCCACGGGCTGTCGGGGGTGAACACGCTCGAATTATAGGGGAACGAGAATTGGCCCAGGAAAAACAGGTTGTGGACCAGCCCGATCAGCTCGCGGAACAGGAACGCACCGATCCCCGTGATGATCCCGACCGCGACCGCGAACAGGGTCATGCCGATCAGGCCGAACCGCGCCCGCCCGACCTCCCACCCCTCGAGGGGCACGGCGGTCGGCGCGCTAATCCGCTCGGGACCGGGGATTGTCTTGCTCACGTGGATATCTCGCGTACTGGACTACCGGAAAAAGTGCTTGCCGCCCCAACCGCCTGGACGGCATCACAATAGCCGCGTGTCGCGTCGAGGCAAAATTGGCCCATGATGCCGCACCCCGAGGGAGTACACAGCGTCATCATGCCCGACCCGATCCGCCACGACTGGACCGCCGCCGAGATCGAGCGGCTGCTGACGACGCCGCTGCTCGACCTTGTGTACCGGGCGCAGACGGTGCATCGCGCGCACCAGGACGGCGCGGTGCAGCTCGCGAGCCTCCTCTCGATCAAGACCGGCGGCTGCCCGGAAGACTGCGCCTATTGCCCGCAGAGCGCGCATTACGCGCGCGGCACCGGCGTCGCCAAGGAGGCGCTGATGCCGGTCGATGCCGTGCTGGCGGCGGCGCGCACGGCGCGCGACCACGGGGCGACCCGGTTTTGCATGGGCGCGGCCTGGCGCGAGGCGCGCGACGGTGCTGAGTTCGACGACGTGCTGGCGATGGTGCGCGGGGTGCGCGCCCTCGGCATGGAGGCCTGCGCGACGCTCGGGATGCTCGCACCGCACCAGGCCCAACAGCTCGCCGAGGCCGGGCTCACCGCCTACAACCACAATCTCGACACCAGCCCCGAATTCTACGGCGAGATCATCACCACCCGCGATTACAACGACCGGCTCGAAACCCTCGGCCATGCCCGCGCCGCCGGGATCACGCTGTGCTGCGGCGGCATCATCGGCATGGGCGAAAGCCTCGCCGACCGCGCGCGCCTCCTCGAAGTGCTGGCGACGATGGACCCGCATCCCGAAAGCGTGCCGATCAACGCCCTCGTCGCGGTCAAGGGCACCCCGCTCGCCGCCCGCCCGCCGATCGACCCGCTCGACCTCGTGCGCATGTGCGCCGCCGCCCGTATTACCATGCCGGAAGCCCGAGTCCGCCTCTCCGCCGGCCGCGCCAAGCTCAGCCGCGAGGCCCAAGCCCTCTGCTTCATGGCCGGCGCCAACTCGATCTTCTACGGGGAAAAACTCCTGACGACCGCCAACAACGACGCCGACGGTGACAGGGAGATGATCGCCGCGTTGGGGCTTGAGGTGGCAGACCTTGGACCGCAGGCGTCTCGCCCGCATCGTCGGTCAGTCGCGGGCGAGACGCCCGCGGTCCAATAACCGCCCAAGACGCACGAGTCTTGCCCTTGCTGCCGTTCGCGCGCTACTCGTTGCGGTAGCGAATTCGCGGAGGAAGCGGGATGATTTCGGGCGAATATGATGTCGTCGTCGTCGGTGCGGGGAATGCCGGCATGTGCGCGGCCTTGGCGGCGCAGGAGAATGGCGCGCGGGTGCTGGTGCTCGAGGCGGCGCCGTTCGACGAGCGCGGCGGGAACAGCCGGTATACGGCGGGGGCGCTGCGGTTCGTCTATAACGGCGTCGACGATCTGCTGAAGCTCTGCGACCTCTCGGAGACCGAGATCGCGACCAGCGATTTCGGCACCTATACGCAGGACAAATACTACGACGACCTCGGCCGGCTGACCGACTACAAGTCGAACCCGGACATGGCGGAGCAGCTCATCACGCTGAGCCAGGAAACGCTGCTGTGGATGCGCGGCAAGGGTATCCGTTTCGCGCCGATGTATTCGCGCCAAGCGTTCAAGCATGACGGAAAATTCGTGTTCTGGGGCGGGCTCGCGCTCGAAGCCTGGGGCGGCGGGCCGGGGCTCGTCGAGGGGCTGTTCAAATCGGCCGAGGACCGCGGCATCACGGTCGCCTATGAGGCGCGCGGCGAGCATCTGATCCATGACGATGACGGGGTCCACGGCATCGTCGCGAATGTAGAGGGCAAGACCACCGAGATCCGGGCGAAGGCGGTCGTGCTCGCCTGCGGCGGGTTCGAGGCCAATGCCGAGATGCGCACCCGCTATCTCGGCCCCGGCTGGGACCTCGCGAAGGTGCGCGGCACCCGCTTCAACACCGGCAACGGCATCAAGATGGCGCTGGAGATCGGCGCGATGTCGTATGGCAACTGGTCGGGCTGCCACGCGGTCGGCTGGGACTACAACGCGCCGGAATTCGGAGACCTCGCCGTCGGCGACAATTTCCAGAAGCACTCTTACCCGTTCGCGATCATGGTCAACGCCGACGGCGTGCGGTTCTGCGACGAGGGTGCCGATTTCCGCAACTACACCTATGCCAAATACGGCCGCGAGATCCTCAACCAGCCGCACCAGTTCGCCTGGCAGATCTTCGACCAGCAGGTGGTCCATCTGCAGCGCGACGAATACCGCATCCGCCAGGTGACCAAGGTCACCGCGAACACGATCGACGAGCTGGCCGATAAGATGGCCGAGTACGCGCCCGTGGATAAGGCGGCGTTCCTCAAGACGATCGCCGACTACAACGCCGCCGTGCAGCGCGACATCCCCTACAACCCGACGGTCAAGGACGGGCGCACCACCAAGGGGCTCGCGATCGACAAGACCAACTGGGCGATGCCGCTCGAAAAGGCGCCCTATGAGGCGTTTTGCACGACCTGCGGCGTCACCTTTACCTTTGGCGGCGTGCGGATCGACCTCGAAGGGCGCGTGCTCGACACGGCGCAGAAGCCGATCACCGGGCTCTACGCGGCCGGCGAATTGGTCGGCGGGCTGTTCTATCACAACTATCCGGGCGGCACCGGGCTGGTGTCGGGTTCGGTGTTCGGCAAGATCGCCGGGACGAGCGCGGGCAAGCAGGTCGGGCGGAATACCTGACCGGTTGAGTTGTTGCCTGCATAAATCCACAGCTAGGTATGTTAAAGATTCATAAACTATGACAAACTCCCGTCAATGGGGCGGCCCCTGACGGACGGCCGGCGTTGACGGGAGTAGTACGTTATGGATTTGATTGAGAAATCTTGCATGCGGAAGATCTATGTCCGCCTGCTGCCCTTCGCCCTCCTCAGCTATCTCTTGGCCTATATCGACCGCATCAACGGCAGCTTTGCGGCGCTGACGATGCGCGGCGACCTCAAGATGACCGCCGCGGAATACGGGTTTGCCGTCGGCACGTTCTATTGGGGCTATTTCATCTTCGAGGTGCCGAGCAACGTCGTCTTGGAAAAGGTGGGAGCGCGGCTGTGGATCGCCCGCATCATGATCACCTGGGGCATCCTTGCCGGGCTCACCGCCATGGTCACCGGATCGACCAGCTTTGGCGTCTTGCGTTTTTTACTCGGCGTGGCCGAGGCCGGGTTCTTCCCCGGTATCGTGCTCTATTTCACCTACTGGTTCCCGACCTATCACCACGCCCGCATCGTCTCCGGATTTCTGGTCGGGTTGCCCATCGCGGTGGCCGGCGGGGCGCCGATCTCGACCGCGCTCTTGGGGCTGGACGGGCTGTGGGGCCTCAGGGGCTGGCAGATCATGTACATTGCCGAGGGCGTTCCGACGGTGCTCATTGGCCTTCTCACCTTGTTCGTGCTGACTGACCGGCCGGCACAGGCGAAGTTCCTTACCGCCGAAGAAAAATCGTGGCTAACCAAGAAGCTCGATTCCGAACGGAAGGCCAAGGAGGCGGTGCGCAAGTTCAGCTTCCTCGAGGGGTTCTACAATCCCAAGGTGCTGCTGCTCGCGCTCAACTATTTCGGTATCGTCGTCGCCAGTCTGGGTATCCTGTTTTTCGTGCCGCAGATGATCAAATCGATCGGGGTGACCAACAACATGACGGTCGGCTGGCTGACGATGATCCCCTATATCTCGGGCGGGATCGGCCTCGTCGGTTGGGGCCTCATCTCCGACCGGATGAACGAGCGGCGCTGGAACCTGCTGGCGGCGTGCGTCGTGTCGACGATCGGCCTCGTCATCGCCGGGCTGACGATCGGATCGTGGTGGGCGATGGTCGGGCTGTCGATCGCGACCTTCGGCTTTTACGGCTCGAAAGGGCCATTCTGGTCGATGCCGCCGATGTTCATGACCGGCACGGCGGCGGCGGCCTCGATCGCCTGGATCAACTCGCTCGGCAATCTCGGCGGCTTTTTCGGCCCCTGGTATGTCGGCGTGGTCAAGGACTGGACGGGCAGCTACGCCGGCGGGCTCTATGGCCTCGCCTTTCTGTGCGTGATCTCGGCGGTGGTGTGTGCCCTGTTCCTCGAAATCCCCGACCCGTCAAAGCAGGCGCGGGTAATGCAGGCGGCCGAATAGCCGGCCAGCGGAACGCCGCAGGACGCGGCGGGCTCTCCTTCGCGTCCTTCCGCCCTCCTTTGCGGGGCTTGGGGTAAAGAGTAGCTTTCGGGCGCCTCTGGTCTTTCTGGTGAACCGATGACGCCCGCCAACACGCTGTTCATTTTCTCCGACGAGCACAGCCGCCGCGTGCTCGGCTGCTACGGCCACAAGATGATCCGCACGCCGAACCTCGACCGGCTGGCGGCACGTGGGGTCAGGTTTTCCGACGCCTATTGCAACTCGCCGATCTGCGTGCCGTCGCGCGCAAGTCTCGCGACCGGGCGGTATCCGCACCAGATCCGGTTCTGGGACAACGGCATCCCCTATGACGGGTCGGTGCCGAGCTGGCACCACCGGCTGAAGCAGGCCGGGCACGAATGCGTGTCGATCGGCAAGCTGCATTTCCGCAGCATCGACGACGACAACGGCTTTACCGAGGAGGTCATGCCGCTGCACGTCGTCGAGGGCATCGGCGACCCGGCGGGCTGGCTGCGCGAGCCGCTGGTCGAGCGGAGGGCGGCGCTGCGGCTGGCGAAAGACGCCGGCCCCGGCGACAGCGACTACCAGGGCTATGACGGCCGCATCACCGACGCGGCGGTCGAGTGGATCAAGGCGCGGGCGCGGGCCACCGGGGGCAAGCCTTGGGCGCTGTTCGTGTCGATCGTCTGCCCGCATTTCCCGCTGATCGCGCGGCCGGAATGGTACGGGCTCTATCCCGAGGCCGAAATGCCGCGGCCGGCGCAGTACGACCCGGCCGAATGGCCCGACCACCCCTATGTGCGGGCGATCCGCGAGTGCCAGGTATACCAGAAGGGGTTCGCCGCGAACCCGGGCAGCCTGGAGCGGGCGATCGCGGCCTATTTCGGCCTGGTCAGCTATGTCGACCACAATGTCGGGCGGCTTGTCGCGGCCATCGAGGAAAGCGGCCTCGCCGACACGACCCGGATCATCTATTCGAGCGACCACGGCGATAATCTCGGAACGCGAGGCCTCTGGGGCAAGTCGACGATGTACGAGGAGTCCGCCGGCATCCCGATGATCGCCGCCGGGCCGGGATTGCCCGAGGGTCAGGTGTGCCGCGAGCCGGTCTCGCTCGTCGACATCTTTCCGACGATCGTCCACTGGGCCGGGATTGCGCCCAACCCCGCGGATCGCGACCTTCCCGGCCTGCCGCTCGACCGGATCGCCCGCGAGGCGCCCAAGCGCACGATCCTCTGCGAGTACCACGCGGCGGGCGCCGCGACCGGGGCCTTCCTGATCCGCAAGGGGCCGTTCAAATACGTCTATTACGCGGGGATGCCGGCGCAACTTTTCGACCTCGACGCCGACCCGCAGGAAGCGCACGACCTGGCCGGAGAGCCCGCCTGGCAAGGTCTCACCGCCCAATGCGAGCGCGAGCTGCGCGCGGTGGTCGACCCAGACGCCGCCGACGCGCTCGCCAAAGCCGACCAGCGCGCCCGCATCGCCTCCTATGGCGGCCGGGACGCGATCCTCAACCTCGGCAGCTTCGGCCATTCGCCGGTGCCGGGGGTGAAGCCGGTCTACAACTGACCTGAGCGCGTAGCGCGGGAGAGAAGAAGATTCACCACAGAGGCACGGTGGCCACGGAGAAGGATAGAGAAAGCAAAGGTCGCGGAGGGACCTGATCCTCGGCTGTCATTGCGAGGAGCGCAGCGACGCGGCAATCTCGGGCGGAAGAATCTCCTGCGGGTCTAGATTGCTTCGCCTCGCTCGCAATGACAGGGGAGGAGGCGCTCGGCGCCCACCGATGCCCTGCGACCTTTGCTTTCTCTATCCTTCTCCGTGGCCTCCGTGCCTCTGTGGTGAACAAAACACCTTGAGGGTCGGCCCGTATTTCTTCGGCGCCGTGCGCGGCGCGACCGGCAGCTTCTCGCTGGCGCTGCTCGTCGGCGGCATCTCGCTGATGGTCGGCAGCCTGGTCGCGGTGCCGATCCGAGGGAACAAGCGCCAGCCGAAGCGTTAACGAAGCAGAGGGAAAATCTCCCCACCTCGTTAAACTGTCGGAATATATGCAATGAATACGATGCATACGAACCCTGATCAACGCGACATGGCCCGATTACATCCGGCCGTCTACAAGATCATGCTCGGATTGGTCTTGTGGATGCTGTTGGCAGCCTGGGGTTTTGTTGCCGGCGGCTACAGCGCGATTGCGCTGGGCATGGTTACGTTCTTTCTGGTCGTAACGATGGGGCTGGTTGCCGCCTTATGGCGCATCTCACGCCGCAACCGCATGAGCGGGCTCGACAAAGGCCGGAGCCGAAGCTTTGGCGCCTGGCTCGACGGCGAGTTCGACACCTGGGGCAGCCGCCTGCACGGCACGCACGCCGCGACGCAGATCATCCTTCCGATCGCCGCGGCCGCGGTCGGCATGACGCTGTTAATGATCGTGCTGCACCTCGACTTGGCGACTTGATTACGCGGCCGCCTTGGCGTCCTCGCGAATCATCGCCGCGCCCTTTTCGCCGATCATGATCGTCGGCGCGTTGGTGTTGCCGGTCGTCACCCCCGGCATGACCGACGCGTCGATGACCCGGAGCCCGGCGATGCCGTGCACCCGAAGCCGCGGGTCGACGACGGCCATCGGGTCGGTGCCCATCTTGCAGGTGCCGACCGGATGAAAAACGTTGGTGCCGTTGGTGCGGGCGAACTGGCCGAAATCGTCGTCGGTGCGAATGTCGGGGCCCGGCACGGTCTCCTCGACCGTATAGGGCGCCATCGCCGGCTGCGAAAAGATGCGGCGGGTATGGTTGACCCCGGCGATCAGCACGCGCAGGTCGCTCGGCGCCGACAGGTAGTTAGGGCGGATCGCCGGATAGGTCAGCGGATCGGGCGATTGCGCCATGATCGTGCCGCGGCTTTCCGGGCGCACCGGGCACACCGCGACGGTCATTCCGGGCGCCCGCTCCAACTGGCGGAACACGCCCTGGGCGTAACTTGCCGGCGTGAACAGCAATTGCAGGTCCGGGCTCGATAGCCCCTCGCGGCTGCGGCAGAACACCATCGCCGAGGTCACGCCAAAGGTCAGCGCGCCGGTGCCGATCGTAAAGAACTTGCCGATCTCGCGCACGAGCCGCGCGCCGCGGGCGAGCTGGTTGATCGTCACGGCGCCGCGCACCCGGTGGATGATGCGCACGACGTAATGGTCGTTGAGGTTGGCGCCGACCCCCGCCAGATCATGCACGACCGGCACCCCGATCGATTGCAGGTGCGAGGCGGGGCCGATCCCGGAAATCTGGAGGAGATGCGGCGAGTTGACGGCGCCGCCGCATAGGATCACCTCGCGTGTGGCGATCTCCTGCTTCTCGGCCCCGCGTTGGCGATAAGCGACGCCGGTGCAGCGCTTGCCGTCAAAGAGTAGCCGGGTCGCGATCGCGTCGGTCTCCACGCGCAGGTTACCGCGGCCCCGCGCCTCGCGCAAAAATGTCTGCGCCGTCGAGCCGCGCCACTTGCCGCGCCGCGTCATCTGCGAATACGCGACCCCCTCCTGCTGCTTGCCGTTGTAGTCGGGGGTGAACTCGAACCCGGCCTGCTGCGCCGCCTCGACGAATTTGTGGGTGAGGTCGAGGATCGTGCGGTAATCCTCGACGATCAGCGGACCGCCCTTGCTGCGGTATTCCGGGTCGCCGCCGCCGCGATAGGTCTCCGATTTGCGGAAGAACGGCAGCACGTCGTCGTAGCTCCAGCCGCGGCAGCCCATCTGCGCCCAGCCGTCGTAATCGGCCGGGTTGCCGCGCACGTAGAGCATGCCGTTGATCGAGCTGGTGCCGCCGAGCGTCTTGCCACGCGGCCATTGGAGCTGCCGGCCGTTCGTCCCCGGCTCGCCCTCGCTCATGTAGTTCCAGTTGATCCTGGCGTTGTTGAGCACCTTCAACACGCCGGCCGGGATATGGATCATCGGGTCGCGGTCGGGCGGGCCCGCCTCGAGCAGCACGACCTTGGCGCCATCCTCGGAAAGCCGGCTGGCGACCACGCAACCCGCCGACCCGGCGCCGATCACGACATAATCCACATCCATGGTTCTCGCCCTTTGCTGGGTGTCATTGCGAGCGCGGCAATCCGTCGAGATTGCCGCGTCGCCCCGCTCGCCGCAACGACGGCGGCGCGCGGGGGCCTCTGCGCTAGGCGAAGACGTCGACGAGGTCGCGGACCACACGTTCGGGGTCATCGGCCCGCATGATCTCGCCCATCACGGCGATCCCGGCGGCGCCGGCTGCAAGGCATGACGCGGCGTTGGCGGGGGTGATGCCGGCGAGGGCGACGACCGGGCCGTTTGCGAGCGCGACAGCGGCGGCGAGTCCATCCAACCCCAGGGCAGGACCGTAGCCGGGCTTGCTGTCGGTCAGAAAGATCGGGCTGATCGTGACGTAGTCTGCACCGGCCGCGATCATCGCGGCGGCCTCCCCGGCGTCGTGCGCCGAGACTCCGATCAGCGCGTTGGGCAGCCGCGCCCGGGCCGCCTTCGGGTCGCCGCCGCCGGGCAGATGCACCGCGCCGGCGCCGGTGGAGAGGGCGGCACTGATGTCGTCATGCACGCCGACCGTCGCGCCGAAGGGCCGGCCGAGGGCGATCAGCTCGGCGAGGAGGGCGCGCCGCTCGGGGGGCGACAAATCTTTCTCGCGCAGGCTGAACCATCGGCAGCCGCCGGCGAAGGCAGCCGCGGCGACCTCGGTAAGCGGCCGCCGCGCCTGCGTACGGTCGGAGATGACGAGGAGCGGCGGGACCGGCAGCCGGCTGCCGCTCACGGGTGCTTCGCGCCCAGCAGGATGTCGGCGTTGACGGTCACGCGTACCGTCGCCTCGCCCGCCGCCGCGACCGGCGCGGGCATCAGCGCGGCGGCGGACGGGGCGAAACGCAGCATTGGCATCCCGCCGGTCTCGGCGTTGCCGATTGTGAGATCGCGGTAGCCCAGCACCGAAATGCGAAGCTGCTGCGCGATCGCCGCGGCGCGCTGCTCCAGCCCCGACAGCGCCTCGGCGGTCAGCGCGCTCTCGGCGCCGCGGATGGTCGCCGGCGAGACCTCGTAGGTGAGGTTCGACATGGCGAGCCCTTCGCCCTGCAGCGTCCCGGCGAGCGTCAACAGCGCGGCGGAGTCGGTGCCGCTCAGCAGCAGGGACTGGCTGCCCGTCCAGTCCGGCGGGGTGTTTTGCGGCGTCTCGCGGTGGACGGTATAGCTGTCGGTCGCGACCTCGATCCCGGCGACCTGCCGCGCCTCGACCAGCGCCTTGGTCATTGTGCGGTTGATCGTGGCCTGGACGGTCTTGGCGTCGGCGCCCTTTGCCTCCGCGCGCAAATCGACGTGGAGGAGGTCGCGGGTGAGGCGCCGCTCGGCCGATTGCGTCAGGTGCAGCACCGTCGGCGCCGGTGTGGCCGCCGGATCGGCCGCATAGGCCGGAATGGCCGCCAGCAGCGCCGCGATGAGGAGCCAGAGCCGCATCGCTATCCGATCGCCGTCAGTTCCCGTGCCGACAGGCGCTCAAGGTTTTTCAGCCGGCCGAACAGCACCTCGGGCGCGATCCGGGCGCCGCCGGCGTCGAGGCAGGAGCGGAACTTCACGAACAGTTCGCCGTCGGAAAGCGGCAATTCGGCGGCTCCGCGCGCCCGCCGCACCTCGTCGCTGTCGAGCCGGCCGCCATCGACCAACTCGACCCGCACCTGGTCGAACACCGCCGCGCCGGGCACCTCGGGATCATAGTTTTCGTGCGTCTCGATCTCGACCTTTTGCATCAGCGCCTGCACGTCGGGGCGCTGGACGAAGGTGTCGGTGAACTCGGCGAGGGTGGCGCGACGGGCGATGACCGCTGCGGCCATCGCGAACTCCATGCTGAATTTGCCTTCGAGCCCCGTTTGCGGCCGATGGTTTCGGAGGATCAGCGAGCGCGTCTTGCTGATCGAGGCGGTGATGCGGGCGATCTGTTCTGGTTTGAGCGGGCGCTTGTCGAGGAGGTCCAGCATGCCGTCGAGGGAGCGATGGAGGCCGTAGCAGGCCGGATACTTCTTGATGCTCAGCCGGTTCTTGACGATGTGCCAATCCTGGCCGAGCCGCGCCGGACTCTCGCGATCGGCGAGACCGTCGGGCGATACCGCCGAGAGAAAACCCTGGGGGTGCTCGATCGCATCCGCCGCGGCGGTGAAGCCCGCCGCCGCCATCCGCGCCGAGATGAGCCCCGAATGCGCCGCCCGGCCGGCGTGGAACGGCTTGGTCATCGTGCCGAAATTGGCCATCAGCCCCGCCGATTGCGACGCCGCCAGCGCCACCGCCATCGTCGCCTGCCCGGCATCGAGACCGCGCAGATTGGCACAGGCCGCCGCCGCCGCGATGGCGCCAAAGATGCCGGTCGGGTGCCAGCCTTTTTTGTGGTGATGGCCGGGGTCGCGGTTCGCCACCTCGGCCCAGGCCTCATAGCCGGCGACATAGGCGGCGATCATCGCGTTGCCGCTCGCCCCCAGCGCCTCGCCCTCGGCGAGGATCGCCGGCACCAGCACGGTCGAGGGATGGCCGCGCACGGCGACGTCGTCGTAATCGAGCGCATGAGCGGCGGTGCCGTTGATCCAGGCGGCCTCGGGCGCGGGCGCGGTCTCGCCGACGAAGTAAAGCGTCGCGGGGCCGGGCGGCGGGGATAGCGCCTGCTTGAGGATCTGCGGCGCGTCGTCGCGCGAGCCGGCGATCATCGTCGCGATCGTGTCGATAAAGCCGAGCCGGGCGGTTTCGACCGCCTCCGCCGGCAGTTGCGAAAAGCCGAGGCCGGCGACGAAATCGCCGAGTTCGCGCGTGAGGGGCATCGCCTACTCCGTTTCGGCGACGGCAAAGCGCCGCCGCGGCTTGTGTCGCGCGCGATCTTAGGCGATGAAGGTCCATGCCGGCGATCCCCAAACGCCCCCCGCTCCGCGCCCTCGTCACCCGCCCTCGGCCCGAGGCGGGCGAGCTGACCGCGGCACTGGCGCGGCGCGGGATCGAGGCCGTGATCGAGCCGCTGCTGGAAATCCGCCTGCTCGGCCGGCCGGCGCCCGATTTTGCCGGGGTGCAGGCGGTGTTGTGCACGAGCGCCAACGGCGTGCGCGCCCTCGCCACAGCGACCGTGGAGCGGGCGATGCGTCTGTTCGCTGTCGGCGATGCCACCGCCGCCCGGGCGCGTGCCGAAGGGTTCGACGAGGTCGAGAGCGCCGGCGGCGATGTCGGCGATCTGGCCAGGCTGGTGCGCCGCCGGCTGAAGCCAGCCGACGGAAGGCTTCTGCATGTCGCGGGCACGGCCGTCGCGGGCGATCTCGCCGGCGATCTGGGGGCCGCCGGCTTCACGATCGAGCGGACCGTGCTCTACGAGGCTCAGGCAGCGACCGCGCTGACCCCCGCCACGACGGCGGCGCTGGCGGATGGCGGAATTTCACTGGCGCTGTTCTTTTCGCCGCGCACCGCCGCGATCTTCGCTCGCCTGGCCATCGCCGGCGGCATTGCCAATGGACTTGGCACGGTCATCGCATTGTCGATCAGCCCGGCCGCCGACGCCGCGTTGATTCGACTGAATTTCCGCGAGCGCGCGGTCGCCTCCATTCCAACCCAGGCGGCCCTGCTCGACCGGGTCGATGCGCTGATCGACCGGGTCGACGCGCTGATCGAGACCGCGGCGCCATGACCGAGCCGATCGCGGAGCCGATCGCGGAGCCGGTCGCCGGGCCTGCCCTGCCGCCGCCACCCGCGCCGGTGCAGCGGCGACGCCGCGCGGCGCTGGTATTGGCTATCGGCCTCGCAGTCGTCGTCGCGGTGATCGCGGCGGCGGTGTTCTGGACGCCGGAACTGATGTCGGCGCTGCCTTGGGGTTCGTCGGCCAAAAGCGACGAGGTCCAGGCGCTCGCGGCCCGCCTCGATCGGGTCGAGGCGGCCCAGGCCGGACAGAGCAAGGCGCTCGCCACTGCCGGCAGCGCCGAAAAGAGCACGCTGGGCCAACTCGACCAGCGCATCCACGCGCTCGAAACCAAGCCGCCGCCGCCACCACCCGACCTGTCCGGCATCCAGCAGCAGATCGCGGGGGTATCGACCCGCCTCGACGCGCTCGACAAGACCGTCCAGGCGCGGCAGGCCGGCGACCCGACCGACGCGGCGCTGGCGCTGCTCTCCTTGCAGATCGGCGAGGCCGTGCGCATCGCCCACCCGTTCCCGGCCGAGTACGAGGAATTCGCCGCGCTCGCCAAAACCCGGCCCGAGCTCGCCGCCGCCGCCGCACCGCTGGAGCAGCCGGCGATCGACGGCGTCGCCAGCCGCGCGGTTCTCGCGCGTGAGCTGCATGCGCTCGCCGGCAAGGTCGCAACAGTCGCGGCACCTCCGGCCAAAGACGGGTGGACCGGCCGGGTATGGGCGCAACTGCGCGGTCTGGTGACGATCCGTCGGATCGACGGCGCCGGGCAGACCCCCGACCAGATCGCCATGACGTCCGCCGAGAAGGCGATGGCGCAGGGTGATCTCGCGAGCGCGGTCGATGCTGTGCGCAAGCTGTCCGATGCCGACACGGCGAAACCCTGGCTGCAGCTCGCGACGGCGCGGCTGCAGGTCGAGGAGGCGCTGCACAAGATCACCACCTTGCTGGCGGCGCGGCTCGGCAACGCCGCCAACACCAAGCCGCCCGGCTGATGCGCATTCCGATCGCGCTGATCCTGATCGCGGTGTTCGTCGTGACGGCGGCCTATGTCGCCGACCATCCGGGGCAGGTCGACATCACCTGGCAGGGGTGGGAGATCGAAAGCTCGGTCGGGGTCCTCGTCGCGGCGGTGTTCGCGATCGTCGCGGTGCTGCTGACGCTGGGCTCGATCATGCGCGGACTGGTGCGGATGCCGGGCAGTTTCGGGCGACGCCGGCGCGAGCGGCGGCTGCGGGCTGGGTATACGGCGCTCGCCGGCGGGTTCGCCGCGCTCGCCGCCGGTGATTCGCTCGAAGCCCAGCGCGCCGCCCGCCGCGCGGCGACGCTGCTCGACGACGCGCCGCTGACCTTGGCGCTGTCGGCACAGTCGGCCGAGCTTGACGGCGATGGGGCGGCCGCCCACCGGCTGCAAGCCGCGATGCTGGAGCAACCGGAGACCGCGCTGCTCGGCCTGCGCGGGCTTTTTATCGAGGCCATGCGCGCGGGCGACCATGCCGCCGCGCTCGACCTCGCCGAGCGTGCGCGCCGGCTGCGGCCGCTCCTGCCCTGGGCGGTCGAGGGCGTGCTGGACCTGCAATTGCGCGGCGGGCGCTGGGAGGAGGCGCGCGACACGCTGGCCGACGCCGCGCGACGCCATATCGTGCCGAATGAGCGCGCCCGCCGGCACCGCAGCGCGATCCTCGTCGAGCTGAGTCGGGCGGCCGAGCGGCGCGGCGAGTTGCGCACGGCCGCCTCGCTCGCAGCGCAAGCGGTGAGGCTGACCCCTTCCCGCGCCGCGCCATCGTGCCGCGAGGCCGAGGCGCTGGTCGCGCTCGGCCGCACCCGCGCTGCCGGGAAGGCAATCGAGCGCGCCTGGTGCAACGCCCCGCACCCCGAGCTGGCGCGGCTCTACGAAGGCTTGCACCCTGACGAGGCGCCGCTGACCCGGCTCGCCTCAGCCCAGCGCCTCGCCGGCGAGAACCCGGATTTCGAGGACAGCCACGTCATCGTCGCCGAGGCAGCGCTCGCGGCGCGGTTATGGGGCGAGGCGCGGCGTCACCTGGCACTGGCGGTCGCGGCCGCCCCGCCGCCCGGCCCCTCGCGCCGCCTCTGCCGGCTGATGGCGCGGCTCGAAGACAGCGAGCACAACGATTCGGCCGCCGCCCGCGAGTGGCTCGACCGCGCCGTCACCGCCCCGCCCGACCCGCGCTATGTCTGCACAAGCTGCGGCGGCGAAGGGCCGGTCTGGCATGCGCTGTGCCCCGATTGCGGCGGGTTCGACACGCTCGCCTGGCGGCAAGGCACTGCGCCGCCGCGCCCGGTCATGACCGGTCCCGCGCCCGCTCTACCGCCCGCGCTGCGCCTGCCGCCGCCGAACAGCTTGGCGGCGCAGCGACAATGAGCTAAGTAGGCCATTCGCCGGCATGGCTTTCGCCCCGATAGCTCAGCGGTAGAGCAACCGCTTCGTAAGCGGTAGGCCGTTGGTTCAAATCCGACTCGGGGCACCATTCCTACCGCGGAGCCGCCATGAGCCAGGACGCCCAAGGCCACGCCCTTTCCGGCGCGACCCCCACCGCCGTCGCCGCCTATGACGAGGCGATCCGCGCGTTCACCCTCGTCCACGGCGACGCGGTCGGCGCGTTCGACATGGCGCGGGAGGAGTCGCCGGATTTTGTCATGGCGCATCTCGGCAAGGCCTGGCTTTTGACGATGGCCAACGACCCGGGGCTGATGATCCAGGCCAAGGCGCTGATCGAGACGGCCCGGCCATTGCCGAAGAACGAGCGCGAGGAGGCGCATTTCGCCGCCGTGTCGCATCAGGCCGACGGCGCCCGCGCCGCCGCGGTCGCGGTGCTCGACCGGCACCTGATGAGCCACCCGTATGACCTGTTGGCGCATCAGGCGGCGGCGCTCGCCGATGGCTTCCTCGGCCGTTTCCCCTGGGTCCGGGACCGCTCGGCGCGGGCGCTGCCGCGCTGGACGAAGGACCAGCCGGGCTATGCGACGATGCTCGCCTATCATGCCTTTGGCGCCGAGGAAGCCGGCGACTATGCCCGGGCCGAGGCCGAATCGCGCGAGGCGGCCGAGCTCGAACCCACCAGCTTCTGGCCGCACCACACGGTCTCGCACGTCATGGAAATGACCGGCCGGCCGCAAGACGGGCTCGGCTGGATGGCGGCGCGCGAACCCCTGTGGTCGACCCCGACCCACACCAACCAGGTGCATATCTGGTGGCACCGGGCACTGTTCCACCTCGAGCTCGGGCAGTACGAGGCCGCGCTCGCGCTTTATGACAGCCCGATCCGCGCGACGCAGCGCCGGCTTGGCAACAGCCTGACCAACGCCTCGGCGCTGCTGTGGCGGCTCGACACGCTCGGCTGCGACATCGGCGGGCGCTGGCAGGAGCTGCTGGGGCTGTGGGAAGGCCATGCCGACGGCAAATGCCTCGTCTTCACCGACATCCACGCCGCGATGGCGGAACTCGGCGCCGGGCGGGAGGCGCTGGTCGAGCGCCGCCTTGCGGCGATGCGCGACACGGCGGCGAGCCCGGTCGAGGCTGCCGGGCTCTATCGCGCGGTCGGCGTTCCGGTCGTCGAGGGGCTGATGGCGTTCCGCCGCGGCGCCTACGATGCGGCCATGGAGCCGCTGTTGAAAACCCGCACCGATCTCTGGCAGATCGGCGGCAGCCATGCCCAGCGCGACGTCGTCACCTGGACGCTCGCCGAGGCCGCGATCCGCGCCGGCCGCCGCGACATCGCCCTGTCACTCGCACACGAGCGCCTCGGCACCCGCCCCCGTAGCACCCCGAGCCGCAGCTTTCTCCGCCGCGCCGAAGCGTTGGCGGCATAGGTGCAGACGATGACCGGGGTAGTGACGGCGGTCAGCCGCAGCGGGACGCACACGATGTCGAAGCCCCGTGAGGGCAGCATCACGCTGCGCGAAGGGCTGGGGGTCGACGGCGATGCGCATCTGGGGGTCACGGTCAAGCATCGCTCGCGCGTGGCGAAGGACCCGACCGTGCCGAACCTCCGCCAGGTGCACCTGATCCATGCCGAGCTGCATGACGAATTGCGCGCGGCCGGGTTAGAGCTGGCGCCCGGGGAGATGGGCGAGAACGTAACGACGCGGGGGGTCGACCTGCTCGGCCTGCCGACCGGGGCGCGGTTGCGGCTCGGCGCGGCGGCGGTGGTCGAGGTGACGGGGTTGCGCAACCCGTGCCACCAGCTCAACGGCCTCCGCCCCGGGCTGATGGCGGCGACGCTCGACCGCGACGCCGAGGGCAATCTCGTGCGCAAGGCCGGGATCATGGGTATCGTTATCGTCGGCGGCGAAATCCGTCCCGGCGACGCTATTGCGGTCGAATTGCCGCCGAGCCCACACACGAAGCTCGAAGCAGTCTAGCTCAACCCGCCTGCTGCATCGTATAGACCCCGGCGAAGACGAGGAGCGTGCCGACCCCCATCAGCGCGAACGCCAGCGGCGGCCGGATGCGCCGGGCGCGGCTGAGGTTGAGCCCGATCCCCATCAGCACAAAGCCGCCCAGCGTCAGCGCGTTCATCCCGAACAGCACGTCGCGGGTCGCGAGCGAGAACAACGCGGAGGTATTCATGCAGTTCGGGTTCAACCTGCCGATCAGCGGGGCGCTGGCCGCGCCCGAGATCATGACCCGCATCGCGCGCGAAGGCGAGAGGCTGGGCTACGACTACCTGACCGTGACCGACCACCTGGTCCTGCCCGATATGGCCGAGCCGGGCTACCCTTATTCCGAAAGCGGCGCGTTCTACTCCCACGACACGCAGTACCGCCACGAGCAGCTCGCCTGCACCGCCTATCTCGCCGCGGCAACGTCGCGGCTGCGCCTCGTGCTCGCGGTAATGGTCGTGCCGCACCGGCCGGCGGTGTTGACCGCGAAGACGCTGGCGACGATCGATGTTCTTTCAGGCGGCCGGCTCACGGTAGGAATAGGCGCCGGCTGGCTCAAGGCCGAATTCGACGCCGTGGTGACCACTCCGTTCGCCGAGCGCGGCGCCGTCACCGACGAATACCTCGCTGCGTTCCGCCGGCTGTGGACCGAAGAGAAGCCGACGATCGCCGGCAAATACGTGCAGTTCGACCGGCTCGTGCTCGACCCGAAGCCGGCGCAGAACCCGCTGCCGATCTGGGTCGGCGGCGAAAGCGGCCCGTCTTTGCGCCGGGCCGCCAAATTGGCCGACGCCTGGTATCCGATCGGCACCAACAACCAGCATTTGCTGGACAGCCTGCCGCGCTATCGCGCCGGTGTCGCCCGCTTGCGCCAGGTCACCGCCGCCGCCGGCCGCGCGCCCGAGGCGGTGGCGCTGACCTATCGTGTCAAGCGCACCGGCTCGGCTCTGCCGCCCCTCGCCAGCGACGGCGAGCGGCGCCTTTTCTCCGGCACCGACGGCGACATCATCGGCGACATCCATGCACTCCAAGACGTGGGCGTCACCGCGATCGACTTCGACTTCGAGCGGCCGGAGGAGGGCGAAGTCGTCGCCGAGATGACCGGGTTCCGCGAACGGGTGCTGGCGAAAGTTTAGGCCTCGAGCAGGAGGGTTTCGCCGCCGGCTGCCGCGACCAGCGCGACCGCCTTGCGGTCGAAGCTGGCAAAGACCATACCACCCATCTGACGCCCCATAAAGGCGATGACCCCATCGGCGAAATCGCCGCCGGCGTCGAGCATCGCAAGCCCTGCCTCCACCGCCGGTTGGTCAGCGCGGACCGCGGGACTGGCGATAAGGCTCCTGATGAAACCGAAGATATCACGCGCCGTCCATCGATACGCGCCACGCAACACCCAGGCGAACTCACACAGCGTCGGCAGGGTCACTACGATCAGCTCCGCATCGCGCAGCAGCGCGGCGGCCCGCTCTGCCTGAGACGGCTCGTCCAGCACCGCCGCGCGGACAAGTACATTCGTGTCAGCCGTGACCTTCATAATTCGCCGGCCCAGCCCTTGGCGATTGCCTCGTTGATCTGCTCGATCGTCCGCGGCTTGGTTCCGGGCCGATAGGCGCAACCGATGAAATCCTCGATCGAGCCGGTTTTTTTGGCGGCGTGAAGTTCCGCGCGGCCGTCGGGCAACAAGTCGATCTCGACCTTTTCGCCCGGACGCACCCCCAAATGCCGCAGCAGTTCCTTGCGCAGCGTCACCTGACCTTTGGAAGTGACCGTGAGTGTCGCGCTCATCTTGGGTTCCTCGGGAGAATTCCCCTAATGTAAGGTGAAATTGCCTTTCGTTCTACCCCCGAATTCGGCCCGCTGACGCATCAAAACCATAGCATTCGCCGCGCCGGCATCGCAGACTTGACCAAACGTTCGGCCATTGGGAGGAACCGCATGCAGTCGACCACCGCACCGCAGCGCCATCTGCCGATCCGCAAGGATTGGCTCGCCGCGACCCAGGAGGCGGCGCTGGAGCCGGATCGGCCGATCATCGACCCGCATCATCATTTGTGGGACCGGCCGGGGAGCCGCTATCTGCTGCACGATCTGGTCGAGGATTTGTCGAGCGGCCACAACATCCGCGCGACCGTGTTCCTCGAATGCCGCGAGATGTACCGCGCCGACGGGCCGGCCGAGACGCGCTCGCTCGGCGAGACGACCTTTGTCGCCGGCGTCGCGGCGATGAGCGAGAGCGGCAAGTACGGCGGCGCGCATGCCTGCGCCGGGATCATCGGCAATGTCGATTTCCGCGTCGGCAGCCGCGCCAAGGGCATCCTCGAACAGCATATCGTGGCCGCGGGCGGACGGTTTCGGGGTATCCGCAACGGCGCGACCTGGCATACCGACCCGAGCCTTCGCGTGTTCACCTCGGGGTCGGGCGAGGGGCTTTACGTCAACCCGCAGTGGCGCGAGGGATTCGCCGCGCTGGCGCCGCTGAACCTGACGTTCGAGGCCTGGATGTTCCACACCCAGCTTGGCGATCTGATCAGCCTGGCCGGCGCCTTCCCGGAAACGAAAATCGTCCTCAACCATGTCGGCGGGTCGCTCGCGGTCGGCCCCTATGCCGGGAAGCAGGAAGAGGTGTTCCCGGAATGGCGGAAGCAGATCCAGAAGCTCGGCCAATTCCCCAACGTCTACATCAAGCTCGGCGGGCTCGGGATGCCGTCGCTGATCGGGTTCGAGATGGGGCAGCAGGAAAAGGCGCCCTCGTCGGAGCAGCTCGCAAAGGCCTGGGCGCCCTATCTCAACACCTGCATCGAGGCGTTCGGCCCCGACCGCTCGATGTTCGAAAGCAACTTCCCGGTCGACAAGGGCATGTGCAGCTATGCCAATCTGTGGAACGCGTTCAAGCGCGTCTCGGAGGGCTACTCCAACGACGAGAAGAACAAGATGTTCCACGACACCGCGCTCAAATTCTATCGCCTGTGGTGATCGCGTAGGGCGGATGAGCGCAGCGTGATCCGCCGCTATCATGCATGGACAAATGGCGGATTGCGCTGCGCTTATCCGCCCTACGACGGAGGCAAATATGCCACTACCCCGCCAAGAGGTCGACGCGACAACGCCTAAATACCTGCGCGACAAATACGCGATCGTCGGGGTCGGGGAGACGACCTATACCCGCGGCTCGGGGATCACGACGCGGGCGCTCGGCACCTGGGCCGTCAGGAACGCGATCCTCGATTCAGGCCTCAAGGCCTCCGACATCGACGGGATGCTCGACTATTCGGGCGGCGATTCGACCTCGGCGACCTTCATCTCGGGTGATCTGGGCCTGCGGCTCAATTTCTACATGGACGTGGTCGGCGGCGGCTCCTCGACCGAGGCGTTGATCGGCATCGCGATCGGACTGATCGAGGCTGGGTGCTGCAAGACCGTCGCGATCTTCCGCGCGATGAACGGGTTCAGCCAGGTCCGCATCGGCGGCACGGGCGCGCGCTCGGCGGCGCCGGTCGCGGGCGACATGCTGCACAACCGCGCCTATGGCTGGCAGAGCGCCGGGCAGAGCTTTGCCCCGACGTTCATGCGCCACATGTACGATTACGGCACGACGCCGGAGCAGGTCGCGCATGTGAAGATGTTCCATTCGCGCCACGCCTCGAACAACCCGAAGGCCTATTACAAGAAGCGCTTCACGGTCGAAGACGTGATCAACAGCCGCTTTATCTGCAAGCCGCTGCACCTGCTCGATTGCTGCGTCGAGACCGACAACGCCACCTGCATCATCGTCACCTCGGCCGACCGGGCGAAAGACTGCAAACATCATCCGGTGCTGATCCGCGGCGTCGTCGGGCGGTGCAACAAGCCGCGGCTCGACATGCATTACCAGCACGGGCCGATTTCGACCGTCGGCGGATACTACGCGAAAGACATCCTGTGGCCCAACGCGGGGGTGGGGCCGGAAGATGTCGACATCACCGGCTCCTACGACGCCTTCACCTTCACCGCGATGCTGCAGCTTGAGGATTACGGGTTCTGCAAGAAGGGCGAAGGCGGTGACTACGTGTCGAACGGCACGATCACGCTCGGCGGCAAGCGGCCCAACAACACGAGCGGCGGTCATTTGTGCGAGGGCTATACGCACGGCATGAACATGGTGATCGAGAACACCCGCCAGCTTCGCCACGACGCCGACGATTCCTGTCCGATCGGCCCCGACGGCAAGCGCCAGCACACCTACGATTACAGCGAGGGCGGCTGCCGCCAGGTGAGGAACGCGGAGGTTACCGCCAATCTCGGCTGGGCCAATCCGGCGACGGCGTCGTCGATGGTTATGCGGCGCGGCTGAGCACAGGGAGACGAGAAATGTCTATCGACGGCCAATATCTCGGCATGAACCTCCACATCGATGACCTCGATGTCGAGAATGTCGCGTATTTCAAGCACTGCGCCGAGCACAGCTACCACCTGCAATCCTGCAACGATTGCGGCAAGTTCCGCTATCCGCCGACAACGGCCTGCCCGTGGTGCATGTGCCGGGAATCAACCTGGAAAGCGGTCGAGGGCAAGGGCACCGTGCATTCCTACAGCGAGGTGCACCACGCGATCCAACCGGCGTTCAGGGGCAAGACGCCGTATATGATCCTGCTCGTCGACCTCGACACGCAAAAGGGGCAGCCGACGCCGGAGGAGGCGCTGCGGGTGATCGGCAACCTCACCACCCCCGACGGCGAACTCGCCCCGCCCGACCTCGTCAAAACGGTCGGGATCGGGACGCGCGTGCGGATGGTATTCAGCGATGCCGGCGACGGGCTGTCGATCCCGCAATGGACGATCGACGAGGGCGCCCCGCAGCCGGCGGCGCCTTGGCGGTACGCGCAGGAGTAGCGGCGCCGCCGAGGCTCACTTCGCTCGCCGCCCTCACCCACCCTGGCGCTCACGCACCGGGTCCCCCCTCTCCCGCAGTGCGGGCGAGGGTAGGACCGATATCCCCTCGCCCGCATTGCGGGAGAGGGTGGCTCGCGCAGCGAGACGGGTGAGGGCCGCACGCAGCGCGGGGGGCTCAGGCTCCGATCTGATACTTTGCGAAGATCTCCTCGACCCGCTTCAGCGCCTTGTCCGCGGCTTCCTTCACCGGCTTGCCGTCGGCGACGATCTCGTGGAAGGCGACGTTGAACGGATGCTCGGCGCGCACTTGGGCCCAGGCGGGGTTGTAGGCGAAATAATCGGGCTTGGTCGGGCTGTCGATCGCTTGCGCGACGTAAGGCGGAAGGTGGGGATCGCGCTTTGGGTCGGTCCACCACGAGTCGTTTTTGACAATTTCCGGATAGATCGGCACGAAGCGGCCGAGCGCGCCCTTCATATGCTCGGCGTGGACTTCCGGGGTGATCAGGTACTTGTTGAAGTCCTTGGCGGCGGTGACGTTTTTCGCGCCCTTGGGGATCATCATCCCGGCGACGACAAGCTGACTGACCATCTTGTTGCCGGCGTTGTCGAGCGGCGGCGGGATCGTCAGCACCTCGTTATACTCGTCCTTTTGCGTGTCGAGCATCGCCAGCTCGGTCGACAGCGTGCCGTCGAAATCCATCACGCACAGCTTTGAGTGAAACGCGTTGTTGTCGTCGGCGTCGTTCCAGTTGATCGAACCGGGCGGGATATTGCCCTTCTTGTACATGCTGGTGAGTTTATCGAGCATCTTGACGACCGCTTCTTGAATCTTCGGCTCACGGGTGTGGAGCTTGCCGTCGGGGGTGACGATGTCGGCCCCGCCATAGGCGATCAGGAATTGCGCCAGCGTGTTGTTGGGGTCGTTGCCGATCGTGCTGACGACAAACCCGGCGGCATAGGTGTGGCGCATCCCCATTTCCTGGAGCTTCGCCTGCACCGGCACGAAGAAGTCGATGAACGCATCCCAGGTCTTGGGAATGTCCGAGATCTTGTACCCGGCCTTTTCGATCAGCGATCCCCAGACGTGGAACGGCGTGACCGCGATGGCGTGCGGGACGCAATAAAAGCTGCGTTCCTTTTTGACGCCGTCGTAGCAGAAGGCATTGGCGATGACGGTTGGGTGCATTTTCGCCTTCTGCGTTTCGACAACATCGGTGACGTCGACAAGATTGCCCTGCCAGGCCTGTAGTGCCGCCGCCTCGGTCGGCGTGATCGTGACCGCGTCGGGCACGTCGCCACTGGTAATCGCCGAGATGATCTTTTGCCGCAGCGGCGCGAACGGCGTGATCGTCAGGTCGATCGTGTTGCCGCTGGCCTTTTCATATTCGCCGATAATCTTGCGTATCGTCGCGTCTTCCTCGGGAACAAACCCCTGGGCCCACCACAATGTGGCGGTCGTGGCCGCCGCGTTGGCGATATGGGGTCGCGCCAGGGCCGCCGACGCCAGCCCCAATGATCCGCGCAGCACCGCGCGCCTGGTGAGATGACTCATCTGCGTTTCCTTCCCGTTCGTGATCGCTCGCCCGCTCGTTGACGGGCCGCTTTTTTTCGCGCGAACTGACTATAGTGATGTCGGATAAGCTGCGCCAATTTGTCGCGTATCGCTCGGAAAGCATGGGAAAAATGCCACAGGACATCGCCGCCGCCGCGCTCGTCTGGCGGATCGAGGAAACCTGCCTCAACGCCTGGCCGGCGCTGCGCGAGATCGTGCTCGACGGGTGGCTGGTGCGGTTCAGCGAAGGGCTGAGCCGGCGCAACAATTCCGCCAACCCGCTATCGGCGGGATCGACGATCGGCGACGCGGTGATCGCCGAGGCCGCCGCGTTCTACCGGCGCCACGACCGGCCCGCGATCTTTCGTGTGCCGTCGATTGCGGCCCCGGCGGCCGACAAGGCGCTCGACAAGGCGGGCTTTGCGGCCGAGGGGGAAACTTGCGTCCTCCACGGCGACATGGCCGGGCTCGACGCGTCGGAAGACCCCTCGGTGACGCTATTGGCGCGGGCCGACCGGCAGTGGTTCCAGGCAATGTCGGCGCTGCAAGGGCACAAGCCTGAAGAGGCGCATACCTATCGCCGCATCATCGGGGCGATCTCGGTGCCGGCGGCGTTCGCGGCGATCTCTGGCGAGGATGGCAAACTCGTCGCCCTCGCCTACGGGGTCATTCATAACGGGCTCTTATGCTACGAGTCGGTCGTCACCGATTCGCGCCAGCGCCGCCGCGGCCACGCCCGCAACATCGTCACCACGCTCGCCGGCTGGGCCAAGGCGCAGGGCGCCACAGGCGCCTGCCTTCAGGTGGTCGCCGAGAACACGCCAGCGCGGGCGCTCTACGAGCAGATCGGGCTCGGGAACGAGGTTTACCGGTATCATTATCGCCGAGCGCCGGCGCATTGATGGGCTTCGCGTTGCTCAGCCCATCCTACGAATTCAGTGCCGTAGGATGGGCTGAGCGCAGCGAAGCCCATCGAGTTTTAGTCAAGCCGGGAACGACAGGAAGCACTTATCCGACGCGAGGATGTGGGTTTCCATGTAGTCCTGGATCACCGGCTTCTTATCGAGCGCTTCCATCGCGCCGATCAGGCACATCCAGTTCAGCATCTCGTGCTGGCCGGAGAATTCCATCTCGGCGAGGGTGCGCTTTTTCCAGGTGCCGTAATCGGCGCGGCTGACGGCGTCGAACAGGATGCGGTCGCCTTCGTGGTCGGGCCACAGATAGCCGTTCCTTGGCGACAGGAACGCGTGCGACCAACTCGACGAGGCGATCAGCGCGACCCGATATGGTGATTTCGCCAGCACCTCGGCGACCGCGGCGCCGACCTCCATGCAACGCCACGGATGCGGCGACGACGGGTCTTCGCCCTCGTCGGCCGGACGCGGCGGTGCGAACAGATGACCGAGCCCGCCCTTGGCGTAGAGCAGGTTGCGGCCGTAGCAATTCACCGCAAACGGGATCACCGGGTAGGGAAAACCCTTCCGGTCCCAATCGAGGTAAAGGAACGTATTGGTAAAGGCATGCGCCATCGGGTGGTGCAGCGGCTTGTACGCATAAGCCATGTCGATCCCGGCCTCGATCAGCCCGGTGGTCAGGTATTTCGCCGCCTCGCGATGGCCCTTGACCTTCAGCTTCCAGTCGCCCGGCTCGTCCCAGCGGTTCGGCTTGCCGCCGTTTCCGTTGTGCCAGGGTTGCAGGTCGAAATTGTCGTCGTAGCCGGCGACGCAAAAGGCCGGGACGATGTCTTCCTTGAAGTTCTCGTATTGGTCGTCGCCCCAGACGAGGACGAAATCCGGGTTGAAATCGTCGAGGATTTTGCGGATCGCGCGGAAATCGTTACCGAACCGCTCGCCGCAGCGGTTCGCGGCGGAGAGCCCGTCGTCGTTGCCGAGTTCGGCGATCAGCTCCGCCGGCCAGTTGCGCGGGTCCTTGCGCGCGGCGGCGACATTGGGCGCCTCCAGCGTGCGCTTGAAGACGCCGGTCAGCCCGTCATTGGGAAGGCACAGTGTCGGCCAGTGGGTGACGCCGAGACCTAGGATTTCCGCCATCTTCCGGTTCCTCCCGAGAACGAGTTTCAGTTACCACGGATAAAAGCGCGAAGCGCAGGAATCCACCACGGAGGCAGTGAGGCGGCGAGGTACAGTGCCGCGGCGTCTCCCTGCCTCACTGCCTCTGTGGTGGAATACTTTTTCGCGCTCCGCGCACCTCCGTGGTTCAAACCTAATATTGTCCCCTCGGCTCGAGGCCGAAGGCGTGCTGTCCGTACATCGTACCGACCGCGTCCCAGTTGAGGCTGACGTGGCGGGCGACCGCGTTCACGTCGCGCCACGCGCGCTGGACCGGGTTTTCGAGATGGAGGCCGTACCCGCCGGTCGAGGCATTCAGCGCCTCGACCGCCTGCACCGCGAGCCGGGTCACATAGGCCTGATTGCGGCGGGCACGGATGCGGTCGGCGACGGTCAATTCATCGCCGCCGCGCAATTTCCGCATCGTCTCCTGCATGTCGTTGAGGAGAATGAGCTCGGCCGCTTCCGACGCGGCTGTCGCCTCGGCGAAACGAAGCTGAATGGTGGCGAACTCGGTCATCCGGAGCCCGCCGCCGGCGAGCGCGCCGCGCGTCGTCCGGCCGACGGTCCGGTCCAGATAGGCCTCGACCGCCCCCCTCGCCGCACCGATCGCGGTCGACGCCAGCATCGACGCTCCCAGCATCAACAGCGGAATGCGGTAGATCGGGTTGTCGTGGTGCCGCGCGCCGGGTGAGCTGCCTGCCCTGGTGTCGCTGAACTTCAGCACCCGGTGCGAGGGCACGAACACATCGTCGACGACGATATCCTTGCTGCCGGTGCCGCAGAGGCCGGCGACGAACCAGGTGTCGATAATCTCTAGATCGCCGACCGGCAGCAGAAAGAACGCGCCCTCGGGCGGCTGTCCGGGCGACTGGATCATCGCCCCGAGCTTGCCCCAGCTCGACGCGTCGCAGCCGCTGGCGAAGGCCCATTTCCCACTGAGGCGATAACCGCCATCGACCGGGATCGCGGTTCCGGTCGGGGCAAAGCAGGCGAAGGTGAAGGCGTCGGCATCGCCCTCCCAGATCTCGCGCTGCGCCTCGATCGACCAGTGACTCAGCGACAGCCCGTTCGACACCGCGCCGTTCACCGTCCATCCGGTCGAGGCGCAGGCGGCCGAGATCGCCAGCGCGATCCTCAGCGCCACCTCGCCGTCATGCTCGAACCCGCCGAACATTTTCGGCCGGCAAGTGCGCAGCAGCTCGGCGTCGCGGATTTTCTGGATGATGTGCGGGAAGACGTTGCGGTTCTTCTCGGTCTCCTGCGCGAGCGACCGGATCTCCGGCACCAGCGAGCGGGCCCGATCGATCAGCTCCTGGGGGCTCGGGATGGCGCGGCGGTTCTGCATCGGCGGAGGATGCGCCCGGTGAAGGACCAACTCAACCGAGTTCTGCGGATGCACGACCCTTACCTGGCTCGCTCCGAGCGCCGACGCGCGCCGAGTTCCCGCGTAGCCGGGCCGAACAATAATAAGCAACTCGCGGCTCATATGCCGCGCCCGACAGAACGGCACAGGAGAGCGACAATGGAAGCCAAAACACCAGCCACAACTCGCTGGGTCCTTCGGTAACCTGTCCCAAGTCAGTCAGCCCACCGCATAGCGCTGACATCCATAGCGCAAGGAGCAACGGCTGCCCTGATGCTCTCGTAAGCTTGAGCAATCCCCACGTTACCTGCAGGATCACGGCCGTAAGCAGAAAAAATCCGACCAAGCCACCGTAAAAGAGCGCGGAGAGGTACAGACTGTGGGGAAACGTGAACTCCGCCGACATTCCAAGATACGCGGCAAGACCATGTCCGATCCAAGGATGCTCGGCGATCCGGCCCAGCGTGAACTCCCAGATTGGAACGCGATGCGACGGGCGGCTCAATAGATCCTGCACAAACGACGGCGCCGATACCCCCAACGTGGCCCCGGCCATTGCCAGGATGACCAGTGTGGTGATGAAACGGCTCACGGACCCCCACATAAGAACGACTGTCGCGGCGAGTAGAGAGAGTAGGGGGCCGCGGCTACCGGTCAACGCGACGAAAGTGAAACATAGGATCGCTGACAAACAATTGGCGAATCTATTGCGCCGTTCACGAATTAGGCGATCAAGAGCCGCTAAATAACCTATGCTAATAACAAGAGCACCGAGTATAGAATTATATGTTTCCGCCCACCCATTGAGCCGCGCGCCGGCCGGGGGTAAATAAGGTATATATTGGCCGAAAAACAGTATAATAGATAATGCCGCATTACATGCGGATACGACGATAATCACCGTCATGCAGTAACGGATCATCTCCGGTACTTCGCGAGTGGAGACGACCAACGCTATGAAAAACAATGTTGTACAGACGGCGGCAAGCGCAAATTTTTCGACACGCCCTCCACCGGGATTTATGCCCCACAGCAACGTAAGACCAGACCAGAGTACTAACAACCCGATCAGAAGAACACGCGGATCGCGCCACGGGAAATTGGCGCCGCGCCAAAGCCGATAAACGGTCGCGGGAACCACACCAGCGTAAAATGTGAGCGCCCATACCGGCATCGGCCGCAACACAAACGCTGCGGCGAGACATACCAAGAGCGTTGCCGGAAGAATCTTAACGCCCTTGATGCCGAAAAAACCTTCAGCCCATCCACTCATTGCCCGACCTTCAATCGTGCGACGCCGGCGCAGCATTGGGAGACTCATAGGGGAGAACAGTCGGCCACGGATAATCGGTCTCAACCAAGCGGCCGAATGCGAGGTCGACGACATATTTCGCGACGATGCCCTCGTTAAAGAGTGCGTAGTACCGACTCCTGCCCGCGCCGGCGATTCTCTGTCTCAGCGGGGCATCCTGGGTCAAGCGGCGAACCTGCTCCGTAAGCTCCTCAACGGTCGAGAAGAAGGCGAATTCGTCTTCACCAAAAAGGTGATCATAGCCGGTCGCCCGGTCGATCAGGATCGCCAACCCATTGCCGGTCATCTGCGCGAGGCGATCGGAAGAATAGAGAAATCTGTCGTTCCGGCGGCTGATATTCAGACCCAAGGCAACCGACGCAAGTATTTTCTGATAGCTCGCACCGATCAGGATCGGCGCACCACGGATACCGCCAAGCACGGTACGCAAACCCGGCACTGCCGTCTCGATATGCCCGATCAAGTCTTCTGCTTTCCACCATGCGCCGCAGACGTGACGCGGAATATGCTCTCCGCCGCACGCATAGAACAGATCGTAAGGCAGGTCGGCGCGTTGATGGCTGCATCCGGATTCAATGGAGAAGTCGACCGGGTTTGGCAGGAATGCGACGGGCTTTCCAGGCCTGTACAGCCTTGTTGGCAGCGCCCCCGCGGTCGACACCAGCGTTGCATCGACGACCTCGATCTTGCGCGAGATGCGGGTCAGATTGTCTTCTTCAAACAGCGGGTCGACGTTCCACTGCACCACGCGGCAATCCGGCAGGAGAGCGCGGATGCTCAGGATGGTTTCGGCTCGGATGATGTCGGCATGGCCGAAAACGAGAAGATCAGGCTCCATATGACGGCACAGCTCCAGCAAGGCCTTATTTGCTCCGCCGACGCCAAACTTGCGATGGCCCAGCAGCGCCGATGCGCGCGCTACATCGCGATCGGAGAAATTGATTACTGAATGTCCATTTCGGATAAAGCCGTTCGATAGTTTTAAAGCCACACTATGTAAAAACGCGCCCCCTTTCGGCTTGAGACTGAAACCGGCGACGTGAAGAATTTTTGCCATCTGGCGTTTATCGTCCTTCAGTTGTCACCGCAAAACGAAGGGCGGGGCAGCAAGGCCGTCCAGTGCTTTCTAGCAAGGCCGGGCGGGTAACGCCAGACCGACAGCAAGTGCCAAGACCCATTCTCAAAGTGCAGAGCCGCGGCCGTTTCGGACGGCGCATTCGGTATCGCTGACGGCAAGCCCGTGCAACCTACGAGCACTGTGTCGTAACCTGAGGCGGCCGCAGCGTCTAGCGCCTGCGGAACCGGTGTAGTTTCCGTCACAAACCGCAGGTCATAGCGGCGGGGCTCTGAAAACAGCAGAATGCCGCGCACCATGCTGCCGCCTGCGTCATCCTCGTCGCCCGGGAGGATCAGCGCCAGTTTTTCACCGTCTTTGACGTAGTAGCGGAACCAGTTCCCGAGATTCCACAGGGCCGGCTGTGGCGGTGCGAGATCAAATCGCACGTAGTAAATAAACAATACTGGTGCTGCGAGCGCAAGCACGATGCTGGCGCCGGCAAGTGCGTTGCGAAACTGGCCGGAACGTCCTTCCAGGCGGTTTACCACAAGCGGTTTCACCCACAGCACTAGAGCCGCGACAATGAGAAGGGAGACTTCGGACATATAGCGAAAATAAGAATGAGCATTGAGCGCCCAGTTGGCGGGAAAGTGTGCGACGTATGTAAAAATAATGAAGCCATTAAACAGAAACGCGGTGCCCGCGGCGAGGCAGAGGGTCAGGCTCGTCGAGTCCCATTTGCCGCGTTTTACGGAGAACGCCGCCCCAAGAAAGACGAGCAGGACCGATGTGAAATAGATAGGCTTCTCAAATATCGCGAAGGCAACCGCTGCCATGATCTGCGGCAGGAGAACAACGTGCCATTGCGACATGGGCATCAGCTTGAGTTCGCCCCCCGTGAAATGCGAGAGGACATACCATCGCCATGCCGCATAAACGAGGATCGCCGGCACGTTGCACAGAAGGATCGTGATGACCCACCGCCGTCGCCGCATAAACGGATACAGCCCGCCGATCACGACCAGGCTTACATCGAAAGCCAAAAACAAGCCGATTCCGGATTGCTTGATATTGATCATCGCCGCCAGGGTTAGCGCCAGAGCGAGCGCCTCCATCCGACCGGACTCGCCGGCGGCTGTGCGCTGGATAAGGGAGACACCGGCCCAGGCCGCGAACAGGAGCGTCACAGCTATTGGAGCGGCACCATAAGGCGCTAGATCCACCCGCGGGATGAAACCCGGATTGAGGGGGGCTGCGAACAAAAATCCCGCCGCGCAAATCGACCACGATAGCGCCTTTTCGTGGCGACCGTTGCCTCCGACCAGCCTGGCGAACAGCAACGCCGCCGCGCATTGAAGCACGGTGTTGAAGAGGCCCATGGCTGTTTCTGCGAGCCCGCCCGCAAAAAGGGAGACGATGAGCGCGACGAACTGCGTGTTGTAGGGAGCGCCGGGAAGAAATGAATAGCTTTCTGGCCGGCCATCGGCCGGAAATGTGCCGTGGTCATAAAGATAAGCGGCATTGGGCAGGAGATTGAGCCAAGTATCGATCTGCGACGGCTTGATCGCCACGACGATCAGCCACAGCGGTAACGTAATCACGAGCATGATAAGGACGCCCGAGCGTGGCCGCGCGAGGCGGCTTATGCCGAACGCCGACAGCACGACGAGCGCCGTCACCGGAACCCTTAACGACCACGGCGTCGCGGCGCCCCACAAAGTCAAGACGATACAAACCACCCCCCACCCGCCAACCAGGCGCGTTTCCGGGGATGCCCTGTCTCCCAAGATCACAGCACCCAGCGAAGTCATCATCAGACAGGCGAGAACTGTGCCGGCTAGGGATGCGATTTGATGCAGCGTTGGGACGTACTGGTCGAAATGGCTCAGCACTACGCTTGCATTCATCGTGAACTCATCTCAATTGCCCGTTCGGTACGGTACGGCGGGCTTAATCGCGAGCTCCGATGCCTCACCGATGCGCGGGTCGAGGCGACACCGTCGTTGGCCACCATGATCGCGGTCCCAGCCTCGGCGCTGCCGACCAACAAAGAATCCATCAGGCTGGCCGAGGCCAGCCGGTCGCCTCTAGCCGAAAACAAGCCGCGATAGGGCATTGCCGATCGGGCAAAGGCCGTCGGCGGTCCCCACGGCGCCTGCTTTTCATGGCTGGACCGCGGCCGTCCCGGCCGCATGCGGCCGGGACGGCCGCGGTCCCGCTTCGTCCCACGCTGCGACCTCCAGAAACGTGCTCTGATACGTCGCGCCTTCGCCGATGTCGGTATAGCGGTCGCTGCACAACATGTTGACCGTGCCGTGCAGCGTCTCCGCGTCGGAACGCTGGCCGGGGACAAGCACGACACCGGGCTGCACCTCGTCATTGACGCGCAATACGAGGCCGATCGCGGCGCGCTCGTTGAAAAGCCGCACCTTGGCGCCGTCCGCGAGCCCGCGCTGCGCGGCCTCGTCGGGGTGCAGCGCGCAATAGGGCGCGCCCTCGCGCCGGCGCAGGAAGGCGACTCCGGAATAGGCGGTGTGCGCCTGGAAATACCCCGGTGTCGTCAACAGGCGCAGCGGCCATCTCGCGGCGTCGCGGGTTTCCTCGGGGTCGGGCCACCAATCCGGCATCGGCGGCTGGCCGAGCGCGATCATCTGCTCGGAGTAGAATTCGAGCTTGCCCGAGGGAGTCGCGAATTTCTGACCGCCGGTCGGCGCGATGTTGACCGGCATTCCGGTGCGCACCGCATCGAGGTCTAGCGGCCCCGCGGCGGTCTTTGCCCCGGTCAACAGCCGCCCCGTCACCCCTTCGGCGCTATCGCCGAACACGGCATCGGCAAGACCCATCCGCCGCGCCAATTCCTGCGCCAGGTGGAAATTCGACCGAGCCTCGCCCTGCGGCGCGATCGCGGCCGGGGCATATTGCAGGTAGTAGGTGCCGTAGGCGCGATAGACATCCTCGGTTTCGAGATAGGTCGTCGCCGGCAGGACGATATCCGCGTATTTCCCCGTCGCGGTCAGGAACGGGTCGTGGACGACGGTGAAAAGATCGTCGCGCGAAAGGCCCGCCCGCACCTTGTTGGCCTCGGGGCAGGTCACCGCCGGATTGTTGGCGGCGATAAAGAGGGCGCGGATCGGCGGGTCCTTGAGATTGAGCAGGTCGTCGCCGAGCCGCAAATGGTTGACCACCCGCGTCGCGACCGGCCCCGACGGGCGCCGCAGCGCCGCGTAGTCGAGCTCGCACGAGGCCGCGGTAAGCAAGAGCGCACCGCCGCCCTTGCGGCCATAGGCGCCGGTCACGCCCGGCAACAGCGCCACCGCCCGCAACGCCTCGCCGCCGCGCGCCAGCCGGGTCATTCCCTCGCCCAGCCGGATGAACGACGCCTTCGCCTTGCCGTACATCGCCGCGAAGCGCTCGATGTCGGCGACGCCGAGCCCGGTGATTTCGGCGACGTGGGCAGGGGTAAAGCGCGGCAGCACCTCAGCTTCGAGCCGGCCGAATCCAAGCGTCTGCGCCGCGACATAGGCCCGGTCGACGAGCCCGTCCCGTACCAGGATGTGCATGACACCGAGCGCCAGCGCCGCGTCGGTGCCGATCCGGATCGGCAAGTGCCAGTCGGCGCCGCGCGCGGTGCGGCTTTTGCGCGGGTCGATCACGATCACCGGCACGCCGCGCTTTTTCGCCGCCTCGGCCCGCACCCACAGATGCACGTTGGTCGCGGCGAGGTCGGCACCCCAGGCGACGATCAGATCGGCGTGGTCGATCGACAGCGGATCGGCGCCGCCGACCGGGCCGACAGTCAGGTTCCACGCTTCTTCGCAGCATGTGTCGCACACGGTGCCGGCGGCGAATCGGCTGGCGCCTAGCGCGTGGAACAACCCAAGCACGAGGCCCCGGTTCATCTGCCCCTGATGCGCGCTGTAGGCGTAGCCGAGCAGCGCCAGCGGCCCACTCTCGGCAATGATCGCCTTCCAGCGAGACGCGATCTCCTCGAGCGCCTCGTCCCACGAGATCGGCGAGAATTTGCCCTCGCCCTTGGCGCCGGTGCGGCGCAGCGGGGTCTGGATGCGCTCGGGTGAATGCACGAGCTCCATGTCGCGGTTCACCTTGGCGCAGGCGAACCCGGCGGTGAAGGGCTGCTCCGGGTCGCCCTGGATGCGCAGGACGCGGCCGTTTTCGACCGTGGCCAAGAGCGAGCACATGTCCGGGCAATCGTGGGCGCAGACGATCCTGACGGTTTCCATGCCGCCGAGATTGCCGCGTCGCCGCGCTCCCCGCAATGACAGCCGGCGAAATGCGGCTATGATCGCTCATCGCGTCACGGAGAGAGACAATGCCCGACCTTCTCGAAGCCAAGGAAAACGGTGTCGCCTGGTTGACGCTCAACCGGCCGGAGCGGCTCAACGCGCTGTCGGCGGACATGACCAACGGACTGACCGACGCGCTGCACCGGCTCGCGACCGACCGCGAAGTCGGATGCATCGTCATCACCGGCGCCGGGCGCGGCTGGTGCTCCGGCGGCGACGTCAAGTCGATGGAGGCGCGGGGCCGCGACCAGAGCGTCGAGGACCGGGTCGAGGGGCTGCGCCGCTCGCACCAATTGCCGCTGTTGATGCGCAACTGCCCGAAGCCGATCATCGCGTCGATCAACGGCCCGGTCGCCGGCGCCGGGCTCGGCCTCGCGCTCGCCGCGGATTTGCGGATCGCCGGCAAGTCGGCGCGGTTCGGCACCGCTTTTGTCCGCATCGGCTATTCCGGCGATTACGGCGGCACCTGGAGCCTCACCCGTCTCGTCGGCACCGCGAAGGCGCGCGAGCTGTACCTGCTCGGCGACGTGATCGGCGCGGAGGAGGCCCACCGGCTCGGCATCGTCAACCGGCTGGTCGAGGACGAGGCTCTGCAAGAAGAGACCCGCGCCCTCGCCCAGCGTCTCGCCGACGGCCCGCGCGTCGCGCTCGGCTACATCAAGAAAAATCTGTTCGCGGCCGAGACCGAGCCGTTCCAGACCGTGCTCGACCTTGAAGCCGCGCACCAGGCCCGCTGCGCCTTTACCGAAGACCACAAGGAGGCCGTCGCCGCGTTCAACGAAAAGCGCCGGCCGGTCTTCAAGGGGCAATGACGCGATGGCCGGGCTCTATTTCGAGGAGTTCAGCGAGGGCCAGGTCTTCGACCACGCGCTGACCCGCACCGTAACCGAGACCGACAACATCCTCTTCACGACGATGACGATGAACCCGCAGCCGCTGCATCTCGACGCCGAGTTCGCCAAGACCACCGAGTTCGGCCGGCCGCTGGTCAACAGCATCTTTACGCTGGGGCTGGTGATCGGCATCTCGGTCGGCGATACGACACTCGGCACGACCGTCGCCAATCTCGGCATGAGCGACGTGCGGTTTCCGAAGCCGGTCTTCCACGGCGACACGATCCGCGCCAAGACGACCGTCATCAGCCTGCGCCGCAGCAAATCGCGCGCCGACGCCGGGATCGTCGAATTCGAGCATGTCGGCGTCAACCAGCGCGGCGACACGGTCGCGATCTGCCGCCGGGCGGCGTTTATGCGGTGCAAGGGATGACCGTGCGCTCATTCCTGTTCGTCCCGGCCGACAGCGAGCGGAAGCTGGGGCGCGGGCTCGAATCGGGCGCCGACGCGCTGATCCTCGACCTCGAGGATTCGGTCGCCGCCGCCAGCCGCCCGACCGCGCGGAAGCTCGCCCGCGAATTCCTCGACGCGCACGGGCCCGACCGGATCAAGCGATACGTGCGGGTGAACCCGCTCATCACCGGCCTCGCGCTCGACGACCTCGCGGCGACTGTCGGCGGGCGGCCCGACGGCATCCTGTTGCCGAAATGCACGCCTGACGACGTGCGGACGCTCGACCACTACCTCGCCGCGTTCGAAACCGCCGCCGGGGCGCCGGCCGGCGCGATCCGCATCGTCGCGATCGCCACCGAGACACCCGCGGCGGTGTTCGCGCTCGGCAATTACGCCGGCTCGTCGCCGCGGCTCGAAGGCATCACCTGGGGCGCGGAAGACCTCGCGGCCTGCCTCGGCGCCAACAATCGCCGGCTCGACGGCAGCTATGACGGCCCCTACCAGCTCGCCCGCTCGCTGTGCCTCTTGGCCGCCGGCGCGGCAGGGGTCGCCGCGATCGACACGATCTACACCGATTTCCGCGACCCCATCGGACTCCAGGCGGAATGCGCCGCCGCCCGACGCTCCGGGTTCGTTTCGAAGATGGCCATCCACCCGGCCCAGCTCGCCGCGATCAACGATGCCTTCTCGGTCAGCGCCGAGGAGCGCGACTGGGCCGAGCGTGTCATCGCCGCCTTCGCCGCCCAACCCGACGCGGGCACCCTCGCCCTCGACGGCAAGATGATCGACAAGCCGCATCTGGTGCTGGCGCGGCGGCTATTGGGGTTGCCCGCGCTTTAACGGATCAGCTCGACCTCGACACCGACAGCATCGGCAACCCACATCCAGGCGCGGTCGCCGGTCAGGGCTGCGGCACTTCTCCGACGAGCGAGCGCCAAGCATACTCGATCTCCGAGGGAGAGCCCCGCGGCTCGGGTCAGCGGAAGCAGCAAACCGGCGTCGAACGCCAAGTCGCGATCAAGCACGATCACCTCGGCCGGAAAGCCTTCGAGCATCGCCTGAATTTCCGGCGGCGAGACCCCGTCCCGTGTCAACGCACCGACGACCTCGGCCAGGTTCACGGTGGAAATCGCCGCATCCGCCAGGCTCGCGATGACTTTCTGCGCCCCGTTTTCTCCGCGCAACACGGCCAACATGGCCGACGCGTCGAGGACGACCCCGCTCACCAGCCTTTGGCTTTCCAGCGCTCGTATTCGGCTTCCTCGCGCTCGGCTTCCCGGTGGCGTTCGGCGATAAACTCGTCAACCGACATCCCGGCTTTTCCGCCAAGTGCCTTCTTGTAGATCGCCTGCGTACGGGCAATCGCCTGTTGCTGGGTTAGGACCCGCATCTCATTCTCATCCAGCTCGACGACGACCTTGCCACCATCCTCGAGCCCGACGGCCTTACGGAACGCCGCGGGAAGGCTGAGGCGCCCTGACTTCGAAACCTGGCAATGTGCGATCTTCATGGCTCAAAACACATCTATGGCTTGAATGGAAAATAAGGCTCTTTGCCCCTCCTTGCAACTGAGCCGGTGCCGCCGCATCGTCCTAGCCTGACCATACGGAGGCTCCGCGATGCCCTACGAAGACATCCTCTACGACAAGCGCGACGGGGTGGCGACGGTTACGATCAACCGGCCCGATGTCTTGAACGCGTTCCGGGCGCGCACCGTCGACGAGATGCTGGAGGCAGTGAAGGACGCCGATTACGACGGCTCGGTCGGCGTGATCGTGCTCGCCGGGGCGGGCGACCGGGCGTTCTGCTCGGGCGGCGACAATTCCTCGCGCGATGGCGGGTATGGCGGCAAGGGGCTCGTCGGAATGCCGATCGAGGAGCTCCACAGCGCGATGCGCGACGCGCGCAAGCCCGTGATCGCCAAGGTGCAAGGTTATGCGATCGGCGGCGGCAACGTGCTGGCGACCGTGTGCGACCTGACGATCGCATCGGAGAAGGCGGTGTTCGGTCAGGTCGGGCCGCGGGTCGGGTCGGTCGATCCGGGCTGGGGCACGGCCTATCTCGCGCGCCTCGTCGGCGAGAAACGGGCGCGCGAGATCTGGTTTCTGTGCCGCCGCTACACCGCCGCCGAGGCGTTCCAGATGGGGCTCGTCAACAAGGTCGTGCCGGCCGACCAGCTCGACGCCGAGGTCGAAAGCTGGTGCCGTGAAATCCTTGCGCTGAGCCCGACCGCGATCGCCATCGCCAAACGCTCGTTCAACGCCGACAGCGAGAATATCCGCGGCATCGGCGCGCTCGGCTTCGAGGCGCTGGCGCTGTATTACGGCACCGAAGAATCGAAGGAAGGCACGCAAGCCTTTATGGAGAAGCGCAAGCCTAACTATCGGCGGTAGGCGCGGCGAAGGGCGGGCGGGACGCCGGCGGTCCAGGGCGGGGATGGGCTACACGTCTGGCGAGTAGAACCAGCATCTCCTCAATGCCGGGCGACCGATGAAGCTGCACCGTCTCTCCGCCCTCGCCGCTTTCTGCCTTCTCGCGGCGCCGGCCATGGCTGCGCCGCCGAGCGATGCGGAGGTCATCCGCGTCTTGAACCGCGTCGCCTTTGGTCCCACCGCAGCCGATGTCGCCCATGTCAGAGAGATCGGCATCGACCGTTACATCGCCGAGCAGCTCAACCCGCAATCGATCCCGGAATCGCCCGAACTGACCCGGCGCCTCGCGGCGCTCGACACGCTCAAGCTCGACCCGATCCAGCTCTTCCAGGAATACGGGCCGGTGCGCGCGATGGGCGGGGTCAAGCCGACCCCGGACGAGCAGAAGGCCCGGCGCCAGCGGTCTCGGGTCATCGTCGAAGAGGCCCAGGACGCGCGGGTGCTGCGCGCGCTCTACAGCCGGCGCCAGCTCGAAGAGGTGATGGTCCAGTTCTGGTTCAACCACTTCAACGTCTTCGCACAAAAGGGGCTCGACCGCATCTGGGTCGGCGCTTATGAGCGCGATGCGATTCGACCCTACGCGCTCGGGCATTTCCGCGACCTCTTGCTCGCCACCGCGAAAAGCCCGGCGATGCTGTTCTATCTCGACAACTGGCAGAACAGCGCGCCCGGCAGCCGCCTTCCCGGCGGGCGCGAGGTCGGGATCAATGAGAATTACGCGCGCGAGATCATGGAATTGCACACGCTCGGGGTCGACGGCGGCTACAGCCAAGCAGATGTGATCAGCCTCGCGCATGTTCTGACCGGCTGGGGTTTTGCCCGACCGCGCGAGATCCCGCACGACCGCAGCGGCTTTCTGTTCGACCCCGCGCGTCACGATTTCTCGCCGAAGACCTTCCTCGGCCGCACGATCCAACCATCGGGCGAGGCCGAGGGGATCGAAGCCGTCGACATGCTGGCCCGCAGCCCGGCGACCGCCCGGCACATCGCGTTCGAACTGGCGCAGTATTTCGTCGCCGACCAGCCGCCGCAGCCACTCGTCGACCGGCTCGCGGCCCGGTTTTCGCAGACCGACGGCGACGTCGCGGCGGTGCTGCGGACCCTGTTCGAAAGCCCAGAATTCCGCGGCGGCGGCGAGAAGTACAAGACGCCATACCGTTTCGTCCTGTCGGCGGTGCGGGCGGCGGGGCTCCAGGTGACCAACCCGCGGCCGCTAATCGGAATGATGGCGCGGCTGGGCATGCCGCTCTACGGCTGCCCGACGCCGGACGGGTACAAGACCACCGAAGCCGCCTGGCTCAGCCCCGAGGCGACGACGCACCGCGTCAGCCTTGCGACCGCGATCGCCGGCGGCCGCCTGCCCCTCGCCGCTCCGGCGCCCGCCGACATGATGGCCAGCCCCGCGGTCGTGCCGGTCGCAGACAAGCCCGAGCCCGCACCGGTCGATGCCGCCGCGCTCGAAACCCTGCTGGCGCCGGTGCTGTCAGCCCGCACGCGGGCCGTCATCGACGAGTCGCCGCCTGCGCTGCGCGCCGCGCTGGTGCTCGGCAGTCCCGATTTCATGCGCGAATAGGTGAGCCCGTGAACCGCCGCGATTTTCTCGCCCTTTCCGCCGCGACATTCGCCACCCCGGCCTGGGCCGCGACGGCCGAGGGCGGACCCAGCCGCCTGGTGGTCGTGATGCTGCGCGGGGCGGTCGACGGACTCAACGTCGTCGTGCCGCATGGCGAGCAGGCCTATTTCGATTTGCGGCCGACGATCGCGATCGGGAAGCCGGGCGGCGAGAACGGCGCGCTGGCGCTCGACGGCCATTTCGGCCTGCACCCCGCGCTCGCCGGGCTGATGCCGTTGTGGCAGGCAAAGCAGCTCGCGTTTATCCATGCCAGCGGCTCGCCCGACCCGACGCGGTCGCATTTCGACGCGCAGCTCTTTATCGAGAACGGCACGCCGGGGAGGCGCACGACGGAGGATGGCTGGATGAACCGCCTGCTCGCGGCGCTCCCCGGCCCGCGCGGTCCCACCGACGCGCTGGCCGTCGGGCCGGTGCTGCCGTTCATCCTCAAGGGCCGGCTCGCCGCCGCCAATTTGCCGCTCGGCGCCGCCGCGGCGCAGAAACAGGCGATCGACCGGCCCGAGGTCGCGAGCGCTTTCGATAAGCTCTATGCCGGCACCGACGCGCAATCGATCGCCTATCGCGACGGTCGGATGGCGCGCACCGAGCTCACCGCCGAGATGGCCGACAGCGAACAGCAGATGGCCGATGCCGGGGCGCCGCCGGCCAATTCCTATCCCGCGATCGCCGGCCGCCTCGCCCGGTTGATCGGCCAGGACAAGCGCATCCGCCTCGCCTTTACCGCGCTCGGCGGCTGGGACACGCACGTCAACCAGGGCAACCACAAGGGCCAGCTCGCCAACCGGCTGAAACCGCTCGGCGACGGGCTCGCGGCGCTGGCGCACGATCTCGCCCGGAACTGGGACGACACGGTTGTGGTCGTGGTCTCGGAATTCGGCCGCACCGCCAAGGAAAACGGCAATGCCGGTACCGATCACGGCCACGGCAACGTGATTTGGGTCGCTGGCGGAAAGGTGCGTGGCGGCAAGGTCTATGGCGACTGGCCGGGCCTCGCCGCCGCGCAGCTCCACGAGGGCCGCGATCTCGCCGTGACCACCGACTACCGCACGGCGGTCGCGACCATCGCCGGGCGCCACCTTCGCCTGGGCGATAGCCAACTCGCGCAGATTTTCCCCGGCGCGCCGTCCGCCCGCGCTAATCTCGCGGAACTCGTGGAGACATAGAGCGGCAGGAGCGGCATGGCGGCAAACCCGTTTTTCGAGGACTGGACCACCCCGTTCCGCCTGCCGCCGTTCGACCGCATCGAACCGGCGCACTTTCCACCGGCGTTCGACCATTTCATGGCCGAGCACAATGCCGAGATCGCCGCGATCAGCGGTGCTCAGAACCCACCCGGCTTCGCCAACACGGTCGAGGCGATCGAGCGGAGCGGCCGCGGGCTGTGGCGGGTCGGCCGGGTTTTCGACAATCTGACCTCGAGCGCGACCAACGACACGCTCGACGCGATCGATCGCGACTACGCGCCAAAGCTCGCCGCACACACCACCGCGATCATGCTCGATGCCGGGCTGTTCGCGCGGATCGACGCGCTGTACCGCGGACGCGATGCGCTGGGTCTCGCGCCCGATCAGGCGCGGCTGCTGGAGCGGCACCATCTGCGCTTTGTCCGCGCCGGCGCGCTGCTGGGTCCAGAGCAGAAGACGCGGGTGGCGGAGATCGCGACGCGCCTTGCGAGCCTCCACACGCTGTTCGGCCAGAACGTGTTGCACGACGAGGACGATTGGCACCTCGACCTCGACGAAGCCGACCTCGCCGGCCTCCCAGATTTCGCGCGCGGGGCCGCCGCGGCGGCCGCCAAGGAGCGTGGGCTCGACGGCAAATACTCGATCACGTTGGCGCGCGCCTCGGTCGAGCCGTTCCTGACATTCTCGGCCCGGCGCGATCTGCGCCGCATCGCCTGCGAGGCCTGGGCCGCGCGCGGCGAGCACCAGGGCGCGCACGACAACACCGCGCTGATCCGCGAGATCGTTGCGCTGAGGAACGAACAGGCGCATCTGCTCGGATATGATAACTACGCCGCCTATCGCCTCGACGATTCGATGGCGCGAAGCCCAGCCGCGGCGGAGCGATTGCTGGAGCAGGTATGGGATCCGGCCAAGCGCAAGGCCGCGGTTGAGCGCGACGAATTGGTCGCGGCCGCCCGCGCCGACGGGCTCAACGAGCCGATCGAACAATGGGATTGGCGTTATTACGCGGAAAAGGTGCGGCAGGCCAAGTACGAGATCGACGAGGCCCGGGTAAAGCCGTACTTCGTGCTCGACAACATGGTCCGCGCCGCGTTCGACACCGCCGGGCGGCTGTTCGGCATCCGCTTTGTCGAACGCCGCGACTGCCCGGCCTACCACGCCGATGTACGCGTATACACGGTAGAGGATTCGAGTGGGCAGGCGATCGGCCTCTTCCTGCATGACAATTTCGCCCGTCCCGGCAAGCATTCCGGCGCGTGGATGAGCAGCTACCAGTACCAGGAGGCGCTCGACGGCGAGGTGCTGCCGATCGTCGTCAACAACAACAATTTCTCCAAGGGCGACCCGACGCTGCTGAGCTTTGACGACGCGCGGACGCTGTTCCACGAATTCGGCCATGGGCTTCACGGGCTCTTGAGCCGGGTGAAATATCCGTCCCAATCGGGGACGTCGGTGCGGCGCGACTTTGTCGAGTTTCCGTCGCAGATATTCGAGCATTGGGTCTCGGTGCCGGAAAACCTGAGACGCTACGCCCGGCATTTCGAGACCGGCGAACCGCTCCCCGACACGCTTTTGGAAAAGCTGCTCGCCGCCCGCAATTTCAACCAGGGCTTCGACACGGTCGAATACACGGCCTGCGCGATGCTCGACCTCGAGCTGCACGAACAGGGCTCGGTCGACGACATTGGCGCGTTCGAGCGCGAGTTCCGCGATCGGGTGGGCATGCCGAGAGAGATCGGGCTGCGCCACCGCCCGGCGCATTTTCAGCACCTCTTTGCCGGCAGCGGCTATGCCGCCGGGTATTACGCCTATCTGTGGGCGGCCGTGCTCGACAATGACGGCTACGCCGCATTCACCGAGGCCGGCGACCCATTCGACCCCGCGCTCGCCGCAAGGCTCAAGGCGATCTATTCGAGCGGCGACAGCGCCGATCCGATGGCGCTGTACCGCCAGTTCCGCGGCCGCGAGCCCACCGTCGACGCCTTGCTCACGGAGCGCGGCCTCGCTACGCTTTCCGCCGATACCGAGGGAGGCTCCGATGCCCGATGACGTCAAGTTTGCCGTGCAAGCCGATACAGCGTTCAAAATCACCGGCCTCGACCATGTCGTCCTCCGCGTCGCCAGCCTGGAGCGGGCGGTCAGATTCTACGGCGACGTGCTCGGCTGCCCGGTCGAGCGCGAGCTGGAGACGCCGCGCCTCGTGCAGATGCGGGCCGGCACCTCGATGATCGACCTCGTGCCCTGCCAGGAGGGTGAGGAGCCAAGCCTCTCGCACATGACTGGCCGCAACATGGACCATTTCGCCGTGCGCATCGCCGCGATGGACGTGCCGGCGCTGACCGCCCACCTTGCCCGCCACGGCATCGACGCCGGCGAGGTGCGCCGCCGCTATGGCGCCGAGGGCTACGGCTCGTCGATCTACATCACCGACCCCGACGGCAACACCGTCGAGTTGAAAGGTCCGCCGGAGACGGCGATTTGAGCCGATGCCGGATTTCTTCCGGCGGCCTGATGGGCATCGCTTCGCTCAGCCCATCCTACAAGGACGGTGCCGTAGGATGGGCTGAGCACCGCGAAGCCCGTCGCTGCTTTTACAGATTCCCCTTCAAAAACCCGCTCATCCGCTCCCACGCCTGGTTGGCGCAATCCAGATTGTAAGCGGCGCTGCGTTCGTTGAAGAAGGCGTGGGCGGCGTCGTAGCGGAAGATTTCGGGTGAGGCGCCGGCGCCCTTCATCGCCTTTTCGAAATCGTCGACCGCGGCCGGTGTACACCAATCGTCCTGGTTGGCGAAATGGCCCTGGAACGGGATTTTGATCCTGGCCGGGTCGGCAAAGGAGGCGGGCGGGATGCCGTAGAAGCAGACGCCGGCCGCCACCTCGGGCACATGCACCGCGGCGGCGATCGTCAGCGCGCCGCCCATGCAGAACCCCATGACCCCGATCTTGCCGCTCTGCCCCGCCAAATGCTGCGCCGCGCCGCGCAGATCCTGATGCGTCGCGTCCGGGAAATCGAGGCCGGTCATTAGATGGTTGGCCTCGTCCGGCACCGCGGTCAGCCGGCCCTTGTAGAGATCGGGCGCGAGCGCGTTGTACCCGGCGCGGGCAAAGCGGTCGGCAACCCCGCAAATCTGATCGTTGAGCCCCCACCACTCCTGGATCACCACAAGCCCCGGCCGCCCGTTTCCGGCGACCGCCAGATACCCCTTGGTCTTGCCGCCGTCCGGGCGGGCGAATTCGATCATCGAGCCCATCGTCACCTCCCCTAAATCCGGTCCGGCAGAGTAACCCCGTTCCTCCTGTTCCGCCTGTTTTTATCAGCGAATTATCAGGTGGACCGCCCGCCGCCCTATCCCATTACCCGAACGAAGCTACCCGACGATTGCGGCAATTTTGCCGGCGCCGGTCACCGCCCGAGCAGGATGCCGACGAGCCGCTCGCACCCCTTGCGGTCCTCGTCGTCAAACCGCCCACGCTCGGGGCTGTCGAGGTCGAGGACGCCGGTGACGCGGCCGTTTTCAATAAGCGGCACGACCAGCTCGGCGGCCGAATCCGGATCGCAGGCGATGTGGCCGGGAAATTCGTGGACATCGGCCACGACGACGCTCGTCGCCCGCGCGGCCGCGGTGCCGCAGACGCCCTTGCCCCAGGCGATGCGGACGCAGGCCGGCTTGCCCTGGAACGGGCCGAGCACCAATTCGCCGCCGCTTTCGAGATAGAACCCGGCCCAGTTCAGCGCCGGCAGCCCGTGATAGATCAGCGCCGCCATGTTGGCGGCATTGGCGATACGATCGGGCTCGCCGTCGATCAGCGCCGCGAGTTGGCGCGCGAGGTCGTCATAGAGGGCCGCCTTGCGCGGCATCACGCCGGCTTATCTCCGCACACCTGAACCCGCCGCATCAGGCGGCGGAAGGGGGCGGCGTCGTGGACGGCTAGGTGCTTGGTCGAGCGGTTGTCCCAGAAGGCGATCGAGCCGTTTTGCCAGCGGAAGCGGCAGGTGAATTCGGGGCGGTGGCCGTGGGCTAGGAGGTAGTCTAGGAGCGGTTTTGATTCGTCCTCGGTCATGCCTTCGAAGCCGACCGTGTAGGCGGCGTTGACGAAGAGCATCTTGCGGCCGGTTTCGGGGTGGGTGCGGACAACCGGGTGGAGGCTCACTGTCTCGCGCCAGGCATCGTCCTCGCGCACCTTGGTCGAGCGGGAACGGTTGAGGCCGGCGGCGGGGCCGGCGACGAGGCGATCGGTGTGGATGGCGCGGAGGCCTTCGAGCATCCGCTTCATCCCGTCCGACAGCGCGTCGTAGGCGAGCGCCTGGTTGGCGAAGCAGGTGTCGCCGCCATAGGGTGGGGTCTCGATCGCGTAGAGGATCGCGCCCATCGGCGGCTCCTCGACCATCGTCGTGTCGGTATGCCAATCCTCGCCGACGATGTGCTCGTCACCGGGCTCGCGGCGGACCATGACGATCTCGTTGTCATCCTGCATGCCGCGATAGTTCGGGTGGATGAATATGTCGCCAAAGCGCTGGGCGAAGGCCTTGTGCTGCTCGGGGTCGATCTGCTGGTTGCGGAAGAAGATCACGCAATGCTGGTTGAGCGCGGCGCGGATGTCGGCGATCACCTCGTCGGGAAGGGGTTCGGAGAGATCGACGCCATGGATTTCGGCGCCGATCGCGCCGGCGACGGGGCGGATTTCAAGCGAGTTGCTGCGCATCCGAGGCTCCTTGCGACGAGCGAAGGGTAAAAGCGTAGGACGGAAAAGCGAAGCGCATTCCGCCTGACCCGACGAGTGGCGGAAGGCGCTGCGCTTTTCCGCCCTACGGCATATCCTGGGTCGCGTGATCCTCTCGCGCCGCGCCTTGTTCGGAGCCGCCTTGGCGACCCTGCCCGTGTCCTCGCCGACCAGCCTTGCCTATGCCGGCGGTGAACTCACCTGGCCGGGCGGGACGGCGCGGGCGGCTTGCGGAAAAGGCGGGGTCCGGGCCGACAAGCGGGAGGGCGACGGGGCGAGCCCGGCGGGGGTGTTTCCGCTCGTCTCGGCGTTTTATCGGCCCGACCGTGTGTCGCGGCCGCAGAGCGGGTTGCCGCTTACGGCGCTGACGCCCGATATGGGATGGCTCGATGACCCGGCCGACCCGAAGTACAATCGCCTCGTCACCCTGCCCTACGCGGCCAGCCATGAGGAATTATGGCGGGCGGACGCGATCTACGATTTGATCGTCGTGATCGGATACAACGCCGCGCCGGTCGTGCCGGGCGCGGGCAGCGCCATCTTTCTGCACGTCGCGCGGCCCGATTATTCGCCGACCGCGGGGTGCATCGCGGTGGCGAAACCGGTGCTCGTGTCGCTGTTGGGCTTGCTTGGGGCCGGCAGCACGATCACGATCGCCCCCTGAGAAACCAGGAGAATGTGATGGGGCTTTCCGTCGCCATCCAGATGGACCCGATAGAGACGATCAACATCGACGCGGATTCGACCTTTGCCCTGGCGCTCGAGGCGCAGACGCGCGGGCACGCGCTGTACCATTACCTGGCGAACGCGCTGACGCTGCGCGACGGCCGGCTTTATGCGCGGGGCCGCACGCTGGAGGTCTATCGGAGCCAAGGCAATCACCACAAATTCGGCGAGACCCAAGAGCTCGACCTCGCCGGGCTCGACGTGATCCTGATGCGGCAGGATCCGCCGTTCGACATGGCCTACATCACCGCGACGCACCTCCTCGAATTGCTGCCGGCGGACGGGCCGCTCGTCGTCAACGACCCGGCCTCGGTGCGCAACGCGCCGGAGAAGCTGTTCGTGCTGCGGTTCAAGGAGTTGATGCCGCCGACGCTGCTGACGCTCGACGCCGGCGAAATCCGAGCGTTCTGGGACGAGCACGGCGACATCATCCTGAAGCCGCTGTTCGGGAATGGCGGCGCCGGGATCATCCATCTGCGGCCGGGCGACGAGAATTTGAACTCGCTCCTCGAAATGCACATGCTGCACAATCGCGACCCGCTGATGGTGCAGCGCTACGTGCCCGAGGTGCGGCTGGGCGACAAGCGCATCATCCTCGTCGACGGCGAACCCAAGGGCGCGGTGCTGCGCGTGCCGGCGCAAGGCGAGTCGCGGGCCAACCTCCATGTCGGCGGGCGCGCGGTCAAAACCACGCTGACCCCACGCGAGCAGGAGATTTGCGCCGCGATCGGGCCGAGCCTCAAGGAGCAGGGCCTCATCTTTGTCGGGATCGACGTGCTCGGCGACTACATCACCGAGATCAACGTGACCTCGCCGACCGGCATCCAGGAGATCGGCCGCCTCGACGGCACCAACCTCGCCGCCGATATCTGGGATGCGATCGAGGCGCGGTATGCCGAGCGGCGGCGGGCGTAAGGGCCGGCACAACGCTCGCGACAGAAAGGATTAACGAAATGCCCGACGCCTCCGGTTCCGATCCACGCCGCAGCCCGGCGCGCAACGTCTATGGCGAGCCTCTGACCGAGTGCTGCTCGAACCCGGTAACCGGGTTCTACCGCGACGGCGCGTGCAATACCGGGCCCGAAGATTTCGGGGTGCATACGGTATGCACGCGGGTCGACGCGGATTTCCTCCAATTCTCGCAGGCGGCGGGCAACGATCTGTCGACGCCGCTGCCGCAATACGGGTTTCCCGGGCTCAAGCCCGGCGATTGCTGGTGTTTGTGCGCGGCGCGGTGGAAGGAAGCCTTCGATGCCGGCAAGGCGCCGCGCATCCGGCTCGCCGCGACGCATGAGGCGACGCTGGAGATCGTGCCGCTCGAACTGCTCAAGAAATACGCGCTCGACCTGAGTTGATTGAAAGAGCCTCCGCCCGCGCCGATCTAATGGCGCAGGAACATTCGGCCGAGGAGGCTCGACATGGAACCATTTGTGGTCCCCATCGTCATCGTCGTGGGGTTGGTGCTGCTGGCCCTGGTGGTTTTGGGCGGCTGCTTCTTCATGGTCGAGCAGGCCCAGGTCGGGCTGGTCGAACGGTTTGGCCGGTTTGCCCGCGTCGCGCCGGCCGGGCTCAATTTCAAGCTGCCGATGATCGAGCGCAAGGCGGGGCGGCTGAGCCTTCGCGTGCAGCAGCTCAACGTCAGGGTCGAGACCAAGACGCGGGACAACGTGTTTGTTGATATCGTCGTCTCGGTCCAGTACCACGTCGTCGAGGGCAAGGAGTTCGAGGCCTTCTACAAGCTCACCAACCCCGAGCAGCAGATCACCGCGCATGTCTTCGACGCGGTGCGCAGCCAGGTGCCGACGATGTCGCTCGACCATGTGTTCGAGAAGAAGGGCGACATCGAGGAGGCGGTCAGCACTGGCCTCAGGCACAAGATCAACGCGTTCGGCTATGACATCGACGGCTCGCCGGTGACCGATATCGCGCCCGACGAAAAGGTGCGCGCGGCGATGAACGAGATCAACGCCGCGAGCCGGCTGCGCGAGGCGGCCGAGCAGCAGGGCGAGGCGGTCAAGATCAAGACGGTGAAGGCCGCCGAGGCCGAGAAGGAAAGCAAGAAGCTTCAGGGCGAGGGCATCGCCGCCGAGCGCATTGCGATCGCCGAAGGCATCCGCGCCTCGGTCGCCGCGCTGTTGTCGGTCAGGGAGGGCGGCATCTCGCCCGAGGAGGCGATGAAGACGCTGATCCTGACCCAGTATTTCGACACGCTCCGCGCGATCGGGGCGCAAAGCCGGGCGACGACGGTGTTCCTGCCGCACTCGCCGGGCGGCGCCGCCGATCTGTCGCGGCAGATCAGCGAGGCCATCATGGTCGGCAACCAGGTCCCGCACCCGCCCGAGGATCGCCCAGCGGCGCCGGCCGGCAGCGTCCCGCCGGTGCGCGCGGCCTGACCCTTTACTGGTCGTAGAGGACGCGCAGCACGACAAACCAGTGATGGTCCGGGTCGGGGTCGGCCACCACACCGTTGGTCGCAACCGGGATCTGCTCCAGCGCGACCGAGTTGTCGACGTTCCCGCCGATCGCGTCGATCGTGCCGGGGCGGGCGTCGACGACGATGTCGCAATGGCTCGGGAACGGGGCTGATGTCGGCAAATCGGCGAAATTCACCGGGTGGCGCGCACGCCATTCGCAGATGAGGTCACCGCGCTGCGGCGCGGTGCTGTCCGATGGCTCCGCGTCGAGCGCGAAATTGCCGGCGTGCCGGCGCGCCTTGTTGATGTAGCTGGCGTGGTCGGGCGCATAGGGGAAGCGGTCGGCCGCGCCGGCCATGCGCATCACATAATCGATGAACGCGGCGGACCAGGCGTATCGCCCGTCCTGGTCGGCCGGAAAGACCTGCCCCTGCGCATCGTGCTTGCCGGTCCACCCCTGCTCCGGCGCGCCCATCTGCAGCCCTAGCCACCAATACTCGCCGACCCGCTGCCACAGCCCCTCGGCCCGCTCGCGCTGCGGGTCGCCGGCGATCGGCTGGTTCGTAGACACGACCGGCGACCCGAACGCGCGCCATTCCCGAAGCGCGATCGCCACCGCCGCTTCGCGCGAGAAGCGCTGATAGGGCACGCGCGCAAAGGGCGGCTCCTGCGCGTCGCGCGCTGGCGGCACCGGTCCAGGACCGGCCCCACACCCGGCGAGCGCCAGGCACACCAAAAGAAAAACGGCGCCCCCGATCCTCATCTCGTCGCCCCAGCGGGGGTCCAGGGGCAACCGTTCCGTCGCTTGCCCTGGCTTCCCGCTTTCGCGGGAACGATGAAACAATAGGCGGGAATCATCACGTCAGTAGTCGTACAGCCGCGCCGGGTTGTCGACGAGGATCTTGCGCCTGGTCGCCGCGTCCGGAGCCCAGAAAGCAAGCTGGTTGAGCGCGAGCCCGTCATCGACGTCGTAGCTCGGCGCGATCTCGCTGAGCGCCGTGTCTTGTGAGGGCGCGTGGGCCGGGTGCGGCCAGTCGGTGCCCCAGACGATGCGGTCGGGGTTGGCGGCGATGAGCGCCTGGGCATAGGGGGCCATGTCGGCATAGGTGGGCGCGGCCATCGAGCTGCGGTAATGGCCCGACACCTTGACATAGGCCTTGCCGGATTCGACCAGCTTAAGCAACACGTCCCACCCTGGCTGGTCGAGCCCGCGCTCGGCCTGGGCGCCGCCGAAATGGTCGAACACGATCGGCACCGGCAATTTCATGACGTCGTCGGCGAGCGCGGCGACCACGTCGAGCCCGGTATAGACCTGGACGTGCCAGCCGAGCTGGGCGATCCGGGCGGCCGCGTCGTTAAGGTTGCGGCGGGCGACACCGGGGTCGTTCTCGCCGGAGGTCGCCAGGTTGACGCGGACGCCGCGGATGCCGGCGTCGTGCATCGAGCCGAGCGCGTCGTCGGTCGTCGCCGCGTCGATCACCGCGACCCCCCGCGCCCGCTTGCCGAGCCGCCGCATGCCGTCGAGCGTGCAGGAATTGTCGGCGCCGTAGACGCTCGGCTGCACGATCACGACGCGCGACAGGTGGAGGGTTTTCTGCAAGGCCAGCAGCTCGTCGGGGCTTGCCGGCGGCGGGGTGTAGCCGCGCGGGATGACGAAGGGAAAATCGGCGGCCTCGCCAAAGACATGCACGTGGCAGTCGCAAGCCCCGCGCGGCACCGCGAAATTGACCTTGGTGCGCGGCTGGGCGGCGACGATCGTGCGGCCGTGCGCGTCGGGCGAGCCCGGTGGATTGCGCCGGCGCACGCGCGGCTGCGGCGCGGCCAACGCCTTTGCCGGCGCGGGATCGGCGGCCGTCGGGAGTGCGGTGTCCGGCCACAGCTTGATCCCGCCGGTCAGGCCGTCGGTATTCGGCACGGTCGACACATCGGGCGGCAGATCGAAGGTGATCTTCTTGGCGTTGCCGCCGCCGAGATAGAGATGGTCGAAATTGACCACGATGCGCAGGATGTCGATGATTTTGGCGACGCGCCTGTTCCAGGTCTTCCTGCCCTTTTTGGCGAGCGCGGCATTGCCGATATACTGGTCGTAGGTCTTGCCGCCGGAGACCGGATGGTGCGCCAGCTCGAGATGCGGCGCGATCTCGCCGTTGCTGAAAATCGACGTGCCGGCGCCGGTGCCGAGGGTCAGCACCATCTCGACGCCCTTGCCGCTGATCGCGCCATAGCCCTGCACGTCGGCGTCGTTCATCACCTTGACCGGCTTGCCGAGCACGCGGGCGAGCGTCGCCTGCAGGTCGAACCCGGCCCAGAGCTCGGTGCCGAGATTGGGTGCGGTCTTGACCCGCCCGTCGCGCACCGCGCCCGGAAAGCCCACCGACACCCGGTCGAACGGCGCCAACTGCCCCGCCGCCGCCTCGATCACCTTGGTGACCTCGTCGGGAGCGACCGGCGGCGTCGGGGTCGGCACGCGCACCCGCTCGCCGACGAGTTTGCCGCGATCGTCCAACAGCGCCAGCTTGATCCCGGTGCCGCCGATATCGACGGCGAGCGTGCGGCGGTCGGCCATGTGGGATTCTCTTCGTGGTGTTCGCGCGCGGCGGAAGGTACTCCAGCGGGATGATTTGGACCAAAGAGGTTTTCCCGCCGGTTAACGCCGTACACCGGCGGGCAATGGTTTTCTGGTATCAAGACGCGATGCGGCGCCTTTTCGTTTTGCTCCTGGCCCTGACCGCGGGATGCCTCGCGGCGTCGCCGGTGCGCGCGGTCGACCTGCCGCCGCCGGGCGACCTCGTCTCGGCGCATCTTGTCGCTGAGACCGCCTCGGCCGCGCCCGGCAGCGTGCTGTGGGCGGACGTGAGGCTCAAGGTCAAGCCGGGCTGGCACATCTATTGGCGCAACCCCGGCGATGCCGGGCTGCCGACCGAGATCGCCTGGCGTCTGCCGCCGGATTTCTCGGCCGGCGCGATCGAATGGCCGGTGCCGGAACGGTTCAAGACCGGCGACCTCGCCAATTACGGCTACGAGGACGATGTCGATCTGCTGGTGCCGATCACGGTGCCGAAGGCGCTCGACGCCGGCGATACGGTGAGACTGGCGGCCGATGTGACCTGGCTCGCCTGCACCGAGATCTGCATCCCCGGCGCGGCGAAGCTGTCGCTCGACCTGCCCATCGGGACGGGCGCCGCCGACCCGGCCAATACGGGGATATTCGCCGCCGCCCGCGCCCGCCTGCCAAAACCGGCCGGGTTCACGGTCGGGTTTGCCGCCGATGCGCACGACTACCGCATGATCGTGCCCGCTTCCGCCGTCTCGGGACTTGCCCATCCGACGGCGGCGTTCTTCCCTTATGACGGGAACGCCATCGACCAGGCCGCCGAGCAGCGCGGAGCGGCGAGCGGCGACGGGCTGACGCTGACCGTCGCGAGGCTGCCGGGGCCGGCCAAGACCGAGCTTTCGGGCCTGCTGGTGCTGCACGGCGACGGCGTACCGGCGCGCGCCTTCACGATCGGCGCGCGGGCGGCGCCGCCGCCGGCCGAGGACGCGACGGCGTGGTGGGACGCGGTGCTGCTCGCGTTTCTCGCCGGCCTCGTCCTCAACCTGATGCCCTGCGTGTTTCCGATCCTGTCGCTCAAGGTGCTGAGCCTGGCGAACCTCGCCCATCGCGACGACGGGCTGCGCCACGGGGTCGCCTATGCGGTCGGGGTGGTGCTGAGCTTTGCCGTGCTCGGCGGCATCCTCTTGGCGCTGCGCGAAGGCGGGATGGCGCTCGGCTGGGGGTTCCAACTGCAATCGCCGGCGGTCGTCGGGCTCCTCGCCTATCTGCTCATGGCGATGGGGTTGAGCCTGTCGGGGGTCGCCGAATTCGGCGCCGGGCTCGCCGGCACCGGTGCGAGCTTTGCCGAGCGCGGCGGTCTCGCCGGCGCCTTTGCCGCGGGGGTGCTGGCGACGATCGTCGCCACCCCGTGCACGGCCCCGTTCATGGGCACGGCGTTGGGCTACGCGCTGGTCGCGCCGGCGCCGGTCGCGCTCGCGGTGTTCGTCGCGCTCGGGCTCGGGCTCGCCGCACCGTTTCTCGTCGCCTCGGCGATCCCGGCCGCCGGAAGGCTATTGCCGCACCCCGGCCCGTGGATGGTGACGACGCGGCAGATACTGGCCTTCCCGCTCTACGGCACGGTCGCCTGGCTGATCTGGGTGCTGATGCAGGAAGTCGCGCCGGGCGACGCGCTGATGGTGATGTTCGGGCTCGTCGCGGTCGGGTTTGCGGTATGGGTCTATGGCCGCACGCGCATGCGGTGGCGGCGGCTCGGCGCCACGCTCGCGGTGCTGTCGGTGGCCGGCGCGATCACTCTCGCCGCGACTGCCGCGCCGGCGACGGCCCCGCAAGCGGCAGCGCGCGACGGGCTGCCCTATGAGGCGTTTTCGAGCGCCCGCCTCGCCGCGCTGACCGCCGACAAGAAGCCGGTTTTCGTCAATTTGACGGCCTCGTGGTGCATCACCTGCCTGTTCAACGAGCACGCGACGCTCGACAGCACCGCGATCCGCCACGCCTTTGCCGCGCACGGCGTCACCGCGCTCAAGGGCGACTGGACCCGCCGCAACCCGGACATCACCGCCTTTCTGCAACAGCACGGGCGCAGCGGCGTGCCGCTTTACCTGTTGTACGACAAGAGCGGCGAGGCGACCGTGCTGCCGCAGATATTGACCGAGGCGGCGGTGTTGGACGCGGTTGGGAAGATTTGAGAGGGGCGATAGCTCGCCCCGCTCGCCCCTCACCCGTCTCGCTACGCTCGCCACCCTCTCCCGCAATGCGGACGAGGGGATTCTCCGACCCCGGCGCAAGCCGGGGATCGGCGGGTGAGGGCGGGAGGGCTCCTAACTCGACTGCTGCACCGAACCACCGGTCGCGGTGCGGCCGCCGTCGACGACATATTGGGCGCCCGTCGTGTTGCTGGCGAAGTCGGAGCACAGGAACAGGACCGTGTTGGCGATCTCGTCGACGGTCGTGTAGCGGCCGGTCGGCTGGGCCGCCTGGTAGCGTTGCGCGACGGCCTCGGGATGGGCCGGGTCGAGCATCTGTTCGAGCGAATGGATCATCCGCGTGTCGACGGGGCCGGGGCAGACCGCGTTGACCCTGACCCCCTGGCGCGCGACCTCGCCGGCCGCGGTCTTGGTGAGCCCGATCACCGCGTGCTTCGACGCGACATAGGCGGGCATGCCCGGCGTCGCGACGAGGCCGGCGACCGAAGCCGTGTTGACGACCGCCCCCGATTTCTGCGCGATCATCACCGGCAATACGTGGCGCAGACCGAGGAACACGCCCTTGACGTTGACCGCGAGCACCTGGTCGAACATGTCCTCGTCGTATTCGGCCGTATGCTTCCACGCGCCCTCGATCCCGGCGTTGTTGAAGAAGCAGTCGATGCGGCCATAGGCGTCGAGCGTCGCCTTCACATAGGCCTGGACGTCGGCCGATTTGGTGACGTCGGCGCACGCAAAGATCGCCTCGCCGCCCTGCTGGCGGATGATGCCGGCGGTCGCCTCGCCGGCGTCGCGGTCGCGGTCGACGATCGCCAGCCTGGCCCCTGCGTTGGAAAACCCGAGCGCCGCCGCGCGCCCGATGCCGTTGCCGCCGCCGGTGACGAGCGCGACCTTGCCGGTGAAATTCATGGCCGCCCCCCCTATTTCGCCAACTGCCGCGCCCAGGCGGCGAGGTTGGCCATCATGTCGCGGATCAGGTTGCGCGCGACCTCGTCCTTGAGCGTGCCGTCGGCCTCGAACTTGGTCTGCGCCTGGCCGATCAGCACCTCGGGCTTGTTGATCGGGTGCATGTCGAGAAACACCATGCTGCGGCGGAGGTCGCCTTGCGCCCGCGCGCTGCCGGCCATGCCGGCGGCGGCGCCGAGGATCGCGCAGGCCTTGCCGGCAAAGGGCTGATCGGGCGGGCGCGAGGCCCAGTCGATGGCGTTCTTGAGCACCCCGGTCATCGAGTAGTTGTACTCGGGACAGGCAAAGACCAGCGCATCGGCCATCTTGATCTGCTGGCGCAGCGTCTCGACCGACGGCGGGAACCCCTGCGCCCGCACATCCTCGTCGTAGAGCGGGATATGCGAGATGTCGGCGAGGATCACTTCGACCCCGGGCGGCCGCTGCGCGACCGCGACATCGAGCGCCATCCGGTTGAACGAAGCTTTGCGCAGGCTCCCGCAAATGCCGAGAAACGTAAGGGGTTTCGGGTCGCTCATGCGCCTGCCTCCGATGCGGTTCGCCCCATACCCCTATCGTACCGCTCGCGGCCGGGCAAGGTCGCGGGCTGTGTCGGGCGGGAATCGGCGCAGCGGGCGACGCTTACCGCGGCGAGGGACCGTAACCCGGCGGCGTGTCCGACGGGACCGTCAGCCCATGACGATGGGCATGCCCATGACGATAGGCATGCCCATGACGATAGGCATGATTGAGGGCGTCGCCGCTGAAATCAGAGGGCATATGTGTCGGATGGTCTGACGACGAGCCGTCATCCTGCATCCAGGACGGCGCGGCATAGGCGGGCGCCATCGGCGCGTAATCCTGCGCCCGGGCCGAAACGGCCGCCGCCGATACCAGGGCGGCGGCCGCGATTGCAACCGTGAACGGGTTCACGGCTTAGCGATCCGTATAAGCGCCTGGCCCATGGTTGAAGTAGACGCGGTGGTTGCTGAGCTGATCGGAAGAGATGTCGCTGCCGGCATAAGGCGCGCGATCGAGCACCGTCGAGCCGTGCGACATCATGTACTGCATCTGCGGGCCGCGATCCGGCGCGTAGTGCATGGCGCCGTCATAGGGGTTTTGCGCCAGGGCGGGGCCGGCCAAGGCCAGCAACGAGACCGCCGACGCGGCGAGGATAAGCGATTTCATCTGCACCGTCCCACAATTGGTCGATGAACCGCGAACGCCGACCCGAGGGCCCGGTTCCGCGGCTAGGTGGCGAGCCTCAGCTCCCGCCCCTCGGCAAAAGCCACGATCTGCTCGAAGCATTCGCGGAAATAGAGCTCGAACGTCTCCCATTCGGCCCAGCCGAGATGCGGGGTGCAGAGGACGTTGGGCATCTTGAGGAGCGGGTGGTTGCCGCCGACGACCGGCTCCTCGTCGTACACATCGACCGCCGCGAAGCCGGGCCGCCCGGCCTCCAGCGCGGCGACGAGCGCGCCCGGCTCTATGAGCGAGGCGCGGGCGACGTTGACGAAGAGCGCGGTCGGCTTCATCCGCAGCAGATCCTCGCGAGTGACGATGCCGCGCGTCTCCGGCGTCAGGCGCACCAGAAGCTGCAAGACGTCGGAGCGCTCGAACAGCTCGGCCTTTGTCGCCGCCGCCTCGTAACCCGCGGCGCGCGCCTCGGCGAGCGAGCGCTCCCGCCCCCACACCAGCACCTTCATGCCCAGTCCGCGCCCGGCCTCGGCGACCATCGCGCCGATATGGCCGAGCCCGAAAATCCCGAGCGTGCTGCCGCGCAGCCGATGGCTCAGCGTCGCCGGCCACTCCCCGCGCTGCATCCGCGGCGCCTCGACGACGACGTTGCGGCGCGACGCCAGCATCAGCGCCACCGCCAACTCAGCCGGCGCCTCCGGCGACCCGCTCTCGCCGCGCGACACCAGGACCTGGTGATCCCGCGCCGCCTCATAATCGACCGCCCGCGACCGGCTTCCCACCAGCGCGATCAACTTGAGCTTGGGCAGCCGCGAAATCAGCGCCCGAGAAAAATCGATCCGCTCCCTGATCTCGACGACGATCTCGGCATCCCGGAGGCGCTCCACCAACTCATCCAAATCCCGCGCCGGCTCCCGATACCGCACGACCTCATGCCCGGCGAGGAGCCGGAACGCATCGAGCTTGTGGATCGAGTCCTGGTAGTCGTCGGGAATAACGATCTTCATCCTGCCCTCGATCCCTGCCGCACGGCACCTGTTATGCCTGTTATTTGCAGGCTTATAGCAGGTAGCACACGCCTCACCACCCCGGCACGCCGCGTCCTGCGCTAACGCAAATTAACAGGAGGCTCGCCTCCTGCTCTCCTCCTGCTAGCCATAACCTAACAGGAGGTCGGGCCTGCACCGACCCCACCGGTTCTGCCTCGCGCCGCAAATTTTCTGCCGCCGGATAGGAACATATAGGGAACATTTTCATTGCATCAAGGTCATAGATCATACACAATCCTGCCGCTCAAACGAGCGTGCGAATACATTTCATTGTGGTCTTGGCTCGGGGCGGCACCCTATAGTGTAGTTTGATCGGGAGTGCGAAACGATGCCGCTCGACGCTCAGTTTCCGGAGAATTTTCGTCCCGATCGAGGGCGCTCCCTCACGATCCCTCCAGTGAATCGCAAGGCGGTTGGGGCTTACTACACCCCCGATGAGGTCGCAATATCGCTATGCCGATGGGCTGTTAGAAGTCGAGAGGACCTGTTGTTAGATCCTGCGTGCGGCGATGGTCGATTCGTTGCCTGGCACCCGAACAGCGTGGGTATCGAACAAGACGGGGCGGCGGTTGCCGAAACTGCTCAACGAGCTCCAGACGCGTTGGTCCATCAGGCAGATTTTTTTGTATGGGCAGGAGCGACTACGTTGCGATTCGACTGCGTCGTGGGCAACCCTCCGTTCATCCGATACCAACGCTTCGCCGGCGAAGCACGGCGACGTGCCTTATCCCTTTGCGCGGAGAAGGGGGCGCAATTTTCTGGATTATCTTCCGCCTGGGCGCCGTTCCTGGTTGTTGCCGCAGGGCTACTTAAGCGGGGCGGAAGGGCAGCATTTGTTGTGCCCGCTGAGATTGGGCACGCGCCCTACGCCGCGCCCGTCCTCGAATATTTCGTTGAAAACTTCGGCCTCGTGCGCGTGGTCGCTATACGGAGGAAGCTCTTCCCCGATTTGTCCGAGGATTGCTGGTTGCTCTACGCGGACGATTTCGGGCGTTCAACCAGAGAGATCGAGTTCAGCCCGATGGAACGGTTTGACGCCGCCGCCGACCTCCCTCCGACGCGGATTAGGCTATCGCTTACGGAATGGCGCGGCGTCTGGAAACGGCGGTTGCGCCCGTTGCTGATGCCTGCACGCGCAAGAGCCCTTTATGAGCACACGGCGCGGAGTCCTCTGGTAAGACGATTTGGGGACGTTGCGTCTATTGGAATAGGATATGTGAGCGGCGGCAATGACTTCTTTCACTTGAGACCATCCAAGGCCATTGAGCTTGCGCTACCTGAATCTCTGTTGCAACCGACCGTTCGCAATAGCCGATACCTGGATACCGGCTGCATATCCAGCAAACTAGTAAGCCGCTGGCGAGAAGCCGACGAACCAATGCTTCTTCTCAACATTCCTAAACACCTCAAGACGCTACCAGTGTCCGTACAGCGGTATTTGGATAGTACAGAGGGAGAGTCGGTACGGTCTGGCTACAAATGTTGCCATCGGAAACCTTGGTATTCTGTACCAGACGTACGCTTTCCGGATTTTTTCATGACATATTTGTCGGGGCGTCAAGTTAGCTTGGTCGCTAATGAAGCCTGCATCACTTGCACAAATGCGCTCCACTATGTTCGCGCGAAGGAACCCAGATGGCGTCCCTACATCACGACGGCTTGGAATGACCGCTTCACTCAGTTGAGCTGCGAAGTCGAGGGGCATCCACTTGGCGGCGGTGTCCTGAAGCTGGAGCCGCGGGAGGCGAGCGCCATAGTGCTTCGACTGAACGCGCATGACGATCCATCGGACGTACAGGACATCGCGGACGGGATCGCTGCCCTACGATCGTGGAGACACTATTGGTAGGATCGCGGTCGACGCCGGACGTATGCCGCTGGATAAGCGTCCATGAGGCGTGTCGCATGTTCGCTACTCACGCCGGCGGCACGCAGAGCGCAAGACACATCAAACCCCTGCACTGGTATATGGCATGCCGCCTCGTGCTTGAGGGTGGCTTCGATCCTGACGACGTAACTCCACGCCCGCCGTTTCGGGTGTCGCGCCGCAATGTTCTTTCGTTCGATCCCAAAGCGGCGGGGACCGGTGAAGAAATTATATTGGGCGGACTGAAAACCAAAAATGTTGATGTTGTCGTAACGAAACCAAAAATCGGCCCCGTTCTGGCAATCTCCTGCAAGGGAGCTACAAAGGCCTTCCGAAACCTTACCAATCGTATGGAAGAAACAATCGGAGAGTGCACGAACCTGCACATAACGTACCCGGCACTCGTGATTGGCTACTTTATTGTGCTCAGAGCCAATCGGTCAGTCCAAGATGCGCTCGAAGCGCCGCACCTCGAACCCGACGAGGGATTTGTCATGGTTCCCGACGAGCAGAACGGCGATGCCCTCGCGCCGTCCGCGATGGAGAGAATTGAGCGCAACGACGTTGCGATCCTCTCCTCGGGAGAGATACGCCGCTTTTATTCGGCTTTATCTGAAATGACCGGACGACAGGGGATTAGGGAAGAAATCAGTCGCTATGAGGCCATCGGGATGACGCTGATCGAGCCACGTGGTGCTCGCGCGGGCGAATCATTCCCCGGCTTTCCCCCAGCGGAAAGTCCTCTGCATCCAGACCGGTTTTTCTCGGCTCTTTATCAGCAGTATGATGAGAGGTTTGTCTTTGGCGCACCGCTTTTGGCCGGCCGCACACGGCGACGAGAATGGGCCTCCGTATCACCTATATTTGAGACGGTGTCAGCTCAATTATCCGATTTGGATTACCAGCTAAGAACGTCAGCGATTTGACGGGAGAGATCACATGCCGCGTTTCGTAATCGAGCGCCAATATCTGGTCCCGATGTACGAGCATATCTTCGTCAACGCTTCGAATCTTGAAGACGCGTGTCGGCGCTCCGTCGATGATCTGGCCGAGCCTTGGAGCGAACGCGCCGAGCTTGACTTTGATGGTTCGCGGAGCACGACAATCGCGCGAATTGTGGAAATACCTGAGCCCCTCTTTCCGAACCTGAGAACCCGGGATGATGAGAAAGGCCGCAACCTGTCTGAGATACTTTACCAATCGGGACTCGAGGCACTTCGGGTACCGTCGGTGCTCGATGAAAGCGACGAACTCGGGTTCGTCTAGCGCTCCTTCACGTACCCCGCTTTGCTGCGCTCTTGCCGAAAACGCCGTCAGCATGAGACCCATGCCGCTGGCGTAGTTGTGGTGGAAGGGGCCGCCGATTATCTAGCCGGCGGCGAAGAGGCCCGGGAGGGGTGCCGGCGGCGTCTTGGACTTCGGTTTCGTTGGCGGTCTTTCAACGCAGGGAAGGAGTCTATAAAATCATCTCTGTATGGAGATGAATTTTTCGATGCAGTCCCAAAACCTCACGCTCTTCACCCCGGCCGAGGCAGCAGTTCTTAGTCAGCAAAGCCTCAAGGCGGTCAACAATGCGATCGACAAGAAGACCGTCGCTGCACAGCGGCGCGGCGGGTCGCGGGTGCTCGACGAGCAGGCGGTGGTCTATCTCGCGCTTGAGAGGGACCTTTCGCGGGACACGACGCCGGCCTTTCGGCGGCGCTTATCCGCCGAGATCGCGTCTTCGCCGCGACGGCGGGTCGTCACGGTTGGCGCTCTGATGCTCGATCTGCGGGCGCCGCGTCGCGAGATCAAGGAGCGCATCGCGCAGTTGCGCCGCGCCGCTCGCCTGGTGACGGTCGATCCCGAGACCATGGGCGGACAGCCGGTGTTTCGCGGTACGCGAGTGCCGGTGCACCTGATTGCGGAGTTGCTTCGACTGGGCGAGACGCCCGAGCGACTGCTGGTGGATTACCCTCGCATCACGGCAGAGATGGTGCGGCTGGCGCCGATCTACGCGACTGCCCATCCCCAGCGCGGGCGACCGCTCAAACAGCCGTGGCACGATCAAGAGCCGATCGCGGTATGGCGGCTACCCCTCACCGGGCCAGACGCTCCTTGAAATTCCTCATCGACGAGTGCCTGTCGCCGACACTCGTCGACGAGGCTCACCGATTGAAGCTTGAGGCCTACCACGTTGCGCATGTCGGGCAGGCAAGGTCGCAGGACTGGCGCGTCGCCTCGTATGCGCTGGCGAACGATCTGATCTTGACCACGAACAACGCGGCTGACTTTCGACGGCTTTATGCACGTCACGACCTTCACCCGGGTTTGCTACTGATATCCCGAGCGTGGAGCGCGAAACCCAAATCCGATTGTTTCAGGCGGCGCTGGCAAGGCTCTCCGAGATCGGCGAGCCAATGAATCAAATCCTCGAAGTGCATCTCGACGGGGAGGACATACGCGTGGAATTGTTCGAGTGGCCCGCCTCGCCGGGATGATCCCCCTATCCTACAACCCCTTCACATACCCCGCCGCTGCCCTTCCCGCGATCTTCCCGAACACGCCGCCGGCCATCAGGCCCGTGCCGCTGGCGTAGTTGTGGTAGTAGAGGCCGCCGATTATTTCGCCGGCGGCGAAGAGGCCGGGGATGGGGGTGGCGGCGGCGTCTTGGACCTCGCAGTCGTTGGAGGTCTTGAGGCCGCCGAAGGTGAAGGTGACGCCGGCGGTGACGCCGTAGGCCTCGTAGGGCGGGGTGTCCAGTTTTTGCGCCCAGTTCGATTTGTCGATCGCCAGGCCCGAGGTGCGCAGGCCGTCGTGGATGTTGGGGTTGAAGGGCACGGCCGGACGCGGGGCGGCGTTGAATTCGGCGATCGTTTCCAGGAAGCCTTTGGGATCGACGCCTTCCATTTTCGCGACTAGCTCCTCCCAGGTATCGGCCTTTTCCTTGGTGCAACGGGCGATGCGGTATTCGTCGCGCAACAGGTGCAGGGTCTTCTGGTCGAAGACCTGCCAGGCGAAGAGGCCCGGCTGGTTCATCACCTCGCGGCCGTATTTGGCGTAGGTGTAGGAGTGGAAATCGAGGCCCTCGTCGATAAACCGGCGCCCGTGCGCGTTGACGACGATGCCGAACGGGTAGCCGTGCTTTTGGAAGCGGTCGCCGACATCGAGGTCGCCGACCGGCGGGGCGTTGAGGTCCCATTGCACGGCGTGGCAGCCCGACCAGTGCCCGGCCGGCGCCGCGCCGATGTCGAGCGCCATGCGGAGCCCCTGGCCGGTGTTGTAGCGGGTGCCGCGCACCTTGGCCAAATCCCAGTTGGGGCCGAGATAGCGGGCACGCATCTCGGCATTCGCCTCGAACCCGCCGCAGGCGAGGATCACCGCCTTTGACCGCAATTCGACGAGGCGGCCCTGATGCCGCACGCGCACGCCCTCGATGCCCTTGTCGCCCTGTAAGAGAGCAATCGCGGGCGTCTCGTAGACGAGCGGGATGTTTTCCCTCTCGCGCGTCGCGTGGAGCGCCTTCATCAATTCCTTGCCGCCGCCCCAGATATGGCAGGCTAGCCCGCCCCAGAACTTGAACTTGCCGTCGACCTGGAACGCCTGGCGGCCGAGGCCGAGCTGGAAGCGGACGCCCTTTTCGCGCATCCATTTCCCGGTCTCGAAGCTGCGGGTGATCAGGATTTCGGTGAGGTCGGGGTCCGAGCGCCATTCGGTAAGGCGGCCGACATCGTCGAAATACTGCTCGGCCGTGTAGGTACCGACATCGACGTTGGCGAGCTCGTGGTCGCTGATGTCCGGGATGAGCTGCGCGAGGTCGTCGAAGCCGCGATAGACGATGCGGAACGCCCCGCCGGTAAAGGCCGAGTTGCCCGACCGCGCGACCTCGGGCGCGATCTCGACCATTAGCACCGAGGCGCCGTTCTCCGCCGCCGACAGGGCCGCGCAGGTCGCCGCGTTCCCGGCCCCGACGACGATGACGTCCCGTTCCGGCAGTTCCATGATCCGTCCCCCGTAAGCTTGTAGGGTGGGTAGAGCATAGCGAAACTCACCATGGCGGTCCCGCGGCGAGGCCGGCGGTGGGTTACGCTTCGCTAACCCACCCTACGGGTCCGTGCGGTCACGTCGCGCGGTGACGCTCGGCTTCCTCCTTGTCGGCGGCGGCGATGGCCCGGGTCAGGGCGTCGCGCAGCGCCTTTCCGGTTTCCAGCGTCAGCTCGACGGCGACGCGCGCGCCGGGGGCCAGCGCCGAATTCACGAAATCGATCGTGATGGCCTCCTCCAGCAAGGCGTGGTGCGGGTGGTCGTACGACACGACCGCATGGGTCAGGTCGATCCACCCGTCACCCGTCTTGCCGGCGCCACTCGCGTCGACGATCTCGACGATCGAGGTGCACATGCCGGTGATTACTTCGACAGGTGCTTCTCGCAGAACGCCCACACCTTCTGCCACCCGTCGAGCGCCTGCTCGATGCGGTAGTTCGGGCGGTCGTAATAGAAGAAGCCGTGGCCGGCGCCGTCATAGCGGTGGAACTCGTAGTTCTTGCCCGCCTTTTTCAGTTCGGCCTCGTGCTGGTCGACCTGCTCGGGCGTCGGCGAGCGGTCTTCGTTGCCGAAGAGGCCGAGGAGCGGGCAGGAAAGGCCGGCGGTCAGGGTGTTCGGCGACACCGGCTGCTTTTCGGTCAGATCGTCCTGCACGACGCGGCCGCCCCACAGCTCGACCGCGCAGTCGATGCTCTTCTGCTTGCAGGCGAAGAGGAAGGTCTGGCGGCCGCCCGAGCAGGTGCCGAAGAGGCCGACCTTGCCGTTGTGCCAGAGCTGACGGCGCAGGAACTGCACCGCGGCCTCGGTGTCGCCGATCATCTGGTCGTCGGCGACGCCGCCCGCGGCGCGCGCCTTCGCGGCGACGTCGTCGGCCTTGCCCTCGCCAAAGCGCTCGTAAAGGTTATGGCTGATCGTCGCATAGCCGTGATGCGCGAAGCGGCGGGTGCATTCGCGATACCACTCGTCCCAGCCGGGCATGTGGTGGATGAGGACCATGCCGGGGAACGGGCCGGCGCCCAGCGGCCGCGCGACATAGGCCGAGACGGGGTCGCCGTTGTGGCCGGTAATCCTGACGGTTTCCGCAATCATGCCTTCATAAGCCATTGCCATCCCTCTTCGAGTTCTGGGTGAAATCCTGGTAGCGCCGCAGACGGGTGCTGCCCCTAGCTTAGCAAGCCACCGGCGATATCGGCGAGTCCCGGTTTCGCGGGCGTGCCGCGGGATGGGCAGGTCGCGTCAACCAGACGCGGATTCGGGCGTGGATTAGCGCTGGCCCCTCCCCTACGATGCCCAAAATCGAGGCGGGGAGAGGAACGGCATGTCGCACATTGGACGCACGATCACCCGGCGGACCGCGCTGCTCACCGCCGCCGCGGGCGCGATTGCCCTGCGCGCGCCGGCGGTGCTGGGCCAGGCGAAATCGAAATACGCCGGCACGACGATCCGCGGCGCCGCGTTCTCGCTGCCGTTTCACGAGTATCTGCGCACCTATTTCCCCGAGTTCGAGGAGAAGACGGGGATCAAGGTGCAGTTCGATATCCAGGCCTTCCCGGTCTACAACCAGCGGATGGACCTCGAGCTGTCGACGCACGGCAGCACCTATGACGTGATCAACGTCACCTTCATCTACCAGGGCCGCTGGATCGGGGCGGGGTGGGTGAAGGACCTCGACGAGTTCACCACCGACAAGAACGCGACGCCGCCCGATTGGGACCCGGCCGATTTCGTCGCCGGGGTCGAGGCGTCGATGCGCGACCCGAAGGGGCACACCTATGCCTACGGCACCGAGGCGGGGGCGATGATCCTCGCGGCGGCGCGCGGCGACCTGATCGACAAGGCCGGCAAGAAGATGCCGGAGACGATGGACGAGCTGGTCGCGGTGTGCGAGGCGGTCAACGGCAAGGACGGGGTGGCGGCCTGGACCGCCGACAAGCTGCACCACTGGAACTGGCCGCCCTATCTGATGGGGATGGGCGGGACGGTGCTGAAGGACCCGCCAAAGAACCTGACCCCGACCCTGACGACGCCGGAGGCGGCGAAGGCGGCGCGGTGGTATGCAGACCTCCTGACCAAGTACGGCCCCGACGGCGTCCTCTCCTATACCGACGACCAGTCGATGCAGTCGCAGCTTTCCGGCCGGGCCAACATGCGCACCAACGCGATCACCTGGAGCCTGCCGCTCGCCAAGCATCCCGACAGCAAGGTCAAGGACACGGTGCGTTACGCCATGGTGCCCGCCGGGCCCAAGGGCACATTCCCCGGCGTCGCCTGCCACGGGTTCGGCATCCCGACCGGATCGAAGCAGGCCGGCGCGGCGTGGGAATTCATCAAATGGGCGCTGTCGAAGGAAATGCTGACGCGGATCGTCAAGGAGCACGGCTATCCCAGCGTCTGCCGCCGCTCGGTGATCGAAAGCGAGCCGTTCAAGGAGGCCCTGACGCTCAACGGCCAGGACGTCGCGTCGCTCTACCTCAAGGTGCTCGAACGCGCCGGCGACGGCGGCTATATGAAATACCGCACGGTGCCGGTGTTCCCGCAGGTCGGCGACAAGATCAACCGCGCCATCGAGGCGATCGCCACCAAGCAGGCCGACCCCGAGACCGCCTTGAAACAGGCTCAGGCCCAGGCGATCGAGGACATCAAGAAAGCCGGCTACAGCGTCGATTGAGCGATGCCCGGACGCGCCGCATCGCCGAGCCTGCGGCGCCAGCGACGGCGTTTCCTCGTCCTATGCCTGGCGCCGGCGCTGGCGGTGCTGATGGTCGTGACGCTGGCGCCGACGCTGTACCTCGTCGTCACCAGCCTGACGCCGCTCAATTTGACCAACCCGGCGACGCAGTGGAATTTTTCCGTCCCATGGGCGAATTACGCGCTGCTGATCCACGACGAGCGGTTTCTCAACTCGCTGTGGGTGCAGGCCAAGCTGTCGTTCTGGACCGTCGGGCTGCAGCTCCTGATCGGAATCGGGTTTGCCCTGCTGCTGAACATCCGCTCGGGGCTCATCCGGGCGCTACGCACCGTGTTCCTCATCCCGATGGTGCTGCCGCCGATCGTCGTGGCGATCATCTGGAAGGTGCTCTACACGCCCGACATCAGCCCGGCGCACCAGTTGCTGAAGGCGATGGGCTGGCCGGTGCCGTCATTGATCACAGACCCGAACTGGGCGCTGCCGGCGATCATCATCGCCGACACCTGGGAGTGGTTTCCGCTGACGATGCTGATGGTGATGGCGGCGCTGCAGACGATCCCGGAGGAATTGCTCGACGCCGCCCAGGTCGACGGCGCCAATCGCTGGCAGACCGGGCGGCACGTGATCCTGCCGTCGATCCGCGGCACCGTGATGGTCGCGGCCCTCTTCCGCCTGATCGACAGCATCAAGGCGTTTCCGCTGATCTACCTGCTGACCGACGGCGGCCCCGGCTCGGTGACCGAGGTCACCAACTATTACGCGTTCCAGCAGGCGTTCAACTTTTCCTATCTCGGGTTTTCGAGTGCGATCACGGTCGTGCTGGTGGCGGCGACGCTGTTGTTGAGCTGGTGGATCGTCTACACGACCGGCTGGGGGAACGCGGAATGAGGCGCAACCGGCTGATCGTGCATGCGCTGGTGATCGTGCTGGTGGCGATCGTGCTGGCGCCGTTCCTGTGGCTCGTGCGGATGTCGTTCGAGACCAACGCGCAAATCTTCGCGTTTCCGCCGCGGCTGTGGTTTTCGCCGACCCTCTCGAACTATGCCGCGCTGTGGCAGTCGGAATTCCGCCATTCCTTTGCCAACAGCGCGATCGTCAGCGTGACCTCGACGGTGATCGCGATGGTGCTGGGGGTGCCGGCGGCCTATGCGCTGTCGCGGATGCGGGCGCGGTCGGACGCGCTGAGCCTGTGGATCATCGCCAGCCGCCTCGCCCCGCCGACCGCGTTTGCGATCCCGTTCTTTCTCGCCTACCGCTGGCTCGACCTGATGGATACGCGGACGGGGCTGATCCTCATCTACCTGACCTTCAATTTGTCGCTGGTGGTGTGGCTGATGCGGCCGTTTTTCGAAAGCGCGCCGCGCGCGCTCGAAGAGGCGGCGTGGATCGACGGCGCGAGCTTTCGCCAGACGCTGATCCACATCGTGCTGCCGACCGCGGTGCCCGGGCTCGCGGCGACGGCCATCCTGTGTTTCGTATTCTCGTGGAACGACTTTTTCTTCGCGCTTATCCTGACCCGCACCGACGCGATGACGGCGCCCGTGGCGGTGGTGAATTTCATGAATTACGAAGGTTGGGAGTGGGGCCGGATCGCCGCCGGCGGCACGATGGTGATGCTCCCGGTGCTGGCGTTCTCGCTCCTGGTCAGGCGCTTTCTCGTCAGCGGGCTGACCGCCGGCGCGGTTAAGGGATAGCGGGCGGGCAAGGGATAGACGATGGGAAGGGATAGGCGATGGCCGACGAAACCGTAACCCTCGCCCGCTACGTCGCCGGGCTGCGCTACGAGGATTTGCCGGTGAATGTCATCGCCTGCGCCAAGGATGCGATCGCCGACACGGTGGCGGCGTGCATCTGCGGCAGCGGGCTGCCGTGGAGCCGGATCGTCATCGACTATGCCGAGCGCACCGGGCCGGGCGGGACGAGCCGCATCCTTGGCCGCGGCACCGCCGTGCAGGCGCCGGCGGCAGCGCTTGCCAACGGAGCGCTGGCGCATGCGTTCGAGCTCGACAGCCTGACCCGTCCCGGCGCCGGCGCGCATCCGGGCGCGACGGTGCTGCCGCCGGGGCTCGCTGTGGCGCAGCAGGTCGGTGCGAGCGGCAAGGCGCTGATCGCCGCGTTTGTCGCCGGCAACGAGGCGATGATCCGGATCGGCCGCGCCACCGGCCACACCAACGAGGCGCGCGGGTTTCACGCGCCGGGAAATACCGGGCCGTTTGGCGCCGCGGTCGCGTGCGGGCATTTGTTGGGGCTCGATCCCGGGCAGATGACCAACGCGATCGGCATCGCCGGGTCGCTCGCGGGCGGGTTGTTGGAGTTCAGCCGCGGCGACGGCGGCATGGTCAAGCGGCTGCATCTCGGCCGCGCGTCGGAGGCCGGGGTGCTCGCCGCCAGCCTCGCCGCCGGCGGCTTCAACGGGCCGCGGACGGTGCTGGAGGGGAAATTCGGGTTTCTGCGCGTGTTCTGCACCGAATTCGACGAGAGCCTCCTGACCAAGGGTCTCGGCGAGGAGTTCGTCGTGCTGTCGACGGTGCTGAAGCGCTATCCGCTGCACGCGACCGCGCACGCGCCGGTCAAGGCGGTGCGCGAGTTGGCGGCGGCGCATGGGTTTGGCGGCGCCGATGTCGATGCGATTACCGTGACGGGAACCGCCCGCATGGTCGAGCGGCACAACATCGCCGCGCCGCCCGATCTGATGCTGGCGCAGTATTCGATCCCGTTCTGCGTCGCGCTCGCGCTGTTCCGCGAGGCGCGCAACCCGGAATCGTTCGACGACACCGCGCTCGCCGACCCGCAGATCCTGGGCCTGTGCCGGCGGGTGCGGATGGTCGAGGGGGATGACGGGCTCGTCACCGTGGCGCTCAAGGACGGCCGGCGGTTCGAGGTGCGGGCCGAGGGCGGGATGCTGGAGGCGGGCGAGCTCGACGACAAATTCACCCGCCTCACCCGCGGCACGATCGGCAAGGCCGCCGGGACGGCCTTGCTCGCGCGGCTAAGGGGATTGGAGGATGAGGCGGGGGTGGAGTGGTTGGGGGCGTAGATTGATGGTCTTCGCTGCGCTCAGCCCATCCTACAAGCGCGGCCCCCGTAGGATGGGCTGAGCAAAGCGAAGCCCATCAAACTGCCGTCCTCACCCCACCGGCGCCAGCGCCCGCGCGACGCAGCCGAGGAGCTCGGCGGGCTCGAAGGGTTTGCGCAGGGTCGCCGCGGCGCCGAGCTTGTTGGCGACGGTGAGGAAATCCATCGAGCCGAGGCGGCCGCCGCCCGAGACGGCGATGATCCGCGCCGACGGGTTGTCGCGCAGAAGCTGGATGATCGTCTCGATCCCCTCCTGCTCGGGCATGATGATGTCGGTGATGACGAGGTCGGGCCGCTCGCTGCGGAACTTGGCGACGCCCTTGGCGCCGTCCTCGGCGAGCGTGACCTGATAGCCGCCGGTCTGCAGGATGCGCGAGATCGTGCGGCGCACGAGATGGTCGTCGTCGATCACCAGCACCTTCGCCGGGGCCGACCCGTTGGCGGGTGTGGCCGCCGGGGCAGCCGCCGGCCTGGCGGCAGGGGCGGCGTGGCATGCGGATTTGCGCGGCATTTCTGACCCCATTTCCTAGGCGGTAGCGGCGGCGATCTCGTCGGGCTGATACGCGGCCGGAACCAGACTCGCGATCGGCTCGACCTCGCCGCCGGCGAGCGGCAGGACGATCTTGAAGGTGGTGCCTTTGCGGCGCTTGCTTTGAACATCGATATGGCCGCCGTGATCGGTGACGATGCCGTGCACCACGGAAAGCCCGAGCCCGGTGCCTTCGCCGACGCGCTTGGTGGTGTAGAACGGCTCGAAGATGCGCTCGACCGTCGCGGCGTCCATGCCGCAGCCGGTGTCGCCGACCGACAGCACGACGGCGCCGCCGCCCGGCGGGCCGAGCTGGTCGGGCCAATCCGCGGCGGCCGCCGGCGCGACGCCGACCGTGACGATGCCGGGCTGCTTGCCGATCGCCTGGATGCTGTTGTTGAGCAGATTGGCGACGACGCGTTCGAGCTGCCCGCCATCGCCCTGCAACAGCGGCACGGGCTCGATCTCCTCGGCGACGCGGACGTTTGCCGGCGCAGTGGCGCGGGCCAGTTGCAGAGCTTTGCGCACGAGGCCGCCGAGGTCGACGCCTTCCTTGACCGAGACCTGGTTGCGGCTGAAATCCAGGAGCTGCTGCAACAGGTCACGGGCGCGCTCGCTGGCGAAGGTGATCGTTTCGAGGTCTTCGCGGTCGTCGCTGTCGGTCGGCATCCGCTCGGCCACCATCTTCGACAGCGACAGGATCGGCACCAGCGTGTTGTTGAGGTCGTGCGCGATACCGCCGGCGAGGGTGCCGAGCGCCTTCATCTTGGTCGAATGCTGGAGCTGGCGCTCCAGTTCGCGCTGCCGGGCCTGCGAGGCGCGCAGATCGGTGATGTCGCGGATCGTGCCGGCGATCATCACCGGCGTGCCCTGCGCGTCACGAACCAGCTCGCTCTCGCGGAAGATGTGGCGGATCGTTCCGTCGGGACGGATGGCGCGATATTCGAACGGCTCCGGGCAATTACCCTTCGCCGATTCCACCCGCCCGTCGAGGATGCCCTTGCGGTCGTCGGGATGCACACAGGCGAGCAGGCTCTCGGTGGTCGGGATGAAATTTTCGCGGGTGACGCCGAGGATGCGATAGGTCTCGTCGGACCATTCCATGTGACCGGTGGCCAGGTCGCGCGTGTCGCTGCCCATCCGGGCCTGGCGCTGCGCCCGGTTGAGCCGCACCTCGTTCTCGCGAAGCTGGTGCTGCACCGCCTTGAGCGCGCTGATGTCGATGCGCAGCCCGGCGATGCCGCCGCCGCGCATCGGCCGCTCGCAGATCAACAGCCAGCGCCCGCTGGTGTGGCGCGCCTCGATCGGACCGGGCGGGTGGAGATGCGACTCCATCCGCTCCTTGAACCATTCCTCCTCGCGCCCGATCGCGTCGGCGTAGAGCCCGCGCCGGATCCCGTCGCGCAGGATCTCCTCGAAGCTGGTGCCGGGCACGAGCACGTTGCGATTGGCCGGATAGAGCTTGAGGAACGCGTCGTTGCAGAGCGCGAGGCGGTCGTCCTTGTCATAGATGACGAACCCCTCGGAGATGCTCTCGACCGCGTCCCGCAGCATCGCCTCGGCCCGCTCGGCGCGTGAGCGCGCCTCGACGGTCTCGGTCTCGTTGGTGCCGGTGCCGCGATAGCCCATGAACCGGCCGCTCTGGTCGAAGTTGGGCTTGCCGCTGACGGCGTAATAAACGTGCCCGCCGCTCGACGTGGTGATGCGATAGCGGAACCGGCGGAACGGCTGGTGCGCATCGAGCTGGGCCTTGTGGAGGCGCCACGCCGTCTCGGTCTCGGGGTCGGCCCCGGCCAGCCCCCAGCGGGTCTTGCCGATCATATGCGAGACCTGGACGCCGATCCGCGCCTCGATCTCCTGCGTGCTGCCGCCGCTGAAAAAGGTGAAGCGATGGTCCGGGCCGGTTTCCCAGATCGTGTCGGCGCCGACTTCGGCGACATCGCGGAAGCGCTGCTCGCTCTCGCGCAAGGCGGCCTCGGCGCGCTCGTGCTCCTGCACCGCCTCCTCGGCCCGGTGAACCGCCTGTTCGAGCTGGGCGCGGGCATAGGCCTCGACATCGGCCTCGCTGCGCGCGGCGGCGACCTGGCTCACCGCGATCAGGTGGCGGCGGACGAGACCCGCGACCAGGCCGATGACGACGATGCCGCCGATCGCGGCAATACCGATCACCAGCGCCTCTTTCCGCCACCGCGCCAGCGCGGAGGCTTCGGTAATCGCGACGGTGATCGCCAGCGAATAGTTCTTGAGCGGCCGCACCGCGACATAGGCCGGATCCGCTTTCGGGCCGATGCCGATATGGGCGACGCGCGTCTGCGCGCTGGCGATCAGGTCGAGCAAGGGGCCATGCTCGACCGGCGCCGGATCCGAGACGGGCACGTCGTCGATCAGAAGCGTGCCGTCGTTGCGCCACAGCGAAACGATCCCGGTCTCGCCCTGGGTCCCGGCGCGGTAGAAATCCCGCAGGTAGTCGACCCGGATCGCACCGACGACGAGCCCGGCGAAACTGCCGTCGGCGGCGCGCAGCCGGTGCGCGAGAAAGATCGACCAGGTGCCGGTGGCACGGTTCGGCGCGGGCGCGCTGACAAACCGGTCGAGCTCCGGATGGTCGCGCATCATCGCGAAATAGTCGCGGTCGGACACGTTGATCGACGTGCCCGGCTGACCGCCGGTCGAGATCAACAGCTCGCCATTGGCGGCGATGACCGAAAGTGCGGCAAGCTGCGGCAGCGCGCCCCGCTTTGCCGCGACCAGATCGCCGACCGCGCGGGATGTCACCGCCGTACGGAACGTGTCGGCGCCTCGCTGGGCGAGCGGGGTCAACACGTCGGTCAGCGCCGAGACGAACAGATCGACGCTTTGCAGCGTCCTGTCGGTCGCCTCGCCATAGACCCGGCTCAGCGTCGCCACATCGGATTGCGCGTCCTCGAGCGCGGCCTCGTGGAATTGGAACAGGATCAGGCTGTTCGCCCCGACCACGGCGAGCGCGGCCAGCGCGGCGCAACCCCAGAGCCAGCGGTAATCCGGCGCGCGCGACGGGCCCGGCCACGGCAAGCGCGCGGTCCAGCGCGCGGTCCAGCGCGCCAGGCGCTGGCGGATCGGACGGGTGACGGGGTCGTGCGAAGTGGTCATCGGCCGGGAAGGCCCACGGTAGAGGCGTTTCGAGACGCTTAACCATCTGCGTTAATGGTAAACATTCCCTCAATCGCGCTTTCGCGAGCGACGGTGTTGGCGGCGGGCAGGCGATCGCCTACCTTTCAGATGAGCGAGGCAGCGGCCAGGAGGCAGCGAGATGTTCGGCATGATGCGCAAAAAGCTGGAAGTCCCGGCGCCGGAACAGTGCCTGCCCGGCCGCGCGATCAGGATGCCGGTGCCGGATCGGCATTTCGTCAACGGCCATGCGCTCGAAGGCCCGTATCCCGAGGGGCTCGCCCAGGCGGTGTTCGGGCTCGGCTGCTTCTGGGGCGCCGAGCGCAAATTCTGGGAGGCGCCGGGCGTGTGGACCACCGCGGTCGGCTATGCCGGGGGGACGACGCCAAATGCCGGCTATGAAGAGGTATGCAGCGGCCAGACCGGCCACACCGAGGTCGTGCTGGTCGTCTACGACCCGAAAATCGTCAGCTATGACGGCCTGTTGAAGATATTCTGGGAGAGCCACGATCCGACCCACGGCATGCGCCAGGGCAACGATGTCGGCACCCAATACCGCTCGGCGATCTACACCTATTCGCCCGAGCAGCAGCGCGCGGCCGAGGCGTCGCGGGAGCGCTATCAGGCGGGGCTGGCCGCCTCGGGCTACGGGACGATCACGACCGAAATCCGCGAGGCGCCGCCATTCTATTTCGCCGAGGACTATCACCAGCAGTACCTGGCGAAGAACCCGTGGGGCTATTGCGGCCTCGGCGGCACCGGGGTGAGCTGCCCGGTCGGCGTGGCGACTGCGGCGGAGTAGCGATGGACCGCGGGCGTCCCGCCCGCATCACTCACCCGCATCACTGAAAGGGCGGGCGGGACGCCCGCGGTCCCGATCGATGCAGTTCGGCGTTCAGTTTTTTCCCGACGTGCGGCCGGAGGACAAATCGGCCGAGGCATATTTCCGCGACGCGCTCGACCTCGCCGAGGAGGCCGACCGGCTCGGGTACAGCCACGTCCGCATCGTCGAGCATTATTTCCACTATTACGGCGGGTACAGCCCGAACCCGATCGTGTTCCTGGCCGCCGCGGCGCAGCGGACGAAGCGGGCGCGGCTCGTCACCGGCGCGGTATTGCCGGCGTTCAACCACCCGCTAAAGCTGGCCGGCGAGATCGCGATGCTCGACGCGATCAGCGGCGGGCGGCTCGATGTCGGGTTTGCCCGCGCGTTCCTCCCGCATGAGTTCCGCCGCTTCGGCCGCTCGCCGGACGAGTCGGTCGCGCGGTTTCGCGAGGGGATCGAGCAAGTGGACCTGCTGCTGCGCGAGGAAAACGTCTCGCACCAGGGCCGCTTTCACACGATCGACAACACCACGTCGCTGCCGCGCCCGACTCAGCGGCCGCGCCCCAAATTCTATGTCGCCGCGCTCAACACGCCGGATTCGTTCGCCTTTGCCGGGCGGGCGGGGCATGCGGTGATGGCGATCGCCTTTGTCGCCGACAAGATGCGGCCGCTGCTCCAGACCTATCGCGACGCGTGGCAGGAGGCTGGGCATCCGGGCGACGGCGAGGTGATGATCGCCTTTCACATGTTCTGCCATCGCGACGGGGACGAGGCCCGGCGCATCGCGATGCCGCTCGTCGACAACTATCTGCACTCGCTGGCCGACGCCGCGTCCGACTGGCTCGACGGCCGCACCTCGCAGGATTATCCCGGCTACGAGCGCATCATCGCCGGGCTGCGCGCGTCGAACGCAGCCGAGCAGATGGATTCAGGCTCAGCCTGGATCGGCACGCCGGACGAGGTCGCCGCAACCGTCGCGCGGGTGGAGCGCGAGTTCGGCGGGTTCGACCAGGCCTCATTGCAGGTCAACTTCAACCTGATGCCGCAGGATTTGGCGCTGCAATCGGTGCGCCTGTTCGCCGAGGAGGTGATGCCGCGGTTCGGCTAGCTTACTCCGCCGCCGCTTCGTCGGCCTGCCAGAAGCGGGGCGCGTCGAACAGCTCGTGCAGGTGGTCGCGCAGCTTGGGTTCGGCCTTGGCGACGCGACGTGCATGCCAGGACAGCATGCGCTCGCCGACCTGTGCGACCGCGCGGCGCCGCGACGGGGTCAGCTCGGCGACGAGCTTGCGGCCGGTCTGCAAGTCGTTGGCCTCGCCGAGCTTATCCTGCAATCGCTTGAGCCCGTGAATGAACCGCTTTGCCTCGTCGCCGTCATAAAGCCCGGCGAAGAGCTCGGCCGTGTAGCGCAGCTTTTTGAGGGCGATGCGAAGATGGTGGCGGTCTTCCGGCGACTGGTCGGCGAAATCGCGGCCGCGCTTTTTGGCCTTGCGCCGGCGGCGGTCGAGCAGCATCGGCGCCAGCGTGCGCACCGGTGAAGTCAGTCCTTCGGCCGGCGTCCCCCCGGCATCGCGCCACATCCGACCGTCGAACCAGCGCATCAGGCGCAGCACCAGCGCGGTGTAGCGCGGCGAGCGGATCGCGCGGCGCGCATCGACATAGGCCGCGCGCCGCCTGCGCTCGGCCGCCTTGCCGAGCCGGTCGAGCGCGGTCCGGTCGAGCCGCGCCTTTTTCGCCGGACCGATCATCTCGTCGGTGAACACGTCGAAATTGCGTGCCGCGCCGAGCGCCTTGGTCAGCCAGTTCAGCTCGGCGTCGAGTGGCTCGCGGCGGTCCTCGGGGATCAGCGGGGCGAAGGCCGACAGGATCGCGCGCAGCCGGCGCAGGGCGACCCGCATCTGATGAATTCCCTCGACCTCGCCGCCGAGCGCCGCCGCCTCGCTGCCGAGAAGCTGGGCGATGCAGGCATGGCCGAAGCCTTGCAGCACGCTTTCGCCGTCTTCCTCCGGGTCGAGCGCGACGCCGCCGAAATGCACCGCCTCTGCCGGTCGGGTGTCGTGCGCCGCGAGGCGGTAGCCGCGCTCGGACTTGCTGCGCGGCTCGAGCCGCACCGGCGCAATCTCGAGCAGTTGCAGCGCGACGTCGTAAAGCGCGGTCGCCGGCCCTTCGAGCAGTTCGAGCTCGATCTCGCTGATCGGCTCGGCGCGGTCGCGGTCGGGCGTGCGGATGTCGCCGCGGTCGATCGCCGCCTCGATGCGCGTCTGCGGCCCCGGCGCGAGCGGCATCGCGACGCGCACCACCTTCGTCGAAAACACCGGCCGGAGCTGGTCGCCGATCTCCGGCGACAGGAACCGCCCGGTCTCGGCCGCGGTCGGATCGGGCCGCTCGCCGGCGACCTCGTCCTCCCATTCGCCGCGGCCCAGCATCGACCCGCCGTTGGTGCCGGCGGATTTGACGGTCTGGACATAGCGGCCGCCGGCCTTGCGGACCCGCAGGGTCAGGCTGCGATGGGCCAGCGCCCGCTCGGCGCTGTCGTAATAGGTGCTGACGAGCTTGGTGCGCGACGGACCGGGAAGCGCCGCCATGCCTTCGAGGGCGCGCGTCAGCGCCGGCAGGTCGCCCCGCCGGGCGGCGAGCTTTAATTCGATCTCGGTACCGATAAATGCCTCCCGGGGGAAGAAGGCTCCCAATCGACGGGAGTCAGAGCGTAAACAAAAACCGAAGGCAAGTGGTTTCCCGAATTGCGCGGAAGTAGCGCCGAAACCTAGAAAGGAACGCTGCCGATGACCGTCGTGCGATGCATCAGCCGCCGCTCGGGCAGCGCGTAGTCACAGATCGCCAGGTGCATGCAGGCGGCATTGTCCCACATCAGCAGATCGCCGACCCGCCAGCGATGACGGTAGAGGAATTCGGGCCGCACGCACCACTCGTCGAGTTCGGCGATCAGCGGCACCGCCTCCTCGTCGGGCATTCCCGCAATGCCGATGCATTCGCCGGCGGTGATGTAGAGCGCCTTACGGCCGGTATGGGGATGGGTGCGCACGACCGGGTGCGCGACATCCGGGGTCTCGGCGAGCTGCGCCGCGGTGAGCTTGGGCCGCGGGCTGTTCTCGACGCGGCGGCGCATCGAATAGCGGTGCACGGCCTTCAGCCCGTCGAGCCGCCGCTTGGTCGCCTCGGGCAGCGCGTCGTAGGCGGCGACGCAATTCGCGAACACGGTCTCGCCGAGCGGCGCGCCGTCGTGGTGCGGCACCTCCTTCGCGTAAAGCAGCGAGCAGCGGCTCGGATTTTTGCGATAGGACACATCGCTATGCCAGGTGAACCCCGCATCGGCGAGGCCGATATGCTCGCCGGCCTCGTTCTTGAGGTTGGTGACGAGCAGGATCTCGGGGTAGCCGGGCAAGAGGTACTTCTTGACGATATGGATTTCGAGCTCGCCGAAGCGGCGGCTGAACGCGATGTGCTGCTCGTCGGTCAGGGTTTGGCCGCGAAAGCACACGACGATGTTGTCGTGAAACGCGCGCTCGATTTCGGCGAACCGCTCGTGGCCGAGCGGCTGGGAGAGGTCGACGCCGATTTCGGCGCCGAGGGCTGAGTCGGATTTGGTGACGGTGATGGTCATTATCGTTAGCAGCGATGGGTTTCGCTGCGCTCTACCCATCCTACGGGACCGAATTCGTAGGATGGGTAGAGCAAAGCGAAACCCATCAACTTCCCCTAAGCCTTCAAATTCTTCCCAAAAAACGCGAAGACCTTGTTCCAGCCGTCGACTGCCGGCTCGACGCGGTAGTTCGGGCGGTAATGGGCGAAGAAGGCATGGCCGGCGTTGTCGTAGCGGTGGAATTCGTAGGTCTTGCCGGCCGCCTTCAATGCCGCCTCGATCTTGTTGACGTGCTCGGGGGTCGGGTTGCCGTCTTCGTTGCCGAAGAGGCCCATGATCGGGGCGGCGATGCCGCTGGTCAGGTCGATGGGGGCGACCGGCTTTTTCGCGGTCAGGTTTTTCGGGTCGTCGATGACGACGTTGCCGCCCCAGCAATCGACCGCGGCGTCGATCGCCTTGCCGAGCCGGCAGGCGACCAGATAGGTCTCGCGGCCGCCGGAGCAGAAGCCGATCACGCCGACCTTGCCGGTCGCGTGGCTCTGCTCGCGCAGGAACGCGATCGCACCGTTGACGTCGCCGACGATCTGGTCGTCGGGATTGCCGCCCTCGCCGCGCACCTTGGCGACCACCGCCTCGTCGGCGCCGTCGCCGACGCGGAAGTAGAGGCTCGGCGCGACCGCGGCGTAACCGTGATGGGCGAATTTGCGCGCCACCTCGCAAGTCCATTCATCCCAGCCCGGCATGTGGTGGATCACGACCACCCCCGGGAATGGGCCGTTGCCCGCCGGGCGCGCGTAATAAGCCTCGCCCTTGTCGCGGTTGTGGCCGGTATAGCTGACCATTTCCGTCTGGATCGCGCGGAATGCCATCGGGGGTTCTCCTAGTTCGTCAGGAAGGGGCGGGGCCGGGCCGTGCCGACTCTAGTCGCAACGAGCGGCAAAACAAAGTGCGGCGGCGGCCCCGAATATTCGCTTTATGACGGCGTTCTCAACCATGATTTAGGAATTGCCCGCTACCAACGTCACCTGTAGGCGAAGGTAAGGCACCAATGCGGCTGGCAGCGATCACGGCGTTTCTCCGCTCCCGCGAGGGCAAAGGCTGGATCGCGATCATGCTGTTCGCGGCAATGCTGTCGCTCGTCGCGGGGGCGGGGTTCTACCAGGCGAGCATGGGCTCCTTCGTCGCCAACAAGACCGACGAAAAGACGACGGCGCTGCAACTCGTCGATGCGTTCGTCAGCAATTACTCGCGGCTGCTTCACGATCTCGGCGCGCAGAACGCGCCGGTGCCGGCGACGTTCCGGGCGCGCTCGATCGAGCGCTTCAACACCGAGCGCGGCGCGCAGAACGCGCTCAGGGTGCGCTGGATCGGCCGCGCCGAGCGCGCCATCGCGACGCCGCCCGCCGACCCGGAGATGGCGCGCACGATCGAATCCTTTGTCGGCAAGACCGACCCGGCGCCGGTCGCGCAATTCCTGACCATCGACGGCGAGCCCGTATTTCGCACCGTGTACCCGTCGATCGCCCGCGAGGCGAGCTGCGTCAACTGCCACAACAGCCTTCAGCCGGAGCAGAACTGGGCGCTCAACGACGTGATGGGCGCGTTCTCGATCGACGCGCCGGCCGGCCCGTTCTTTGCCGCTCTCAGATGGCAATGCGTGGGCATCGCCGTGGTCGTGTTCATCCTCATCGGCGGCGTCGGCACCTGGATGTCGGTCGCCTATTACCGCCGCAGCCGCGAGCGCGAGGCGGCGCGCGAGCAGGCCGAGGCGGCAAATCTCGCGAAATCGTCGTTCCTCGCGACCATGAGCCACGAGCTGCGCACCCCGCTCAACGCGATCATCGGCTTTTCCGAGATGATGCTGCGCGAGGTCATGGGCGAGTTCCGCAACGAGCAGTACCGCGGCTACGTCACCGACATCCACGCCAGCGGTTCGCACCTCTTGGGGATCATCAACGACATCCTCGACCTGTCGAAGGCCGAGGCCGGCAAGCTGCAACTGGACGAGGATTTGTTCGACCCGCGCGACATCGTGCGCTCGGTGAGCCAGCTCACGGGGATGCGGCTGCGCGACGCCGGCCTCGTCGAGGCAATCGACGTGGCGCCCGACCTGCCGCTGCTGCTCGGCGACGAGCGCAAGACCCTGCAGATGGTGCTCAACCTCGTCACCAATGCGATCAAGTTCAGCGAGCCCGGCGGCAGGATCGAGATCGCCTGCCGCTCCGACCGCGAGTTCGGCCTGACGATCAGCGTCAGCGACACCGGCATCGGCATCGCGCCGTCCGATCTCGACCGCGTGGTCGAGCCGTTCGAGCAGGTGGACTCGGTGCTCGCGCGCCAGCACCAGGGCACCGGTCTCGGCCTGCCGCTGGTCAAGGCGATGATGGAGCTGCACGGCGGCACGTTCGAGCTGCAAAGCCGCCTCGGCGACGGCACCCGGGCCGTGCTGAACTTCCCGGCGTCACGGATGGTTGCCTTGCCCGTCGAGGAAGCGGTGGGCGTGGCGGCGTAGGCTTTCCGCTTCCGCCGCGTTGCCGATGACCCTACGCTCTCCGCGACAGCCGGGGAGCGCAGCGTGGCCGACGAAGCATTCCGTCTCGAAGAGGCGACGATCGAGGATGTCCACCGGGCAATCCGGGCCGGACGGACGAATTGCGTCGCGATCGTGCGGGCGTTTCTCGCCCGCGCCCGCGCCTATAACGGCGTCGCCAGCCGGCTCGTCACCGAGGACGGCGCGGCGGTGCCCGAGGCCGCGGGCACGGTTCGCGCCGGCGCCGCGCTGAGCTTTCCGACGGAGACGGTCGCGGCGGCCACGGTCTATCCCGATCTCGACCGCTATCGCGGAAAAAAGCTCGAATTCGGGCGCATGGAGGCGACCGCCTCCGACCCCGCGGTGCAGCAGCAATACGGCATGATCGCCGGCATCGCTAACGGGACTCAGCTCAATGCGCTGGGCACGCTCAACATCCGCGGCGAGCGGTCGGTGACGTGCAAGGGCGAGTTCGACCGCCATCCGTCCGAGGGGAAGCTGCCGGCTGGCGCCCCGCCGGTCTGCGACGAGTTCCGCCGCCAGCCCGACGCGCTCGAACGCGCCGCCGAGCTCGACGCCGAGTACGGCAGCAACCCGCCGCTCGACCGGATGCCGATGTACGGCATCGTCTTTTCGTTCAAGGACCCGTTCGACACCAAGGACATGCGCACGACTGCCGGCGGCGACGCCGCCTATGACATCGATTTTCCGGCGCGCGACCACATCCTCGTCGACCAGCTCCGCAGAAAGGGCGCGATCATCTACGCCAAGGCGGTCAACACCGAATATAACGGCCGCGCCGGCAACCCCGGCGGGCGGCACGAGCCCGAGAAAATCCTGCCCTCGACCCTCGGCTACCAGCGCAGCACCTGGGCCGGCAACCCGGCCAATCCCTATGACACGACCCGCGCCGCCTCATTGGGGTCGAGTTCGGGGTCGGGCGTCTCGGTCAGCGCCAATCTGTGCATGGTGAGCCTCGGCGAGGAGACCCGCGCCTCGTGCCGCGGCCCCGCCAACCACAACGCCGTCGCGCTGATCCTGCCGCACAAGGCGATGCTGGGCTTTGACGGCGGGGCGATCGGCGCCGACATCTATTGCGACCGCACCGGCATCCTCGCCCGCACGCTTGGCGACGCGGCGAAAGTGCTCGACGCGCTGCGCAACGAGGACGGCGGGTACTACGACCCGCGCGACGTCTACACGACCGTACCGCGCTCGTCGGTGCTGCCGAACTACGCCGGCCACGCCACCGCGCCCGCGAGCCTCAAGGGGATGCGGATCGGGATCGTGCGCGAGTCGATGCTGCTGCGCCCCGGCGACCAGGCCGGCGAGCCGATCTCGCGCGCCGCGGCGGCCGAGATCAAGGCAGTGCTGGGCGGAAAGCTCGGCGCGACCCTCGTCGAAAGCGGCCACCGCTTCTGGCCGGGCGACCCTGAAATCGAGGCGATGGGCGTCGATTTCCGCCGGGCGCTGGCGCAGCTCGTCCCGGTGTTCATGCCGGACATCCTGTTTCGCGTCGGGCGTGACGGCGAGCCGGTGTTCAAGGAATTCGCCGCGGCGATCCGCCCGACCGAGTTCCTGCCCGGCAAAATCTTCGGCAGCGGCGGCATGGCGCCGATCGACTATTGCGTCGAGCTCGCCGAAGGCCGGATCGAGCCGCCCGCCAATCTCGACATCGCCACGGTCCAGGACCAGGAGCTGGCGATGAGCTTTCGCTTCCACATCCCGCAATATCTGTCGCGCCGCGCGGCGGATTGGCGGGCGCGCGGGTTCGAGGAGCGGCTCAACGATTTCGCCGCGCTCAACCGGCGCTCGAAATTCTGGGGCGACGACGGCCGCGCCGCGTTCCGCAACTGGGAGGAGGTGACCGACCCGCGCAACAAGCTCGGCGGCCGCCAGGGCGTCGACGAGCGCATCATGCTGCGCGAGCTGCTGCGCCGCGTCGACATGATGGTGCTGCTGGAAAACCGCCTCGACGCGCTGGTTCGCCTGCACACGCCGCTGCCCCCCGCCAAGATCGGCGGCGCCCACGACCCGCTTGGCGGCGGCAGCAATCTGCGGCCGGAATCGATGTACGGTCCCAATGCCGGCCTCACCGAGATGCTGGTGCCGGCGGGTTACGTGACGACGGTCTACGACCCGGTCTTCAAGCTGTCGGCCGACGGCACGCGCTATGTCTCGGCGCCCGCCGCCAGGCCGACGAGCCTGCCCGAACCGGGCCTGCCGTTCAGCCTCGTCTTCCGCGCGGAGCCCGGCCGCGAGGATGTCGTCTTGAAGATCGCCGCCGCCTACGAAGCCGCCTCCCGCCGCCGCATCCCACCACCCGCTTTCCCGGCGCTCTAAGCAACGGCGACCGCCGATGACTTATCAATTTTGGCACGATTTTGCCGGCTCGATCGCAACCGTATTCGCATCGATTGTCGCTGTCGGTGTCACCATTTACTTCGG
>DATAUV010000139.1:0-37019 GCA_036268075.1 Allostellaceae bacterium | reverse complement strand
TTCCTCATCCTGAGGAGGCCCGAAGGGCCGTCTCGAAGGACGCACGACGATCCAACCGGGACCCGCTATGGCTCCGGCGTCGTATCGGCGGCGGCGGCGGCCGCTTCGGCTTCGGCCTCTTCCCTCGCCTTCTTCTTCTCGACGAAACGGCAGCAGACGATCGATATCTCGTAAAGGAGAATGAGCGGGATCGCGAGCGAGGTCTGGCTGACGATGTCGGGCGGGGTCAGCACCGCGGCGACGACGAACATGCCGACGACAGCGTACCGCCGCTTCGAGGCGAGCCCCGCCGCCGTCACCAGCCCGACCCGGCCCATCAGCGTCAGCAATACCGGAAGCTGGAACGCGACGCCGAACGCGAACAACAGGGTCATCACCAGCGACAGGTATTCGTTGACCTTGGGCTCGCTGACGATCGGCAGCGAGCCGTCGACCGACGGCGCCTCGAAGCTGAGGAAGAACCGGAACGCGTAGGGGATCACGACGAAATAGGCGAGCGAGGCGCCCATGATGAACAGTATCGGCGTCGCACACAGATAAGGCAGGAACGCGCGCTTTTCGTTTTTGTAGAGACCCGGCGCGACAAACCGCCAGATCTGCATCGCGACGATCGGAAACGCGATGAACAGGGCGGCCCAGAACGAGACCTTGACGTAGGTGAAGAACGCCTCGGTCAGCCCGGTGAAGATCATCTTCCGGCCTTCCTCGCCGGCGAAGATGTTGGCGAGCGGCTGGGCGAGGAAGCGGTAGATCGTGACCTTGAACTGATAGGCGACGAGAAACGCGACGACGATCGCGCCGATCGACCACAAAAGCCGGTTGCGCAGCTCGGTCAGATGCTCGAGCAGCGGCATTCTGCCGGCTTCGAGCTCGTCATCCGGGGGAGCGTCGGCCATCGTCGGCGGCTACGTCTGGGTCGGCTCGGCCCGGTGCGGCAGCGAGCCGTCCGGGAACGGCAGTTCCGGCTCGACCAACAGGTCGACCGGCGGCTCCGGCACCTCCTCGCCATGCGCGACGACGCCCGCTGCCGGCGCCTCCAGAGCGGCCGTCTGCGGCACATCCATCCCCGGCAGGGTCGGGTCGAAATAATCCGGCAGATCGGGCGGCTTCAGCGCCTGGTTGATGGTGCCGTCGGGGTCGATGGTCTTCTCGAACTCGTTCTGGAAATCGAACTGCGTCGCGCTCTTCAGCTCGTCGCGGACCTCGTGCAGCTCGGCATCGCGGATCATCTGCTCGATGCTGCCTTGGAACTCGCGCGACATCGTGCGCGCCCGCCGCACCCAATACCCGGCGACGCGCAGCGCCCGCGGCAGATCCTTGGGCCCGATCACGACCAGCGCGATGGCGCCGATCAGCATCAGTTCAGGCCAGCCGATGTCAAAAAACATTTCTTGGCGCGATCACAATGGAGTGGACAGCATCGGGGGCTCCACGGGCGGCGCGATGATGTCAGAAAGGGTTTGGGCCGGCAAACATTACCCCGGCTGGCTGCTGTAGCAGGCGCGGCCAATCGCGCACAGCCGCCCCTCGGCATCCGCCACGTCGATATCGACGATCGCGACCGTGCGCCCGCTGCGCCGCGCCCGGGCGGTCGCGGTGAGGGTCGCGGTCAGCGCCGGGCGCAGGTAATCGACGCGGAAATTGATCGTCGGCACCGCCGCGCCGAGATTGACCGCAACCGCATAGTCGCCGGCGGAGTCGATGAGGGCGGCGAGCGGGCCGCCGTGCCACTGTGCCGACGCGCCGCGCCGTTCGAGTTCGGGGCGCAGCGTCGCCTCCAGCACGACGGTCGACGCCTCCGGGTCGATCGACGTGACCGTAAGGCCCATGAACCGCAGAAACGGCGAGCCGTCGATCAGCGCCTGGAGACTTTCGAGGGTCATCGGTTCGGGCATCGCCTACTCGTCCGCCGGGGTTTCCGCGGTGCGCGGGTCGTGGTCGGTCAGCACGGTCGGGCCGATCTCCAGGAGGCCGGCCGCGCGCAATTCGTCGACGCCCGGCAACTCGCGCAGATCGCCGAGGCCGAAATGGGTGAGGAAATTCGGGGTCGTGACCCAGTTGAGCGGACGGCCCGGGCTCTCGCGACGACCTTTCGGCCGCACCCACCCCGCCTCCAACAGCCGGTCGAGCGTGCCGCGGCCGAGCGCGACGCCGCGGATCGCCTCGATCTCGGCGCGGGTGATCGGCTGGTGGTAGGCGATGACGGCGAGCGTCTCGACCGCCGCGCGCGACAGGCCGCGGACGACCGCGCGCTCTTGCCGCAGCGCCGGCGCGAGGTCGGGCGCCGTGGCAAAGACCCAGCCGCCGCCGCGCCGCACCAGATTGACCCCGCGCCCCTCATAGAACGCGGCGAGCTCGGCGAGCAGCGCCGGCACGTCGGCCCCGTCGCCGAGGCGCAGCGACAGCACCTCCTCCGCCACCGGCTCGGCCGCGGCGAACAGCAGCGCCTCGATCACGCGCAGATCGTCGCCGCGCCCGCTCATCCGGCCCCACCGGCGCTGCGCAGCAGCAGCGGTCCGAACGGCCGCTCCTGCCGCAGCTCGATCCGCCCGGCCCGCGCCAGCTCCAGTGTCGCGGCAAAGGTCGAGGCGACGGCCGAGCGGCGGAACACCCCGTCGCGCAATTCCGCCGGCAGGAACCCCATCAGGTCGCTCCACTCCGGCACATGCCCGACATATTGCGCGAGGTGCCTGAGGCCGTCGTCGAGCGAATAGAACTCAGTCGCCATGATCGTCAGCACCTGCGCGTGCTGGCGCCGATGCGTCGTGCCGTAGGCGCTCAACAGGTCGAAAAGGCTCAGCTCGTAGACCGGGCGGTCGACCGGGGCGAACTCTTCGGGCTGGCCGCGCGGGAACACGTCGCGGCCGAGCAGCGTCCCCGCCATCAGCGCCGCCCCGGCGCGCTGCATCGCCGCGAGAAGCTGCAGCCGCTGGTGCAGCGCCGCCGCCAGCTCCTCGGCGCTGGGTTCGTCGTCGACCGCGGGCGGGTCGGGCAGCAGCAGCCGCGACTTCAGATAGGCGAGCCACGCCGCCATGACGAGATAATCGGCCGCGATCTCAAGCCGCAACCGGTGCAGCCCGGAGATGAAGGCGAGATACTGGTCGGCGAGCGCCAGGATCGAAATCTTGCCGAGATCGACCTTCTGCTCGCGGGCCAGGGCCAGGAGCAGGTCGATCGGCCCCTCATACCCGTCGAGCTCGAGCACCAGCGGCGCGTCGCGCGGGGCATCGGCGGCGAAATCGTCGGTCATCAGCCTTGCCCGGTGACCGCCAGCACCAGCCGGATCAGCGCCTGCGTCGGCACCCCGACCAGCCACCCGAGGAGGCTGAACCCGACCCCCATCCTGACCATCGCGTAGGACAGCACGAACAGCGACATCAGGATCATCATGCCATACGGTTCGAGCCGCGCCAGCGGTCGCGCCAGCACCGGCGGCAATATCCCCACCGCGATCCGCCCGCCATCGAGCGGCGGCAGCGGCAACAGGTTAAAGACGCACAACACCGCGTTGATCTGCAACGAATTGACGAGGTTGCGCGCGAGCCAGTCGGCAACGGTCTGCGGCGTGTAATCGACCCCGTAGAAGATCAGCGCCGACACGATCGCCAGCACCACGTTCATCGCCGGGCCGGCCAGCGCGACCAGGACCATGTCGCGGCGCAGATGGTGCAGCCGGTTGAAATTGACCGGCACCGGCTTCGCATAGCCGAACAGGAATCCGCCGGTCATCAACAGCAACAGCGGCAAGAGGATCGTGCCGAGCGGGTCGATGTGGTTGAGCGGGTTGAGGCTGATCCGCCCGGCCCGGAGCGCCGTGTCGTCGCCGAACCGCAGCGCGACATACCCGTGCGCCGCCTCGTGCAGGGTCACGGCGAAGATCAGCGGCAGGATCCAGGTCGTCGCCGAAAAGATCATGCCGTTGAGCGATTGCGGCATCATCGTGCGACGAGCTCCTCGAACCGGGCCTCGGCCGCCGCGCGGTCGAAGTCGCGCCGTGACCCGAGCCGCAGCGCCTCCGCCCGCGCGACCCGCGCCGCGGCCAGGTCGGACAAAGGCGGCGTATTCTCCGCAACCGCCGCCATCTCGGCCATCTCGCCGTTGCAATGCAGCGCCAAATCGCAGCCCGCCGCGATCGCCCGCGCCGCGCGCTCGCCTAACCCGCCACCCAGCGCACCCATCGACAGATCGTCGGAGACCAGGACGCCGTCGAACCCGATCTCGCCGCGGATCACCTCTTCGATGATGCGGGGCGACAGGGTCGCCGGCTGGTCCGGGTCGATCGCGGTGTAGACGACATGCGCCGTCATCGCCCACGGCATCGCCGCCAGCGCCCGGAACGGCGCGAAATCGGTCGTGCTCAGCATGGCGTGCGGCGTCGAAACTCGCGGGCAGTCGCGGTGGCTGTCGACCGTCGCGCGGCCGTGCCCGGGAATGTGCTTGATAATCGGCAGTACGCCGCCCGCGAGCAGCCCCTCGCATGCGGCGCGGCCCAGGGTGGCGACCCCGGCAGGCTCGGCGCCATAGGCGCGGTCGCCGATCACCGCGTCGGCGCCCGGCACCGGCAGGTCGAGCACCGGCGCCGCGTCGATCGTGATCCCGAGCGCGGCGAGGTCGTCGGCGATAAGCCGCATCGCGAGCCGCACCGCCTCCTCCGCCTCGGGCAGCGCGGCGAGCCGGGCGGCGGCGGGATAGCGCCGCCAATGCGGCGGGACGAGACGGGCGACGCGGCCACCCTCCTGATCGATCAGGATCGGCGCGTCATCCCGCCCGACGGCGTCGCGCAGCGCCTCGATGAGGTCGCGAAGCTGTCCCGGATCGCGGCAATTGCGGGCGAAAAGGCAGAAGCCGAGCGGGTCGGCGGCGGTGAAGAAATCGCGCTCGTCCGGGCTCAGCGTCTCGCCGGCACAGCCAAAAACGACCGCCCGGGGGGCCGCCGAACGATGCGGCGCGGCGTCATTTAACAACCGAGCACCCCAGATGCCGCTCCTTCAACTGCCGGCACACCCGCTCGGCCGTGGCGGCCCGCGCGAACGAGCCGGCCTCGATCTTGTACCACGTGCCGCGGTCGCCGAGGTCGGCGCGCACCGCGTCGGCGGTCATCTTGCCGAGCAGTTCGGGTTGGGCTTTTTTGAGCCGCTGCCACTCGCTGCGCGCCTCGTCGGGGGTGCGCAGCGAGGCGAGGAGGATGCGGATATGCCCGCCCTTGTCGGCGCCGGCCGACGGTGCGGGTCGCTGCGGCGCGATGGGAGCCGGCGGCGCGATATGCATCGGCGCGGGAGCGGGCGCGGCGGGCGCCATCGCGACCTGCGGCGGGGCGGCAGGAGCGGGCGGCGGCGCGACGGGCCGCGCCTCAGGCTGTTCCGGCGGCGGCAGCAATTTCTCGACCGGCGGCCCACCCTGCCGTTCGGTGTAGATCGCCATGTTGCGGTCGGGCACGACGAGGCCGCCGGGCTGGTCCGGCTTGACCTTCATCGGCTGCGGGTCGGCCTTGATCAGCGGAAGATTGTCGGCGGCGGGGGGCGGCGGGTTCTGCGCGACGACGGCGGGGGTCGCCGGCGGCTGCTGTTGTTGTTGCTGCGTCGCGGCGGCCGGGGCCGCGGGCGGCGTCGAGGTCGGATGATGCGTGCCCTGGACATAAGCGAAATAGAGCGCGCCGGCGAACCCGGCCATGACCAGCACGTTCAGCAGCGGGCGCGGCAACAGGTTCCAGCGCGCCGGCTCGCCGATCGGCTCGTCGGCGGCCAGCTCGATGCGCTCGTCGCGATCGACATGCCCGAACTGCTGATACGACATCCCTACATCTCCTCCACCGGCTCGACCCCGAACACGGCGAGCCCCGCGGCGATCACGATCGCGACCCCACGCACAAGCGCGAGCCGCGCCCGGGTCAGCTCCGGATCGCCGCCGATGATGAACCGTAGATTCGCCTCGTCCCTCCCCTTCGTCCACAACGTGTGAAACTCGGCCGCGACCTCCTGCAAAAAGAAAGCAATCCTGTGGGGTTCGTGCGCCTCCGCCGCGCCCTCGACCAGCCTCGGCCACCCCGCGAGCAAGCGAATCACCCTGAGCTCCTGCGCCTCGGTCAATCGGTCGAGCGGCGCCTCGCACAGCGCCGAATCGGTCAATTTCTCCACCGCAATTTCGTCAGCAGCATGGCGCATCACCGAGCACGCGCGGGCGTGCGCGTACTGCACGTAGAATACCGGGTTGTCGCGCGACTGCTCGGTCACCTTGGCAAAATCGAAATCGAGCGCCTGGTCGTTCTTGCGCGTCAGCATGATAAAGCGAAAGGCGTCCTTGCCGACCTCGTCCACGACCTCGCGCAGGGTGACGAAGGTGCCGGCCCGCTTGGACATCCGCACCGGCGCGCCGTTGTCGAACAGATTGACGAGCTGGCACAGCTTGACGTCGAGCGCCGCCTTGCCGTCGGTCATCGCCTTGACCGCGGCCTGCATGCGCTTGACGTAGCCGCCGTGATCGGCGCCCCACACGTCGATCAGATTGGCAAAGCCGCGCCGGTACTTGTCGCGGTGATAGGCGATGTCGGCGGCGAAATAGGTCCACGACCCGTCGGATTTCTTTAAGGGGCGGTCGACCTCGTCGCCGAATTGCGTCGCGCGGAACAGGGTCTGCGGCCGCGGCTCCCAATCGTCCGGAAGCTTGCCCTTCGGCGGCTCCAGCACGCCGGTATAGATGAGCCCCGCGCCGTCGAGCGCCGAGACGCATTCGTCGACCGCCCCGCCCGCGACCAGCGACCGCTCCGACACGAACTGGTCGAACGCGATGCCGACCGCGCCGAGATCCTCGCGGATCAGCTCCAGCATCGCCGCGACCGCGAAATCGCCGATCGGGCGAAGCCATTCAGCCTCGGGCTTGCCGAGCCATTTGTCGCTGTCGCGTCCGGCCAGCGCCTTGCCGGTCTCGACCAAATACTCGCCGGGATAGAGCCCCTCGGGGATCGCCGCGACGGTCTCTCCGAGCGCCTCGCGATAACGCAGATGCGCCGAGCGCGCGAGCTGATCGACCTGGGCGCCGGCATCGTTGATGTAGTACTCGCGCTGCACCGCGAACCCGGTCTTTTTCAGCAGCGCCGCGAGCGCGTCGCCGAACACCGCCCCGCGCCCGTGCCCGACATGCATCGGCCCCGTGGGATTGGCCGAGACGAACTCGACATTGACCCGTTCGCCGCCGCCCATCGCCGAGTCGCCCCAGCCGGGGCCGGCGGCGAGGACGGCGCGGAGCTGCGCATGCCACACCGCGGGGTCGAGCCGGACGTTGATAAAGCCTGGCCGCGCGACCTCCGCCGCAAACCCGGAGCCGCGATAGTCGCCGCTGACAAGCTCACGCCCCTTGAGCGCCTCGGCGATGCGTTCGGCCAGTTGCAGCGGGTTCTGCTTGGCCGCGCCGGCCAGCACCATCGCCGCGTTGGTCGACAGATCGCCATGCGCGGGGTCGCGCGGCGGCTCGACCGCGACGCGGGCGAAATCGCCCGGACCGAGCAAATCTTCGAGGGCGCCGACAACCAACCGGCGAAAGTCGGCAAAAATATTGGTCATGGGCTCAAAGTCATACCGAACTATAGGTATCGAACAAGCGCCGGTGCTCGTCGAGGGCAAATCGGTCGGTCATCCCGGCGAGATAATCGGCGACGATGCGGGCGCGGTCGGGTGCGGCGGCATCGGCCGGCGGACGCCATTCGTCGGGCAGCGTCTCGGGCTCGGTGATATAGAGCCGAAACAGTTCGTGCACGACCCGCCGCGCCTTCGAGCTCATTCGGTTGACGCGGTAGTGCCGGTACATGCGCTGATAGAGGAATTTCTTCAGCGCCCGGTCGTGCGCGCGCATCTCGGCCGAAAATTCGGCGACCGGCTTGCCCAGATTGCGGATGTCGTCGGCGGTCTTGGCGCCGCTCGCCGCGAGCCGGTCGCTCGTCTCGGCGATCAGGTCGCGGACCATGCAGTCGATAAGGCGGCGGATCGCCTCGTGGATCAGCCGCGGCTCCTCGATTCCCGGATAACGCGCGGCGACCTCGGCGAAAACCGGGCCGACCAGCGGCACCTCGACGAGGTCGGCGACGGAAAACAGCCCGGCGCGGAGCCCGTCGTCGAGGTCGTGGTTGTTGTAGGCGATGTCGTCGGAGATCGAGGCGATCTGGGCCTCGGGGCCAGGGTAGGTCTGCAACAGCAGCTTATGGCGCGAATCGTATTCGGCGACCGACGGCGGCACCTCCTCGCCGAGCGGCCCGTTATGCTTGGCCGTGCCCTCCAGCGTCTCCCAGGTCAGGTTGAGCCCGTCGAACTCGGCATAGGTGCGTTCGAGCCGAGTCAGGATCCGCAGGGTCTGGTCGTTGTGCGAGAAACCGCCATACGCCGCCATCTCGGCGTTGAGCGCCTCCTCGCCGGCATGGCCAAACGGGGTGTGGCCGAGGTCGTGCGCCAGCGCCAGCGCCTCGGCCAGATCCTCGTCGAGGCGGAGGGTGCGCGCGACCGTGCGGGCGATCTGCGCGACCTCGAGACTGTGGGTGAGGCGCGTGCGGTAATGGTCGCCCTCGTGATAGACGAAGACTTGCGTCTTGTGCTTGAGGCGCCGGAACGCGGTCGAATGGATGATGCGGTCGCGGTCGCGCTGAAACGGCGACCGCATCTGATGCTCGGCCTCGGGATAAAGCCGCCCACGGCTCTCCTCCGGATTCGACGCATAGGGCGCCCGCCCCGCCGAAGAAACCATGCCCGACCCTACGCCGGGATCATGGCAAATTCCGGGCTCAAGCCAGCTCCGGAAGAGGAACCTCTACCCGCCTTCCGGCCAACTCAAGCACGAGATGCGCTTCACCCGTTCCCGCCAGTTGCGTGTTGGCGTCGAGCAATTCGATCCCGCACACGGAACCGTCCGGCGCCAGGTCGACGTTGACCGCATCGCTGACCGCAACCGTCTCGATCTCGACGCCCTCGGCGCTGCGAAGGCTCAGATAGGCGACGTTGCGTTTGGGATCGAAAGTGAACTTCACAAAGCCACCCTTTTGTCGCGCCAGTTAAAAATATTTGACGATGACGCTGATGACCAGCCAGTCACCGTCCTCTTCCACCGCGAACGCCTCGACCTGCTTTGTCGCATAGCGGCGGCCGCGCCAGAGATCGTCGAACAAGAAATGGTGACGAAAGCCTCGCCGACCATACTTCGCCAAAAACGGTTCTCCATCTCGTAGCGCCGTGACGACTTCATCTTCGGTCGCTCCGCGCTCCCGCATTCGGGTCGCCGCGTGCGGATGAAGCTTCATGGACGAATGGCAATCGCCGATACCACGAGGTCGTTTCTTACGACAGCGACCCTAAGCCTGGATCATGGACCGGTCCAGCGATTGACATGGATGCACTGCCATCGATATGCCTTAGCTATATTAGCTAAGAGAATTCCGATGGCCGAAATCGTCAACATGCACCAGGCCAAAACCTCACTATCGCGGCTCGTGCAACGCGCGCTCGATGGTGAGGAGGTGGTTATCGCCCGCAACGGCAAACCACTGGTAAAGCTGGTGCCGGTGCCCAAGACGCGCAAGCCGCGAGTACCGGGGCGAGGCAAGGGCACGATCTGGATCGGGCCTGATTTCGAATTCACCGACGAGGAGATCACGGAGCTGTTCGAGGGGCCGCTTTGAGGCTCCTTCTCGACACCAACGCCTTTATCTGGTGGCGCGACGGGTCGCCCCGTCTGTCCCAACGTGCTCGCGACCAGATCGGCGATCCCGACAACGACATCGCGGTGAGCGTCACCTCGTTATGGGAGATCACGATCAAGCGTACCCTCGGCAAACTCCGATTTCTTCAGGATTTCGAGGAGGTTCTTGCGGAGGAAGGGTTCGATCTGCTGCCGATCGGCTACCGACACCTGCGCGCCCTGGCCGACCTGCCCCTCCACCACCGCGACCCGTTCGACCGCCTGCTGATCGCGCAGGCCTTGGCCGAGCGCGTCCCGATCGCGACGGCCGATCGCAGCTTCGCAGTCTACGGAGTGGAGCTTCTCTGGTAGGCGCCTACTCCGCCGCCGCGAGCCGCAATTGGGCCGTCATCGCACGGTCCACCGTTCCGTCCGCCCCCAGCGCCACGCGATAGTCGGTCTCCGCCATCTCGCGCGTGATCAGGCCGTCGGCGACGTCGCTGGCGACCTGGTCCGCGTCACGGGTGGCGGGGTTGCCGAAGCCGCCGCCGCCGGGGAGCTCCAGGCGGATGAAGTCGCCGCCCTGCACGGTCTGGCGGCCCTTCGAGCGGATCGGCTTGCCGGAGACCAGCGTCACCTTGCCCGGCGCGCCGCGCCCGCCGCCGTCGCGGCCGCGGGCCGGGTTGTTGATGCGCTCGAAATTGCACAGCATCGCCACCGGCATGCCCTCGGCGCCGCCGAGCTCGATGATCTGGCCGAGCCCGCCGCGGTACTGGCCCGCGCCGCCCGACCCTTCGCGGAACTCGCGGCGGCGGAACATCACCGGCGCCACCGACTCGGTCGCCTCGACCGGGATCGTCCGCACCCCCGACGGGAACGCGGTCACGTCGAGCCCGTCCTTGCCCGGCCGCGCGCCGGTGCCGCCGCAATGGAAGATTACCGTGCTGAACGGCGGCACTTCGGCATGGCCGTCGTCCCCCAGCTCGTCGGCGACATCCGCGCCGCCATAGATCTGCGGGTTCCACAGCGACGACGCGCCCTCGGCCGGGACGCCGCCTTCCATGACCTGATGCAGGCACCCGAACACGACATCGGGCAGCATGTGTCCAACCGTGTGCCGCGCGGCGACCGCGCGCGGGCGTTTGACGTTGAGGAGGCACCCGTCGGGCGCGCTCGCGGTGATCGGCGCGAGCGAGCCGGCATTGTTCGGCACCTCGGGCGCGACCAGGCATTTCACGCCAAACGCGGTGTAGGCGAGCGTGTAGTTCATCACGACGTTGATGCCGAAGCTGCTGGCCGGCGAGGTGCCGGCATAGTCGACGTGGATGCCGCTATCGGCGATCGTCATCTCTCCGGCGAGGGTCAGCGGGCGGTCGTAGCCGTCCATCCCGACGCTGTATTTGTACTTGCCCGGGGTCAGCTTGCGGATCGCGTCGAGCGTCGCCTGGCGCGAGGTCTCGACGATGTGGTCGCCGAGCCGGTCGAGATTGGCGATGCCGAACTCGTCCATCATCTCGACGAGGCGCTTGCTGCCCTCGTCGTTGCACGCGGCGAGCGCATAGACATCGCCCTCGACCTGCAACGGCTCGCGCACGTTGGCGCGGATGATCCCCATCAGATCCTCGTTCATCCGCCCTTCCCGGGCGAGCGCCATCAGCGGGATCGCCAGCCCCTCCTCGAACACCTGCCGCCCGTCCGGCCCCATCCCGAGCCCGCCGATATCGACGACATGCACGGTGCTGGCGAACATCCCCACCGGCTCGCCGCGCAGAAACGTCGGGCTGACGACGGTGAGGTCGTGCAGGTGACCGCAGGTCAGCCACGGGTCGTTGGTGATGTAGTGGTCGCCCGGCTTCATCGTGTTGAGCGGAAAAGCGTTGAGGAAATGTTTCACAGCCGCGGCCATCGAATTGACGTGCCCCGGCGTGCCCGTCACCGCCTGCGCCAGCATGTTGCCGTCGCGGTCGAACACCCCGGCCGACAAATCCCCCGCCTCGCGAACGGGGGTCGAGAACGCGGTGCGCACGAGCGTCTGCGCCTGCTCCTCGACGACGGCAATCAGCCGCGACCACATGATCTGCATGTGGATTTGCGAGAGCGCGGCATTGGGGCGGGAGAGCATATCGTCTGCCTTCGATCACGGTGGCGGTAGGCCGAACCGCGCCGAGTGTACGTTCATCGACGCGGCGGCGACAACGGCGCGGATCGCGAGGCTTTCAACAGGGGATCATTTGCACATGGCCTTGGGCCGAGTACTCGGCAATGCGTCGGTCTCTCGTAACGATCGGGATGCCTAGCTGCCGTGCCGTCGCAATGATGAATCGATCCCCCGGATCCCGTTGCAACTCACCGGGAAGAAACGAGGCCGCAATCGCGATATCGGGCGTGAGCACAGCCGTTCTTACCCCTGGGCCTGCCATCACTCGGGCAAACCACTCTTCCGGATTGGGCAAGAATTGCAATCTCTCGGCGCCCCTCGCTCGCGGTCGCGCCAGAAGACCAATTTCCCAAGCAGAAATGGGAGATATGAAGACGCCAGAGGCGGTGCTTGCGTGCTGGATCGCGTCGATCGCGGATGAATCGATCGGCTCGAGATTCGCAAACCAGATCACAGCGCACGTATCGAGCAAGAGAGCCGGCGGGAGCACCGCCACCCTCATCGATGCAATACCCCGTCCTCGGCGTCGAACGGCTCCGTTTCCGCCGGTTCGGTGAGGTCAATGTCCGGCGGAATAACCACCGTTCCTCTCATAAAGCCGTAAACAAGCCCGGCGGACGTCCGCCGGCTATCCCGACTGAGCCAACCCGCTTTTATCCGCGGATCACGCTCCCGCTCGCGGCGAAGGGCCTCTTTGGCGCCTTCCGTGATCAGCGGCATATCTTCAGGTGCGGCGAAACCCCGCGACAACGCCACGAGTTCCTCACCATTGTCATGGCGGAAGCAAGCGCATGTACCGAAATGGAAGATCGTGCGTTCGCGCGCGTTGATGGAAAATTTGAGGATACCGCCGAGCGTCTCCAGGCGGTCTTCCACCGCTGACCGTATCCCACGCTCGGCCTCGGCAGGAATCGCGAACTCGCCTGTGAGCCACCGCCGCACCGTTCGGTCCGAGACGTGGAGGTCACGCGCGACTGAGGTCTGCCAGCGCTCACCATAGAGGGCACGGCCGGCGGCCGCGATGTCATTGGGGGTCATGTTGGGGGGGTCATGTTGGGCAGCCCTTTTTCCTTCTGACCTATAATTAGGACACAAGTAGCTAATTAGGACACAAGGAGCGCTAGTCAAGAACGAACCCGTTCGGACTGCGGACGGTCAATTCGGTTCGTATTCTATCTTAGAACCGTCGCTTCCGCGCAACTCGACCTTCACGAGCTGGTTGTTCGCGTCGTACCACACGTCCTGGGAGAAGCTGCTGTCGATCGAATAGTGGTGGGTCTTGACCGTGCGGCCATCGAGGTCGAGTTGCTCGTCGCCGCGGTCGACGACGTGCAATTTCATGATGCTGCCGTCGTTGGCGTTGAGCGCGGTCGCCTTTTTCAGGAGCGCCGGGTTCCACAGGCTTGCCGGGATCGCGGAACGGTCGGCCTCGGTCGCGTTGCCGTCGGTCACGATCTTGATCGCGTCGCGGTCGGCGGTCGCGGTGACCTCGTGCACGGTGCCGTTGTCGTTGGTCTTGGCCGACATATCGACAAACTGGCCGTCGGCCCAATGCTCGGTCTCGGTCTGGTCGAAGCGGTAGACCGACACATAGGCGATCTTGACCCTGATATGGGTGGCGGTCTCGGCGACCACTCCCTTGCCGTCGCGACGGACGATCGTGGTCATCGTGCCGATCGGGCTGCCGTTGCGCAGAACCGCAAAGTGCAAATTCGCCGCGGCGGGATCGGCCGCGCCGGCCGGCGCGGCCGCCACCGCCGAGAGGGCGGCGAGGCCCAGCATGGTTTGCGTCAGCTTCATCCAGGCTACTTTGCGCTGTTGGATGAAGGGTTAACGGTCGAGCACGCTAAGCGTTCGGCAGGGCCGCGGCGGGTTGTGCGACCGGGCGCGCCGCCGGGGCGTAGAGGTGGCATGACACCATCCGGCCCTCCACCTCGGCGAGTTCGGGCACAAGCTGGCCGCATTGCGGCATCGCCTGCGGGCAACGCGGGTGAAAGCGGCAGCCGGAGGGCGGGTTGAGCGGGCTCGGCACCTCGCCGGTCAGCACGATCTCCTCGCGCCGGTCGTCCGGATGGACCGGCAGCGCCGCCGAGAACAGCGCCTCGGTATAGGGGTGCTTAGGGTCGCGCGCCAGCGTTCGCGCCTCGCCGCTTTCGACGATGCGGCCGAGATACATCACGACGATCTCGTGGCTCATATGCGCGACGGCCGCGAGGTCGTGGGCGATGAACAGGTAGCTGAGGTTGAGCTCGGCCTGGAGGTCGCGCAGCAGGTTGAGAATCTGCGCGCGGATCGAGACGTCGAGCGCCGACACCGGCTCGTCGAGCACGATCAGCCGCGGCGACAGCGCCAGGGCGCGCGCGATCGCGATGCGCTGGCGCTGGCCGCCGGAGAACTCGTGCGGGAACAAATCCGCGGCGCGCGACGGCAGGCCGACCAGGTCGAGCAGCTTCAGCACCCGCCGCCGCACCTCGTCGGCCGGCAGGGTCTCATTGGTCGTCAGCGGCTCGGAGATGATCGCGCTGACGCGCATGCGCGGGTTCAGCGAGGCATAGGGGTCCTGGAACACGGCCTGGATCGATTTGCGGTAATGCCGCCGGCCGGCCGCGTCGAGACCGCGGATATCCTTGCCCTCAAAGCGTATCTCGCCGCCCGAGGGCAGCTCGAGGCCGAGCACCAGCTTGGCCGTCGTCGTCTTGCCGCAGCCGCTTTCGCCGACGACGCCCAGCGTCTTTCCCTGCTCGATCGCGAACGAGATGCCGTCGACCGCGCGCACCGCGCCGGCGCCGCCGCCGAAAAAGCCGCGCTTGGCCTGGAAATGCTTGGAGAGCGAGACCGCTTCGAGAATTGCCGCCATCACGCCGCCCCCGCCGCGCCGTCGAGCCAGCAGCGCACGGTCCGCCCGGGGCTGGGCCGGGTTTCCGGCGGAACCTCGACCCGGCAGCGATCGAACGCCCGGGGACAACGGGCGGCGAAGGCGCAGCCTCGCGGCAGAGACGCCAGATCGGGCGGCTGTCCCTCGATCGCGGTGAGGCGTCGGTCGGCGTCGCCCATCCGCGGGATCGAGCTCAGCAGCGCCTGGGTATATGGGTGCGCCGGCTGGTTGAATATCTCGGTCACCGGCCCGGATTCGACGACCCGCCCGGCATACATCACCGCGAGCTGGTCACACATCTTGGCGACGATGCCGAGGTTGTGGGTGATGAAGATCAGCGCCAGGTTGTGCTCGCGCTGGAGGTCGCGCAGCAGGTTCAAATATTGCGCCTGGATCGTCAGGTCGAGGCTCGTGGTCGGTTCGTCGGCGATCAGCAGGCGCGGCTCGCAGGAGATGCCGATCGCGCCGACGATGCGCTGGCGCATCCCGCCCGACATCTCGTGCGGGTACTGCGTCACCCGGGTTTCGGGCGACGGGATGCGCACCGATTTGAGGAGCCCGATCGCGCGTTGCCAGGCGTTTTTGCGGCTCTCGCCGTCGTGTACCCGGATCGGCTCGGCGACCTGGTCGCCGATCGTGAAGAGCGGGTTCAGCGAGGCCATCGGGTCTTGCAGGATCATCGCGATCCGCTTGCCCCTGATGTGCCGCATCTCGCTGTCGGATTTCTCGACGAGGTCCTCGCCCTCGAACACCATCTTGCCGGCGACGATGTGCGCGGCCATCGGCAGGATGCGCAGGATCGTCAGCGCCAGCGTGCTTTTGCCCGATCCGCTTTCGCCGACGATGCCGAGCGTCTCGCCCGATCGGATCGTCAGCGAAACGTCGTCGACCGCGCGGACGACGCGCATCCCCTGCGCCGACACGTAATGCGTCGACAGGTTCTGCAATTCGAGCAGCGGCGCGTTGTTCGACCGCGCCGCGGCCTCGCTCACCGGCGCCACCCCAAACGGCATGTCAGAGCTGCCGTAGCTGGGGATCGAGCTTGACGCGCAGCCAGTCGCCCAGAATGTTGGCCGACAGCACCATCAGCATGATGCAGGCGCCCGGGAACACGGTCAGCCACCAATACCCGACCATCAGCCCCTGCTTGCCGTCGGACAGCATCAGCCCCCAGGCCGGCTGCGGCGGCGGGACGCCGACCCCCAGGAACGACAGCGACGCCTCGGCGACGATGACGACCCCGAGCATCAGCGTGCCGATGACGATCGCCGAGTTGATCACGTTGGGCAGGATGTGCCGGTGCATGATCGTCCATTTCGAGCACCCGGCGACGATAGCCAGGCGCACGAACTCGCGCTCCCTGAGGCTCAGCACCTCGCCGCGGATGACCCTTGCGTAGCGGGTCCAGTAAACGAGGCCGAGGATGATGACGATGTTCCACATGCTCGGGCCGACGATGGCGGCCAGGAAGATCGCGAAGGTCAGCGCCGGCAGCGCGAGCCAGGTGTCGGTGAGGCGCATGATCACCTGGTCGACCCAGCCGCCGAGATAGCCCGAGACGATGCCGACGATCGTGCCGACCGTCCCGGCGAACAGCACCGCGGTAAAGCCGACGACCATCGACACGCGGGCGCCGAAAATCAGCCGCGACAGCACATCGCGGCCGAGCTGGTCGGTGCCGAGCAGGTGCGCGGTGCTGCCCTTGGCGAGCCAGAACGGCGGCTTGAACCGCTGGGTCAGGGTGCCGAGCTCGGGATTATGCGGCGCGATGAAATTGGCGAAGAGCGCGAGAAAGGCGATCGTCCCGAGGATGATCAGCGGGATCTTCGGCACGTCGCCCCACCACATGCGGGTGCGGCGGCGCGGCGGCTCCAGGGCGACGGTATCGGCGGGCGTGATTACGGCCATCGGTCAGTTCCCCAGACGAATGCGCGGGTCGATCACCGCGTAGAGGATGTCCACCAGCAGGTTCACCATCACGATCATGCCGCCGCCGAGCAGCACCACCCCCTGCACGACCGGGAAGTCGCGGAAGGTGATCCCCTCGTAAAGCAGCCGCCCGATCCCGGGCCACGCGAACACCGTCTCGACGACGACCGCGACGTTGACCATCACGACGAGGTTTACGCCGGCCAGGGTCAGCACCGGGATCAGCGCGTTCTTGAACGCATGCTTGGCGATCACCAGCACCTGCGGCAGGCCCTTGATGCGCGCGAGCTTGATGTATTCCGACCCCAGCACCTCGAGCATCGACGAGCGCGTGAGGCGCATATGCGACGCCGCGAAATACCAGCCGAGCGCAAAGGCCGGCATGATCAGATGCAGCGGCGTGCCCGATCCCGACGACGGCAGCCAGCCGAGCGTCACCGAGAATAGGAGGATCATCACCAGCCCGACCGCGAAGGAGGGGATCGACAACCCGAGGAGCGCGAACAGCTTGCCCGCGCTGTCCCAGAACCGCCCGACCCTGACCGCGGCGAGGATGCCGCTCGGGATCCCGATCAGCAGCGAGAAGCCCATCGCGACGACCGCCAGCAGCAGCGAGTTCGGCAGCCGCGACATGTAAAGCTGCATCACCGGCGTGCGGTAATAGAACGATTCGCCGAGATCGCCGCTGAGCAGGTCGCGCATGAAGATCACGTATTGCACGACGAGCGGCTGATCGAGGCCGAAACGGTGGTGGATCGCCACGATATCGGCCTCGCTGGCCCCCGGCTCGACCAGCAGCGCCGCCGGGTCGCCGGTCACCCGCACGAAAAAGAAGATCGTGATCGTCAGCAGCAGCAGCGACAAAAGCGAGTAGGCGATCCGCTTTCCGACATAGCGCTTCATGGTGCCCCCGAGCTTTAGGTGCTTTTCAGGGTCAGGTCTTCAAACGGTGCGGTGTAGGCGAAACCGGGCATGGACCCGAACGACGACTCGCCGACCCGGGGACCGATCCCGCTGAGGAAGGCAAGCAGCCAGATCGGCGCGTATATCGACTTATCGTAGACGAGCCGTTGCATCTTTTCGAGGATCGCGGCGCGCTTCTTCGGATCATTTTCATCCGCCTGCTGCGGGTAGAGCTCGTCGATGTCGGGATAGCCGCCGTAGGAGAAGGCGCCGTCCTTGATGACGAACGAGGCCATCCGCGTCGCCGCGTTGCCAAAGGCGGCGCTCGCCGCCTGGACGATGCCCTTGGTGTATTTCTTGCCGCTGTAGCCGGCAAAGAACGCCGCCCGTTCGAGCGGGTTGAGCTTCACCTTGATGCCGATCTGGCCGAGATTGTCGACCGCGACCTCGGCCATGTTCGCGTAGGAGCTGTCGCAGGTCAGCGTGCCGGCATCGAAGCCGTTCGGGAACCCGGCCTCGGCCAAAAGCTTCTTGGCCGCGGCCGGGTCGTAGACCGCCTTGGGCGGCTGCCAGTAATAGTCGAATGAGTCGGGCACGATGCTGTTGTTGATCCGGCAAAATCCGAGGAACAGCGCGTCGCTCATGCCCTGGCGGTCGATCGCCAGATTGACCGCCTGCCGCACCTTGAGTTTCGACCAGGGCGATTTCGGGTCCCACTGCTCGGGGAAATAGAGCCAGTTGGGACCCTGGAGGACGACCGGCTTCAGCGTCAGGCCCGGCGTCTTGCGCAATTCCTCGGCCAGCTCGCCGCGGATCGAATAGGCGATATCGACCTCGCCCGCCTTCAGCGCCGCCATCCGCGTCGCTTCGTCGGGGATGACCTTCATCACCAGGCGCTTCACCGCCGGGGTCTTGCGCCAATACCCCTCGAACGCCTCCAGCACCAGCTCGACGCCGGGGTTGAACGACACGAATTTGTACGGCCCGGCCCCGATCGGCGCCTTTTTGAAGCCCTCGTCGCCGACCTTCTCCACGTATTTTTTGGGTACGACCCAGCCGGCGCCGCTCGCGCTCGAATAAAACGTCAGGAAGTCGGGCCAGGGCTTTTTCAGCTTGAACATGACGTGCTGCGGATCGGGCGTCTCGATGCTGGCGACTTGCGCCTTCATCAAATCGTGCGCGGCGCCGTGATAACGCTCGAACGAGAATTTCACGTCCTCGGCGGTGACCGGGTCGCCGTTGTGGAACTTGGCTTCCTTGCGCAGGACGAACTCGTAGCTCATGCCGTCTTCCGACGCCTTGAACGATTCGGCGAGGCACGGCGCCTGCCCGCTGCCGGGCATCGGCTTCACGACCGCGTCATGTATCGCGTAGAGGACCATGAACGGGGTGATGATGCCCTGCGTCTCGGCCGGATCGAGCCAGCTCGGCGGGATCGTGACGTGGACACCGTAGGTGAGCTGTCCGGCGGGCCCGGCGGCGAACGCGGCCCGAGGCGCAACCGCGGCGGCCGCGGCGAGCGCCAGCACGTCGCGGCGGCGCAGGTGGTTGCTGGTGGCGGCCGGCGCGGTTTCAGCGCGGCGGCCGGACTCTTCCGTCATGAAAACCTCCCCCTCGTACAAGCCACTTACGGGCTATTGAGGCGGAGACTATTTCAGTCGGACGGAAAAGTCTTTCCAATTATTACGAGTAACTTACGATCCGGGCTCGCTGCCTGGAGCATGTTCCGGAAAAACGGTCCGATTCAATAGGATCGGATCTTGCTCTAGCCGACGCGCCGCACCAGCTCGATGTATCCGAACCGGTCGATCCGCGCGTCGAACGGGCGGCTGACGACGGTCGAGGTCTCGTCCTCGATGATCACTGCCGGGCCGCTTATCGTCGCGCCGGGCACCAGCGTCGCCCGCTCATGGATCGCGACCTCGACAAAGCTGCCGCTCTCGGTGTCGAAGACCTCGCGCATGCGGGCCGGCGCGGGGGTCGAGGCGGAGGCGGGCTCGGGCGGCGCGGCGTCCATTTGCGGCACCGGCGCGCTCAGCAGCACGACCCAGCTCAGCACCTCGATCCCGACGCCGGGGATGACGCGGCTGTAGAGCTGGCGATAGGCCGCCTCGAACGCCTCGGTCAGCGCGGCGGCGTCACCCCTCGAATAGACCCCGCCCGGCACCGGCACGGCGATCTCATGGCCCTGGCCGCGATAGCGCATAAACGCCGACCGGCTCTCGGTCAGCACCGCGTCGGGGGCGCCGAGCCGCACGATCGTCTCGGCCTCGGCCCGCATCGCCGCCAGCAGGGTGTTCGCGGTATCGGGGTCGAAGGCGTCGAGCTTTTGCAGTTGCGACCGCACGATCTCGTAGGCGATCGGCGCGCGCAGGAACCCGACCGCCGATCCGACCCCGGCATTCGACGGGACCACCACCCGGTCGAGGCCCAGCTTTTCCGCCATCCGCGCGGCATGCAGCGGCGCCGCGCCGCCAAACGCGACGAGGGTGCGGCCGCGGGCGTCCTTGCCGCTTTCGATCGCGTGGACGCGGGCGGCGTTGGCCATGTTCTCGTCGACGATCTCGCTGACCCCGAAAGCCGCCAGCGCCGCCGCCAGCGCGAGCGGCTCGCCCACGTCGCGCCGCATCACCGCCTCGGCCGCCTCGCGGTCGAGCGCCATGCGGCCGCCGGAAAACCCGGTCGGGTCGATCCGCCCGAGCAGCAGGTCCGCGTCGGTCACCGTCGCCCCCGAGCCGCCGCGGCCGTAGCACGCCGGCCCCGGCGAGGCCCCGGCGCTGTCGGGGCCGACCGTGATCCGCTTCAGCGGGTCGACCCTCGCGATCGAGCCGCCGCCGGCGCCGATCTCGACCATTTCGATGACCGGAATCCGCAGCGGCAACCCGCTACCCTTCTTGAAGCGGTAGATGCGCGCGACCTCGAAGGCGCGGCTCGTCTGCGGCTGGAAATCGTCGACGAGGCAGATCTTCGCCGTCGTCCCGCCCATGTCGTAGGACAGCACCTTCTCCAGCCCGCATTGCCGTGCGACGTGGCTGGCGAAGATCGCACCGCCGGCCGGTCCGCTTTCGACCAGCCGCACCGGAAAGCGGATCGCGGTCTCGACCGTCGTGAGGCCCCCGCCCGACAGCATCAGGAACAGGGGGCACTTGAACCCCGCCTCCTGCAGCAGGGTTTCGAGGTTGACGAGATACCGGCCCAGCATCGGCTGCACATAGGCGTTGGCGCAGGCGGTCGAGAACCGTTCGTACTCGCGCATCTCGGGCGACACCTCGGCCGACAGCGTGATCGTCACGCCGGTCAGCAGCGACAGCAGGATGTCGCGCGTGCGCTCCTCATGCGCCGGGTTGGTAAAGCTGTGGAGATAGCCGATCGCGATGCTTTCGACGCCGATCCCCGCCAGATGCCGGCCGAGCCGCTCGACCGCGCCCTCGTCGAGCGGCAGCACCTCGCGCCCCTGGGCGTCGAGCCGCTCGGGCACGACAAACCTGAGCCGCCGCGGCACCAGCGGCGGCGGCAGGTCGATATTGACGTCGTATTGCTCGAACCGGTTTTCGTGACGGATTTCGATCGTGTCGCGAAACCCCTCGGTGGTGACGAGCGCGGTCTTGGCGCCCTTGCGCTCGATGATCGCGTTGGTCGCGAGGGTCGTGCCGTGGATGATGATCGACAGGTCGCCCGGCGCGAGCCCGGCCTCCGCAAGCACCGCGCCGATCGCCGCCAGCACGCCCTGCTCCGGCGCCTCGGGCGTCGTCAGTATCTTGGCGCTCCACCGCCGCTCGCCCTGTTCGAGCGCGACATCGGTAAACGTGCCGCCGATATCGACGCCGAGCCGCGCTGTCCCTCGCCCGTTCACGCTGTTTTTCTCCCGCCGCAAAGCCGGCGCGCAGTCTTTGATGCCCTACACGCCGGTGTCAACCGGCCCCTGCTATCCAGTCGTCCTGCTTTGCGGCGGGGCATAGTGCGGGTTAAGCTGCGACAAAGCCCTTGGAGGAACACAGCCATGATGATCGACATGCACGCCCATTGGCGGCCCACCGAAGTCGCCGACGCCCTTCGCGCCCGCACCCGCGAGCCGCGCATCCTCAAGAACGAGGCCGGCGTCGAGGTGCTGAAGGCGCCGCGCATGGGCGAGGTGCCGCTTGCCGAGGCGTTTGACGAGATCGAGTTCCACCTCGCCCGGATGGACCGCCAGGGGGTGAAGACGAGCGTGCTGTCGCTGCTCGGCTCGTTCTGCTGGGTCGAATCCCAGCCGGTCGGCGTGTCCGGCCCGCTGTGCCACGACATCAATGATGGGCTGTCGGCGATCTGCCAGAAGCATCCCGGCCGCTTCGCCGCGTTCGCCGCGCTGCCGCTGACCGACATGGACGCCGCCGCCGCCGAGCTGGAACGGGCGCTGGCGCTGCCGGGCGTGATCGGCGCGCAGCTTCCGGGCAACTACTTCCTGACCCGCAAGGACGCCGAGGCGGCCCGGCCGCTGCTCGAGGTCGCCAATCGCGAAGAGGCGGTGCTGTTCATCCATCACGGCCCGCGGCCGGGCGACGCATTCCCGAAGGTCGGGGGCGACACCGACAACGCCCGCCGCCGCAACGGCACGCTCGACATGCAGGCGAGCCTGTCGTCGGTGATGGTGACGCTGTGCCTGACCGACATCCTTGCGCCGTATCCCGGCGTCACGGTCGTCGTCCACAACCTCGGCGGCAATTTGCCCTACGAAGTCGAGCGCATGGACCATCGCAGCCTGCTCGACACACCCGACGAGGAGCTGCCGTCCGCGCGGTTCCGCAGGGCGAAGGTGTTTGTCGACTGCAACTCGTTCGGCCCGCACGCGATCGAGGCCGCGACCCGGCTCTACGGCGCCGAGCGCATCGTGTGCGGCACCGACGGCAGCGAGTTCGGCACCGACTGGACCCACAAGGCGCTGGCCGACGCGGATATCGGCGCCGAGGCGCGCGAGCAGATCCTGCACGGCAACGCCGCCGCGATGCTCGCCCGCGCGCTCGGCTCGGCGCCGCGCGAGATGGCCGCGGAGTAGACGCCCCGCACCAACCTCACCCGGCGCTACTTCACCGGGTGAGGGTCGGAGGCCGGGATCGGGCTGAAATTGAGCGGCTGGTCGCTTTCGATCTTCGCCGGGCTCGGTAGCTCGGCGGCGTTCCAGCCGCCGCCCAGCGCCTCGATCAGCGCGACGCTGGCGACGAGCTGGCTCTGCCGGATGTTGACGACCGATTCGGCGTCATTGAGCGCCGTCGTCTCGGCGACGATGACGCTGGTATAGGCGACGGTACCGGCGAGGTACTGGTTGTTGATGACCCGCTCGGCCTCGCGCGCGGCCTTGAGAGCGCTCGCCGCCGCCTCGCCCTGCTGCGCGAGGATGCGCAACGCCGCCAGCTCGTCCTCGACGGTCTGGAAGGCCGACAGCACGGTCTGCCGGTAATTGGCGATGGTCTGGTCATAAACCGCGCGCTGCGCCGCCAGCGTCGCCTGGCGCGCGCCGGCGTCGAACAGGGTCTGGGCCGCCGTCGAGCCGAAAGCCCAGATGCGGCTCGCCGAGGTGAACAGCTTGGACAGCATCGACGACTGGACGCCGTAATCGCCCGACAGCGTCACGGTCGGGTAGAACGCCGCCTCGGCGACGCCGATCTGGGCGTTCTGCGCCGCCATCTGGCGCTCCGCGACGGCGATGTCGGGCCGCCGTTCTAGGAGTTGCGACGGCAAACCGGGCGGGACCGCCGGCACCCCCGGCACCTGCTTGGCGGGGGAAATCGAGAAATCGCTCGGCGGCTTGCCGATCAGCACCGCGATCGCGTGCTCGAACTGGGCGCGCGAGATGCCGACCGCGATCGACTGCGCCCGCGTCTGTTCGACCTGGGCCTGCGCCTGCGACACGTCGGACTGCGCCGCGGTGCCGGCTTTATACTGGTTTTGCGTGATGCGCAGCGAATCGGCGAAAGCGGTGACGGCCTGGTCGAGGAGGCGTTTCAGCTCGTCGGCGATACGCAATTCCATGTAGTCGCTGGCGAGCGAACCCTGCGCCGACAGCCGCGCGCCGGCGAGCGTGCCGGCGCTGGCCTGCGCCGTCGCCTCGCTCGATTCGATCGCGCGCCGCACGCTGCCCCACAGATCAGGCGTCCAGCTCGCGTTGGCGCTGAGGCTGAACTGGTTCGAGATCGGCCCGCCGCCGAACCCGCCGCCCCCGCCGCTCGTGCTGCTGCGCGAGCGCTGCGCGGAGGCGTTGGCGGTGAGGGTCGGGAACAGCCCTGCCCGCGCGTTCGCGGCCAGCGCCTCGGCCTGGCGGAACGCGGCCTCGTCAGCCTTGAGGGTCTGGTTCGACACGTCGACCTGGCGCTCGAGCCCGTCGAGGATCGGGTCGCGATAGATCGACCACCACGCGCCGCGGTCGATCGCGTCCTCGGGCTGGCCGACTTTCCAGCCCGGGTCGGTCTCCTTGTAGGCGGCCGGCACCGGCGCCGAGGGCCGCTCATAGTCCGGCCCGGCCTCGCAACCGGCGATCAGCAATAGCGCCGCGACGGCGCCGAGGCGAAGCATCGCGCTCATTCGCCGGGCTCGGGCCGAAGCCGCGCCTGCGGTCGGCGGCGGAGCACGCGGCTGCCCCATTCCCCCGCCCGGTCGAGATAGATGTAGACGACCGGGGTCGTGTAGAGCGTCAGCGCCTGGCTCACCAAAAGCCCGCCGACGATCGAGATGCCGAGCGGCCCGCGCAGCTCCGACCCCTCGCCGCTGCCGAGCGCGAGCGGCACCGCGCCCAGCATCGCCGCCAGCGTCGTCATCATGATCGGGCGAAAGCGGACGAGCGCGGCGCGATAGATCGCCTCCTCGGCCGACACCTGCTCGCTGCGCTGCGTCGCGATGGCAAAGTCGATCATCATGATGGCGTTCTTCTTGACGATGCCGATCAGCAGGATGACCCCGATCAGCGCGATGATGCTGAACTCGGTGTGAAACACCATCAGCGCCAGCACCGCGCCGACCCCGGCCGACGGCAGCGTCGACAGGATCGTGATCGGGTGGATGTAGCTTTCATACAGCACGCCGAGAACGATGTAGACCGCCAGCAGCGCCGCCGCGATCAGCACCGGCTCGTTGTTCAGCGATTGCTGGAACACCTGGGCGGTGCCGGCGAACTGGCCGTGGATCGTCGCCGGCACGTGGAGCTGCTGCATCGTCTCTTCGATCCGCGCCGACGCCTCGCCGAGCGAATAGCCGGGCTTGAGGTTGAACGAAATCGTGCTGGAGACGAAGAGGCTCTGGTGGTTGACCGCGAGCGGCGTGCTGCCGGTCGTGTAATGGGCGACCGCCGAGAGCGGGACCATCGTCTCGGACGAGGTGCTGACCGCCGCCCCGGTCGAGGTCGCGCCGCGCCCGGTGTTGGCGAGCGAGTTGTTGGCGGCGTTGCGCGCCGCGTCGCCGGCGATCGTCGCGGCGGTCGATGCGGCCGAGCTCGCCTTGGCCGGCGCCCCCGACACCGTGCCGGCGGCTGCCTGGGTCGCCCTGCTGCCGTTGACCGAGCCGCCCGAGGTGCTGATGTAGACACGGTCCAGGATGTCGGGGCTCTGCCAGTACTCGGGCGAGACCTCCATGATGACGTGGTACTGGTTGCGCGCCGCGTAGATCACCGACACCTGGCGCTGGCCGAACGCGTCGTACAGCGTGTTGTCGATCAGGCTGGCGCTGAGCCCGAGCCTGGCCGCGGTCGGGCGGTCGATCACCAGGTCGGTTTCAAGCCCCTTTTGCTGCTGGTCGGAATTGACGTCGCTCAGCTCGGGCAATTTTTCGAGCGCCGCGGCGATCTTCGGCGCCCATTTGTAAACCTCGGCGCTGTCGTCGCCCTGGAGCGTGTACTGGTATTCGGCGCTGCTGGAGCGGCCGCCGGCGCGGATGTCCTGCACCGCCTGGAGGAACAGGCGCGCGCCGGCGATATGCGCCATCTTGCCACGCAGCCGGGCGATGATCTGAAACACGCTCTGCTTGCGCTGCGCCAGCGGCTTCAGCGCGACGAAGACGAAGCCCGAATTGGTTTGCCCCCCGCCGGTGAAGCCAACCACGCTGTCGACTGTCGGGTCGGCGCGGATGATGTCGATGAACGCGCCGAGTTTCTGCTTCATGAGCTGGAACGAGATGCTCTGGTCGGCCTGGATGCCGCCGATCATCCGACCGGTATCCTGCTCGGGGAAAAACCCCTTGGGTATGATGACGAACAGATAGGCGTTGAGCGCGACCGTCGCGGCGAGCACGAGCATGACCAGAAAGCGGTGCCGCAGCGCCTGCTTCAGCGTGTCGTCGTAAAAATTCAGCATCGCGTCGAAGACACGCTCGCTGGCGCGGTAGAGCCGGCCGTGCTCGTGGTCCGGCCGATGCCGGATCAGATAGGCGCACATCATCGGCGTCGTCGTCAGCGAGACCAGCAGCGAGATCACGATCGCCACCGACAGCGTCATCGCGAACTCGCGGAAAAGCCGCCCGACGATCCCGCCCATCAAGAGGATCGGCACGAACACGGCGATCAGCGACACGCTCATCGACAGGACGGTGAAGCCCACCTCGCTCGCGCCGAGCAGCGCCGCCGCATGGCGCGGCATCCCCGCCTCGATATGCCGGGTGATGTTTTCGAGCACGACGATCGCGTCGTCGACGACAAACCCGGTCGCGACCGTCAGCGCCATCAGCGACAGGTTGTCGAGGCTGTAGCCGAGGAGGTACATCGCCCCGAACGTGCCGATCAGCGACACCGGCACCGCGACGCTGGGAATGAGCGTCGCGCGCGGGTTGCGCAGGAACAGGAACACGACCAGCACGACAAGCCCGATCGCGATCACCAGCGTCGTCTCGACGTCATGCAGCGAGGTGCGGATCGTCGTCGACCGGTCGGTCGCCAGCGTCACGTTGATCGCAGCCGGGATCGAGGCCTCGAGCTGCGGCAGCTCGGCCTTCACCCGGTCGACGGTGTCGATGATGTTTGCGTTGGGCTGGCGGTAGAGGATCAGGAGGACCGACGGCTTGCCGTTGGCGAGCCCCTGGTTGCGGAGGTTCTCGACCGAATCGGTCACGGTCGCCACATCGGTCAGCCGCACCGCGGCGCCGTTGCGATAGGCGATCACCAGCGGTTTGTAGTCGGCGGCGGCGTTGGCCTGGTCGTTGGTGTAGATCTGGAAGTGGCGCTCGCCCTCCTCGATCGCGCCCTTGGGGCTGTGCGCGTTGGCCGAGGCGAGCGCCGCGCGCACGTCTTCGAGCCCGATGCCGTATTTGAACAAGGCATAGGGGTTGAGCTCGACCCGCACCGCCGGCAGCGAGCTGCCGCCGATCCGCACCTCGCCGATCCCGTCGATCTGCGACAGGGCCTGGTTCAGGACCGTCGAGGCGGAGTCATAGATCTGGCCCTGGGTCAGGGTGTCCGAGGTCAGCGCCAGAATGAGGATCGGGGCGTCGGCCGGGTTGACCTTGCGGTAGGTCGGATTTGCCCGGAGGCTCGACGGCAGGTCGGCGCGCGCCGCGTTGATCGCCGCCTGCACGTCGCGCGCGGCCCCGTCGATGTCGCGGTCGAGCCCGAATTGCAGCGTGATGCGCGTGCTCTGGAACGAGGACGCCGAGGTCATCTCGGTGACGTCGGCGATGACCCCGAGATGACGTTCGAGCGGGGTCGCGACCGTCGTCGCCATCGTATCGGGGCTCGCCCCCGGCATCGTCGCCTGCACCGAGATCGTCGGGTAGTCGACCTGCGGCAGCGGCGACACCGGAAGCTGCTGAAACGCGAAGATGCCGGCCATCGCGACGCCGATCGTCAGCAGCGTGGTGGCGATCGGCCGCTCGATGAACGGCGTGGAGAGACTCATTCGGCCGGCTCGGTCGAGTTGAACGCGCCGCCGAACCGCCGCCGGCCCCACCGGCCCAGCCGGTCGAAGCCGAGATAGATCACCGGCGTCGTGAACAGCGTCAGCATCTGGCTGAGGATGAGGCCGCCGACGATCGTGACGCCGAGCGGATGCCGCAGCTCGGACCCGGTGCCGGTGCCGAGCATCAGCGGCAACGCGCCGAAGAGGGCCGCCATCGTCGTCATCATGATCGGGCGAAAGCGCAAGAGCGACGCCCGGAAGATCGCGTCGCGCGGCGGCAGCCCCTCGTCGCGTTCGGCGACGAGGGCAAAGTCGACCATCATGATCGCGTTCTTTTTGACGATGCCGATCAACAGGATGATACCAATGATCGCGACGATGCTGAGGTCGCTGCCGTCGAGCATCAGCGCGAGGAGCGCGCCGACACCGGCCGAGGGCAACGTCGACAGGATCGTGATCGGGTGGATGTAGCTCTCGTAGAGCACGCCCAGCACGATGTACATCGTGATGATCGCGGCCACGATCAGCATGACCTCGTTGCCGAGCGCGTTCTGGAACGCCAGCGCCGCTCCCTGAAAGCTGGTGATCATGCTGGCCGGCAGCCCGATATCCGTTTCGGCCTGCTTGATCGCGTCGACCGCGTCGCCGAGGGCGGCGCCCGGCGCGAGGTTGAACGAGATGTTGATCGCCGGGAACTGGCCAAGATGGTTGACCGACAGCGGCGCGGTCTGCTGCTGCACGGTCGTGATCGCCGACAGCGGCACCTGCCCCGTGCTCGACAGCGACGACGGCAGATAGATCGAATCGAACGAGCTGAGCGATTGCTGCGCCGCCGGATCGGTTTCGAGGATCACGCGGTACTGGTTGGTCTGGGTAAAGATCGTCGAGACGATGCGCTGCCCGAACGAATCATAAAGCGCGTTGTCGACCGTCGCCGGGGTGATGCCGAACCGGCCCGCCGTGCTGCGGTCGATATTGACGTAAGCCGACAGGCCGTTGGTGGCGAAATTGGTCGCCACATCCGCGAGTTGCGGGAGCTGCTGCAGCTTTTGGATCAGCTTTGGGACCCATGTGTCGAACTCGGCCGCGTTCGCGTCTTCGAGCACGAACTGATACTGGGTCCGGCTGACCGTCGCGTCGATCGACAGATCCTGGACCGGCTGCATGTAGAGCATGATGCCGGGGATGTCGGCGACTTCGTTCTGGAGCCGCCGGATGATGTCGCTGGCGCTCAGCGTGCGCTCGTCGCGCGGCTTCAGGTTGATCAGCACGCGGCCTTCGTTGAGCGTCGCGTTGGTGCCGTCGACGCCGATGAAGGCCGACAGGCTGACCACGTCCTTGTCCTTGAGGATCGCAGCGTCGAGCGCCTGTTGCCGCTCCCTCATCGCGGCGAACGAAACGGAGGTCGGCGCGTCGGAAATGCCCTGGATCAGCCCGGTATCCTGCACCGGGAAGAACCCTTTCGGGATCACGATGTAGAGGAAAACCGTCAGGCCCAGCGTCGCCAGCGCGACCAAAAGGGTCAGCGGCTGGTGGTCGAGCACCCAGTTCAGCACCCGGCCGTATCGGTGGATCACCGAATCGAACCATTCCTGGCTCTTGCGCGCGAGCCACGACCTGTCTTCCTCGCGGCGATAGCGCAAGAGCTTGGCGCACAGCATCGGCACCAGGGTCAGCGAGACGACCGCCGAAATGACGATCGTCACCGCCAGCGTGATCGCAAACTCGCGGAAAAGACGCCCGACCACGTCGGCCATGAACAATAACGGGATCAGCACCGCGATCAAAGAGATCGTCAGCGAGATGATCGTGAACCCGATCTGCTCTGCCCCGCGCAGCGCCGCCTGCAATGGCGGCTCGCCCTCCTCGATGTAGCGCGAGATGTTCTCGATCATCACGATCGCGTCGTCGACGACAAACCCGGTCGCGATCGTCAGCGCCATCAGCGACAGATTGTTGAGGCTGAACCCGGCCAGGTACATGAAGGCCAGCGTGCCGACCAGCGACAACGGCACCGACAGGCTCGGGATCAGCGTCGCGGCCGGACTGCGCAGGAAGAAGAAGATCACCAGCACGACGAGGATGACGGCCAGCCCCAGCTCGAATTCGACATCGGAGACCGAGGCGCGGATCGTCGTCGTGCGGTCGGTCAGCACGGTCATGTCGACCGAGGCCGGAAACGACGCCTTGAGGCTCGGCAGCAGCGCCTGGATGCCCTCGACGACCTGGATCACGTTGGCCCCGGGCTGGCGCTGGATGTTGACGATGACCGCCTCGGTCGTGTTCATCCAGCCGTCGAGCTTGGTGTTTTCCTCACCGTCGGCCGCGATCGCGACATCGGACAGGTGAACGGGCGCGCCGTTGCGGTAGGCGATCACCAGATTGTTGTAATCGCTGGCGTTCTTGATCTGGTCATTGGCGTTGATCGTGTATTGCCGGCTCGGCCCGTCGAAATTGCCCTTGGGGGCGTTGACGTTGGCGTTGGCGATGATCGTACGCAGATCGTCGATGTTGAGCCCGTAGGCGGCGAGTTGCCGCAGCCGCGCCTGGATGCGCACGGCCGGCCGGTGCCCGCCGCTGATGGTGACGAGTCCGACGCCGGTGAGCTGCGAAATCTTTTGCGCCATCCGCGTGTCGGCCAGATCCTCGACCTGGGTCAGCGGCAGCGTCTTCGAGGTCAGCGCCAGCGTCAGGATCGGCGCGTCGGCCGGGTTGACCTTGGCGTAGATCGGCGGCGCCGGCAGATCCGACGGCAGCAGATTGCCGGCGGCGTTGATCGCGGCCTGAACCTCCTGCTCGGCGATGTCGAGGCTGAGGCTGAGCGAGAATTGCAGCGTGATCACCGACGACCCGGCCGAGCTCGCCGACGACATCTGGCTGAGCCCCGGCATCTGGCCGAGCTGCACCTCGAGCGGCGCCGTCACCGACGAGGTCATCACGTCGGGGCTGGCGCCGGGGTAGAGCGTCGTGACCTGGATCGTCGGGTAGTCGACCTCGGGCAGCGCCGACAGCGGCAGGAACCGATAGGCCATGATGCCCACGAGCATGATCGCCGCCATCAACAGCGACGTCGCGATCGGCCGCAGGATGAACAGCCGTGACGGGTTCACCGGCCGCCCCTAACGCGCGCGCCGCCCACCGGCCTCACTGGCTGCTCCGCCGCTGTCCTTGCCCTTGGCCTTGGCCTTGGCCTTGCCCTTGGCCTTGGCCTTGGCCTTGGCCTCGCCCGCGCTGGTGCTCGCCGGGCTGGCCGTTCGGATTGGCGGGGGCCGGGGCCGGAGCCGGGGTGGCGCCGGCCGGGTTGGCCGCGGGCGGGTTGGCGCCCGGCGAACTCGCATCGCCACCGGTCGCCGGCTGGTTTGAGACCGTGACCTTGGCGCCGTCCTTGAGCCGGTCGGCGCCGTCGATGACGACCACCTGTCCGGGCGACAGCCCTTTGGTCACCGCGACCTTCTGACTGTCGCTCGGACCCAGCGTCACGGTCACGGCACCGACCGTCTTGTCGGGCTTGACGACATACACGAACGTGCCGGGCGCGCCGCGCTGGATCGCCGCCTCGGGCACGATCTCGGTGTTTTTGATCGTGTCGACCAAAAGCTGGATGTTGACGAACTGGTTCGGGAACAGGTTTTGCGCCTTGTTCTCAAAGGCGGCGCGCAACTTCACCGTTCCGGTCGTCGTGTCGATCTGGTTGTCGATCGTCGAAAGCTGGCCGGTGTCGATCTTGGTCGTCCCGGCGCGGTCATAGGCGACGGCCTGGAGTCTCGCCCCGCCATGCACCTGCTTCAGCACCTGCGGCAGGCTGTCCTCGGGCAGGGTGAAGATCACCGAGATCGGCGCGATCTGGGTCAGCACGACGAGCCCGTTGGCGTCGCTCGTCTGCACGTAATTCCCGGGATCGACCTGGCGCAGGCCGACGCGCCCGGCCACCGGCGCGATGATGTGGCAGTAAGCCAGGTTGAGAAGCTGGGTGTCGACGGCGGCCTGGTCGGTCTGCACCGTGCCGCGGTCCTGGTCGACGAGGTAGGTCTGGGTGTCGAGCGTCTGCTTGGCGATCGAGTTCTGCGCCACGAGCGTCCTGTAGCGGGCGAGGTCGATTTCGGCGTCCTTCAACAGCGCCTTGTCCTTGGCGAGAGTGCCCTGCGCCTGCTCGAGCGCAACCTGGTACGGGCGCGGGTCGATCTGGGCGAGGAAGTCGCCCTTGTTGACCATCTGCCCCTCGGTGAACGCGACCTCGGTGAGCTGGCCGTTGATCTGGGTCTTGACCGTGACCGTGGCGAGCGGCGTCACCGTGCCGAGCGCCGACAGGGTAATCGGCATGTCGCCTTGCGTCACGGGCGCGGTGCCGACCGGCATCGTTCCCGCGGAGCTGAACCGGCCGGCGGGCGCGGCCTTTTGCTTGTTGTGGGTGATGACCCAGGCCGCGACCGCGGCGATCAGTAGGAGCCCGACGACGAGCCACAGCACCCGTCGCCGCCGCGGCGGGCGCGTGCCCGGCGGCGGCTCGGGCGGAAAGCCGGGTCGCTGGTCGGGTGCGGTGCGAACGGGCGGCGCGGCCGGTGAGGTTGAGGGCGTCAGGCCCGGCTGGTCGTTCATCGCACCCGTGCGGCCGAGCGGGCGCCGCGGACCGGAGTCCCGACAGCCCAGAACCTCGTCACCATCGCCGACGATCCCCCTTCAAGAGGCTTTATGCACCGGCAAACCGATCTGTCCCCAGGGCGCCGGCGGCGAGCCCGACCGTAAGATAAATTCGACCAGCGGGGAAATGGTTCCTGGCAGATTCAGCCGCTCCGCGCGCCGTGCACAAACCGCTTTCGCCGGGCGATTGCATCGTCTCAAATGGCGGCTTCGTCAACAGCCGGTCGATGATCCCGATGAGCGCCAACCTTCCCCTCCTCAGCGGCGGCCAGCTTGTCGTCGCCGCGCTGCGCGCCCACGGCGTCGAGATGGCGTTCAGCGTCGCCGGCGAAAGCTATCTCGAGGTGCTCGACGCGCTGTTCGACGCACCGGATATCCGGCTCATCACCTGCCGCCAGGAAGGCGGTGCGGCGTTTATGGCGGAGGCCTACGCCAAGGCCACCGGCAAGCCCGGAGTGTTGCTGGTGACGCGCGGCCCCGGTGCGTGCAACGCCTCGATCGGCATCCACACCGCGCATCAGGATTCGACCCCGATGGTGGTTCTGGTCGGACAGGTCGCGCGCCACCAGCTCGACCGCGAGGCGTTTCAGGAGGTCGATTTCCGCCGCATGTTCTCGCCGCTGGCGAAATGGGTGGCGCAGATCGACATGGCCGAGCGCGTGCCCGAGCTGGTCAACCAGGCGTTCCAGACAGCCGTCTCCGGCCGCCCCGGTCCTGTCGTGTTGGCCTTGCCCGAGGACATGCTGCGCGACAAGCGCCAGGCCGTCGTGATCGGCCCCTACCGCGCCGTGCGCGCGCATCCCGGCGCCGCCGACCTCGCCGAGATGCGCCGCCTCCTCGCCGGCGCCGAGCGGCCGATGATGATGGTCGGCGGCGGCTCGTGGAGCGACGCTGCGTGCGCCGACATCGCCCGCTTCGCGACGGCAAGCGACATCCCGGTCTGCTGCTCGTTCCGGCGTCAGGACATCGTCGACAACCGGCTGCCGGTCTTTGCCGGCGACCTCGGCACCGGCGCCGCGCCGAGCCTCGTCGCCCGCGTCAAGCAGGCGGACCTCGTGCTGACGGTCGGCGCGCGGATCGGCGAGATCACCTCGCAATCCTATTCCCTCTTCGATATCCCCGAGCCCGAGCAAAAGCTGATCCACGTCCACGCCGCCGCCGAGGAATTGGGCCGGGTGTTCCGCCCTAGCCTCGCGATCCAGTCCGGTATGGCCGAGTTCGCCGCCGCGGCCGCCGCGCTGGCGCCGATCCCGCGCCCGCGCTGGGCCGAGTGGCGCAAGGCCGCCCGCGCCGATTACGAGGCCGGGCTGCGGCCGACCAGGCTCGCCCCAAATGGCGCCGAGGGCGCGCCGGCGCTCGATCTCGGCCAGGTGATGATCTGGCTGCGCGAGCGCCTGCCCGACGACGCGATCGTCACCAGCGACGCCGGCAATTTCAGCGGCTGGCCCAACCGCTTCCTGCAATACCGCCGGCCGGGGCGTCAGCTCGGTCCGACCAGCGGCGCGATGGGGTACGGCGTACCGGCCGCGGTCGGCGCCAGCCTCGCCTTTCCCGGCCGCATCGTCGTCGGGTTTTGCGGCGACGGCGGGTTCTTGATGACCGGCCAGGAAATCGCCACCGCCCTCGGCGCCGGCGCGACGCCGATCATCCTCATCTTCGACAACGGCATGTACGGCACGATCCGGATGCACCAGGAGCGCCGCTTCCCCGGTCGCGTCGTCGGCACCGACCTGAAAAACCCGGATTTCCTCGCCCTCGCGAAGGCCTACGGCGCCCACGCCGCCGAGATCACCCGGACCGAGGAATTCGCCCCGGCCTTCGAGGCAGCCATCGCCTCGCGCCGCGCCGCGATCCTGACGCTCAAGATCGACCCCGAGATGATCTCCACCCGCACCACCCTCTCGGCGTTGCGCCGCCAGGCCGAGGCGGCAAAAGCCTAGCGCCGGAACACGCCGACCAGTTCGAGGTGCGGGGTCCACACGAACTGGTCGATCGGCACGACCCGTTCGAGGCCGTACCCGCCGGCGATCAGCCGCGCGGCGTCGCGGGCGAAGGTGGCGGGGCTGCACGACACGGCGACGACCGCCGGGATCGCAGACTCGGCGAGCGCCGCCGCCTGGCGAAGTGCGCCGGAGCGCGGCGGGTCGAAGACGGCCGCCGCGTAGCCGGCCAGCGCTTCGCCCGCAACCGGGTCGCGGTCGAGGTTGCGCCGTTCGACGGTGACGCCGGGCGCGGCGGCGGCCGACAGCGCCGCGACCGCGGCCGCGTCGCCCTCGACCGCGTGCACCGCCCCACCAAGCGCGAGCGTGAACGTCCCGAGACCGGCAAAGAGATCGAGCACCGGGCGGGCGCCGCCGATCGCGCCGGTCACCTCGCCGACGAGGATCGCCTCGGCCGGCGCGTTCGCCTGCAGAAACCCGCCCGGCGGGAACGGCACCGCAATGCCCGAGAACACCACCCGCACCGGGCGCTGGACGACCGGAACATCGACCCGGCCGGCCCGCCAGACGATACGGACGACATCGTTCCGTGCGGCGAACTCCGCCAGTGCTTCGAGCGCCGCCAGCCCCGGCGTGCGGCTCGCCTCGACCAGCAAATCCACCCCGCTGTCGGTGAGCGTCAGGTTCGCCTCGACCGCCTCGCCGGGCACCAGCGCCTCGCGCGCGAGATCGCGCAGCGGTCCGACCAGCGCGAACAATGCCGGATCGAGCACGGCGCACTCGCGCATGTCGACGACATCGTGGCTGAGCCGCCCGCGAAACCCGACGATCGCCGGCGCCGTCGCATCCGCCGGGCGGCGCAAGCCGAGACCGGCCCGGCGTCGGCCCGGCGGCACTATCTGCAAAGGCACGACGACCGCCGGGTCGATGCCGACCCGACCCAGCGCCGCATAAAGGCCGCCGAGCTTGGCGGCGCGGTAGGTGTCGGCGTCAAGATGCTGCAACGCGCAGCCGCCGCAGCGGCCGAAATGGCGGCAGACCGGATCGGTGCGGCCGGGGCCCGATTCCAGCCGCTCGACCACCCGCGCCTCGCGTCCCGATCCCCGGCTGGCGCCGAGCACGGCGCGCACCCGGTCGCCCGGCACGGTGAAGGGCACGAACACGCTCTCGCCGTCCCGCCGCGCGATGCCGTCGCCCTGCGCGCCAAGCTCGGCGATCGAGAGCTCGACGAGGCCGGGTGACGCGGGCGGCTTACGGGTTCGGGTCGGCATCAGGGGCGCATGAGGTTTGATGGGCTTCGCGTTGCTCAGCCCATCCTACACGTTCGTTGCCGTAGGATGGGCTGAGCGGGCGAAGCCCATCAGGGACACAAATCATACCAGGATAAAATCAGGCCTTATCCGGGTACTTAGCAGACTCATAGATTGTGCCGGCATCACACAAAACCGCGGGAACCTTGGCGATGGTCGAATTATCGAAGCAGCATTGGTCGGCCGAGCGCTATGCGCGGACGGCGCATTTCGTGCCGACGTTCGGCGCGCCGGTGCTCGAATTGCTGGCGCCCCGGGCGGGCGAGCGCATCCTCGATGTCGGCTGCGGCGACGGGGTGCTGACCGAGAAGATCGCCGCCGCCGGGGCCGATGTCGTCGCCGTCGACGCCGCGCCCGACATGGTGGCGGCGGCGAAGGCGCGCGGGCTCGACGCGCGGGTCGTGCCGGGGCAGAGCCTCGCCTTCGACCATGAATTCGACGCGGTGTTCTCGAACGCGGCGCTGCACTGGATGCGGCCGCCGGAGGCGGTGCTCGCCGGCATCCGTCGCGCGCTCAAGCCGGGCGGCCGCTTTGTCGCCGAGATGGGCGGGCACAACAACACCGCCGCGATCCAGGCCGCGATGCGCGCCGTGCTCGCCCGCTATGGGGTCGAGGCGCTCGACCAGTCGCCATGGTATTTCCCGTCGGCGGCGGCTTACGGCGCAAAGCTGGAAGCGGCCGGGTTCAGGGTCGACGAGATCGCGATCGTGCCGCGCCCCACCCCGCTCGCAGCGGGGTTCAAGCCGTGGCTCGAGACCTTCTGCGAGGATTTTTTCAGCCCCCTCGTCCCCGCCGACCGCACCCGCGCGCAGGATGAGGTGTGCGCGCTGCTGGAGCCGATCCTGCGCGACGAGACCGGTCTGTGGATCGCCGACTACGTGCGCCTCCGGTTCCGCGCGACTGCCGCGGATTAGCGAGCGTAAGCGGGCATCGCCGCCGATATTGCGGCAGCACTTCTGGCGCTATTCGCCTCAAAACCGATTAGGCGGCTGTCCTTTTCCGGTAAATCCCCCCTTTTCCGGTAAAATCCCGCGTCACGGGTAGAAGTTTGAATTAGATCGCGGAATAAATCGTCGGCCAAGTCTTTTCATAACATATGTAATGGAACGGCCGCTGCGGGGCTTTGTTTGCGTAACAACAAGCAAAGGAGCTCCCATGGAGGATAAACAGAGGAACCAACCGCAGCGAAATGAAGGTGAAGGCAACCGCACGGCGGCGCGCCAGTACAACCAGGACCAGCAACGCTTTGTCGAGTCCGGAAAGGTCGACGAAAAAGCGCGCGAAGCCGAACGGGCGCTCGACGGCGCCGAGCAGCGCGAGTTGGAGCATGCCGAGCTGATCGGCAAGCGCCACGCCGCCAAGGAAGACCCCGAGGTCAAGCGGAAGTACTGACCGTTCGGCCTCTGGATGATGCCCCGGCGTCCCTCCCCCGGACGCCGGGGCTCGTCCCGTCAGGCCGCGTGTTCCTTGGCCCATTTCGCGATGTCGGCGTGGGTCGCGAACCACACGCCGGGTCGGGCCTGCGCCATGCGGATGATCTCTTCGAGTATCCAGATGCGCGAGCGGTAGCTGATGATGTGCGGGTGCATCGTGAGCTGGAACAGCCCGCCCGCATCGTAGGCCGCCTCGAACTCGCGGCGGAAGATGTCGAGCACGTCGGCCGGCGGCGTGTACGGCCGCAGCGACGAGAACCGGTTCATGCTGAAATACACCGCGTCGTCGCGCACCCATTCGACCGGCAATTCGACGACCCCGCAGGGTTTG
>DATAUV010000138.1:0-5937 GCA_036268075.1 Allostellaceae bacterium | reverse complement strand
GTTCGACAGCCCCGGCCCGCGCGACACCATCGCCACCCCGGCGCGGCCCCTGAGGCGCCCGTCCGCCACCGCCATATACCCCGCCCCCGCCTCGTGCCGGCACACGACGAGCCGCATCGAGTTGCGCTCGATCAGGGCGCTCGTCAGCCCGATATAGCTCTCCCCGGGCACGCAAGAAACCTGGTCGACATCATGTGAGGCGGGCGACGGTTTGGGTCATTTCTCGCTCATTCCTTGGTCTTGCCGTTGCAGAGCAATACAAAAACCCGCCTCCTCTCGAAAGCCGCAATCGCTGCCGTCGCGCCGCATTTCGCAGGGCTCCCCGATTGCGGAGCCTTTCGCGAACTATGGGGTCAGTACCGTGCCAACGGGCACACCCACAATTCATCCGGCCACACCTTAAAAATGGAGAATCTTGGTGCATCCTCAAAGAAAGATTTGCCGATATGGTCTCCAATGGTCATGACATCTCAGCTCCCATCGGACAACCCGTCGTTCGCTCGAGCCGAGTTCGAGAGGCTGATGATTTCCGACGAGGCTCTGGAATCCTTGTGCGCTATTGGCTCGAAGGGATTCTTCCCTCTGCTTCCAGAAGCCGCGCCAACGATAGCCGATTACCTCATAAACGCCATCCGGGACGCGATTCCGACGTCCCTGATCCGGGTCGGGGATGGCGAAGGCAATGCGCTGGGGGTGATCGCCGCCCCGCGCCACCCCGCGAACCTGGAGTCTTTCAACCACAAATTCATCTCGCAGAACGGGTTGGAGATCGGCGAGGACGAAGCATTCGCATTTTGCCAGATGATCAGGGACGCTCTGGTCTCGGCCGACATAATCGGGTTCCGGTCGTGCGACCGAACTATCCTGCGGTCCGAACTCGCTCAGATCTCCGGGAATGTCGAGCATGGTCGATTTATGCCGGCACTTGGAATGACTTACGCGCGTGAGCTGTTGAGAGCGGAGCTCGTCGATGGGGCGTACCGCGATAAGATTGTCACGAGCGCATGGATACATCTCTGGCTGATCCCCCATCTTAGCCGCATCATGGACGCCGCAGAATCCATCATCGTTATTACGGGACAGGCCGAGCTTGAAGACCAATTCAAATCTCGGCTCGGTCGCCGCTTGCGTTCGTTCCTGCGCATTCCGGTGGAAGGGTATCGGCCAAAATCACGGGACGATTCGCACTTTCACACGGTGTTCCCGCGAATCGTTGACCTGCTCCACACCGACCTGCGGGGCACATTGGTACTTGTCGGAGCGGGTTTCTTTGGAAAGATTTATTCTCAAACGGCGCGGGATAGCGGCGCTGTGGCGATTGATCTGGGCAGCGGTTTTGATCTGTTGGCCGGAAAGGAAACCCGCCCGGTCCACTCGAATTTCGCGATCCAGATGTTACGCTGGCTGTAGCAACGCGATTTTTCGAGCTTTGAGACTGGCGCGGCCGACGCCGCTCGCCATCGACGAGCCTCCTCTCGCCGGATAGCCGAACAACGTTGACGTTCATTGAGTCTCTCCGAGATGCACACATGCAGCACAGCACCGACCGGTTCCTCACCACCCATACCGGCAGCCTGCCGCGCCCCGACGACCTGGTGCGGACGATGTTCGCCAAGGAGGAAGGCGTGCCGGTCGACCCGGCCGCGCTCGCCGCGCGCATCCGCGAGGCGGTGGCCGAGGTGGTCGGGCTGCAACGCAATGCCGGCATCGACATCGTCAATGACGGCGAACTCTCGAAGCCGAGCTATGCCACCTACATCAAGGACCGGCTCGACGGGTTTGGCGGCGAGAGCCACCCGCTGACCTATCAGGACCTCGTCGAATTCCCCAACCTCGCCCGCCGCGTCTTCGGCGACCCCGGCCGCGCCCGGCGCAAGACCCCCGGCTGCACCGGCCCGGTCCGCGCCCGCGACACCGCCGCCGCCGAGGAAGACGCCGACAACCTCACGGCCGCGCTCGGCGGCGGCGAAGGCTTCCTGAGCGCCGCCTCGCCCGGCCTCATCTCGCTGTTCTTCCACAACGGTCATTACCCGACCCACGAGGCCTATCTCGCCGACATCGCCGAGGCGATGCGCCCGGAATACGAGACCGTCGCCAACGCCGGACACATCCTACAGATCGACTGCCCCGACCTCGCGATGGGCCGGCACATCCAATACGCCGCGCTGTCGACCCAGGAGTTCCGCAAGGCCGCCGCGCTCCACATCGAGGCGCTCAACCACGCGCTGCGCAACATCCCGGCCGACCGCCTGCGCCTGCATCTGTGCTGGGGCAATTACGAGGGCCCGCACCATTGCGACGTGCCGCTCCGCGACATCATCGACGTGATCTTCACCGCCAAGCCGGCGGGCCTCTCCTTCGAAACCGCCAACCCCCGCCATGCCCATGAATGGACCGTCTTCGAAGACGTAAAAGTGCCGGAGGGAAAGGTACTTATCCCCGGAGTCCTCGAGTCGAAAACGAACTTCATCGAGCATCCCGAACTGATCGCCCAGCGCATCGGCCGCTACGCCCGGCTGGTCGGCCGCGAGAACGTCATCGCCGGCAGCGATTGCGGCTACGGCACCTGGGTCGGCCAAGCCGCCGTCGACCCGCAGGTGGTATGGGCCAAGTTTTCTGCCATGGCGGAGGGGGCGAGGCTCGCGACGAAGGAGTTTTGGAAGCCGTAGGGTGGGTAGAGCGCAGCGAAACCCACCGAAAGACGAAGGTTTACCACAGAGGACACAGAGAGCACGGGGGCACCCAAATCCCCCTTCTCTGTGCTCTCTCTGTGTCCTCTGTGGTGAATTGATGGGTTTCGCTCCACTCTACCCATCCTACAATCGCTCGAGACCCGATGGAGGATACGCACTCGGAAGGGTGCGTCGTGGCGCCGCGGCTGAGCGAAGACCGGGGGACGAGGGTGATCCTGCGAGGCAGCGTGGCGGCACGGTCTATCACCCGACCAGCACCTGCAAGATGGGCATCGACCGATGGCCGTGGTGGGGCCGGATTTGCGGGTGCATGGGATTGGCGGGCTGCGGGTGGCCGACGCCTCGGTGATGCCGACCGTGGTGTCGGGGAACACGAATGCGGGGACGATCATGATCGGCGAGAAACGGGTTAATTTGCTGCGGGGGGAGTTGCGGGCGGCGGCTTAAGTACGCGCTGCGCGCGGCCCTCACCCACCCTTCGGCCACCCTCTCCCGCAACGCGGGCGAGGGGGCGGCTGCTGGGCCTCGCGTTCATTCGCTCGCCCGCATTGCGGGCGAGGGAGGGGCCTGCGCTGAAGGCATGCGAGGGTGAGGGTCACACCCCCGGCGGAAAGAACACGACCATCCGCACCTCGATGCTTTCGCGCGGCGGGGCGTTGTCCGGGGTGTTGGGATCGGTGAAGCCGCCATGCGCCGAGAACCGCGCCGGGCCTTCGCGCGACGAGTCGAAGCAGCGGATCAGCACGTATTCGTCGGCGGTCATCTTCGGGAAATAGAACCAGCGCTGGCCGGGGTTGTAGGTGACCGAATAGGTTTCGCCGCTCCGGTCGGGATAGCGCAGCTCGCTGGCGACCAGGTTTTCTTCCGCGAGGCTCTCGGCGTCGCACAGCGCCAGCGGGTTCTTCAACAGCGGGCCGGCGAGCGGGCGCCACAGATTGATGATCGCGTAGCGCTGCTTGAGCAGTTCCTCGGATTGCGGGCCCATCAGGTCGCGGATGCGCTGCGGCGACGACCAGGTCGTGTAATCGTTGTGCACCCGGCTCGACGGCATCTTGACGCCGCTCGATTTGTCGGCGGCCTTCGCTTCGTTGCGCACGATGTGGTCGAAGGCGAAGGCGCGGTTGGCCCCGGTGGCCTTTTTCACGAGCTCCTCGCACTCGGCGTAGAAGACCGAGACGATCTGGTTCTCGTCATAGAAATTCGACACCGCGGTCGGGGCGCTCTGCAGCACGAAGCCTTCGTGGTCGAGCGACAACTGGTCGGCGACGGCGCGGCCGTCATGCACCAGCACCTCGTGGTCCTCCTGGAGGCCGGTGCGCTGCGGCACGCCCGGCGGCGGCTCGTAATTATAGGCGACCGGCTTTTCCGCCATCGGCACCATAAAGCTGAGCGGGGCGACGATGCCCTTGATGTTGCTTTGCGCCAATCCGTCCATCTTGTCCTCCGCAATGCGGCCGTGATGGCAAGAGGATAACCCAAGCCCCCACCGATTGAGCTATCTATAAAATGGGGAGTGACCCGCTATAAAATCGAAAGTGATCTGGGGGTTCGAGGGCGGCGCGATGGAACGGTTTTCCGACGAGGCTTGGAGCGCGACCCAGGGTTTGCGCGCGGCGATCGACGCGCTGCCGTTTATCGCCGAGCTCAGCGACGGCACGCTGTCGCGGCCCCGCTTCCAGACCTACATCACCCAGGACGCGCTTTATCTCGGCCAGTTCGGCCGCGCGCTGGCGATCGCCGGGGCGAAGGCGCCGGACACCGCCGGGCTCGAAGCCTTTCTCAAATGGGCGCTCGGCGCGGTGGTGGTCGAGACCGAACTGCACCGCACCTATCTGGGGGCATTCGGAGTCGACCCGGCGGCCGCCCAACGCGCCGAGCCCTCGCCCGACTGCCTCGCCTATACGAGCTGGCTGCTGGCCACCGCCTATCACGAGCCCTGGGAGGTGACGGTCGCGGCGCTGTTGCCGTGTTTCTGGATCTACTGGGATGTCGGCGGCACGATCTCGCGCCGGAACGTGGCCGGAAACCCCTACCAGGCGTGGATCGACACCTACGCCGGCGACGAGTTCGGCGAGGCCGTCCAGGCGATGATCGCCACGACCGACGCCGCGGCTGCCGGGGTGACGGACGCGGCGCGGGGGAGGATGCGCGGCGCGTTCACTCGGGCGTGCCAGTACGAGTATCTGTTTTGGGATGGGGCGTATCAGCAACGCGGGTGGCCGGGTTAGCCCTCGCGCCGTCGCGCGCCGCGCCCTCACCCGCCCTTCGGGCACCCTCTCCCGCAATGCGGGCGAGGGGGCAGCTTACAGCTCTCGCCCATAAATCCCCTCGCCCGCATTGCGGGAGAGGGTGGCGAGCGTAGCGAGACGGGTGAGGGCGCGAGCGGAGCGAGCTTACGCCGTCGGCAACAATCCCAAATCCACTAATTCGGCCCGCAGCGCCTCCGGGCCGGTGAAGTGGATGCCCTTGATGCCGACCGCCTCCGCCCCTTCGGCGTTCAGCTTGTTGTCGTCGATAAAGACGGCGCTCAGCGGGTCGATGGCGAAGCGGTCGCAGAGCAGGCGGTAGATCGCCGGGTCGGGCTTGATGATGCGGTGCTCGCCCGAGACGACGACCCCGCGCAGCCAGCCGATGAACGGGAAGCGGGCCAGCGCCAGGGGATAGGTCTCGGCCGAGAAATTGGTGAGGCCGTAGACCGGCACGCCGCGGTCGCGCAGCTCGCCGAGGATCGCGACCGTGCCCTCGATCGGCCCCGGCATCATCTCGTCGAACCGGCCGTAAAAGGCGGCGATCAGCTCGGCGTGGTGCGGGTAGGCGGCGGTCAGCTCGCTTGTCGCCTCGGCGACCGGCCGCCCGCCATCCTGCCGGATGTTCCAGGCCGGATTGCACACCGTCGCGAGAAAATCCTCCATCGCGGCGTCGTCGCCGGCGAAGAGCTTGCGGTAGAGATGGCGCGGGTTCCAATCGATCAGCACGCCGCCGAAATCGAAGATCACCGTGGTGCGCTGCATCGAGGCCCCTCTTATTCACCACGAAGGCACGAAGAACACGAAGGATAAGAGAAACCGACGCTTTCGACGCAGAGGACGCGGAGGATTACGCGGAGGACGCGGAGTTGCACCCACGGCGGCGCGCAGCGCAACAAATCATGAGGGGAGTATTTGGCTTCGCCAGTTCCGGCACCAGCCCCTCCGCGTCCTCCGCGTCCTCTGCGTCAAAAAGTTAAGTTTTCTTCGTGCCCTTC
>DATAUV010000137.1:0-12940 GCA_036268075.1 Allostellaceae bacterium | reverse complement strand
GTTCCGGTCCGCCACCCAACCGTCCAGCCGCGCCCGATCATCGGGAGATAGCCAGATGCAAATGTCACCTGCCATTCCCCAAGAATCGCATCGCAGCGCATCCTGGGGAATCCTTTTGTTAGTGCCGATACACTAGAGCATGTTCTTGCCGGAAAAGTGGTCCCACTTTTCGGTAAGAACATGCTCCATCTCAAATAGTCAAAGAGCAAAAACCCGATTCAATAGGATCGGATTCCGCTCTAGAAAGCGCCGCCGACACCGGGGATGACCCAAGGACGATGCGGCGGTTCCTGCGGCGCGTCATTGTCCCTAATAGGCCCGAGCGTAGTCCCGGCGAGGGCGATTGGGGTGGCTTCGCCGGGGCCTTCGTCGTCGTTGCTCGGCCGGTAATTGTCCGTCCATTTCTTGAAGCCGCCGCTGCGGCTCGTGGTCAGGGAGATGAACATGGCGGTCACGCGCGCGCCCGTTCGGGGATTCCGTATTGCTCGGACGCGGATGAGACCGCGGGCTTGGGCTTCCAGCTTTGGGCAAAGCGGCTGACCTCGGCGGATTGATCCGTCGTCAGGCGCGATGCGACGCGCCGGTAGGCCGACTGCGCCTTTTGCAGATGCGCGCCGCGCAGGCTTGCCGTCGCCAGCAGATACCAGCCGCATGCCTCGACCGAGCTTTCCGGCCGCTCGTGTTCGCCGGCGCAGATTTCCGCCAGTTTGAGCTGCGCGCGGGCCAGCCCCTGATCGGCGGCGGCCCGAAACCACCGCATCGCCTCCGGCCGGTTGCCCTCGTCGGCGTACCGGCTGTCGTCCAGCCCGTTCTCGTAAATCATCGCGAGATTGAACTGCGCCTCGGCATCGCCCCGTTCCGCAGCTTGAATCAGGTGATCTTTCAAAGCCGTCACTCCTCGACATTCGGGATCGCGGATGGCAGCCGCCGCGGTTGGGGCAATGCCCGTACCGCGGCGGCAACTCGATCGGCGAGGGGAGCTAGAAGTCCATGCCGCCCATGCCGCCCATCCCGCCCGGCATCGCCGCAGCGCCCGGTTGGGGCCGGTCGGCGACCATCGCTTCGGTGGTGACCAGCAAACCGGCGATCGAGGCGGCGCCCTGGAGGGCCAGGCGAACGACCTTGGTGGGGTCGATGATGCCGGCCTTGACCATGTCGACATAGGTGCCGCTCTGAGCGTCGAAGCCGTGGCTCGTGTCGCCCTTGTCGAGCAACTTGCCGATAATCACCGAACCGTCCTCTCCGGCATTGGCGAAGATCTGCCGCGCCGGCGCCTGCAACGCCCGGCGCACGATGTCGATGCCGACCTTCTGGTCGTTGTTTTCGGGGTTGAGCCCCTCCAGCGACTTGATCGCATAGAGCAAGGTGACGCCGCCGCCGGGAACCACCCCCTCCTCGACCGCCGCCCGGGTCGCATGCATCGCGTCGTCAACGCGGTCTTTGCGTTCCTTGACCTCGATCTCTGTGTTGCCGCCGACGCGGATGATGGCGATGCCGCCCGCCAGTTTGGCTAGGCGTTCCTGCAACTTCTCCTTGTCGTACTCCGAGGTGGTTTCCTCGACTTGCGCCCGCAACTGGGTGCAGCGGCCCTCGATGTCGGATTTCTTGCCCGCGCCATCGATGATCGTGGTGTTTTCCTTGTCGATGCGCACCTTCTTGGCCGTCCCGAGCATGTCGAGCGTCACGGTCTCCAGCTTGATGCCGAGATCCTCGCTGATCACCTGGCCGCCGGTCAGGATGGCGAGGTCCTCCAGCATCGCCTTGCGCCGGTCGCCAAAGCCGGGGGCCTTCACCGCCGCCACCTTGAGGCCGCCGCGAAGCTTGTTGACGACGAGGGTCGCCAACGCCTCGCCCTCGATGTCCTCCGCGACGATCAACAGCGGGTTGCCGCTCTGCACCACCGCTTCGAGCAGGGGCAGGATCACCTGGAGCCCGGACAATTTTTTCTCGAACAGCAGGATGTACGGGTTGTCGAGCTCGCAGACCATCTTCTCGGCGTTGGTCACGAAGTAGGCCGACAGATAGCCGCGGTCGAACTGCATGCCCTCGACGATCTCGAGCTCGGTGTCGAGGCTCTTGGCCTCCTCGATCGTGATGACCCCCTCATTGCCGACCTTGAGCATCGCGTTGGCGATCATCTCGCCGACCTCGCGGTCGTCATTGGCCGAGATGGTGCCCACCTGGGCGATCTCGGCATTGGTCGAGACCTTCTTCGACATCTTCTTGATGTCCGCGACGACCGCCGCCACCGCCATGTCGATGCCGCGCTTCAGATCCATCGGGTTCATCCCGGCGGCAACCGCCTTCGAGCCCTCGCGGACGATCGCCTGGGCCAGCACCGTCGCCGTCGTCGTGCCGTCGCCGGCCTGGTCGCTGGTACGGCTCGCGACCTCGCGGACCATCTGCGCGCCCATGTTCTCGAACCGGTCCGACAGCTCGATCTCCTTGGCGACCGTCACCCCGTCCTTGGTGATGCGCGGCGCGCCGTAGGATTTGTCGAGCACGACGTTGCGGCCCTTGGGGCCGAGCGTCACCTTGACCGCGTTGGCGAGCGTGTCGATGCCGCGCATCAAGCGGTCGCGCGCATCGCCATTAAATTTAACGTCTTTGGCAGGCATGTCTTTATTCCTCGATCAAGCGGCTTTTTGGGTGGCGACGGCGTGGTCGATCACGCCCATGATGTCGGCTTCCTTCATGATCATCAGCTCTTCACCATCGAGCTTGACCTCGGTGCCCGACCATTTTCCGAACAGAACCCGGTCGCCGCTCTTGACGTCGAGCGGAATCAGCTTTCCGTCTTTGTCGCGAGCACCCGGACCCACGGCGACGATCTCGCCCTCCATCGGCTTTTCCTGCGCGGTGTCGGGAATGAAAATCCCGCCGCGGGTCTTTGTCTCCGGATCGACGCGGCGAACCAGGACACGGTCTTGCAATGGCCGCAGCTTCATTGAGGGCTCCTCGGTGGGAAATTCGTCGGGGGGAAATTCGTCGGTGGGAAATTTGTCGGGCTTTGGCACTGTCCGGTGCTGAGTGACAGCGCCAATTTGACTACGTGGGGCGCAAGAGTCCCAAATACAACTGGAAAACATCAATCGTCGTGAATTGCCGCGTCAAAAATATTTCATATCTTTCGGCAGGGTTTCCAGATACCTTCACAGGTTCTGATGTGAAGCATAACTTGCCATTTTCTGTGATCGCGGGCAGGCCCAATCAGCGGGAAAGAACGTCGATGAGCGGAGATTATCCCAGCGCGGACTTCGAGATCGCCGACGAAGGTACCGTCCGCCGCGTATCTCACTTACCGACGGGCATGGTGATCGAAACCGGCCGGGTCCACACGGATCCGATTGCCGTGCCGGCCACCTACATGCTCCAGTACGGTGATCACGTCGCCCGGTCCGGTGAAATCGTGCAGGCAGCGCTGCGGCATCTGCGGGTATGGCTCATGCGCAGGCGTATCGCGTAGGTGGCGCGGACGACCCGCTAGAGCATATTCCATGTCAAATAGTTAACGAGCGAGATCCGATTCATTAGGATCGGATCTCGCTCGAGCCGAAAGCGGGACCCGCAGACACGCGCCCACCATCTCGAACAGGTCCGTCAAGGGGCGCGCAGAGCAGTTCCCGCCGCCAGCGGCGGGCTTCGCCCACCGGTCGACCTCGGAAGCTCGCCAATTCGTTCCTCAACTCAATCGCGCGAAGTGGCGGTTCAGGAAATGAGGCCGCGAAGTCGGCTGGCAACCAGTTCCGCCTCCACTTTTCCCGACCTGAGCCAAATCTTCCCTACTCGAACTTGGCGGGCGTCGAGAATGGTTTGGTGGCATCCGCCACGAACATGATAAGGGTGCTCAGATCGCTTGTCCCGGCGTTGAAGACTTCCATCGTCGTACCGGCCATATGCCCGTTCATGGTGTGGCCGGCCTCGGCGTAGCTGATGCCGTTTGACGTCCTCTGACCCATTTTTCCATTGAGGACATAAAAGGCCTCGGAGCCAAAATGCGAATGTACCGGTGTCTTCGCCCCCGGCGGTCCGCTGCCGTAGTTGACGCGCAGGAGGTACTCGGGCGCCGATAAGGCCGGGACGGGTCCAATTTCGGCCACCTTCGTTCCGCCGGGCGTCGCCCCGCCTTGCGGCCCAAGCGTAAACAGCCATACTTTGCCGGCGATCTCGGCCGTCAACGACGGCGAGCCGTCATAGGTCACCGTATCCGGGTTCCAACGGTATTCGCCGGCAGCGGCCTTGGCCTGATCCAGGGTCGGGAAATTCTCGACCCGCCAGTACAGCGGGCCTTTCGGAAGTTGCTTGACCTTCATCTCGGCGACGGGCTTGACGACGTATTTTACGTCCCCCGCCCAAGTCGGCGGCGGCAGCAACAGCCCCATAAGGCAGATGACGCGGACCGCAAACCGGACGGTAAATGGCTGCCGATTCATGCCCTTCTCCCGACGCTATTCAGCTTTGGTCCTGATGCCATAGATGGCGCGTTGCGTCTTTCAGGGCTCCTCCATTTTGTCTTAGCGCTCCCTTCATTTTTCCTTCAGGGGGCCTATGCTGGGATTTCCAGGGGCAGCCCTGAGAGCGGGAAGGATACTTGCGCTATCTGTTCGCGGAATGTGTGGTCGACACGGATCGCCGCGAGCTGTGGCGGGGAACGAATCTCGTGGCCGTCGAGCCGCAGGTGTTCGATCTTCTCGTTCACCTGATCGGGCACCGTGACCGCGTGGTCAGCAAGGACGACCTTCTGGCGTCGGTCTGGCACGGCCGCGCCATTTCCGAGTCGGCATTGTTCAACCGGATCAACGCCGCCAGGAGCGCAATCGGCGACAGTGGCGAACGGCAAACGCTGATCAAGACGCTGCCCCGCAGGGGGCTGAGGTTTGTCGGCGCTGTTCGAGAGGAGCCATTCAATCTTCTCGAGGTCGGGCCAGATAAGTCTTTGCTCGGAATTGCCGACAAGCCGTCGATTGCGGTGCTGCCTTTCCTCAACCTTTCCAGCGATCCGGAACAGGATTACTTCATCGACGGGATCGTCGAGGACATCATCACGGCCTTGTCGCGCAACCGCGCCTTTTTCGTCATCGCCCGCAACTCATCGTTCACCTACAAGGGGATATCGGTCGACACCAAGCAGATCGCGCGCGAGCTCGGTGTCCGCTACGTATTGGAAGGCAGCGTGCGCAAGTCAGGCACCCGGGTGCGCGTGACAGGGCAATTCATCGAAGCGGAATCGGGCCGCCATTTGTGGGCCGATCGGTTTGACGGCGATTTGATCGACATCTTCGATCTTCAAGATCAGCTCGTGACCAGTGTCGTCGGGGCGATCGCGCCGCAACTTGAGAAGGCGGAAATCGATCGAGCCAAGCGGGACATGACCGGTGATTTCGCGGCTTACGATTTTTACCTTCGCGGGCTTGCCAGTTGGAATCGATGGACGCGGCACGACAACGCCAAAGCGCTGGAGCTGTTCAACGCGGCAATAGAGAAAGATCGCGACTTTTCGACGCCCTACGGGTTGGCTGCTTCGTGTCATCATTTCGCCAAAGCGAATGCTTGGGCTTCGAGCTTTGATGAAAAGGAGATCTCTCGGCTGGTCGAACGCGCTGCCGATATCGGGTCCGGCGACGCGGTCGCGCTGTGTTGGGCGGGACACGTGCAAGCCTACTTCTTTCGCGATCTTGACCGTGCATTGCTGCTCATCGATCGAGCACTCGATCTGGACGTCAACCTGGCGGTCGCCTGGCAGCGCAGCGGCTGGGTCCGTGGCTACGCCGGCGATCCCGATGGCGCGATCGAAAGCCTGAACAAGGCGCTTCGCCTGAATCCACTCGACCCTCGTGTTTTCCTCACACAAAGCGCCATGGCGTTCGCTCATTTCATCGCCGGACGCGATGACGAATCCGCGCGCTCGGCGGCGACGGCTCTACGCGTCAAGCCGAACTGGCTGCCCGCTCTTCGCATGACGATTGCCTCCAACGCCATGCGGGGCCAGGCCGAAGAGGCGAAGCGGGCGCTAGACGTCTATCTGGGCATCGATCCGGAAGTCAGCATCAGCAGGTTATGCGAGTACTATCCGTTCCGCCGGAAAACTGATCGGCAGAGGTTCATCGCCGCAATGAACAAGGCGGGCGTACCCGAATAACGAGGCGCAATGAACTGCGCCTCTCCATCCCGCAAAGCAGCCGTTACGCACGAAAGGACGACGGGACAGCTTGCCGGGATGTGGAACAGGGGCGGTGGGGGCGTGTTTCCTCGCTAGACCCTTCAACATCCCGGAGTTTCCCGATGGCCACCCAGACCGCCGCCGACGTGCTTGTGGATACCCTCATCGATTTCGGCGTCGGCGTCGTGTTTGGGTTGCCCGGGGACGGCATCAACGGGATCGTCGAGTCGCTGCGCATCCGGCAGGAGAAGATCCGGTTCATCCAGGTTCGGCACGAGGAGGCGGCGGCGTTCATGGCCTGCGCCTATGCCAAATGGACCGGGAAACTGGGCGTGTGCCTGGCGACCTCGGGGCCGGGCGGGATCCATCTGTTGAACGGGCTTTACGACGCCAAGCTCGACGGGGCGCCGGTGCTGGCGATCACCGGGCTGCAGTTTCACGACCTCGTCGGGACGTACACCCAGCAGGATGTCGAGCTCGACAAGCTGTACATGGACGTCGCGGTCTACAACTCGCGGATCATGGGGCCGGCGCATACGCGCAACGTGACCGAGCTCGCCTGCCGCACCGCGATGGCCTATCGCGGCGTCGCCCATGTGACGATGCCGGTCGACATGCAGTCGATGCCGTGCACCGCCGACGCGCGGTCGGAGCGCAACATCCCGAACCACGTCTCGATGGTGATGGCGGAAAGCGCGCATGTGCCCGACGAGGCGCATCTGCGCCGGGCGGCGGAGGTGCTGAACGCCGGCGCCAAGGTGACGATCCTCGCCGGGCGCGGCGCGCTGAAGGCGAGCCGCGAGCTGGCGCAGATCGCCGATCTGCTGGCCGCGCCGGTGGCGAAGCCGCTGCTGGGCAAGGGCGCGCTCGCCGACGACCACGCGCATTCGGTGGGCGGGGTCGGGCTGCTCGGAACCCGCGCGGGACAGGACGCGCTCGAAGGCTGCGACACGCTGCTGATCGTCGGCAGCTCGTTCCCCTATATCGAGTTCTACCCGAAGCCGGGCAAGGCGCGCGCGGTGCAGATCGAGATCGACCCCAAGCGGGTCGGGCTGCGCTGTCCGGTCGAGGCGCCGCTGATCGGCGACAGCCGGACCGTGTTGAGCCGGCTCATCCCGATGCTCCAGCGCAAATCCGACCGCGGCTTCCTCGAGGCGATGCAGGCCGAGATGACCGAGTGGCGCGCGACGATGCGCGAGCGCGGCACCCGCACCGATTCGCCGATGAAGCCGCAGGTGGTCGCGCACGAGCTCAACAAGCTGTTGCGCGACAACGCGATCGTCGCGACCGACAGCGGCACGATCACGACCTGGGTCGCGCGGCACGTCGACATGCGCGGCGACATGATGTTTTCGTGCTCGGGCAATCTCGCGACGATGGCCTGCGGGCTGCCCTATGCGATCGCCGCCGCGGTCGCGCATCCCGACCGGCAGGTGGTCGCGTTCGTCGGCGACGGCGGCCTCACGATGCTGATGGGCGAGCTCGCGACCTGCGTCAAATACAAGCTCGATATCAAGGTCATCGTCATCAAGAACAACACGCTCGGCCAGATCAAATGGGAGCAAATGGTGTTTCTCGGCAATCCCGAGTTCGGCTGCGACCTGCAACCGATCGACTTTGTCGGGGTGGCGCGGGCCTGCGGCGCGCAGGGCTACAGCATCGAAGACCCGGCCGAGTGCGCGGCGACGCTGAAGCAGGCGCTGGCGACGCCGGGGCCGGTCCTGATCGAGGCGGTCGTCGACCCGAACGAGCCGCCGATGCCGCCGAAGGCGACGCTGCGCCAGGTGACGCACCTCGCCGAAAGCCTCGCGCGCGGCACGCCCGACCGCGGCCGGATCGCCCGGACGATAGCCGGCGACGTGATCCGCGAGCTGGTATGACCACCGCCAAGGCCGAAACGGTCGTCATCACCGGCGCCTCCGCCGGTGTCGGCCGCGCCGCCGCGCGCGCGTTCGCCGCCGGCGGCGCGCGGCTGGGCCTCATCGCCCGGCGCAGCGAAGGGCTCGACGCCGCGGTGGAGGAGGTGCGCCAGCTCGGCGGCAGCGCGATCGCGATCCCCACCGACGTCGCCGACGCCAACGCGGTCGACGCCGCCGCCGGGCTCGTCGAGGAGCGGTTCGGGCCGATCGACGTGTGGGTCAACGCGGCGATGGCGACCGTGTTCGCCCCGATCGCCGACACGACGCCCGAGGAGTTTCGCCGCGCCACCGAGGTTACCTATCTCGGCTGCGTCCACGGCACGCTGGCGGCGCTGAAGCGGATGCGGGAGCGCGACCACGGCACGATCGTGCAGGTCGGCTCGGCGCTGAGCTACCGCGCGATCCCGCTGCAGGCGCCGTATTGCGCGGCCAAGTTCGCGGTGCGCGGGTTTACCGACGCGCTGCGCTGCGAGCTGATCCACGACCGCTCCAAAATCCACGTGACGATGGTGCAGATGCCGGCGCTGAACACGCCGCAATTCTCGTGGGCGCGCAACAAGACCGGGTTCCGGCCGCAGCCGGTGCCGCCGATCTATCAGCCCGAGGTGGCGGCGCGGGCGATCGTCTTTGCGGCGCATGCGCGGCGGCGGGAGGTCTGGGTCGGCTGGCCGTCGGTCAAGGCGATCCTGGCGCAGCGGCTGGTGCCCGGCTGGCTCGACCATTTCCTCGGCCGCACCGGGTTCGAGTCGCAGATGACCGCGGAGCCGGCCGATCCCGGCGCGCCCGGCAACCTGTTTGCACCCGTCCCCGGCGATTTCGGCGCGCATGGCCGATTTGATGCGCGGGCGAGCGAGTTCTGCTCGCAACTGCCGCTGACCCGCAACCGCGCCGCGATCGGCGCCGGGCTCGCCGCGCTGGTGGCGGGGCTAGGCGCGGCGGCGGTGTTCGGCCGGCGCCGCGGCAACGGGCGCTGAACCGAGCCCCTCCAGCAACCCGCCGTCCAGGTCGGTAAGCGCCGGCACGCCGAGCAGGCCGAGGTCGCGCTCCAGCTCGCCGCGCAGGATCGCCAGCGCGCGCATAGCCCCGGCACGGCCGCCGGCGGCGACGCCGTAGAGCGGAGCGCGGCCGACAAAGACCGCGTCGGCGCCGAGCGCCATCGCCTTCAGCACATCGGTGCCGCGCCGCATCCCGCCATCGACGATCAGCGCGATCCGGTCGCCGACCGCCTCGCGCGCCCGCGCCAGCAGGTCGAGCGGCGCGATTGCCCAGTCGAGCTGGCGCCCGCCATGGTTCGAGATCGCGACGGCATCGGCGCCGATCGCCATCGCCTGGGTGATGTCGGGGATGTCGAGGAGCCCCTTGACGATCAATTTGCGCGGCCAGCGCTCGCGGATTTCGCCGAGCGTCCGCCATGACAGGCCGCGGTCCATCTGCTCGCGAATCCACGCCGCGCTGTCGAAGAAACCGCGGCGGTTTCTCGGCACGAAGTCGATCACATTCTCGAAACGCGGCATGCCGTGGGTGAACAGCCCCTCGGCGAGCCAGGCGGGGTGGCGCAGCGTCTCGACGACCGACCCGAGGCCGGGCGGGCTCAGCCCCGGCATCGACCGGGTGTCCCACTCGCGGTTGCCGTAGATTTGCGCGTCGGTGGTGACGATCAGCGCCTCGCACCCGGTGTCGCGGGCGCGGTCGATCAGCGCGTTGCGGATATGCGGCGGGCCGAAGACGTAAAGCTGCCACCAGAATCTGAGGCCCGGCACGCGCGCGACGCGCTCCATCGCGTCGTTCGACATCGTGCTTTGCGCGAAGGGGATGCCGGCCTTCGCCGCCGCCTCGGCGAGGTGCAGGTCGGCGTGCGGCCAGAAGAGGCCGTTGAGCCCGGTCGGCGCGACCGCGAGCGGCATCGCCATGCGGCGCCCGAACAGCTCGGTCGCCAGGTCGACCTTGGATACGTCGACAAACGAGCGGTGGCGGAAATGCCATTCCGAAAGCGCCGCCAAATTGCGCGACAGCGTCGCCTCGTCCTCGGCGCCGCCTTCGAGGTATTCGAGGGCGAAGCGCGGCAGGCGGCGATGCGCCATCGCGCGCAAATCCTCGATCGTCATCGCCCGGTCGAGCCGGTAGCCGTGATAAAACCGCCGCCTCGGCGTGCCGTCGACGAGTGCCGGCGAAGCCCCGGCCAGGGTCTTGTCCGCCCGCCCCGTGCGCCGCCGCCGCGCCGCCAGCGCGGTGCCCAGCACCAGCCCCGACGCCGCCAGCGCGATCCCGATCTCCTTGCCGCCCAATCGCCGTTCCAGCACCGCCTCCACCATCATGTCATCACGACAACAGGACGGTGAGGCTTGCCGTTCCACCCGCGGTTAACGGCATATGACACAAACAAACGGGGCGGCCGCGGCCGCCCTACTTTTTCTTTATAGAAACGGGGCGGCCGCAGCCGCCCCGTTTTCGTATAGAGACGGGGCGGCCTTAGCCGCCCCGCCCGCAACCGTCACTTGGAGCCGAGGGTCACCAGTACGGGGTGACCCGGTAGTGACGGTGGATGTCGTCTTCCCAGCCGCGATCGACCGCGCCGGTGTCGTAAAACTCATTCGACGCCACCGGCGCCGTGCGGAGCTGGTCGTCGGTGAGGTTGAGCTCGTAGGCGTCGAGCCGCTCGTTGTAGCGCAGCGTGCTCCACGGCAGCGCCCGGTATTCCGAGCCCATCCCGAGAAAGCCGCCGAACGTCATCACCGCATAGGCGGCCTTGCCCGAGCGCTTATCGATCATCACGCGTTCGATCGAGCCGACCTTGTCGCCGTTGGTGCGGCGGACGTCGGTGCCCTCGACCTTGTCGCTGCCGATGAGCCGCGCGGTTTCCCGCACGGTAGGGTCTGCGACAGACATGGTTACCTCCAAACGTTACAGGTCTCCGGCAAACCGATTGCGGCCGGTTGAGGTTCCGTCAGCGCCGATCGCCCCCGAAAAAACGGCGATGTCAGGAACCGAGAAACTGCACGGCTCGTTTTTCACCAGCGGCCAATCCCAGCCGCGCAACCTTCGCGCTTTTGGAAGGTGAAGCATGACGCCAAAAGCGTTGTTCAGCCGGAGATCGCTCCTGACTTCCACCGCAACCGCCGTAATGATGGCGCCGGCCCTGGGTTCGGCGCAGGAGCAGCCGACGGTGCGCACCGTGCCGGTCGCGGACCCGCGCGCGACGGTGTCGATCGAGCTGACGGTGAACCGCCAGACCCGGCGTCTCGCGGTCGATCCGCGAACCACCCTGCTCGACGCGCTGCGCGAGCATCTGGGTCTCACGGGCGCCAAGAAAGGGTGCGATCACGGTCAGTGCGGCGCCTGCACGGTGCTGGTCGACGGCACCAGGGTGCTGGGCTGCCTGACGCTCGCCGCGGCGGTGCGCGGGCCGGTCACGACGATCGAGGGCCTCGCGCAGGCGGACGGCACGCTGCATCCGATGCAGCAGGCGTTCATCGACCGCGACGCCTTCCAGTGCGGCTATTGCACCCCCGGCCAGATCATGTCGGCGGTCGCCTGCGTCATCGAAGGCCATGCCGGCAGCGACGCCGAGATCCGCGAGCACATGAGCGGCAATCTGTGCCGCTGTGCCGCCTATCCGCACATCGTCGAGGCGGTCAACGACGCCAAGAGCCAGATGCGAGCCAACGGCCAGATGCCAGCCAAGGACCAGATGCGAGGCTAAGTCGATGCGGCCATTTCTCTACCAGCGCGCGGCCTCGGTCGCCGATGCGGTCGCGGGAGCGGCGCCTAGCGGCAACCCGGTGCCGCCGACGCTCGCGGCAACGCAATTCCTCGCGGGCGGCACGACGCTGCTCGACCTGATGAAGCTCGACGTGATGCAGCCCGACGCCTTGATCGACATCGGCGACCTCGGCCGCGGCGGCACGCGGATCGAGCGTCGCTCCGACGCGCTTTACTTGAGCGCCGTCACCCGCATGGCCGAGGCGGCCCAGCACCCCGACCTGATGCGCGATTACCCGGTCGTCGTGCAGTCGCTCGACCTCGCGGCGAGCCCGCAGATCCGCAACATGGCGACCCTCGGCGGCAATGTGCTGCAGCGGACGCGGTGCACCTATTTCCGCGACACGGCCTGGGCCGCCTGCAACAAGCGCGACCCCGGCAGCGGCTGCGCCGCGCTCGACGGGGTCAACCGCAAGCACGCCGTGCTAGGCGTCAGCGATCAGTGCATCGCCGCCTATCCCGGCGATTTCGCGCAGGCGCTGATCGTGCTCGACGCGCTGGTCGAGATCGCCGGGCCGCAGGGTGTGCGGGTGATCCCGTTGGCCGGGCTGCACCGCGCGCCGGGCGACGCGCCGCAGGTCGAGACCGTGCTGATGCCGGGCGACCTGATCACCGGCTTTGCCTTGCCGGTCGCGCCGTGGACGCGGCGGTCGGTGTATTTGAAAGTCCGCGACCGTGAATCCTATGAATTCGCGCTGGCTTCGGCCGCGGTCGCGCTCGATATGGGTGATGACGGCGCGGTCAAGGCCGCGCGGATCGCGCTCGGCGGCGTCGCGACGAAGCCGTGGCGGGCGCACGAGGCCGAGGCCGCGCTCGCCGGCAAGCACATCGACCAAGGCACCGCCCGCGCCGCCGCGGAGGCCGCCTTCGCCGCCGCCAAGCCCCGCGACGGCAACGCCTACAAGCCCGAGCTCGGCAAGCGCACGCTGGTGCGCGCGCTGCTCCAAGCCTCAGAGATGAGTATCTGATCGTGCAATCGACCCTCGCAAAACCATCCGCCCCGCCGAAGATCGGCAGCCCCGTCACCCGCATCGACGGGCGGCTCAAGGTCACCGGCGCGGCGCGCTATGCCTCCGACACGCCGCTCGCGAACCCGGTCTAT
>DATAUV010000136.1:0-6516 GCA_036268075.1 Allostellaceae bacterium | reverse complement strand
GCGCGCGACCCCTCGCGGCCATAGGCCGACAGATGGGCGCAGACGATCTTCGGGTTGACGTCCTTCAGGGCCGTGTAGTTGAGCCCGAGCTTGCGCGGCAGATCCCCGCGCAGATTGTCGAGCAGCCCATCCGCCTTCGCGGCCATCGCGTGCAGCACCCGCCGCGCCGCCGGCTTCTTCAGGTCGAGGGTGATCGAGCGCTTGTTGCGGTTAAAGCTGTGAAAGAAGTAGCTGTCGTTAGGCGCTTGAAAATACGGGCCGACGCGCCGCGACATGTCGCCGTCATCCGCCGGGTTCTCGATCTTCCACACGGTCGCGCCGAGATCGGCGAGCTGCATCGAGCCATACGGCCCGGCGCCGTACTGTTCGACCGCGATGACCGTGAGGCCGGAGAGAACCGGCAGCTTCATCAGTTGCTCCGAAACCCCAAATGCTTCAGTCCAGCCAGAACATCATACCATGTAAATGTACGCCATTAGCGACTGTAGTGGAATTTCCACCCACCGATGGGCTGCCGCGATAACAAATGAAGCGGTTGCCACTGCAACATAAGTCCGGAATTTTGGGGCACGATATCGTTGAACCAGAAATTCTGCAAACGCCACCAGTGATATAAGGAATATAAAACCCGTAGAGTACAGCACAAAATTACTTAAGCTCAAATATTTATCTCCCACCATGAAATCATGCTGCGCAAAATCCATAAATGCTTTTCCCAAATCAGCGTTTCCCGATATTTTTAATTGCCTAATATAATCGTACCATTTATACGATTCTGGAAGAGAAATTGCAGCAGTAATCGGTGTATAAATAACCACAATGGTATACATTATCATGGTTTCATTAAATTCAGATTTCACGCGCGCTATCCGCATGAAAACGTGGGAGATTATAGCATACATAAAAATCGCAAAAAACGTTATCGTCTGCTGTATGATATAATACGTAGCATTATATATTTCTACATTATACCATTTCAATATCGGATAGTTCACTATTATACTCAAGAATATACTTGGATACCAGAGCTTGGCGATTGCATTAAAATTCTTGTCGTGGTGCACCAGATGTTCGGTTATTTGGACACAAGGGTGAAGTATACAGTCTATCCAATCACGAATTATTTTATAAGCATTCTCGGGATTCACGAAACGGAAGCCTCTTGAAACGGAAGCCTCTTATTGACGATCTCGTTCCAGTGCCCCCAGATAACGACGCCAAGAGTCAACACGGTAACACCTGCAGCTACGAAACCGTCTGGGTGGAATGATAGTATTCCACTCATTCCATATACCGCAAAAAAAATCCCCACTGTAACCATAGGCCAAAATTGCTTTTGAAGAAAACCGTTTGCACCCCACATACAAAATTTGAAGAACGGATAAACGGCGCAAATTACTATTACATCCCCTATGAATATATATAATCTATCCAGATTATTTTTAACCAACATAATGTCTACTACACCCATTACAATCAATCCAATTATCACTATAGCGTAAAGAACTCCTATAAGGTTCATTGCTATTGCACCGAACAGCAAATCCTCCATATTCAAAGAAAGTTGAAAATCTTTATCAATATTTTCCACAGATGTGTCTGATAAGGTATCCGCCAGCGGACCACTCAAGGCACGAATCCCCTCAATAGGCTATGTTACCGAGACTACCATTAGATCACATATTGCTCCGCGCGATCAACTGCCGGGCGATGATGATGCGCTGGATTTCGCTCGTCCCCTCGCCGATCACGAGGAGCGGCGCGTCGCGGTAGAGGCGCTCGACCATGAATTCCTTCGAGTATCCATAGCCGCCGTGGATGCGCATCGATTCGAGACTGACGTTGACCGCCGCCTCGGAGGCGAACAGCTTGGCCATGCCGCATTCCATGTCGCAGCGCCGCCCCTCGTCATAGGCGTCGGAGGCGTATTTCACCAACAGCCGCGCCGCCTGCACCTGGGTCGCCATGTCGGCAAGCTTCAATTGGATCGCCTGGTGCTCGCAGATCGACTTGCCAAAGGTTTTGCGCACCTGGCTATACGACACCGCCTCGTCGAGCGCGGCCTGCGCCACCCCGACCCCGCGCGCCGCGACGTTGATGCGCCCGAGCTCCAGCCCGCCCAGCGCCTGGTTCAACCCCCGCCCCTCCTCGCCGCCGATCAGCCGGTCGGCCGGGATGTGGTAGTCGTTGAACATCAGCTCGGCCGAATCGAGGCCCTTGTAGCCGAGCTTCTCCAGCTTTTTCCCGACGGTGAACCCGGGCCCCTTCTCGGCGAGGAACAGGCTCATCCCGCGCTGCCGCGGCTGGGCTTGCGGGTTGGTCTTTACCAGCAGGGCGAAAATCTGGCCGTGGATGCCGTTGGAAATCCACGTCTTGGTGCCGTTGACGATGTAGTCCTGATTGCCCTCGCGCCGCGCCGTGGTGCGGATCGCCTGGAGGTCGGTGCCGCAATCAGGCTCGGTCAGCGCGAGGCCGCCGCGCAATTCGCCGGTCGCGAAGCGGGGCAAAAACTGCTGCTTCTGCGCGTCGGTGCCGAAGCGTTGCACCGCCGCCGCCATGATCAGGTGGGAGTTGAAGATGCCGGCCAGCGACATCCACACCCGCGCCACGGTTTCGCACACCCGGGCGTAGGTGCCGGCCGAGAGGCCGAGCCCGCCATATTCGGGGCTGATCGTCGAGCCGAAGAGGCCCAGCGCCTTCATCCCCTCGACGATCTCGGCCGGGTAGATGTCGTCGTGTTCGAGATGGTGGACATACGGCTTTACATCGCGCGCGAGAAAGCGCTCGACGCTGTCGAGGATCAGGCGGTCTTCGTCGTTTTCGGCAGGTGTGGTCATCAGTGACTCCGTTTCCGGAGCCACTCTATGCAATCCCCCTAAAGCCGCAATACCGGGGGCCGCAATACCGCGTCAGGTGCGCAGCCCGGCGAGCGGTCGCCAGCCGGTGAGCCACCGCGCCAGCGCCGGCCACGGGTTCATCGGCAGCCACGCGCGGCGGGGCCTCGCGGCGGTGAGCCGGCGGATGCGATAGGCGACCTCGCCGGCCCACATCGTGCCGACATAGCCGCAACTGCAGAGGATCGCGTGCGCCTCGCCGCGCGACAGCTCGAAGAACCGGGCGCCGTCGCCATACCGGTCACTGTCGAGCCCGGCGCGGCGCAGCACCGGGTCGGCGAGGGCGACCGCCAGCGGCGAATTCTCCTGCCGCAACCCGGCCTGCGACACGCCGGCGAGGTACTCGACCTCGCGGAACGGCGCGAGCCTGCCCTCCTCGCATTGGTCGAGCAATGCGGCCCACCGCTCCAGCCGCTCGGTCCGAGACATCGGGGAATTCATGGCGATCCTCTCCCTGCCTGCCGGGACAACGAGCCCGCCCGCGCCCGGTTCCCGCGGCGCCGCTGCGGCAAAAGAGGCTGCCGCGCCGGCTCCGATCGGCTACCGTGGGCACGGATATCTGGGGATGAGCATGGTCGCCTTGCCGAGGGAGGTCGCGCCGCGCCGGTGGCGCGCCAGCGCCGGCCGGCATTTCGAGGATTTCACGGTCGGCGACACCTACGAGCACCGCCCCGGCCGCACGATCAGCGAGGCCGACAACACCTGGTTCACGCTCCTGACGATGAACCAGCACCCGCTGCATTTCGACGCCGGCTATGCCGAGCAGTCGGAATTCGGCCGGATGGTGGTAAATTCCTGCCTGACGCTGTCGATCGTCGCCGGCATGTCGGTCGCCGATGTCAGCCAGATGGCGATCGCCAATCTCGGCTGGACCGACATCAAGCTGCCCGCGCCGGTCTTTATCGGCGATACAATCTATGCCGAATCGACGATCCTCTCGAAACGCGAATCGGCCTCGCGCCCGACCCAGGGCATCGTCACGGTGCGCACGCTGGGCAAGAAGGCCGACGGCACGGTCTTCATGAGCTATGAACGCACGGTTCTGGTCCCGAAACGCGGGCACGGGATCGAAGGCTGAGGAGGAACGCGATGAGCCGGATTTTCGGAGACATGCGGCAGATCGGCATCGTCGTCAAAGACATCGACAAGGCGATGAGGCATTGGGTCGAAATATGCGGCGTCGGCCCGTGGTTCTACGCCGACCGCCTGCCGCTGACCGCCTACAGCTACAAGGGTCGGCCGCAGGAATTGCCGCATCTGTCGATCGCGCTCGCCAATTCCGGCGACATCCAGCTCGAATTGATCCAGCAACGCTGCAAGACCCCGAGCCTCTATTGGGATTTCATCAACGCCGGCAAGGAAGGCGGCCAGCACTGGTCGAGCTGGCCGGTGAACTACCACGCGATCCGGACAAAGGCGCTGGCGAGCGGCTGGCATATCGGCCAGGAAGGCGAAAGCGAACGCGGCCCCTTCATCTATTTCCTCGAAGAAGGCCACCCCGGAACGGTCATCGAAATGGCCGAGGCGACGCCCGCGAGGATGAGCATCTTCGACCAGGTGCGCGAGGCCGCGAAGGGCTGGGACGGGAGCGACCCGATCCGGGAGAATTGGCCGAAGGCGTAGAGCTACGACACGAGCACGTTTCGAGCGAAGCCGCGCGAGACGCGGGCGAGACGATCGTCATTGGTCCAAAGCCCATCGCAGCGATGGTACTGAGCGCACGCCAAGTGCAGGGCGTCCGGAGTAGTCACACCAAATTGCGCACGCAGTTCTGCGGCGAGCAGATAAACCGGCTCCGGCATTGCCAACGGTACGAACCGCTCGAATTCTATCGCAAAGAGCTCCTTGAGAATCGAGTTGCCGCGCTTTATCGGCCCAACGAGACATTCAAATTTCACTAGCGGTGAGATTCCGAACTGCAGATCTGCCGGCCCGCCCAGCATCTCCGCCAACCGATCTCCCCAGACAGGATGTCGCTCTACCAGATAGATGAGGAGACAGGCGTCGAGATAGATCAGTCCCAAGATGCGCGCTCTTCCGCAATCGAGGCGTCGATCTCCTCGGCGGTCCGTCGTGCATGGGCCGGTAGTGGATTTTTCTTGAGCGCATCGAGGATGTAGGCCCCGCTGCCAATGCGGGCCTCGTGAGCGCCGGCGTTTACCGGCACCAAACGCGCGACCGGCGCTCCACGATTAGCGATCACGACCTCCTCTCCCGACTGCATCAGCTTGATCAACTTAGACAATCGATTCTTTGCCTCGAGAATATTCACTTGCATGGGTCGCCTCCTGACCAGCAGATATAGCCAGCTTGGCAAAGTCGCAATAGATTATCGCCGCGCCCCGATGTCCCGCCGACAGAACCCCTCGGACCACTCGATCTTGCCGATCGCCGCGTAAGCGCGGGTGCGCGCGGTCATCAAATCCGTTCCGAGCGCCGTCACCCCGAGCACACGGCCGCCATCCGCAAAAATGCGGTCTCCGTCTCGTTTGGTGCCGGCGTGGAAGATCGTCGTGTTCGGGTCGCCGTTCGCGGCCTCGTCGAGGCCCCTGATCTCGGTGCCGCGCAGGGGGTTATCCGGGTAACCGTTCGCGGCCATCACGACGCAGATCGCGGCTTGGTCGTGCCAGCGCAGATCGACCTTGTCGAGGATGCCGTCGTGCGAAGCGAGGAGGGCCGGGACGATGTCGCTTTTGAGCCGCATCATCAGCGGCTGGCATTCCGGGTCGCCGAAGCGGACGTTGTATTCGATCAGCTTCGGCCCCGCCGCGGTCAGCATCAGCCCGGCATAGAGCACGCCCTTGAACGGGGCGCCGGCGCGGGCCATCGCTCGCACGGTCGGCATGACGATCCGGGCCATCACCTCGGCCTCGATCTGCGGGGTGACGATCGGGGCCGGGGAATAGGCGCCCATTCCGCCGGTGTTGGGGCCGGTGTCGCCGTCGCCGACGCGCTTGTGGTCCTGCGCCGCCGCCAGCGCGAGCGCGTGGGTGCCGTCGCAGAGGGCGAAAAAGCTCGCCTCCTCGCCGGCGAGAAATTCCTCGACGACGATCTCCGCCCCCGCCGCGCCGAACCGCCCGCCGAGCGCGGCGTCGACCGCCGCGTCGGCCTCGGCGAGGGTCGCGGCGATGACCACGCCCTTCCCGGCCGCGAGCCCATCGGCCTTGACCACGATCGGCGCCCCTTGCGCGGCGATATAGGCCTTCGCCGCCGCGGCGTCGGTAAAGCGGGCATAGGCGGCGGTCGGGATGCCCTCGCGCGCGCAGAGATCCTTCATGAACCCCTTCGACCCTTCGAGCTCTGCCGCCGCCCGGGTCGGTCCGAACGCGGCGATCCCCGCGCCTTCGAGCGCGTCGACGAGGCCGGCGCACAGCGGCGCCTCCGGCCCCACGACGACAAAATCGATTTTCCGCGCGTGGCAGAAGGCGATGAGGCCCGGCGTATCCATGACCCCGATCGGGACGCATTCGGCGTCGGCGGCGATGCCGGCGTTGCCCGGGGCACAGTACAGCTTCTCGACCAGCGGCGACGCCGAGATCGCCCAGCACAGCGCATGCTCGCGCCCGCCGGAGCCGACGACGAGGATTTTCATCGCGCTACCCATCCCCTCGCCCGCATCGCG
>DATAUV010000135.1:0-84976 GCA_036268075.1 Allostellaceae bacterium | reverse complement strand
CCCCGCCGATCTGCGCAAGCTGCCCGAGGCGGATTTGCGCCAGGTCGCCGACGAATTGCGCAACGAGCTGATCGACGCGGTTTCGATCACCGGCGGGCATTTCGGCGCCGGGCTTGGCGTGGTCGAGCTGACCGTCGCGCTGCATTACGTGTTCGACACGCCGCACGACCGTCTGATCTGGGATGTCGGCCACCAGGCGTATCCGCACAAGATCCTGACCGGACGGCGCGACCGCATCCGCACGATCCGCCAGGGCGGCGGGCTTTCCGGCTTCACCAAACGGTCGGAGAGCGAATACGACCCGTTTGGCGCGGCCCACAGCTCGACCTCGATCTCGGCCGGGCTCGGAATGGCCGTCGCGCGCGATTTTCAAGGCGAGAAGCGCGACGTGATCGCGGTCATCGGCGACGGCGCGATGAGCGCCGGCATGGCCTATGAGGCGATGAACAACGCCGGCTCTATGGATTCGCGCCTGATCGTCATCCTCAACGACAACGACATGTCGATCGCCCCGCCGGTCGGAGCGCTGAGCGCGTATCTGTCGCGCCTGTTGTCGTCGAAATCGTTCCGCTCACTGCGCGCGATCGCCGGCGGCGTGGCCCGGCACCTGCCCAAGCGGCTCGAAACCATGGCCCGCCGAGCCGAGGAGCTGGCCCGCAGCTTTGTCACCGGAGGCACGCTTTTCGAGGAAATGGGGTTCTACTACATCGGTCCCATCGACGGGCATAACCTCGACCATCTGCTGCCGGTTCTGAAAAACGTCCGCGACAGCAAGGATTCGAGCCCGGTCCTGATCCATGTCGTCACCGAAAAGGGCCACGGCTACCTGCCGGCCGAGCAAGCCGACGACAAATGGCATTCGGTCGCCAAGTTCGAGGTCGTGTCGGGCACCCAGGCCAAGTCGAGCTCGAAGGCGCCGAGCTATACCAGCGTCTTCGCCAAGTCGCTGATCCGCGAGGCCGAGGCCGACGACCGGATCGTCGCGATCACCGCGGCGATGCCGTCGGGCACCGGGCTGCACACCTTCGGCGAGCGCTTTCCCAAGCGCACCTTCGATGTCGGCATCGCCGAGCAGCATGCGGTGACTTTCGCCGCCGGCATGGCCGCGGACGGGATGAAGCCGTTCGCCGCGATCTACTCTACGTTTTTGCAGCGCGCCTACGACCAGGTCGTGCACGACGTGGCGATCCAGAAACTGCCGGTGCGCTTTGCGATCGACCGCGCCGGGCTCGTCGGCAATGACGGCCAGACCCATGCCGGCTCGTTCGATATCAGCTATCTCGGGACGCTGCCCGGGTTTGTCCTGATGGCGGCGGCGGACGAGGCCGAGCTTGTCCACATGGTGTCGACCCAGGCGGCGATCGACGACTGCCCCTCGGCCCTGCGATTCCCGCGCGGCGACGGCGTCGGCGTCGAAATGCCCGCGATCGGCGCGCCGCTCGAAATCGGCCGCGGCCGCATCGTCCGTGAAGGCACCAGCATCGCGCTCGTCAGCTTTGGCGCGCGTTTGCAGGAATGCCTGAAGGCGGCGCAGGAATTGGGCGCGCGCGGCTTGTCGACGACTGTCGCCGACGCCCGCTTCGCCAAGCCGCTCGACACCGCCCTAATCACCCGCCTCGCGCGCGAGCACGAGGTCGTCATCACGATCGAGGAAGGCGCGGTCGGCGGGTTCGGCAGCTTTGTGCTGCACTACCTGGCGACGAGCGGCCAGCTCGACCACGGCCTCAAAATCAGGTCGATGTGCCTGCCCGACATCTTCATCGAGCACGATTCGCAGGGCGCGCAATACGATGTCGCCAGGCTCAACGCCAAGCACATCGTCGCCACCGCCCTCGCCGCCCTCGGCCGCGAAGCCGTCGAAGCCCCGGCCCGAGCCTAGCCCAAGCTGCCTAAGCGCCGCGCCGATCAGCTCGTCGTCGATCAGGGTCTCGCCGAGACTCGCACAAGGGCGCAGGCTCTGATCCTCGCCGGGATCGTCTTCGCCGGCGAGCAGCGGGTCGACAAGGCCGGATCGGCCCTCGACGAGACCACCGAGCTGCGCCTCGCCGGCCGCGACCACCCGTGGGTGTCCCGCGGCGGGCTCAAGCTCGCCCACGCGATCGAGCATTTCGCGATCGGACCCGCGGGCAAGACCGCGGTCGACGTCGGCGCGTCGACCGGCGGGTTCACCGACGTGTTGCTGTCCCACGGCGCCGCCAGGGTCCATGCCATCGATGTCGGCCGCGGGCAGCTCGCCTGGAAGCTGCGGCAGGACCCGCGCGTCATCGTGCATGACGGCACCAACGCGCGCTACCTGACGCGCGTGGAAATTCCCGACCCGATCGATCTCGTGACCTGCGACGCGAGCTTTATCGGGCTCGAAACCATCCTTCCCGCCCCGCTCGCGCTGACCGCCGAGACCGCCGCGCTCGTCGCGCTGATCAAGCCGCAATTCGAGGCCGGCGCCGCCCGTGTCGGCAAGGGCGGGGTCGTCCGCGATCCGGCGATCCATCAGGAGGTTTGCGCCCGCATCGCGGCGTGGCTGGGTACGCAACCCGGCTGGTGCGTGGTCGGCATCACCGAAAGCCCGATCACCGGCCCCGCCGGAAACAAGGAATTCCTGATCTACGCGCGGCGGGGGTAAGACCGTCCGCATCGCGGAGGCGGCAATCTGGACCGCATCTCGCCCGCCCCGCCATTTGAAAAGAATGCGGGCGAGACGCCCGCCCCGCCACAGAAAAGAATGCGGGCGAGACGCCCGCGGTCCTAAACTGGGCCACGATGGCGAGGACCACTCAACCTTTCACCGACTTTCGCCCGGCTGCCTTCGATTTCTTCCGCGGTCTCGCCCTGCATAACGAGCCGGGCTGGTTCAAGCCGCGCAAGGCAGTCTATGACGCCGAGGTGCTGGGACCGTTCCGCGATCTCATCGTCGCGCTGAGCGCCTCGCTGGGGGCCGTCGGGATGCCGCTGGTCGGCGACCCGGACCGCGGCATCTTCCGCATCTATCGCGATGTCCGCTTCTCGGCCAACAAGCAGCTCTACAAGACCCACCAGGGCGGGGTGCTGACGCGATCCGGCGGCAAAGGCGATCCCGGGCTGCTCTATGTCCATGTCGAGCCCGGCGCGTCGATGATCGGCGCCGGGTTCTGGCACCCCGACCCGCCGCTCTTGCACCGGCTGCGAGGCGCGATCGTCGACGAGCCGGACGAATTTCTGGCAATGGCGGAGCGGCTCAAGAGGCTCGGCTATTCGGTGACGTGCGAAAACGAGCGGCTCAGCCGCCTGCCGCGCGGGTTCGACACGGCAAAAGGCACCGAGATTGCCGATTATGTGTGCTGGAAGAATTTCCTGACCGACCGCAGGGTCGGCGACGAGGAGATGCAATCGCCCGATCTGGTCGGGCGCATCGTCGACTTCGCGCGCTCGGCGCGGCCGCTGCTCGATTGGGGCTGGGCGGCGGCGGAAAACGATGTCCCGCCGCCGCTCGCCCTAAAGATGCCGACCCGGCCGCTGCCGAAGCCGGATTTCTAGCTAGGCCGCGTGGCCGGCCGGCGCCTGTTCTTCCCTGTCGAAGTCGAACTCGACCTTGCCGCCGTGCGGGTCATCGAAGAAGAGCTGCCACAGCCCTCCGCGCACGCTCTCCTTCGGGAGGCGCCGCAGTTCCCACTTCACCCCGGCCTTGTCGAGCTTGGCCGCGGTGCCGGGCAGGTCGGTCGCGGTGAACGCCATGTGGTCAATGACGCCGGCGCGATGCTCCTGCAGCTCCTTGCGGTGGATGATGTGAAGGATCGGCTGGTCGCCGACCCAGAGCCAATAGCCCGGGAACTGGAAGTTCGGCCGGTCGCCGACCTCGAACCCGAGCAGGTCGCAATAAAATTTCCGCGTCGCGTCGAGATCGTCGCTCAGCACGGTGAAGTGATTCATGCCTTGAACGCTCATCCGCCATCTCCTCTGGAAGACATGGCGCTATTCTAGCACGATTAAGCGTCCCGGGAGGAACTCGCATGAGGAATCGGGCGGGATCCTGAGGATCTACCACCGCGACAGCCCGGCCAGCATGTCGATCCACGAGGAGGCGACGTGGTCGACGATCATGCCGATGGGCGCGGTGATGAGTAACCTCGTCATCTACGGCCAGCACATCAAGCAGAACAGCCTCGACACGATCCGGCCCGAGCTGGCCGAGAGCTGGCCGAGAGCTGGTCGTGGAGCGAAGACGGCAAGGACCTCACCTTCAAGCTGCGCCACGGGGTCAAATGGCACGACGGCAAGCCGTTCACGCGGCCGACGTCAAATGCACCTGGGACCTGCTGACCGGCAAGGTCCGGAACAGCTCCGGCTCAACCCGCGGGAGACCTGGCACCTCAACCTCGACTCGGTCACCACCAACGGCGACGACGAGGCAATTTTCCATATGAGGCGGCCGCAGGATCGCCAGTCTTCCACGGATCGCCAGTCTTCCACGGATCGCGGGGCCTCCGCTCGTGTTTACCAACACGACCGGAGACAGGTGCCGCCATGTATCTCGCCCGCTTTCCTATGAGCTGCTGCCGATCAACCGCCAGCGTGCGGTCGACTTCATCCGCAAGGAGGTCTCCGCCGCGCAGGCCAAAGGCAAACGGGCTCGGCTGCTGGTTCCGCTGACCCGCGGCGCCAATGGCTGCCCGGCGCTGCAGTTCGAGATCGAGCTGAAGAGCCTCGACGAGCTCGACACCTTCCGTCAACGCGGGTTCGGCACGAAGGACGACGTGCAGGACTGGATGCACGCGTTCAGCGACATCCTGACCGCCCCGCCCTCGGTCGAATTGCTCCGCATCGATGAGCAGGCGGCGAGCTAGCCGCCGCAATCGCACTCCACGCGGAAAATGCGCGCCGCGTTGCCGCCAAGGATCGCCTCGCGCTCGGCTTTGGTCAGCGCGGTCGCGTCGATCAGCGCCCGGGGGTCATGGTCGCCGATCCCGAACGGGAAGTCGGAACCGAGCATGATCTTGTCGGCGCCGGCGAGGTCGGCGAGGTAGCGCAGGGCCAGCGGCTCGAACATCACCGTGTCAAAGAACAGGCGACGGAACTCGGCATCGGGATCGGCGTATTCGCCGGGATGGATCGTGTGGTTGCGCTTGAGCCGCCCGAGCGCCCACGGCACCGCGCCGCCGGCGTGCGACAGCACCAGGCTCACCCCCGGATACCGCGTCAAATGGCCGGAAAAGAGCAGCCGCGCGACCGCGATGGTCGTGTCGGTGAGCCGCCCGACCGCGTTGATCAAATCATACCCGGCGAGCCGTTCGTCGCCGCAGATGTAATGCGGGTGCAGGAAGATCGCCGCGTTGCGGGCCGACGCCACCTGCCAGAACGGGTCGAGGCTCGGATCGTCGAGATTGCCGCCGACGCCTTTAGGCTGGGTCGCGATCATCGCGCCGTGAAATCCGGCATCGAGCGCCTCCTCCAGCACCCGCGCGGCGAGCGCGCCGTCCTGCAGCGGCACGGTCGCCAGCGGCACCAGCGCGCCGAGGCTGTCGCTGTCGCGCTTGATGTGCTCGTTGTAGAACCGTGCCCAGTCGGCCCCCTCGGCGCCCGGCAAATCATAGCCGTAGACGTCGGTCCAGCCGCCGATGAGCTGCTTGTCGACCCGCGCCTTCTTAAGCCAGTCCCCGCGTTGCCCCAGATCGTGCAGCCTCGGCTGGATCGGCCGCCCCGGCCCGCCGGCGCCGAACTCCATCCGCGGCGACGCGGCGTCGTGCAGCTTTACCGACGGAAACAGCCGTTTCTCGCTGCGCATCGCGTCGAGCAGCGTCGCCGGGACGACGTGGGCATGGGTATCGATGATCATCAGGATGGCTCCGAGGCCGGTGCGATATCGGTGTGAATGAAATCGTCGCCTTTGAACAGCAGCGTCTCGCCGGTCGCCCGCGCCGGCGCATAAGTGCTCGTCGCCTCCGGCTCGTCGCGAAGGATCGCGATGAGGGCCGACGCATCAACAATCACGGGGCAATCCCTGCTCGTTGTACAGGAACTCGCCATGATCGAGGGTGCGGGTTTCCTCGCCGAGGTGGGCCGCGCAACCCCTGCCGATGGCCAAGATGCGCCCGACCCGGCTTTCGCGAGAGCCTCGTTTCAATCGCGCAAGCCGCTCGCGCATCGCCTCGGTAACTGCCGCGGTCTTGCTCTCACCCGTCGCATCGGCGAGCTTCCGCGCCAGGCGGTGAGCCTCGTCGCTTTTGATGTTCAAGGTCATGAGGACACCTTTCGACCATGCCGCGGCGTCATTCTACCAGACTCGTCTTTAGCAACAATTCTGCTTGTCGAAGAGCGCGCTACCGCCGCAAGGGGAGCCGAGCGCCTTCGCGGCGTTGGATGCCGTCGACGACCGACATGCCTGGTTCAGTGCGGCGCCGTCGCGTTGGCGCGGCACCGCAAAGAGATTCCGGGTGCGGGCACGCGGATCGATTCCTGCGTCTCGTTCGAAGTCGCTAAGCCGCCCCGATCTTCCCGCTGATCGGGCGGAAGAGGCGGACGCGGTCGTCGCGTTCGGCGAGGCCCATGAGCGGGGTCGGGTCGTCGACGATCGCAAGGCCGCAGCGCTTGACCGAACGGTCGAGGCCGATGCCGTTCAGCCATGTCACAATCGTCCCGCCGGGCAAGGCGGGCACCGAGCCGGCGTCGCGCAGCATCACCAGGACCTTGTCGGCCGGAACCTCTTGCGTCTCATCGACGCCTTCGAGCAGGTTGCGGTGCCAGTTGGATTGCAGCTCGCCCCAATGCCCGACCGAACTCGGGCCGCCGCGGTTGCGGTAGGCGCCGCTATCGAACAGCTCCGCCGACTCGACCTCGTGCAGCGCCAGATAAGGCGACGGGTTGTCGACAATCGCCTTGAGCCGCTGCGACGCGCGGAACCCCGGCACGCTCAGCAGCACGCCGATATGGGCGAGGTACCACTCGTTCCACTCGGCCTCGCGCGCCGGATGCCGGAACGCCATCTCGACCATGTAGATCATGCCGCCCTCCTCGCCACGCCTCGACCCTGCGCTCATACTATCTGCGCTCATACTATCTCGCCGACGCGCGGCGGGGCGAGTAGACTTGCGCGCAGTGACGGAGGTGCCCTTATGGCCGACGCGAAGACGCCGCCGAGCTTGGCCGAGCTGACCGCCCGCGCCGAGGCGCTGGTGCCGGTGCTCCGTGAGCGCGCGGTGCGGGCCGAGGAACTGCGCCGGCTCCCCGACGAGACGATCGCCGATTTGCACGAGAGCGGCCTCTTCCGCGTGCTGCAGCCAAAGCGGGTCGGCGGCAGCGAATTGCCGTTCCGCTCGCTCGTGGAGCTGGTCGCGATCATCAGCCGCGGCTGCGGGTCGACGGGTTGGGTGCTCGCCAACCTCGCCGCGCATCACTGGCTCGTCGGCATGTGGCCGGAGCGCGCGCAGGACGAGATCTGGGGCGACAGCGGGGAGAACCTGATCGGCTCGGCGCTGATTTTCCCGCGCGGCCGGGCGATAAAGGTCGCGGGCGGACATCGGGTCACCGGGCGCTGGCCGTTTTCGAGCGGGGTCGATCCCTGCGCCTGGAACCTGATCGGCGCGATCGCCCAGGACCAGGACGCCGGCACCGCCGTACCGCGCATCTTTCTCGTGCCGGCGAGCGACTATAAGATCATCGACACGTGGCACGTGATCGGCCTCTCCGGGACCGGCAGCAAGGATGTCACTGTCGAAGACGTGTTCGTGCCCGAGTACCGCAGCCTCAGGGTCGACCAGATCACCGGCGGCCCCAACCCGGGCAGCACGATCAACCCGTCGGTGCTCTATCAGCTTCCGGCGATCAGCCTGTTCGCGTTCTGCATCGCCGGCGTATCGCTCGGCCTCGCCCAAGGCGCGATCGCCCATTTCGCCGAGACGACGCGGACCCGGCTCTCCAGCTATTCCGGCCGCAACCTGGCCGATTTCAACACGTTGCAGGTGCATCTTGCCGAGGCTGCGGCTTACGCGGATTCGGCGCGGGCGATCATGTTCGGCGATTGCGACGAGGCGACAAGCCTTGTCTCCGGCGGCGCGATGCCGTCGCTCGAACAGCGCGCGCGCTATCGCCGCGATGGCGCCTTTGCCGCGACGCTCTGCACCAAGGCGGTCGACCTGCTCTTCACCTCGGCGGGCGGCGGCGCCATTTATGCCCGCAACCCCCTGCAGCGCACGTTTCGCGACATCCATGCCGCCAACGCGCATTACGTCCTGAACTGGGACATCAACGGCGCGATGTACGGCCGCGTCGCATTGGGGCTGTCACCCGATGCCACGTTCTAAAGAACCCCGAGGAAAGATCGTGTCAGAAGAAATTTCCGGCGATACCGCCCCACCGGACGAGCCGCCGCCGCTAAGCAGCCACGCCGCCGTTGTGCACAGCACCTCGGCCGAGGGCTTCAATGCGCGCGAGTTGCGCAACGCGATGGGCTCCTTCGGGACGGGCGTCACGATCATCACGACGCGCGACCGCGAGGGCAAATTGCACGGGATGACGGCGAATTCGTTCAGCTCGGTGTCGCTGACCCCGCCGCTCATTCTGTGGAGCAGCTCGCTTTACGCGCAGAGCCTGCCGGCGTTTCAGGAGGGCGGCCACTTCGTCGTCAACATCCTGGCCTACGACCAGATCGAGCTATCGAACAAATTCGCCAAGCAGAGCGACGACAAGTTCATCGATGTCGACCACATCATCCCCGAGAGCGGGGCGCCGGTGATCGTCGGCGCGGCGGCGCATTTCGAGTGCCGCAACGAGTTCCGCCACTACGGCGGCGACCACATCATCTTCATCGGCCATGTCGAGCGATTTGCCTACACCGACAAGCCGACGCTGATGTTCTGCCGCGGCAAGTACGTCCGCGGCGAGCCGATCCTGCAGAGCTGAGGCGCGGCGATGCCGGACCGCCCGGTGGCGGTGATCGGGCTCGGGATCATGGGCTCATCGTTCTCGCGCAACCTGATCGCAGCCGGGTTCGCGGTTCGCGGGTTCGACCCCGACCCGGCGCGGCAAATCGAGATGGCGGCCGAGGGCGTGCTGATCGCGACATCGGCCGCCAACGCCGCGCAAGGCTGCGGCGTCGCGCTCGCCAGCCTGCCCAGCGTCGCGGCGCTCGAAGCGACGGTCGGCACGCTGGTCGCCGCCCCGCAGCGCGGGCTCGTGATCGCCGAGGCCAGCACCTTTCCGATCGAGGCCAAGGACGCCGCGCGTGAGCGCCTCGCCGTCGCCGGGATCACCCTGCTCGACTGCCCGATCTCCGGCACCGGGGCGCAGGCGGCATTGCGCGACCTCGCGATCTTTGCCAGCGGCGACGAGGCCGCCTATCTGCGCTGCCACCCGGTCTTTACCGCGATCGCCCGCGTCACCCACTATCTCGGCGCGTTCGGCAACGGCAGCCGGATGAAGTTCGTCGCCAATCTGCTCGTCGCCGTGCACAATGCCGCGACCGCCGAGGCGATGGTGCTGGGGGTCCAATCGGGGCTCGACCCGCACAAGATTCTCGATGTGATCAGCAGCGGCGCCGGCAATTCGCGCATCTTCGAGCTGCGCGGGCCGATGATGGCGGCGCGGCACTATCGCCCGGCCAGCGCGACGACCCATATCTTTCAGAAGGACAGTGCGATCATCGCTGCCTTTGCCCGTACGCTCGGCGTCGATACGCCGATGCTCGCCGCCGCCGCGCCGCTCTTCGACGAGGCCGATGCGATGGGTCACGGCGACGATGATGTCGCCGCCGTGCACGCGGTGCTTGCCCGACGCGCCGGTTTGGGGCGCAATGAGTGAGAGTTCGAGGGAGAAGCCGATGCTGACTCCGACCCAGATCGCCACCTATCGCCGCGACGGCGTCATCGTCGTGCCCGATGTCTTTACCGCCGACGAGGTCGCCGAATTGCGCGGCGTCACCGACAGGTTTGTGACCCGGTCGACGCAGGTGAGCGGCAACGACGAGATCTTCGACCTCGAGGACACGCACACGGCGAACCAGCCGCGCGTGCGTCGGATCAAGACCCCGCATGCCTGGGACGACGCGTACTTCCGCGCCAGCCGGAATTGCAAAATCGTCGCGATCCTGAAAGACCTCTGGGGCACGGTGCGGTTCGACACCGGCAAGCTCAACATGAAGTCGGCCGGGTACGGCGCGCCGGTCGAGTGGCACCAGGATTGGGCGTTCTACCCACACACCAACGACGACCTCGCCGCGGTCGGGATCATGATCGACGACGCGACACCCGAGAACGGCGCGATGATGGTCGTGCCCGGCAGCCATCGCGGCCCGACCCTCGACCATCACGGCCCGGACGGGAAATTCTGCGGGGCGATCGACCCCAACGACCCGGCGCTCGACGTGTCGAAGGCCATGCCGTGCCTCGGCAAGGCGGGGGCGGTCACGGTGCACCATGTCCGCGCGATCCACGGCTCAGCGACCAATTTCTCCGGCGCCGAGCGGCGGTTCCTGCTCTACCAGTACCGCGCCGCCGACGCTTGGCCGCTGCTCGGGTTCAAGGACGGGATCGAGAAATTCGACTCGCTGCTGCTCGCCGGCGAGCCGAGCCCGGTCCCGCGCCTCAGCGCCGCGCCGGTCCGCCTGCCGCTGCCGCCCGCCGAGCACCAGGGCTCGATCTACGAAAACCAGCGCGCCACCGGGCGGCGGTTCTTCGAAACCGCAGAGCGGGAAGCGGCGGAGTAAGGGCGAAGACCCTCACCCTCCCATCGCCGAGGCGATGGGTCCCTTCCTCTCCCGCAAGCGGTAGAGGAATTTCTGAGTTGGACCGCGGGCGTCTCGCCCGCTCTTTCTTGCATCAGCATGCGGGCGAGACGCCCTCTTTCTTGCATCAGCATGCGGGCGAGACGCCCGCGGTCCAAAACCCTATCCGCCTTCGAGCTTGGGGATAAAGAACACCTCGCTGCCCTGCTTCAGCTTTTGGAAATAGCCGGGCGCGTCGTGGATTTCGCCGTCGATCGCGACGGTGGTTTCCTCTTCGAGATGTTCGCCGAGCCCCGGATACATCTGATCGAGCGTCCGGATGACGCCGCGAAGGGTGGTCGCCGCAATCTCAAACTCGCGTCTTCCGCCGGTATAGCGCCGGCTAAAGCCGCTCGAGAGCGTCACCTTCGCGGTCATCACCTCGGGCTCGGGCATCGCCGGATCGGTCTCCGGCTTTGGCCAGCGCCCCGTCAATCGGCGGCTTCGGCGTGGTCGAGCGCGGCCCGGATTTTCGGTGGCGACATCGGGAGTTCGGTCAGCCGCCGGCCGATCGCGTTCTCGATCGCGTTGGCGATCGCCGCCATCGGCGGGCAGATATTGACCTCGCCGACACCCTTGGCACCGTAGGGATGGGTCGGGTTCGGCACCTCGACCAGCAGCGGCTCGATCATCGGCAAGTCGCTCATGACCGGGCAGCGGTAATCGAGGAACCCGGCGTTATCGAGCCGGCCCTTCTGGTCGTAGATGTACTCCTCATGCAAGGCCCAGCCGATGCCTTGGACGACGCCACCCTGGATCTGGCCCTCGACGTAGGAAGGGTGGATCGCGGTGCCGACATCCTGCGCTGCGACAAAGCGGAGGATCGTCACCTTGCCGGTCTCGGGATCGACCTCGACATCGCAGAACTGGGTCGCGAAGCCGGGCGCCTGGCCGCCGGCGTTGACCGAGGCCGCGGCCGTGATCGGACCGCCCGTCTGCGCCGCCTTGCTGGCGATCTCCTTCAGCGACATCGGCTTGAAATCGCCGACGTTGCTCGACGCCGGACGGGCGCAGCCCTCTTCCCACAACACGCCGTCGACCGGCACGTCCCAGATCATCGCGGCCCGGGCGCGGAGGTCGTCGATCGCCTTCTTGGCGGCGTTGACGACCGCGGTGCCGGTGGCGAAGGTGACGCGGCTGCCGCCGGTCACGTGGGTGTACCCGACCGAAGCCGTGTCGGCGACGATCGCGCGGACCTGCTTGTAATCGACGCCAAAGGTCTCGGCCGCCATCAGCGCCATCGACGCACGCGATCCGCCGACATCGACACTGCCGGTCGCGACGAGCACGGTGCCGTCGGCATTGATCTGCACGGTCGCCGACGATTCGCCGCCGCCGTTGAACCAATAGCCGGAGGCGACGCCGCGGCCCTGGTTTTTGCCGAGCGGAGCCTTCCACGCGGGGTGGTTCTTTACCGCCTCGAGAGTCTCGATATACCCGCCATGGGCGAGCTTTGGCCCATAGATCATCGGCGTGCCGACATTGGCGGCGTTCTTGAGGCGGAACTCGACCGGGTCCATCCCGATCTTCTTCGCGCACATATCCATCACGCTCTCGACCGCAAAGGCCGAGATCGGCGAGCCCGGCGCGCGGTACGCGGCCGATTTCGGCCGGTTGCAGACGACGTCGTAGCCGACCGTGCGCTGGTTCTCGATCTGATACGGCGCAAAGGCGCACAGGCAGCCGTTCATCACCGGCGAGCCCGGGAAGGCGCCGGCCTGGAACTTGAAGATGCCCTCGGCGGCCGTGATCGTGCCGTCGTTCTTGACGCCGATCTTGACCCACATCGACGGGCCCGAGGTCGGACCCGAAGCCTTGAACACCTCGTCGCGGCTCATCGTGATCTTGACCGGGCGGCCGGTCTTCTTGGAGAGGAGCGTCGCGACCGGCTCTATATAGACGACGGTCTTGCCGCCGAACCCGCCGCCGATCTCGGCCGGGGTGACGCGCACATCGCTGATCGGCATGTCGAGGAGCTTGGCGGTCAAGCCGCGGACAACGAAATGCCCCTGGCTCGACGCCCAGATTTCGGCCTGGCCGTCGGAATCGACCCGCGCGATCGTGGCGTGCGGCTCGATGTAGCCCTGGTGCACGGCCGCGGTCTTGAATTCCTTTTCGACGACGACATCGGCCTCGGCAAAGCCCTTTTCCATATCGCCGATGCCGAATTCCAGCCGCTTCGAGACGTTCGACGGCTTGGTCGGAACCGGCTCGACCCCGCGGGTGATCATGTCCTCGAACAAGAGCGGCGCGTTCTCGGCCATCGCCTCGTCGACATCGATGACGTGCGGCAATACCTCGTACTCGATCGCGATCAGCTCGGCCGCCTCTTCGGCGATCTCCTTGGTCAGCGCGGCGACCGCGGCGACCGCATGACCCTCATAATATGCCTTCTCGCGCGCCATCACGTTGCGGGTGACGTGCCAGAAATTGACCGCGACGCGTTCGGGACCGATGTACTCGAACTTGTGGTCAGGGAAGTCCTTGCCGGTGATGACCGCCTTGACGCCGGGCAGCGCCTCGGCCTTCGACGTGTCGATCGACTTGATCCGCGCATGGGCATGCGGCGAGCGCAGCACCTTGCCGTAGATCGCGCCGGGATAGGTCAGGTCGGCGCCGTACATCGCGCGGCCGGTGACCTTCGGCACCCCGTCGGGACGGATGGGACGAGTGCCAACCCATTTATACCGCGTCGTCGATACGTCGTTCACGGTCTTCTCCTTGCTTACGCGCAGCCCGATGGGCGCGGACGAATTCGCTGGTGCAGCCTCGCGCCTCGCGGCCGCAAATTCAAGTCTTAGTCTGCGAGTGCGACGACGGGGACCCGCTGATCGCTGACGTTATGACCTATGGCGGCGTCAAACAGAGGACCGGCGCCCGCTTCGGCGCCGGCCTCCGCCGCGTGGTTATGCCAGCCTGGGCGTCCGAACGGCCGGCTCCTCCTCGATGATCGCGGTCTCGGTAAAGCTTTCGAGCTGACCGATCGTCTCGCGCCCGAACAGCACCGGCACCAGGGCCCCGGTCGTCACGATCACCGCCAGCGAACCGAAGAAGATCGTCGCCGACCCGGTATACGGCTCCAACAGGAACGGCAGGCAGACGCCGGCCAGAAGCCTGGCGCACGATTCATCGAAGAAATGCCCGCGTCCCCTGAGCGACGTCGGGAACTGCTCGGAGATGTAAACCCGCACCGCCGGGAAGGACGACAGGACGGTGAACCCGGTGATAACGACGCCGATGATGAACACGGTCTCGGCCGCGCTGCCGAAATTATGCGCCATCATCATCAGCAACAGGCCAGGGATCGAGAGGAGGAAGGCGAGCGTGATCGTCCAGCGCCGGCCGATCACCTCCATGATGTAGCCGTTGAACAGCTTCCCCGGAATGCTCGCGCCAAAGATCAGCGTCGCCAGCCCGAAGCTGAGCGCCACGCCGGCACCCTGATCGACCAGCGCCTTCGGCAGGAGGATCGCCGAGCAGTAATAGCAGCTCGCCGCGCACAGCCCGCAGAGGATGCCGACGACGGTCCAGCGGAGCTGCCCCGGGGCGAACAGCGCCGAAAACGGCGGAAGCTGGTCGCCGGCGACGTTGAGGCGCGAGCCGAGGTCGGCGACCGTCATCTGCTCGACCTTGTTGCCGCAGCGTCGGATCAAAAGGTTGACGGTAGTGATCGCATCCTGCACCCGGCCGCGCCGCAGCAGCCAGCGCGGGCTTTCCGGGATGAAGAAGTAGATGAGCACCGGCGCGACAAACAGCGTCACCCCGCCGGGCAGACCGACATAGCGGTAGCCGTCGGCCGTATGGGCCAAGAGCCCGCCGGCGACCGGCAGCAGCGTGAACGACAGCGCCAGCATGACCTCATAGATCGCGCCATAGGTGCGGCGGTGCTGGGCCGGCATCAATTCGGCGGCGATCGGGAACGGCGCCGAGATCGTAAAGCCAAGGCCGAACCCGGTGATAAGGCGGAGGACGATCAGTTGCTCGGCGTCGTTGGCGAGCACGATCAACAGGGTGCACAGCGTGCTGATGATCACGCCGGCCTGCATGACGCCAACCCGGCTGACGCGATCCGACATCGCCGCGGCGCAGAACCCGCCGATCACGACCATGAGTTGCGGGGCGACGGCCAGCCAGCGCACCTCGCTGGCGGTCATGTGCAGCGGCCCCTTGGCCAGCACCAAAAGCGACCCCGACAGCGCTAGATCGTACCCCTCGACGAACCCGACAAAACCGAGCACGACGATCAGGACGATGTGGTAGGCGCTAAACGGAATGCTGTCGAGTTTACGTCCCAGAATATGGCTGGCTGGCATAGCGGCCATCGTTGCTTCCTCCTGTTCCACAAATAAGATGCGTTTATCGCATCGGCCGTTGAGGCTTCTTTGCGTCGCTAAACTGTGGGCCGAAACAGGCTGTCTGGCAATCGTCGATTCCACGCGCGCCGCGATGTCGCCTCGCCTCCCGATTTCGTGCATAACTCGGCGATGATCGGGGCCTTCCCGCCCGGGAGTGAAATAGCTTTTCGATGGATCGACGGTGGAGTACCCGCACGGCCCTGATCATCGCGGCGTTGTTTGTCGCAATCCCCGTCGCGTTTATCGCCGGGGTCGTAATCTTCCAGCTTGCCAAGAACGTACCCGACGCGCGCCTCGCCCGCGCCAGAACCGTCACCGCCTTTCAGACCCTGGCCACGGTCAAGGCCGTCGACGAGGCGGCGCAGGACGCAGAGCGCGGGCAGCGCGGGTTCCTGATCACCGGCCAGGATACCTATCTCGATCCCTATACAAAGGCGCGCGACCGCCTGCCGCGGCTGATCCTCGACCTGCAGCAGGCGGTCGCCGGCGAGCCGGATCAGCAGCGCCTGCTGCTCAAGCTGCAGGCCGACACCACGACGAAGATGAACGAACTCGCGGCCACGGTCGCCCTGATGCGATCACAGGGCTACGACACGGCAAAGGGGATCGTCCTCACGGATATCGGCCGCAAGAGCATGGAAGCGGTCAGCGAAGACCTGGCGGCGATCACCGAGGTGGCCAGCCGGCAGCTCGCCGACCGGCTCGAAAGCGCGGCCTCGGCGGAGACCTTTGTCAATCAGACCTTTGTCGCGGGTAGCGTTATCGCGATGGTCGCACTGGTCGTCGGCGGGCTGCTGCTCGCCCGCGTCGGCCGCCTCGCGGCGATCTCGGAGCAGACCCTGCAGGCGACGCTCGACAGCGTGCGCGAGGGCGTCGGCGCATTCGACTACCGCGGCTATTTGCGTGCCTGGAACCGTCCCTTCGAGACGATGCTCGGCATCCCGCCGGCGGAAATCCGGCGCGGCGCGGCACTACCGGCGGCGGAGGGCGAAAACCAGCTCGTCGGCCGCATCCGGGCGCTCGGCGTGTCCTCGCGGGCGACCGGCCGGCCGAGCCTGACCGAGCACCAGGGCGCGCGCGGCGCCACGGTCGAGATTTTCCACAACCCCGGCGCCGACGGCGGCGCCGTCGTGACGATGCTCGACGTGACCGAGCGCCGCCGCGCCGAGGACGCACTGCGCCAGTCGCAGCGGCTCGACTCGATGGGCCGGATGACGGGCGCGGTCGCGCATGATTTCAACAATCTCCTGACTGTCATCATCGGCAGCCTCGACCTCTTGAAGCGCGCGGTCTCGGGCGACGAGCGCGCGCGGACGCGGGTCGAGATGATGACGATGGCCGCCGAACGCGCCTCGACACTGACCAAGCAGCTTCTCGCTTTTGCCCGCCGCCAGCCGCTGCAGCCGCAGATCGTCAATCTCGGCCCGGTCGTGCAGGGGCTCGTGCCCCTGGTGCGCCACGCCAGCGGCGAGGCGATCGAGGTCGAGACAGTGATCGCCGGCGGCGTGTGGAACACTGTCGTCGACTCCGCCGAGTTCCAATCGGCCCTGCTCAACCTGGCGATCAACGCGCGCGACGCGATGCCCGAGGGCGGCAAGCTGACGCTCGAGCTCGCCAACGCGATGCTCGACGACGCCTACGCGGCGCAGCACGCCGATCTCGAGCCGGGCCAGTACCTGATGTTCGCGATCACCGACACCGGCAAGGGCATGGATACGGCGACAATGGAGCGCGCGCTCGACCCGTTCTTCACCACCAAGCCGCCGGGCGAGGGCACCGGGCTCGGGTTGCCGCAGGTATACGGCTTTGTCAAACAGTCGGGGGGCCACCTCAAGATATACAGCGAAATCGGCGAGGGCACGACGGTCAAGCTGTACCTGCCGCGCAGCCTGGGCCAGGAAACCGTCGCGCCCCGCCCGCTCGCCGCCCCCGCGGTCAGCGGCAGCGAGACCGTGCTGCTGGTCGACGACGATGCGATCGTGCGCGAGACCGTCGCCGCGATGCTCGAGGATTTCGGGTTTACCGTATTGCAGGCGTCGGGCGGAGCTGAGGCCCTGGGGATGCTGGAGCAGGGCATCGCGATCGACCTGCTTTTGACCGACGTCGTCATGCCGGGTGCGATCAGCGGGCGCGAGCTCGCCGAGCGGGCGGCCCAAATCGTACCCGCCCTCAAGGTGCTGTTCACCTCGGGTTATACCGAGAACGCGATCGTCCATAACGGTCGGCTCGACTCGGGCGTCGAGCTGTTGAGCAAGCCCTATGGCCGCGAGCAGCTCGCCGCCAAGGTGCGCCGCATTCTTGACCGGCCGGCACAGGAGGGTCGTCGCGCGCCGCAAAATGGAGGAAGATCGGCCGAACGCTGACGGGGACGCGGAGGGACGCCATGAAAGTGGGCATCGCACTCAACATGCTGACGCAGCCGGGCCGCCCCGACGCCTCGGTGGTTCACGAGCATCTGGCGATGGGCGATCTTGCCGAGCCGCTCGGCTTCGACTCGATCTTCGCGCTCGAGCACCATTTCACCGGCTATGCGATGTCGCCGGCGCCGACGCAGCTTCTCGCATACTACGCCGGCCGCACGAAGCGGGTGCAGCTCGGCACCGCCGTCATCGTGCTGCCGTGGCACGACCCCGTCCGCGTCGCCGAGCAGATCGCGCTGTTGGACATACTCTGCGGCGGACGCTGCCTGTTCGGCTTTGGCCGGGGCGCGGCGAGCGTCGAATACGACGGGTTCCGCGTGCCGATGGGCGAGGCACGGCCGCGTTTTGTCGAGGCGGCGCAGATCGTCGTCAAGGCGCTCTCCAACGACTCTTTCGAGCACGACGGCGAGTTCTTCCAGATCCCGCGCACGGCGATCCGCCCCCGCCCGATCTCGCATCCCGAGCGGCGCTTCTACGCCTCGGCGGTCAGCCCCGACTCGGCCGAGATCATGGCCAAGCTCGGCTTCGGCTTGCTGATGGTGATGCAGAACGAATGGCCGAAGGCGTCGGAGGACATCCAGCGCTACCGCGAGATCGCCACCGAGGCCGGCCACGCGCCGCGCCCGCCGATCATCCTGACCAATGTGTGCTGCGCCGAAAGCCGCGACGAGGCGCACGACCGCGCGTTCCAGCATCTCGGCGAGAAATGGCAGTCGATCGACGACCACTACCATTTCTCCGACGGCCATCTCTCGACCGTCAAAGGCTACGAGAGCTACGGCAAGATGGCCCGCACCTACGCCAAGATCAACGAAAGTGCCGAGACCAAGCGCAAGGCGACCGATTTCTACGTCTCAATCCAGATCACCGGCACCCCCGACGATTGCCTGCAAAAGATCGGCGAATTGCAGCGCCTGACCGGGTTCGAGCACCTGGTGACCGAGTTCTCCTGGGGCAACCTCCCGCACGAGGAGGGCGAGCAGAACATGCGCCTCTTCGCCGAGAAATGCCTCCCCACCCTCCAGCGCGACCCGGCCTTCGCGACGCCGGAAGCACCGGCGGTGACAGCGAAAGCAAATGGCGGAGAGCGGCTGTTCGCGCCGGCCTAATGGACCGCGGGCGTCCCCCCCCCCCCGCATTCTTGTGTAGATGCTGGCGGGACGCCCGCGGTCCATATTGTCCTTTATTCCGCCGCGTCCTTGACCTCGATCAGCTTGCCGTCGTCGTCGACCGCGAGCCCGGTCTCTCGCGCCATCTCGATGACGCTCGGGTGCCAGTCGACTTTGCCGGTGTCGGGCCCGCCGACCACGGCGATCAGCACGTTGTCGAGGTCGTCGCCGGCATTGCGGAACCCGCGATAGATGCCGATCGGCACGTTGACGATGTCGCCCGGCTGCAGTGTGATCACGCGCTCCGCCTCGCCTTCGAGCCAGAACACCTCCCACGGACCTTTGACGGCGATAAACACCTCCTCGGTCGGGTGGCGATGCAGCGCGGCGCCGTTGCCCTTGGGCGTGTTGCGCACGTAGGTGACGGCGAAACCGTGCGCCCCGGCCTTGATCTTCGGCGCGAGCGCGCTGTCGGTGACGTTTTCGGTCACGCCCATGCCGATCATGTTGATGATCTCGCGCTGGAAGCCGGGGACACGCTGGTCGAGAAAGGCCAGGTCGGAGCCCTTGACCGCATCGAGCCGGGCTACCCGCTCGCTTTCCATCTGCGTCGCCGACACGACCGGCGCGGGTTTGCCGACAAGGCGGGGGTCGACATAGGCCATTGCGTGTCCCTCCTGATCTCAGAGGAGACGAGTTTGTCCTTAGCCGGCCGGTTTGTCGAACAGCTCGGCGACGACCTCCGAGAGCGCCTCGCGCCAGTGCCGCGCGCGAATGCCGTATGCGTCGGCGAGCTTGGCGCAGTCGAGCCGCGAACTGGCCGGACGCTTCGCCGGGGTCGGGTAGTCGGCGGTCGTTATCGCCTCGACCGGCACGCTCCGACCCGCCGCGGCGACGATCGCCTCGGCAAAACCGTGCCAGTTCGTCTCGCCGGCGCCGGTAAAATGAAACACGCCCCACCGCCCCTGCCCCGCGCCGATCCGCACCGCGATCGCGATAATCGCGGCGGCGATATCGGCGGCGGCGGTCGGCGAGCCATGCTGGTCGGCGACGACGCGGAGGCTCGGCCGCTCGGCGGACAGGCGCAGCATCGTCTCGACGAAATTACCGCCATGCGCACCGTAGACCCAGGCAGTGCGCAGGATCACGTGCTCGGCGAGGGCCGCCGCGACCGCCGCATCTCCCTCGGCCTTGCTCCGCCCATAGACCCCGAGCGGGTTGAGCGGATCAATTTCGACATAGCGGCCAGGTTTGGTCCCGTCATAAACATAGTCGGTGGAGATGTGGATCAGCGGGATGCCGGCCTCATGGCATGCGGCGGCGATGTGGCCCGGAGCGGCCGCGTTGACCGCGAACGCGGCCTCGGCGTCGCTTTCGGCCCGGTCGACCGCGGTATAGGCGGCGGCGTTGACGACCAGGTCGTGGCCGGGCACCGCGGCGAAGACGGCGGCGCGGTCGGTGATGTCGAGCCCGCCACGATCGAGCGCCGTGAGCGTCATCCCCACTGGCAGCGCTGCCCGCCGCAGCTCCGTCCCGACCTGCCCGCCGGCGCCGAGGACCAGCAGCTTCATCGCTCGAACAGCGGCGGCAATTCGGCGAAAAGCGGCTGCCGCCGGTCCTTGTCGGACAGCACCGCCGCATCGGCCGACACGCCCCAATCGATCCCCAGCGCCGGATCGTCCCAGCGCACCCCGCGATCGTGGTCGGGCGAGTAGTAGCGGTTGACCTTGTAGATGACCTCGGTGTTGGGCGTCAGGGTGCGGTAGCCGTGCGCGAACCCCTCGGGGATGTAGATTTGCGTGCCGGCCTCGGCACTGAGCTCGATCGCGACATGGCGCCCGTAAGTCGGGGAACGCCGCCGCAGATCGACCGCGACATCGAGAATTACCCCCGCGGCGACCCGCAGCAGCTTGGCTTGCGCCGCCGGCGCGGTCTGGAAATGCAGCCCGCGCACGATGTTGACCGCGGCCGAAAACGCCTGGTTGTCCTGGACGAACTCGGTCTCGATCCCCGCCTCGCGCAGCGCGTCAAGCCGGTAGAGCTCAGCGAAAAAACCGCGCGCGTCGCCGTGGCGTTCTCGCGCGATCAGCTTTACGTCCGCGATGGCGGTGGAGGTGATCTGCATGGGTCCAGCTTGCCGCAGGCCGCTCCCCTATGCCAGTGTCGCGTGATGCGAATGTCGAACTACTATGCCGCGCCGGGTTTCGAGCGCGCCGGGCTGCGGCGGCGCGACATGGGATGGGTCGCCGAGCGAATCGGGGATCCGGCTAGTGTATTCGTCCCGGTTTGGCGCAGCCAGAACCTGGTTGCCGAACTCGCGGGCGCCGAGCCGCGCGCGGCGACCTTTGGGAGCCACGCCCTAACCGGGTTGGCGCTGCCGGCGGAAGGCGCCGAGGCGCTCTTGGCGCACGGTGCCGTCGTGTTCCTCGGCCTGATCGACGAGCGGCCTCATTTCGCTATCGACCTGTCGCATCACGAGGCGCCGCCGCTTGAGGCGCTGCGGTCACCGGTCCTGCAGGCCGGCGGGGTTGAGGGCGCCGATTTGCGCTTCGCCGATCTGCGCCAGCTCGCTGGGCGGCTCGAAGGGCATGAAGGGGCGTTGCTCGCGTTTGCCCGGGCGATGTGCTGGTGGCATTCGCGGCACCGCTTCTGCGGCCTCTGCGGCAGCCCGACCCGAAGCGAAGAGGCCGGATTTATGCGGCGCTGCACCGATCCGGCCTGCAACACGATGCATTTCCCGCGCACCGACCCGGCCGTGATCATGTTGGTGACCGACGGCGAGCGCGCATTGATGGGCCGCAACAGGAATTTCGTCCCCGGCATGTACTCGACGCTCGCCGGCTTTGTCGAACCGGGCGAGAGCCTCGAGGACGCGGTCGCGCGCGAGGTGTTCGAGGAGACCGCAATCAAGGTCGGCGCGGTGCATTACCACTCGTCGCAGCCCTGGCCGTTCCCGGCCAACATCATGCTCGGCTTTCACGCCGAGGCCGCCTCGTCCGAGATCACCGTCGATTACGGCGAGTTGGAGGACGCCCGCTGGTTCGAGCGGCAATGGCTCAAGGACCATGTCGACGACGACAGCTTCCGCCTGCCCCGCCGCGATTCGATCGCCCGGCGCCTCGTCGAGGATTGGCTCTACGAGCGCGGCTAGAGCATGTTCCGGAAAAGCGGTCCCACTTTTCCCGAAAGAACATGCTCCCTTTCAAATAGTTAAAGAGCAAACCCGATCTAGGGCCTGGGAACGCCCACGGCGGCGGCAGGGGCCTGGTCCTCGTCGGGGCCGCGCATCGAGCGTGCGGAAATTTTCTCGATCAGCCCGACAATGCCTTGCGGCATGAAGATGATGAAGAGAATGAGCATGATCCCGTAGATCGTGTTGGCCGCGCCGATGAAATGGATGCCGAAGAAGATGCGCAGGCTCTCGTTGAGCACGATCGTAAAGAATGCGCCGACGGTCGGACCCAGCATCGTCCCCATGCCGCCGGCGATCGCCGCGAAGACGATCTGCAGCGACACCGAGACCCCCGACACGACCTCCGGGTTCACGTATTGGATGTACTGGGTCAAGAGCGACCCGCCGAGCGCGGTCAACGCCGCGCTGATGACCGTCACCCGCATCTTCTCGCGCATCACGTTGATGCCGCTGGCGGCGGCGGCGATCTCGTCCTCGGAGATGGCCTCGAGCGCGACGCGGCCGATCCCGACATCGATCCGCCACCAGACGACGAGCCCGATCATCCACACAACCAGCGCAAGACCGTAGAAGGCGCTCTTGTGGGCGAATTGCAGCGCGAACCAGGAATGGACGACGTTGATCGTCATGCCGAGCGAGCCGCCGGTCACCTCTCGCGCCGCGACCAGCGACAGCAGGACGACCTGGCTCAATGCCAGCGTGACGAGGGCGAAATAATGGCCCACGACGCGCAGCCGAAATGACGGATAGCCGATCATGATCGCCACCAGCACCGACAGCGCCATCCCCACCGGGATGCCGAGCCAGGGCGTCACGCCGTAATAATTCCACAGCAGCCCCGGCACATATGCGCCGATCCCGAGAAACGCACCGTGGCCGAACGAGGTCAGCCCGAACCGGCCCATGATCGCCCAGGCGGTGTAGATAAAGCCCCAGATCAGGATCTGGATGGCGATATGAAGGACATAATCCGCGGCGACCAACGGCACGATCGCCAGCGCGACCAGCAACGCCACCAAGCTGACCAGGGCGCGCCGGCTCATCGGCTGAAGATCCCCTGCGGCCGGACAAAGATCATCACGATGAACAACAGGAAGGCGAGCACGTAGGAGAATTCGATCGAGAAGTAGTAGCCGCCGACCGCGATGATCTGGCTCATGATAAAGGCCGCGGCGAACCCGCCGATCATGTTCCCGAGACCGCCCAGCACGCAGATCATAAAGGTGATCGGGCCGAACGAATTACCGATGAACGGATGCACGTCGTATTGCAGCACCAGCAGGCAGGCGGCAAGCCCGGCGAGTCCGCCGCCGATCCCCGAGGTAATGAAATAGATCGAGCGCGGGCTCACCCCCATCAGACCCATCACCTCGCGGTCTTCGGCGATCGCCCGGATGGCGGTGCCGAGATAGGTGCGCTTGAGGAAGAGATAGAGCCCGCCGGCGCCAGCCAGCGCCACGCCGAACGCCAGCAACCGCGCCTTGCTGACATTGATCTCGCCCAATTCGAACGGCGCCAGATGGATGCCGACATTGCGGAAATCGGTGCCGAACAGCAGTGTCGCAAAGCTCTGCAGGAAGAAGAGCAGCCCGCCCGTCGCCAGAAGCTGATTGATCGGCGCGTAGCTCAGTACCGGCTCGATGATGAGCTTATGAACCAAGAGGCCCAACACCGCCACGACCACGATGCCGGCAAGGCAGGCGAGCAGGAAGGGCACGCCAAACGACGCGTACAGCCAATAGATTGTGTACATGCCGCACATGACGAGCTCGACGTAACAGATCCACACCACGTCGATGACGCCGAAGATCAGGTTGAGGCCGAGCGCCAGCAGAGCCAGCACGCCGCCCAGCAGCAATCCGTCGACTACCGCTTCGAGCAGAAAAATGTCCATCCGCCGCCTAACTCTCCAAGTCCCTAGAGGCCCATATACGCCTTGCGGATCGCCTCGTTCTCGCGCAGCTCCGCGGCGGTGCCGGACAGGTGGATGTGGCCGGCTTCGAGCAGATAGGCGCGGTCGACCAGCGCCAGCACCTGCTGCACGTTCTGCTCGACGATCAGCACCGTGAACCCCTCGCCGCGGATGCGCCGCACCAGCTCGAACACCTGCTCGACCGCGAGCGGCGCGAGGCCGGCCGACGGCTCGTCCATCAACAGCAGTTTCGGCCGCGACATCAGCGCGCGACCGATCGCGCACATCTGCTGCTCGCCGCCCGACATCGTGCCGGCCGCCTGGCCGCGCCGCTCGTGCAGCCGCGGGAAGAGGTCGTAGACCCATTGCAGGCGCTCGGCGAGATGACGCCGCGCGGCCGGGATGAAGGCCCCCATGCGCAGGTTTTCCTCGACGGTCAACCGGGGGAAAAGGCGCCGGTTCTCCGGCACATGGGCGATGCCTTCGGCGACGATGCGGTGCGCCGGCAGATGGCCGATCGGGCTGCCGAGCAGCCGCACCTCGCCCGCCGTCGCTGGCAGCAACCCGGAGATCACCCGCATCAGCGTCGTCTTGCCGGCGCCGTTGGGGCCGATCACGCCGATCGCCTCGCCGAGATTGACCGACAGCGACACGCCGAACAGCGCCTGGAACGAGCCGTAGCCCGCCGACACCTCGTTCAGCGCGAGGAGTTGCGGTTCGCCCGTCGAGATCGCCTCAGTGTTTGCCGCGGCCAAGATAAACCTCGGTCACGCGCTCGTCGCGGATCGCCTCGGCGGGGGCTCCCTCGAAGATTTTCTCGCCGTGGTCGAGCACGATGACCCGATCCACCACCCGCATCAGCACGCCCATGATGTGCTCGACCCAGACGATGGTGATGCCGAGCTTGGTGCGCACGGTTTCGAGCATCTCGGCGGCGCGGTCCATCTCGGCCGTGTCGAGCCCGCCGAGGCTCTCGTCGGCGAGCAGCATCTTGGGTTTTGTCGAGAGCGCGCGGGCCAGCTCCAGCTTTTTGAGGGCGGCAGCGCCGAGCCCGTGAGTGGTCGCCCGCGCGTCGGCTGGCAGCCCGACCATCTCCAGCGCCTCGACCGCTCGCTGCTCCGCCTCGCCGCGGGTAATCGCGCCGCCCTGCGCGTAATAGGCGGACAGGGCCACGTTGTCCCGCAGCGACAATTTGCGAAACGGCCGCGGGATCTGGAACGTGCGGGCGAGACCGCGGCGGCACACATCGTGGGCCGCCAGGCCGCCGATCTCCTGGTCCTCGAAGCGCACCGAGCCGGCGTTCGGCGTCAGCGTGCCCGAGATCAGGTTGAACGTCGTCGTCTTGCCCGAGCCGTTGGGCCCGATCAAGCCGACGATCTCGCCTTGGCGGACGGCGAAGGACACCGCGTTGACCGCGGTGAACCCACCGAACCGCCGGGTCAGTCCCGCAATTTCCAGCACGTCAGCTCATTGCGTAGGGCGAGGAAGACGGCAGCGGCAGCACCGGGGACTGGGTCTGGATTTGGGTCGGCCACACCACCGTGATCTCGGCGCCGTGGTTCTGCATGACGACCGGCAGCGCGCGGTCGTTCTGGCCGCCCATCGCGTCCTCTGGCGGCAGGAACTTGACGCCATAGCCCTGCAGCGTACCGCCCAGCGGCACGTCGACCTCCAGCGCGGCCTTCCGCACCGCGTCGGCGTCGAACCCGCCGTACTTGGTCGCGGCGACCGGCAGCACCTTGTCGAGCAGGATCCAGGTGTTGTTGAACCCCATCGAGCAATGCGTCGGCACCTCCGTCGCGCCGGTCTTGGCCTTGTAGCCGTCGACCATCAGCTTGATCAGGTCGCCGACCCCCGCCCCCAGCTTCTTCGGGTCGAGCCGCTGCGCCGGCGCCGGGTCGATGTTGCAGAAATTGTCGACGTCGTCGTGGAAGGTCTCACGCAGCTTGTCGAGCTGGCTGTAGCCGGCGCCGTTGCCGATCAGCATCTTGAACTTGAGCCCGGCCTCGCGCCCTTGGCGCAGGAACAGCGTGATGTCGGGGTTGTACCCGGCATGGATGATGATGTCGGCCCGCGCGCGGCGCAGCTTCGTGATCAGCGACGACAGGTCGGGCGCGCTCGCCGAATACGATTCCTTAAGCACGATCTGGGTGATGCCTTTCTTGGCCGCCCACACCTCGTCGCCCTGCTGCACGGCGGTGCCGTAGGGGCCGTCCTCGTCGATCAGCGCGACCTTGAGGTCCTTCGGCTCGACTCCCAGCTTCGACTTCGCGTTGTCGGCGAGAAAGTTCATCGCCGCCTGAGCGTAGCCGTCGGAATTGACCGTCGGCCGGAAGATGTACTTGAAGTGCTTGTCCTTCAGCACCGTCGTGGCGATGGCGCTGTTGATCCACAGGATTTTCTTTTCCTGCTCGACCTTGGCGGCGAGCGGCACGGCCTGGGCGCTCGAATAGACGCCGACGATGATGTCGACCTTTTCCTGGTTGAGCAGCCGCTCGGCCTCGTTGATGCCGACATCGATCTTGCTCTGCGAATCGGCCGGCACCGGCACGACCTTGTACTTGCCGGCGACGCCGCCCTTGCCGTTGATGTAGTCGATCGCGAGCTGCGCGCCGATCGACAGCGGGATCGAGCCGGCGCCGGCGAACGGACCGCTCAAATCGTGCAAAAGACCGATGCGGATCGTCGGGCTTTGGGCATGGAGGCGCGCCGCCGGCAGCGCCAATCCGGCGAGCCCTGCCCCCGCCAGCTGCAACAGTTTCCGTCTCCGCATCGTCCCCTCCGCATGATCTTCCGCCTCGGATCGCTTTGGGCGGCGGCGAAACTTCGACGCAAGTCCCGGGGCTGTCAACGTGGGTATGCGGCGGAGTGGTATGCGGTGACGCAGGCTTGGCCAGGTTATGGCGCCGCGCTTTGTCCGAGGGAAAGGGTCGAGCGCAACATATGGGCGAGCGTGTCGCGGCGGTAGGGCTTCTGGATCATCGCGAATTCGCTGCGAGCGGCGGTATCGCCGTTTTCGGCGGGGTAGCCCGACGTCAGCAGTATCGGCAGCCCGCTCTTGATCTGCCGTGCCTCCGCCGCCAGGGCTACGCCGCTCATCCCGCCGGGCATCAGGATGTCGCTGAAGAGCAGATCAATGGGGGTGGAACCGTGAAGCATTTTAAGCGCCTCGGTCGCGTTCGCGGCCTCCAGCACCCTGTAGCCGAGATCCTCGATCATCTGCACCGCGACGATCCGCACCTGGTCTTCGTCCTCGACGACGAGGATGGTTTCGTCCCCGCGTGGGTTCAAATCGTCGAGATCCTCGGCGTTCTCGTCATCGAGAGGCCAAGCCTCGCTGCGCGGCAGGTAAAGGCTGACGATCGTGCCGATCCCGGGCGTGCTCGCGATCTTGACCTCGCCACCCGACTGGCTGACGAAGCCGTAGACCTGGCTGAGCCCCAGGCCGCTGCCTTCGCCGATCTTTTTCGTCGTGAAAAACGGCTCGAACGCGCGATCGACGATGTCGCTGTCCATGCCCCGGCCATTGTCGATCACGCGAACGCAGACATAGGAGCCCGGCGGAACCTCGCTCGCGATCGTATCGGCCGGTACTTCGACATTGCCCAGCTCGATCTGGATCCGTCCGCCGTCGACCATCGCGTCTCTCGCGTTGATCGCAAGGTTGAGGACGGCCGCTTCGAACTGCACCGGATCGAGGTGGCACGGCCATAGCTCCGGCACGGTTGCCACGTCGACCACCACTGACGCACCCACGGTCCGGCGCAGGAAATCCGCCATTTCTACGATCAGCTTGCCCAGATCGACCGTTCGTCCGCGCAGCAGACCCCGCCGCGCGAAAAGGAGCAGCCGCTGCGTCATCTGCGCGCCATGCTCGGCGGCGCGCAGCGCGGCATCGATCTGCTGCTGCCGTCGATCGGACAGCGGGCCGGAATCGTGTTCGATATCGCGCTGCAGCAGTTCGAGATTGCCGGTGATGATGGTCAGCAGATTGTTGAAATCGTGTGCGATCCCGCCGGTCAGGCGACCTACCGCCTCAAGCTTTTGGGTGTGCCAGAGGATAGTCTCGGTCTCGCGGTGGCCGGCCTGCTCCGCCACCAGGAGCCGATAGGATTCGGCGAGCTCCTCGGTCCGCGCGGCGACCCTCGCCTCCAGCGCTTCGTTGCTCTGGCGCAGCGCCTGCTCGGCGTGGCGCATGCGCAGCAATGCCCTGACCACGGCGATCAGCTCGTCGGGCTCGATCGGCTCGATCAAGTAAGCGTCTGCGCCGGCGTCGAGTGCGACGACGCGATCATGCGGGCTGATGATCGCCGACGATGTCTGCAGGATCGCGACCTGCGGGACCCGCGCCTTGATCTCGCGCGAAATGTCGATCCCGTTGCTGTCGGTCAGGCGCACGTCGAGAAGAACGAGATCGGGCGGCGCCGCGGCAACCCTCGCGAGGGTGGTCTCGCCGTCCGCGGCCTCGGAAACCGCGTAACCCTGCGTGGCCAGCGTGTGCGCCTTTACATACCGGCCGCCATCGTCGTCATCGACGACGAGGATCCGTATTTTGCCCGGATCGATCACGCAGCCGCTCCGGCAGCGGTCAACGCACCGCCGATCGCCGCCGTCAGCATCGGCGACGAAAGATCGGATTTGGAGACGATGTTCGCCGCCCGGCCCAGGCGCACGCGCTGCTCTCTGTCGAGGATCATCGAGGTCAGGACGATCGCGGGAACGGAACCCTCGGTATCGAGCCGATCGAGGAACTGGTAGCCGTCCATTCCCGGCATGTTCAGATCGAACAGGACGATGTCGGGCCGGTTGTCCCTGATTTGGGCCAGTCCCTCCATCCCCGTCGCCGCCTCGCGGATGTCGTAGAGGCCGCGCGGCAAAAGCTGCCGGACCAGATAGCGCGACACCTCCTCGTCGTCGACCAGCAGCACGCGGGTGACGGAGGAGCGGCCGGTCATGCGGTCGAGGAGGCGGACGAGCTGATCGGCGTCGACCGGCTTGCCGAGATATTCGTCGGCGCCAAGATTGATCGCCTTGCGCTCGTCGCCGGTCGACGAGATCATCGCGATCGGAATATTCGCGGTGGCTTCGCGCTGGCGCAATTCGATCAGGAACCGCCAGCTCTCGTCCCCCTCCAGCAGCGCATCGAGGAGCACCGCGGCGGGTCGGAGCTGCTCGAGCGCCCGCCGAGCCTGGTCGATCGTCCGCACGATGAACGGCTGATAGGATGACGGCGCGAAGATGCGCTCGAACGTGAAGGCGTCGGCTGAATCGTCTTCGAGGATCAGGATCGGCACGCGCCCCGGCTCTACTTGCCAGTTCAACAACTGATCGACCGGCTCGATGGTCCTGCGGCGGATGCGCGGGATGGTCACGAAAAAAACCGACCCCTGGCCCGGCGCGCTTTGCAGCCCGACGCCGCCGCCCAGCAATTCGGCGAGCTGCTTCGACAGGGGCAGACCGAGCCCGGTGCCTTTGACGCGGCGTTGGATCGGGTTCGCGACCTGGCCGAATTCCTGGAAGATAACCTCGTGGTCGCTATCGGCGATGCCGATGCCGGTGTCCTTGACGCTGAAGGTGACCGTGTCGGCGTCGGGGTCGTGGACCGCCCAGATGCGGACCTCGCCGCGCTCGGTGAACTTGATCGCGTTGGAGATGAAGTTGCGCAGGATCTGCGACAGCTTTGGCTCGTCGGTGACGAGCGGTGGAATATCCGAGGGCTCCTCGAAGACCAGCGCGACCCCGTCGCCGACGAGCAGCGGGCGCAACATGCCACGCAGCGTGGCGAAGAGGCCGCTGGCGTCGAACTGGCTGGAGCTGACGACGATCTTTCCGGCCGCGACCTTGGCCAGGTCGAGCAGGTCGTTGACGAGTTCGGTCAGGCTTTCGGCGGCCCGGCGGATAAACTGGACCTGTTTCTCCTGCTCGGCCGAAAGGTCGCCGTCGACCCGCCCGAGCAGCAGCCGCGACAGCGCCAGGATCGAGTTCAGCGGGGTGCGGAATTCGTGGCTCATGTTCGAGAGGAACCGCGACTTCAGCTCGTCCGCGCGGCGCAAATGGTCGGCGCGGTCGTCGAGCTCGGCGTAGAGCGCGACGACGCCGCGATTGGTTTCCTGCAGCTCCTGATTGAGCCGGGACAAATCCTCCTGGCGCGTCTGCAGTTCGCCGAGCTGCAGCAGCATCTCCTGGTTTTGCCGCTGGATCTCCTCGATCGGGTTTGGCGGAACGTCGGCGGCGAGCTCCTGGGTGATGCGCTTGACCGCGGCCCCGTCGAGGCTCGGCGTCCGGCGCGGCAGGTGCTTGGCGAGCCTCACCGTCGTGCCGATTCCGGGCACGCTGTCGATCGCGAATTCGTCCATCAGCCGGCGCGCCCCGATGAGGCCGACGCCCATCCCGGTCTCGGACCGGACCGAGCCGTCGAGCACGCCACCGAGGCGTTTGATGCCGCCCCCGCGATCGGCGATCGTGATCTCGAAATTCTGCTGCGCCGTGGTGCCTGACAGCCGGAACTCGATGCTGCCGCCATCGGCGTGCTCGAGCGCGTTGCGGGCGATCTCCGAGACGGCGGTGGTGATGCGCGTCTGCTCCTGTGGATCGAAGCCGATCAGTTCCGCAAGCCGCCGCGTGCGCTTGCGCGCCAGAACCATGTCGGTGTCGGCTTTCAGGGCCAGCGTCAGCAGGCGCAGGTTCATCGCGGCCGCATCACGGCTATCGTGGCGTCGTCGCGCGCGCGCCGGAAATCGCGAAACAGTACGGCCGCCATCAGCGACGGATGGCACGCGGCGAGACCGGGATAATCGGCCAGCCGCCACCGGTTCGACAGCCCGTCCGAGTGAAGGATGACAGTGGGCGTGGCGGCGAACGGATAGGTGAATTCGCGGATGCGCGGCGCGATATGCCCGGCCGTGCCGTTGTGCGAGATCATCTGGCGCGCGTCGGAACCGGTGACCATCGCCGCCGCGATATTGCCGACTCCGACGAAGCGAACCAGCCGCGCTTCGGCATCGATGCGAGCCACGCCGAGCGCGGCGCCTCTGGTAGGGGTCAGCGCGCGATGCATCCGCTCGACCAGTGGTACGCACCCATCCGCGGCGTGCTCCTTCAAGATTCCCGTCGCGATGCCGGCCGCTTCCGCGGCGTTCATCCCGTGGCCGGATCCGTCGACCACAAAAAGGGTATTTCCGTTGCTGCCCGTGTCAAACGCCCATTGGTCACCGCAGACCGTCTCGCCGGGATACGCCACGCTGACCGCGCCGATATCCATCGCCGGAGAGTTCATCCTCGGCGGCGCGAAGACAAACCGCGCGGACAGCGCGGTTCCGAGCGTCGACCGCGAATAGACCCCGAACACATCGGCTTGCCGGGCGATGGCGCCAAGGCCGGTTCCAGGGCTGCCGGCGGTCGAAAATCCGTCGGCCCGGCACGTCTTGACATCCGCCATGCCCGGCCCTCGATCGATCGCCAGGAGCTCGATGCCGGTACCGGCCGCATCGTCGAAGCGTTCGGCGACGACCGCGCCTCCGCCCGCCCCGGCGTGTTTGACGATATTGGTCGCCATCTCGGTGGCGACGAGGGCGATGCGCCCAAGCTGCGCCTCACTTCCACCCGCCTTGCGCGCAAACTCCGTGGCCGCCCTGCGGGCTTCGCCCACGTCACTCGAATGTGCAACGGTTGTGATCACGCTAGCGCCAACGGGCCAGCGTCACGATTGTCCCTTCGCCCACGGCGGTTTTCACGGCAAATTCGTTGCACAGCCGCTTGGCGCCGCTAAGCCCCAGTCCCAGCCCCGATCCGCTCGTGTAGCCGTCGGTCATCGCCTGATCGAGATCGGCGATACCGGGCCCCTGATCGACAAAGATCAGGCGAACTCCGCGGCGCGCCCCTTCGCGCAGCGTTTCCAGCGTCAGCGTGCCGCCGCCGCCATAATCGACCGTGTTTCGTGCGATCTCGCTCGCCGCGGTGATGAGCTTGGTTTGATCGACCAGGCTGAACCCCGCCGCCACCGCCTTTCCGCGAACCACCTGACGCACCCGGACGACATCGTCGGAACTCGCAACCGGCATGTCTTCACTACTTTCGACCGGCACGGAGATCCCCTGAATCGTCGTCGATGATCCGGCGGATCAAGGCGAGGCCCTTGTCGACGTTGAGGGCAGTGCGCACCCCCGTCAGCGTCAAGCCCAGCTCGACCAGGGTGATCGCGACAGCGGGGCGCATCCCGACCACCACGGTGACCGCGTCGAGGACGCGCGACATTCCGGCGATGTTGTTGAGCATCCGCCCGATGAACGAATCGACGATTTCGAGTGCCGAGATGTCGATCATCACGCCCCGCGCGCGGCTGTCGACGATGCGGATGGTCAGATCGTCCTGCAGCGCCAACGCCATCTGGTCGTGCATGTCGACCTGGATCGAGACCAGCAGGCAATCGCCGATCTTCAGGATGGGGATTTCGCCCATCGCGCTATTCGCCCGCTTGCGTGGCTTGGGCGCGCTCGGTGACCGTCTTGCCCATTCGGCGCAGCGCCAGCGCGAATGCGTCGGCCATCGTCGCCTTGGAGACGACATCGAGCTCGAGCCCGAGATGGACGATCGTCTGCGCGATCTGCGGCCGGATGCCGCTTATGATGCAGTCGGCGCCCATCAACCGCGCGGCCGACACGGTCTTGATCAGATGCTGCGCCACCAGCGTGTCCACCGTGGGGACGCCGGTGATGTCGATGATCGCCACCTCGGCGCCGGAGGAAACGATGCGCTCCAACAGGCTTTCCATCACCGTCTGGGTCCGCGCGCTGTCCAGCGTGCCGATCAGCGGCAGCGCGAGGACGCCGTCCCAAAGCTGGATCACCGGCGTCGACAGCTCCAGCAGCTCCTCCTGCTGGCGCCGGATCACGGATTCCCGCCCCTTCTGGTAGGCCTCGACGGTGTAAAGCCCCAGCTTGTCGATCAGCAGCGAGGCGGCCCAGGTCTCACGGGCCAGGATATCCACATCGCTGAGCTCCTGCCGCAGCAGCGAGAACAAGGGTTCCCTCAGCGAGAAGACAAAAATCGCCGTCTCGGTCGGCGACACGCCCTGAATGGCCCGCTCACCGGCCACCTCGTCGAGCAGCGATCGCGTTGAATCCCATTCGTGGCCGGAGATGTCGTCGAAACGCCCCGCCCCGACGCCCCGCCGCAACTCGCCGAGGAACCGGCGGGATTGGTCGGCGAGCTGCGACTCGGTAATCTGCCCGGCCAGCGCACCCTCGCGCTTCTGACAGGCCTGCCACTCGTCGAGCAGGAACTGATGGTGCTTTTCGATCAGATTGGGGATGATTGCTTGTATCGTTTGTGCCATCCGATCCATCCTTCGCAAGGCGCGCTAACAAACTCTTAGGGGTCGTTGTAGCAAATCGGGGTGGTGGTCGATATCATGTTGGGGCGACGTGCCCGTTGGGGTTGAGGAACAGAAGATGACCGCGGCGATCGACCCGGCCGGCAACACAACGTCAAGGAGCATCCTCATCGTCGATGACGACGAGGGGTTCCGCGAGGCGCTCGGCGCGCAATTGCGGTTGGTCGGCTACGGGGTGCGTCTCGCGCCGGACTATCGGCTCGCCCTCGAAATCCTCGAAAGCGACGAGACGGTAGACCTGCTCCTCCTCGACATCGTGATGCCCGACCGCGTCAATGGTCTCGCGCTCGGGCGCATGGCGCGTCTGCGGCGCCGCGAGATCAAGATCATCTACATCAGCGGCTATGACGTGACGGGGCTCGACCGGGAAGCGCTCGGCCCGATCATCCGCAAGCCGGTCAACAACGACGAACTGCTCGAAGAGATCCGGCGCTTACTCGCGTCATAGCCGGCCCGGCGCCGACGCGCTCGGCGGCACCCGGGGTATTGGCGTCCCCGACAGGACTCGAACCTGTGACCCCCGGTTTAGGAAACCGATGCTCTATCCGGCTGAGCTACGGGGACGTCGTTTAAAATTCAATCGGTTAGGTTTTCCGCACCTTTGACAATGTAACCCCGTCAGGCGGTGGACGATAATACAAATGTGAGGTCGCCGTATCCTCCGCGTGAGGCTCAGGCGAAGAGGCTGGCCGGCCGAAGCCGGGAATGCGGCGGGTGGTATCCTTGACCTGCTCGGAAGTGATCAGGCGCGAGCATTCGAACTGGCGGGGCGTGTTCTGGTGGCGGGGGCAACGCATGAAGTCGCCCCGGTCGAAACGCAGAAGCTGGTCGTTCCCGCACGAATTGCAGACGTGGTAGTTGATGACCCGATAGGGCGTCTGGAACTCGTTGACCGGGTGGGTGAAGCCCGAGATCAGCACCACCGGGGCGCCCGCCGCCCATGTGAGCCAGGACAGGCCGCTCGAGAAAGCGGACGGTCTCGGGCCAGCCGGTGGGGTTGTTCCAATATTTGTTCTGCCCGGTCGTCACCGCGGTAAGTATAGGCGCGGGTGGTTAAATTCCTCTACCCTCCGGCGGTGCAGCGTTATTCGATCCTGTCCCTGGCGCGCCATGCGCTGAGCCGGCACCGGCACTGGACGCCGCTCTGGCGCAAGCCGGCGCCGCGCGATTCGTACCGCGTCGTCATTATCGGCGGCGGCGGGCACGGCCTCGCGACTGCGTATTACCTCGCCAAGGAACACGGCATTCGCGACGTCGCCGTGCTCGACAAGGGGCCGATCGGGCTCGGCAATACCGGGCGCAACACGACGATCATCCGCTCGAACTATCTGTGGGACGAAAGCGCCCGGCTCTACGAGCACTCGCTGAAGCTCTGGGAGGGGCTGGCGGCCGCGCTCAACTACAATGTCATGCTGAGCCAGCGTGGCGTGCTGAACCTCGCGCATAACGAGGCGGACATTCGCGAGGGCCGCCGCCGCGTCTTCGCCAACCGCGCCAACGGCATCGACGCCGAATGGCTCGACGCGGCCGGGGTCAAACGGTTCTGCCCGATCCTCAACACCGCGCCCGATGCGCGGCACCCGATCCTCGGCGCCACCGTGCAGCCGCGCGGCGGGGTGGCGCGGCACGACGCGGTCGCCTGGGGCTTCGCGCGTGCCGCCGACGCGCTCGGCGTCGACATCATCGAGGATTGCGGGGTGACGGCGATCCGTACCGCCGGCGGGCGCGTGACCGGGGTCGAGACGAGCCGCGGGACGATCGCCGCCGAAAAGGTCGCGATCTCGGCGGCCGGGCACAACTCGGTGCTGGCGGCGATGGCCGGGGTGCGGCTGCCGCTGCAAAGCCATCCGCTGCAGGCGCTGGTGTCGGAGCCGGTCAAGCCGGTGCTCGACTGCGTCGTGATGTCGAACACGGTTCATGTCTATGTCAGCCAGAGCGACAAGGGCGAGCTCGTCATGGGCGCCGGCATCGACGCGTTCAACTCCTATGCTCAGCGCGGCTCGTTTCATGTGATCGAGGCGCAGATGGCGGCGGCGCTGGAATTGTTTCCGATCTTCTCGCGGCTCAGGATGATGCGGAGCTGGGCCGGGATCGTCGACGTGTCGCCCGACGCCTCGCCGATCGTCGGCAAGCTGCCGGTCGGCGGGCTCTACCTCAACGGCGGCTGGGGCACCGGCGGGTTCAAGGCGACCCCCGGCGCCGGCCACGTCTTCGCCCACACGATCGCCCGCGACGAGCCCCACCCGCTCGCCGCCCCCTTCGCCCTCGACCGCTTCACCACCGGCGCCCTAATCGACGAACACGGCGCCGCCGCGGTGGCGCATTGAGAGATCGGAGGCGGCCTAAATGTCGAAATCGGGTGAAAGCTTTCTTCGTGGAGCGCGGCATGCGCTGGACCACGTAAGAGCAAGTCGCGACGGCGATGCCCTCGTCGCTCCCGAACCTGGCGCCTGGCTCGCCCTGTCCGAAGACGAGCGTATCGGGATCGTCGAGGAGTATCACCGTCGCATACGGGCGCCGCTTCCGCGCGCCAGGCGGTCGGCGCATGCCATCTTTCACGTGATCGTCGAAGACAACCTCGCCTCCGGCGAAGAGCCGGTCGTAGAGGCGGTGCTGGAGCGCCTGATCGGGGAAGGCTTGGACCGGCACGATGCGGTTCACGCTGTCGCCACGGTTTTCGCAGCGCCGGTCAATGCCGCAATCCGCGATAGCGTCGATTTTTCCTCGGAAAAGTGTGGGAAAGCACTTGAGGAGCTGACGGCCGCATCCTGGTTAGATGGCGATTGGGAAGGATGATCGTCGGGTGCTGCTGATCTCTTGCCCCTGGTGCGGCGAGCGCGACGAGACCGAGTTTCGCTATGGCGGCGAGGCGCATGTCTCGCGGGCGGACCACAGCGCGACCGACGACGCGGCCTGGGCGGATTACCTGTACATGCGCAACAACCCGCGCGGCGTCTTCGCCGAGCGCTGGGTGCACCAGGCTGGGTGCCGGCGCTGGTTCAACGTGCTGCGCGACACGGTCTCGCACCGCATCCTCGCGGTCTACAAGATCGGCGAGAAGCCGCCGGATCCCGGCTCGCATGGCGGCGATCCGTGACCCAGCCCTATCGCCTCGCGCGCGGCGGCCGGATCGACCGCGGGCGCGTGCTGCGCTTTCGCTTCGACGGGCGCGAGTATGAGGGGCATCCGGGCGACACGCTCGCCTCCGCGCTGCTCGCCAATGGGGTCAGGCTGGTCGGGCGCAGCTTCAAGTACCATCGGCCGCGCGGGATATTCTCCTGCGGCCCGGAGGAGCCGTCGGCGCTCGTGCAGCTCGGAGAGGGCGCGTCGGTCGAGCCCAATTGCCGGCCGAGCCAGACGCCGCTTTATGACGGGCTGATCGCGCGGAGCCAGAACTGCTGGCCGGGCCTGCGGTGGGACGCCGGCGCGCTTGCGGACCGGTTCGCCAGGTTTCTGCCGGCCGGGTTCTACTACAAGACTTTCATGGCGGGCTGGGCGTGGCTGTGGGAGCCGCTATTGCGCCGGATGGCGGGGCTCGGGCGCGTGCCGGAGGCGCCGGACCCCTCGCGCTACGACAAGTCCCACGCGCATTGCGACGTGCTGGTGATCGGCGGCGGCCCGGCGGGGCTTGCTGCGGCACTTGCGGCGGGAAGGGCGGGTGCGCGGGTGATCCTCGCGGACGGGGACGGCGAGTTCGGCGGGCCGCTGGTCGGGCGTGGGCTTGAAAGCGAGCGGGTGGCCGCGATCCTCGCCGAACTTGCCGCGATGCCGGAGGTGCGGTTGCTGCCGCGCACGACCGTGCTCGGCCGCTATGACGGCAACTACGTGGTCGCGGCGGAGCAGGCGCCGGATGGGCCGGCGCGGCAGCTTCTGTGGCATATCCGCGCCGGCCGCATCGTGCTCGCGAGCGGCGCCCAGGAGCGGCCCATCGCCTTTCCCGACAACGACCGGCCCGGGATCATGCTGGCCGATGCGGCCGCCGGCTACGTGGCCCGTTACGGCGTCGCGCCCGGCCGCGAGGTGGTGGTCTTCACGAACGATGACAGTGCATACGAGGCCGCCGCGACGTTGGCGGAGGCCGGGGTAGCGATCGCGGCGATCGTCGACCTGCGTGCCGAGCCGGGCCCGGCCTCGCGGCGGCGGGGGCATGGGACGCCGTTCTACCCGGGCCACGCGGTCGTCGCGACCGCCGGGCGGCACGGGCTGCGGCGGGTCTGGGTTCAGCCGCTGAGCGATGACGGGGCTGCGGTGACCGGCCGGCGCGTCGCGATCGATTGCGACCTCTTGGCCGTGTCCGGCGGGTGGAACCCGAACGTGCAGCTTTTCGCACACGCGCGCGGCCGGCTCGCCTTCGATGCCGGGATCGCCGCGCTCGTGCCGCAGGCGGAGGATGCCGAGATCGTTTGCGTCGGTGGGGCGAACGGCACCTTCTCGCTTGCCGCTGCGATCCACGAGGGGAGTGCGGCCGGCACCGGTGCGCCGCTGCCGAGGGCGGAGGCGGACGTAACACCGCCGCGCCCGGTGTGGCTGGTTCCGGTGGCGGGCGGTGCGCCGCGCAGCTTTGTCGATCTGCACAACGACGTGACCGCGGCCGACATCGCGCTCGCGGCACGCGAGGGGTTTGCCGCGATCGAGCACGTCAAGCGCTACACGACACTCGGCATGGGCACCGACCAGGGCCGCACCGGAAACCTCGTCGGCGCCGCGCTGTTGTCCGCCGCGGTCGGGCGCAGCCTCGCCGAGACCGGCACGACGACGTTTCGCCCGCCGACCGTGCCGGTGACATTCGGCCTCCTCGCCGGACGCGAGCGCGGCGCGTTATCCGATCCGGTGCGGCTAACGCCGATGCACGATTGGCACGTCGCCGCCGGCGCCGTCTTCGAGGATGTCGGGCAGTGGAAGCGGGCGCGATATTACCCGGGACCGGGCGAGAGCATGGCAGCGGCGGTGCGGCGCGAATGTCTCGCCGTGCGCGACGGGGCGGCGATGCTCGACGCCTCGACGCTCGGCAAGATCGAGCTGGTCGGGCCGGATGCGGCGGCGTTTCTCGAGCGCATCTACGTCAATCGCTGGAGCAATCTGACGCCGGGACGGTGTCGGTACGGGGTGATGTGCCGCGACGACGGGATGGTGTTCGACGACGGCGTCGGCACCCGGCTCGCCGCGGACCGGTTCCTGATCACGACGACGACCGGAAACGCGGCGACCGTGCTCGATTGGTTCGAGGAGTGGCTGCAGACCGAATGGACCGATCTCGATGTGTTTTGCACCTCGCTGACGGAGGAGTGGACCAACGCGACGCTGGCGGGGCTGAAATCGCGCGAGATGCTGGCGGCGCTCGCGCCTTCCCTCGACCTCGCCGATTTTCCGTTCATGGCCATGCGCGAGGCGGACATCGCCGGCATCCCGGCGCGGGTTTTCCGCATCAGCTTTTCAGGCGAGCTTTGCTACGAGATCAACGTGCCGGCCGATTACGGCCTCGCGTTGTGGCGGCGTCTCGCGGAGGCCGGTGCGGTCCCTTACGGCACCGAGGCGATGCACGTGATGCGCGCCGAAAAGGGCTACTTCATGATCGGGCACGAGACCGACGGTTCGGTGACCCCGGTCGATCTCGGGCTCGAACGGATGCTCGCCCGGGACAAGGATTTTCTCGGCCGCCGCTCGCTCGCTCGCCGCGACCTGGTCCGCGCCGACCGCAAGCAGCTTGTCGGGCTCGTCCCGGACGATGCGAAGGTGCTGGTGCCGGAGGGGGCCGCGCTGGTCGCCGAGAACACGCCCGGCGCCGCGATCGTCGGGCATGTGACGTCGAGCTATTTTGGGGCCCGCATCGGGCGCAATTTCGCGTTGGGATTGGTGAAGGAAGGGCGCGCGCGGCGGGGCGAACAGGTCTGGGCGCCGCTACCCGGCGGGCTGGTGTCGATGCGGATCGGCGCACCGACGTTCTACGATCCCGAAGGGCGGCGGCGCGATGGCTGAGCCGCGCCATTCGCCGCTTGAGGGCATGTTGCCGTGGGCGGCGCCAGGCGGATCGGTGGCACTCGCCGAGATGCCGTTCATGCGGCAGGTCGGGGTGCGGCGGCGCGGGCGCGCCTCGGCCTATCTCGCCGGGCTGCCGCTGCCGCTGGAGGCGAACCGGGTTGCGGCGATGGGAGCGGTGCGCGTGCTGTGGCTCGGGCCGGACGAATGGCTCGTGACCGCGCCGGAAGGCGACGACGCGGGGCTGGTGCAGAGGCTCGACCGTGTCGAGGGCGCGGTCGTCACCGATCTGTCGTCAAGCCGCGCGGTGATCGCGATCTCCGGCGGGGCGGCGCGGCGGCTGCTCGAAAGGGGGTGCGGCATCGACCTGCATCCGCGCGCGTTTGGTCCCGGCGACTGCGCGCAGACCCTGCTCGCGAAGGTGCCGGTGATCCTCGATCAGGTCGCGCCGGCGCCGGCCTATCGCGTGCTGGTACGCCGCTCGCTCGCACGCTGGCTCGCCGGCTGGCTGATCGACGCGGCGGGGGATTTGACGCCCGCGGGTCCGGGCGAGCGTTGAGCCCCGCGCAAGGCGCTCTGCGCTTTCCGGCGTTGCAGTCGCCGCAGATGAGCCTGTAGGCTTATCATCAGCAACCGAGAGCAGCGGGGATCGCGATGGCGGCGGCGTGGCGCGAAGAGCATATCGATCTGGGCGGTCTCAAGCTGCGTATCGGCCGCGGCGGCAGCGGCCGGCCTTTGCTGGTGCTTCACCACGATACCGGCACCCTCGACAAGCTGCCGTTTTACGAGGCGCTGTCGGCCAAGTTCGACGTGATCGTGCCGAACCATCCCGGCTTTGGCCAAGAGGCCGAGCGGCCGCAATGGATGCGCCATCCGCGCGACATCGCTTCCCTGTACCAGTGGATGCTGGCCGAGTTGAAGGTCGACCGGCCGAGCCTCGTCGGCCTCGGCTTCGGCGGCTGGATCGCGGCTGAGATGGCGACGCAGGCGCCGCGCGATTACCACCGCATCGTGCTGGTCGGCGCGATGGGGGTGAAGCCGCCCGAGGGCCACATCTTCGACCAGGCGATCGTCAGCTATATCGACTATGCCCAGGCCGGGTTCCACGATCCGAGCGCGTTTGCCCGCGTTTATGGCGACGTGACGACCGAGCAGCTCGTCGACTGGGATTTGTGCCGCGAGATGAGCTTCCGCATCGCGTGGAAGCCGTACATGTATACGCCGAGCCTCCCAAACCTCCTCGGTGGGGTGAAGGCGCCGGCGCTCGTCGCCTGGGGCGAGCACGACCGGATCGTACCCCGCAGCGCCGGCGAGCTTTACGCCAAGTCGCTCGGCAACGCGCGGCTGGAGATCGTCGCCGGCGCGGGGCATTGCGTCGACATGGAAAAGCCGGACGAGCTGGCCCGGCTGGTGACAAGTTTCATCGAGGAAAATTAGGAGCGCGGGCGTCTCGCCCGCAACCTTACGCTAGATGCGGGCGGGACGCCCGCGGTCCCATCCAAGGAGGCCGCCATGCATGTGATGTATTTCACCGAACAGCCGATGTCCGCCTATCCGGCCGAGATCGGGCTCGAGACCGGCCATACCGCGCTGATGTTCTCGAATAAGCACTTCGACCCGGTCGCCGGCAGCCGACTCTATAACCAGTACCTTGAGCATTACATCTATGCCGAGGAGCAGGGTGTCGAAGGCTTTATGCTCAACGAGCACCACAACGCGCCGTTCTGCATGCAGGCCAAGTGCAACATTTTCGCCTCGATCCTCGCGGCCGTGACCAAGAAGGCCAAGATCGTCCTCCTCGGCAACCCACTACCGCTGGCCGAGAACCCGATCCGACTCGCCGAAGAATTGGCGATGATCGACATGATCTCGAAGGGCCGGCTCGTTTCCGGCTTTGTCCGCGGCGGCGGGCAGGAGCAGCTCGCGACGGGCGTCAACCCGGCCTTCAACCGCGAGCGCTTCGAGGAGGCGCACGAGCTCGTCACCGCGGCGTGGAGCCGGCCGGGGCCGTTCCGCTGGGAAGGCACGCATTTCCAGCATCGCGTCGTCAACCCGTGGGCGGTGCCGCTGCAAAAGCCCTATCCGCGGGTGTGGATTCCCGGCGTGCTGAGCCAGGAGACGATCATCTGGGCGGCCAAGCAGCGCTATCCCTATATCGCGCTCAACACCTCGATCGAGGCGACCAAGAAGATCTGGGAGCTCTATGACCGGATCGCGCTTGAGACCGGTTACGAGTCGGGGCCGGAGAACCGCGGCTACCTGCAGCAGATTCACGTCTCCGACAGCGAGGAGAAGGCCGAGAGGAACGCCCGTCAGTTCCTGTGGATGCAGGGCGAGTTCACCGGCCTCGCGCATCCGGTGTGGTCGAGCCCGTCAGGCTATTTCTCGCCGGAGCATCGCCGTAACTTCGTCGAGTTCGCGGTCGGGCGCGCGGTCAACCCGCGCGGTCGTCCGACCTTCGAGCAGCAGGTCGCCGACGGCCGCATCTTCTTCGGCACCCCCAAGACGGTGATTCCGAAGATCCGCCGCGTGCTCGAAGAGACAAGGCCGTCGATCTACGGGATCTGGGGCAATGACGGCTCGGTCTCCGACGAAGACGCCCGCACCTGCATCCGCCTATTGGGCCAGGAAGTGATGCCGGCGATGCGCGAAATCGGCGAGGAACTCGGCCTCAAGGACCCATTCCAGCTCAACAGCCCGGTCCATTTGAAATACTCCACCGACATCAAGTCGATGCCGCAAGCGGCGGAGTAGCAGCACCGGGAGCGCGGGCGGGACACCCGCGCTCCTTAATTGGCCGCCGCCCTCGGCGGATGCCGGCGGCGGAAGGCTTCGTGCCTTAATAGGTAGAGCCCGGAGAGGGTGACGATCGCGCCGCCGATGATTGTCGGCACGGTCGGGATCTCGCTCCACATGAAAAACCCGAGGACCGAAGACCAGATCAGGGCGGTGTAGTTGAACGGCGATACCGCGGCGGCGGGGGCATAGTAGAGCGCCAGCGTCGTCCAGTATTGCGAGATGCCGCCGATCAGGCCGATCGAGCAGAACAGGCAGAAATCGAGCGGGGTCGGGGTTACCCAGTAGAACGGCAGTGCCGGCAATGCACCGGCGGTCATGAAGATCGCGGTCCAGGTGACGATCGAGGCGCTGTGGTCGGTTTTGGTGAGGCCGCGGACCGTGAGCGTGCCGATGGCGTTGCAGATCGCGCAGGCGAGCGCACTTTCCATGCCGATGATGCTGCCGTTGCCCTCCGGATGCGCCACCACCAGCACGCCGGCGAACCCGACGCTGACCGCGATCCAGCGTGCCTGGCCGACCCGCTCCTTGAGCATCGGGTAGCTGAGCGCGGTCAGGAACAACGGTGCGGCGAAGGTCAGCGCCACCGCGTCGGCGAGCGGCAGCAGGTGATAGGCGAAGAACGAGGCGACATTCGACCCGCCCCAGATCGCGGCGCGGCTGAACTGTGCGCCGAGCCGCGTCGTGCGCATGACCCCAAATCCGCCGGCGCGGTAGACGAGGATGAACGACGGCAGCAGGGCGACCGCGCTGCGAAAGAACACCAGCATCGGGATCGGATAGGTTTGGGCGAGCCACTTGCCGATCGCGTTCTGGATCGAGAACAGGAACACCGACGCCAGCATGTAGAGAATGCCGAGCCGCACGTCGTCGGCATGCGCGATCACCCGCGCCGCGGGCGGCACGGCGGCCGATCGGGTCAAAGCAGATCCGGGTTGAAATCGACGATGGTCGCGCCGCCCCTGATCGCCGGGAGATAGGAGGCGGCGCGGGCGAGGTAATGCTCGGCATAGATGCGCGCGGTGGCGAGCTTGACCGCGGCGAGGGCGGTGCCCTGCGCGGCGGCGGCGACGCGGGCGGTCAGCCAGCCGCCGGCGACGGTGCCGAAGAGGGCGAGGTAGGGCGCGGAGCCGGCGGCGGCCGCGGCGGGGTCGGCGGCGACGAGGTGGCTGGTGGCTTCATCGAGCGCGGCCAGCCCCGCGGTTAGCTCGTCGCGGAGCGGCAGGTCGGCGAGGGTGGCGCGGATTTCGGCGAAGAACCCGCGGGCGGCCTCGCCGCCATCGCGGCCGAGCTTGCGGCCGACCAGGTCATTGGCCTGAATGCCGTTGGTGCCTTCATAGATCGGCGCGATGCGGGCGTCGCGCAGATGCTGGGCGGCGCCGGTCTCCTCGATATAGCCCATGCCGCCATGCACCTGGACGCCGAGCGAGGCGATCTCGACGCCGAGATCGGTGCACCACGCCTTCAAGACCGGGATCAGCAGATCGGCGCGGCGCTCGGCGCGGAACCGGGGCTCGGGCTCGGTTTCGGCGCGCGACCGGTCGATCGCGGCGGCGGCGTAGTAGGCGAGCGCGCGCATCGCCTCGACGCCGGCGCGCATCACCAGCAGCATGCGGCGGACATCGGGGTGGTGGACGATCGGCGGCACCGCTCCGTCGCGCGACATGCCAATGGGGCGGCCCTGCACGCGGCTACGGGCATAATCGAGCGCCTGCTGATAAGCCCGCTCGGCAATCGCGACGCCCTGCACCCCGACCAACAGACGCTCGCTGTTCATCATCGTGAACATCGCCTCGAGACCGCGGTTTTTCTCGCCGATCATCCAGCCGACCGCGCCCCCGTCGTCGCCGTACGACATGACGCAGGTCGGCGAGGCGTGGATGCCGAGCTTCTCTTCCAGCCGGAGCGGGCGGAGGTCGTTGCGCTCGCCGGGCTTGCCGTCTTTGTCGAGCAGGAATTTCGGCACCAGGAACAGCGAGATGCCGCGGCTGCCCGGCGGCGCGTCGGGAGTCCGGGCCAGCACCATGTGGATGATGTTGTCGCTGTAGTCGTGGTCGCCGTAGGTGATGAAGATCTTCTGCCCCTGGATGCGGTAGTGCTCGCCCCATCTCAGGTCGTTTGCCGGCACCGCGCGGGTGCGCAGCGCGCCGAGGTCGGAGCCGGCTTGCGGCTCGGTCAGATTCATCGTGCCGGGCCATTCGCCGGAGACGAGCTTGCCGAGGTAGAGCCGCTTCTGCTCCGGCGAGCCGTGCGCCTCGATCATGTTGATCGCCCCGTGGGTCAGGAGCGGGCACAGCGCCCAGCCCATGCAGGCCGAGTTCCACATCTCGATGACTGGCGCCGCGATGGCGAGCGGCAGTCCCTGCCCGCCATGCCCTGGGTCGCACGACAGCCCCATCCAGCCGCCCTCGACGAATTTGCGGTACGCCTCGCGAAACCCCGGCGGCGTCCGCACGACGCCGTTTTCGAGCACGCTGCGCATCCGGTCGCCGACCGGGTTGAGCGGCGCCAGCTCGGTCGCGGCGAATTTCGCCGCCTCGCCGAGAATCTGGTCCGCCAGCTCGGCGGTCTCGCCCGCCACTCCGGCGACGGCCGACAGGGTGAGACGCATATCGGCGAGCGGGGCGGCATAGGTCATGGCGTCTCTCGGACGGAAGTGCGTGGGGGGGAGAATACCGGATTTGCGACTAGACTGCGGCGACGCAAATGAGGGAGGCCGCCATGCCCAATGCCTTTATGGTCAACGCGGTGTGCCCGGGGCCGACCGCGACACCGTTTGCGGAATCCGCCCCGACCGCCGAGCAAAAAGCCCCGCGCGGCAAGAAAATCCCGCTCGGCCGCATTGGTCGAGGCCGAGGACATTGCCGAGGCCGTTCTCTTCCTCGCCAGCGACGCCGCCCGCATGGTGACCGGCATCGCGCTCGACGTCGACGTGCTGATCAGCAACGACATCCCGTATGAGGACTATTTCGTGCGGATGCGGTGAATGAGAAAAAGAGCAGGCTTTGGTTTCGCCGCGGCCTAGTCTTACTGAGTCAAACCTAGCGCCGCCGCGTCCTCTCCTTAGTCCTCCGCGTTCTTTTGCGCCAACAGTGCTTCGCGGCTACTCCCGCGCCTTCGTATACGGGTAGATCAGGTCGCCGGTCTTGAATTTGGCCGGGGAGAGGATCGTGACGGTCTGGGCCCCGCGAAACTGGTCGACGTCATGGCCCTTGATGCCGTGGTACTGCACCCAGATCGGCCGTGCCTCGGTCCACTCGCCATCGGGGCCGAAGGAAATATCGCCCTCGATCGTCTTGAACGGATGCCCGTGGATGTACTCCACGAGCTTGTCGTTATCGAGCGTCTTTGTAGCGTCGATGGCCTGCTCCAGTACCTGCAGTTCGCTGTAGGCGAAAGGCGGCAGGAAATAGCCGAGCAGATCGATCCCCTCTTTCGCGGCCACCGCCTGGTATTTCTTCAGGAAGTCCGCGACGCCGGGGAAGTTCATCGTCGGCGTCGGCTCCCACAGATCGGTGTTGGTCACACCGTTGGCCATGTCGCCGAGCTGCATCCTGATCGCCGCCGCCTGCAGGCCGGCAAGGCCGCCGCCGATCATCTTGGCGCGGAGCCCCATCTCACCGATCGAGCGCATCATACCGACCGTGTCAGAGGGGTAGGATGAGATGTAGACGATGTCGGGCTGGGCCGCCTGGATCGCGCGCACGATCGGCGAGAAATCCACCGTGTTCGGCGGGTAGGCGCGGTCGTAGACGATCTCCATGCCGGTCCGCTTGGCGTGCCCGCGCGCGCTTTCGGCCGCCTTGTGCTGGAATTCCGCGTCGGCGGCGACGATCGCGACCGTCTTTGGCTTCGGGGTCTGTGCCGCGGCCAGGTCGAAATAGCCCTCGGCAAAGGTCTTCACCGGGTCGGGGCCGAACGGCAGCATCGAGAAGTATTTGGGGTAATGGAACTTGTCGTTGGCGGCGAGTGCGAAGAGTCCGAAGAACAGCCGGTTGTGCTGGATCGCCACCGGCATCGCCGGCACGACGAGATTGGTGCCGTAGCTGGAAATGAGCAGGTCGACCTTGTCGACGTCGATCAGCTTTGTGTAGATGCCGGGCACGTTCGCCGGGTTCGATTGATCGTCGTAATAGACGAGCTTGACCGGGCGGCCGAGCAACCCGCCTTTGGCGTTGACGTCCTCGGACCAGATCTGGAACGCGGCGAGGCCGGTCTTGCCGACGACCGAGAACGGGCCGGTCAATTCCATGCTGAAGCCGATCTTGATCGGTTCGGGGTCGGCGGCCCGGGCGATGGGGGCGACGCCGCCCAGCCCGGCGATCGCCAGCCCCAAGGCCGCCAAGCCGCACCGGATGCGATTGCGCGTCGTCATGGCCGAGTCCTCTCGCGTTTTTTTCGTGACGGCTACTCTACCGGCAGGCGCGTCAGTCGCGCAATTCGGCGACCTGGGCCGGGGTCAGGAATCGTGTCTTGGCGCCGCGCAGGAGCAGGTAGAGCTTTGCCGTCTCCTCCAACTCCTCGACCGCGTTGACCGCAGCGTCGAGGCTCGACCCCGCGACGACCGGCCCGTGATTGGCGAGCAGCACCGCGTGGTGCTTGCCGGCGAACCCGCGCACCGCCTCGGCGAGGGCGAGGTCGCCGGGCTTGAAATACGGGACCAGCGGGAGCTTGCCGACGCGCATCACGTAATAGGCGGTGATCGGCGGCAGGAGGTCGTGCGGGTCGAGCTCGGCGAGGCACGAGACGGCGACCGAATGCGTCGAATGCAGATGAACGACCGCGCCGGTGTCGCCGCGCTCCTCGTACATGACGCGGTGCAGAAAGCTTTCCTTGGTCGGCGGGTCGCCCGATTTGAGCTTGCCGTCATCGCCGATCAGCGACAGCCGCGCCGGATCGAGCCGGCCGAGCGAGGCATTGGTCGGGGTCATCAGCCAGCCCTCCTCGACCCGGACGCTCAGATTCCCCGACGACCCCGCGGTCAGCCCGCGCTCGAAGATCGAGGCGCCCAGTCGGCAGATCGCCTCGCGGGATTTGGCGTCGGTCATGCGGATGTTCCCTCAAGCACATCAAAGGCGCGCAGGAAAAAGTCGGGCGCGCCGAAATTGCCGGATTTGAGGGCCAGCGCGAGCGGGCGGTCGCCGAGGCTGACGGTCCACGGCACGCCGGGATCGATCTGACCGCCGATCCTGAGCCCGGTAACGCCGAGCGCCTGCACGACCGCGCCTGCGGTCTCGCCGCCGGCGATGACGAGGCGGCGCACGCCGGCGTCGACGAGGCCTTTCGCGACCGCGGCCAGCGTTTCTTCTACGAGGGCGCCGGCGCGCTCGCGGCCGAGGCGCTGCTGCACCGCGGCGACCTGGTCCGGCGGCGCCGTGGCCGAGACGAGCACGGGATGGTCGCCGAGCAGCGGCTTCGCCCAGGCGAGCGCCTCGGCGGCGACCGGATTTCCGTCGGCGACGGCGACCGGGTCTACATCAAAGACCGGCGCCCGCTCCTTCATGTGCGCGACCTGGCCTTGCGTGGCGGTCGAGCATGACCCCGATATGACCGCCGCCGGCCCCTCGACGCGCGGCAGCGATGCGGCCTCGCCGGCGGCGAGCAGCCCTTGCCTGCGGAAATTTGCGGGGAGGCCGAGCGCGATGCCGGAGCCGCCGGTGATTAGCGGGAAATCGGCGGCGGCCGCGCCGATCGCCTCCAGGTCGCGGTCGGCGATGGCATCGATGACCGTGTGGCGGCAGCCCTCGGCACGCAGCTTGGCGAAGGCGGCCGCGATCGCCTCCGGCCCCTGCGCGACCGTCGCGTGCTGGACGAGCCCGACCTTGCCGCGGCTCTGCGCTTGCAGCACCCGCACCAGCGACGCGTCGCGCATCGGGGTCAGCGGGTGGTCCTTCATCCCCGATTCCGATAGCAGCAAGTCGCCGACAAACAGATAGCCCTTAAAGATCGTGCGGCCGGCTTCGGGAAAGGCCGGGCAGTAGAGCGTGAAATCGCCGCCGAGCGCGTCGAGCAGCGCCTCGCCGACGGGGCCGATATTGCCGAGCGCGGTCGAATCGAACGTCGAGCAATACTTGAAGAGGATCTGCCGCGCCCCGGCCCGCCTGAGCCAGTCGAGCGCGCGGAGGCTCATCGCGACCGCTTCGGCGGCCGGAATCGTGCGGCTTTTGAGGGCAACGACGACCGCCTCCGCATCGGGCGCCGGCGCGCCCTCCGGCGGCACGTCGATGAGCTGAACCGACCGCATCCCGCGCCGCACAAGCGTGTTGCACAGATCGGTCGCGCCGGTGAAATCGTCGGCGATCGCCCCCAGCAGCACCGCCACGCCACCCCTCCCTCGCGCCTGTCTCGCGGAGAGTAGCGGGCCGGGGCGGCGCCGGCAAATAAGGCCTTACGTCAGGCGGTCTGCACCGCCGCTTCGGTCGTCGGCGCGTTGCGGAGGGTTTGCAGGACCACGCAGTAGCGCTCGGTCAGCTTGAGCAGGTTGGCGCGGCGGTCTTCCGGTTCGTCGGTGTCGAGGGTGAAGGTCAGGCGGATGTCGCGGAAGCCGACCGGGGCGGTGCGCTCGACGCCGAGGGTGCCACGGAAGTCGAGGTCGCCCTCGGCATGGACCGAGCCGCCGCGCAGCTTGAAGTCGATCGCGGTGGCGACGGCCTTGAGCGTGACGCCGGCGCAGGCGACGAGCGCTTCGAGCAGCATGTCGCCGGAGCAAGCTTCGAGCCCACTGCCGCCGGTGGCCGGATGGAGGCCAGCCTCGACGAGGGCGCGGCCGGTTTCGACCTTGCAGGCGATCGCGCCGTCGGTCAGGTCGCCGCGGGCCTTCAGCGTGACCACGGCCGTCTCCGGGTCGGTGCGGTACTTGTCCTTGAGCGGAGCCTGGAGCTCACGCAGGCGGGCGCTGTCCATGTGCAGTTACCTCGCGTTGGCGACGACCAGTTCGGGACGGCCCAGCCCTGGACGATCCTGAATACCGCTTAAATCATCGAACAGGCGCTCGCGCCAGCGCGCAAGACGGGGGTCGCCGCGACGGCGCGGGCGGGGGATGTCGATGCGCTCGTCGCGGCGGATTTGGCCGGGGCGGCCCAGCAGCACGATGACGCGGTCGGCGAGCATCAGCGCCTCGTCGATGTCGTGCGTGACGAACAGCATCGTCGGCCGCTCGGCGCGCCAGATTTCGAGGAGGTGTTCCTGGAGCCCGAGGCGGGTGAAGGCGTCGAGCGCGCTGAACGGCTCGTCGAGGAGCAGCACCGACGGGCGGGTCACGAGGGCGCGGGCGATCGCGACCCGCTGGGCCATGCCGCCCGAAAGCTGGCGCGGCCAGGCGTTGCCGACATCGCCGAGCCCGACCCGGTCGAGCACGGTTTCGGCCCGCTCGCGACGCTCCTCGCGCGACAGCCCGTCGAGGCCAAAGGTCACGTTCTGCCGGACCGACAGCCACGGCATCAGGCGGGGCTCCTGGAACACGAAGCCGAGCTTGGGGCTAGGGCCGATCACGGCGCGGCCGTCGAGGCTGACCGCACCCGACGACGCCGTATCGAGCCCGCCGACGATGCGCAACAGCGTCGACTTGCCGGCGCCGCTGGTGCCGAGGATGGCGACGATCTCGCCGGCATCGACCGAGAAATCGATGCCGGCGAGCGCGGAGGCGCCGTCAAACTGCTTGGAGAGAGCGTTGATCTCGAGCATTGCCAAACGAATCCTGCCAGGCGAGCGCGCGCCGCCCGGCCAATGAGAGCGCCAAATCGGTGAGCTTGCCGAGTACCGCGAAGAGGAGGATCGCGGCGATGATGAGGGCGGGGCGGCCGGTCTGCTCGCCGTCGATCAGGAGAAACCCGATCCCCTGACTCGCGCCCATGATCTCGGCGGCGACGACAAACATCCAGCCGAGCCCGAGCCCGCTGCGCAGCCCGGTGATATAGGCCGGAAGAGTCGCGGGGATCAGGATGCGGCGGACCAGGCGCCACGACGAAAAGCGGTAGACGCGGCCGACCTCGACGAGGCGGCGGTCAACCGTCTCGATCCCGGCCATCAGATTGAGGTAGACCGGAAAGAACACGCCGACCGCGATCAAGGTCACCTTGGCCGCCTCGAAAATGCCGAGCCAGAGGATGAAGAGCGGCACCCACGCGATCGACGGGATGCTGCGCAGGGCCTGGATGGTCGGGTCGAGCAGGCGCCGCCACAGCGACGAGTACCCGGTCAGCGCACCGCAGACCGTCGCAGCGGCCGCGCCGATCAGAAACCCGAACAGCACGCGCAGCAGCGTGATCTCGATATGACCCCAGAGCTGGCCGCGGCGGGCGAGGTCGACGACCATGTTCACCACGGCGAGCGGTGACGGCAACAGGTTCGGTCGGACCCAGCCGAGCGCGCTTTCGACCTGCCACGCGAGCAGCAGCAGACCCGGGACGATCAGCCCGACGAGGCCGGTCCTGAGCGCCGGGCTGGCGGCGAAGCGCCTCACTTGGCCGCGGCCTTCTTGACGTCGAGCTTGAGCGCGAATTCGGGGTCGACCAGAGCGTCGGCGACCTTGGCGATGTCAATCCCGGCCGGGACGATATCTGCCTTTTTCAGCACGCCGCCGGCGGCGACGATCGCGTCGCGGTGCTCCTTGCCGATGACCGGGTTCGAGAGGTCGGTGCGCTCCAACTCCTTGGCGGCGACCGGCGCGGTGAGCTGGGCGGCCTTTGCGAGTGTGTCGCGCAACCCGTCGGGATTGGCGAGCGACCACAAGCGGCCGCGCTCGTAGACCTTGAGGAGGCGCAGGGTTTCATCCGGGTACTGCTTGATGAAATTCTCGCGGGCGTTGAGAAAGCCGTAGGTGTTGAGCGACGGGTCGCGGAAGAACAGGCGGGAGCCGTCCTGCAGCTCGGTCTGCGCCATGTAGGGATCGAGCCCGGCCCAGGCGTCGACATCGCCGCGAATGAGCGCGGTCTTGCCGTCTGGGTGCTGCAGCAGGACCATGTTGATGTCCTTCTCGCCCATGCCGAACCGGTCGAGCGCGCGCAGCAGGAAGATGTAGGGGTCGGTGCCGCGGGTGACGGCGACCCGCTTGCCCTTGAGGTCGGTGACCTTCTGGATCGGCGAGTCCTTGGTGGTGACGAGCGCGGTCCATTCAGGGCGGGAATAGATGTAGACGCCCTTGATCGGGATGTCGTTGGCGCGGGCGAGCAGCGCGGCGGAACCGGCGGACGAGCCGAAATCGACGACAGAGCCGTTGAGGAATTCGAGCGCCTTGTTGCTGCCGAGGCTCAGCACCCATTCGACCTTGGTGCCGTCCTTGCCGAATTCTTCCTCGACCCAGCCCTTGTCCTTCAGCACCAGCGCGACTGGGTTGTAATAGGCGTAGTCGACACGCAGCGTATCGAGCTTTGCCGCCCGGGCACGGCCGATCGCAAACATCGTCGCGACACCCGCCCCGGCTGCGAGAACCGACCGGCGCGTCACCAACTGAAACATACCCGCCTCCCCGCACCGACCCGGGCGGCGCGGGCCAACAAAAAATCCGCCGCAGCGTGTGCCGGGCGGATTGTCGATCGCCCTCGCTTTAGCTGCATTTTTCAAGCGCCCGCAAGCTGAAGCTCAAATCGGCGCCGGCACGGAAGCTAATACTCCACACATTACCCGTCAATCTTTTGTATATACATATTTCCAACGTGAATACGGTCCTCCCGACGGGCTTGTTTTTGCGGGACCGGGAGGAAAGAGTAGCGGCGTCCCGCGAGGAGCCCGAAGATGCCGAAATTCGCCGCCAATCTCAGCATGATGTTCAACGAGGTGGATTTTCTCGACCGCTTCGCGGCGGCGGCGAAGCTGGGGTTCAGGGGGGTCGAGTTTCTCTTTCCTTACGACTATTCGCCCGAGGTGATCGCCGCGCGGCTCGAGCAGAACGGGCTGTCGCTGGCCCTCTTCAACACGGTGCCGGGCGACTGGGCGGCGGGCGAGCGCGGGTTGGCGGCGCTGCCCGGCCGCGAAACCGAATTTCGGGCCGGGGTCGACAAGGCGATCCTCTATGCCAAGGCGACGAAATGCCCACTCGTGCACACGATGGCCGGGTTGTGGCCGGACGGGCACGACAAGGCGCTGGGCGCCCGCGTCTATGTCGAAAATTTACAGTGGGCCGCCGATCGGCTCGCGCCTGAGGGGTTGACCGCGATCATCGAGCCGATCAACACGCGCGACATTCCCGGCTATTTCCTCAACTACAGCCACGACGCGATCGCGATCATCGATGAGGTCGCGCGGCCCAATTTGCGGCTGCAGCTCGACCTCTATCATATGCAGATCATGGAAGGGGACATCGCCACCAAGGTGCGCGCGCTGGCCGGCCGCTACCCGCATGTCCAGATCGCCGGCAATCCCGGCCGGCACGAGCCCGATGTCGGCGAGATCCACTACCCGTACATCTTCGACCTGTTCGACGAGATCGGCTATGGCGGGTGGATCGGCTGCGAGTACCGGCCGAAGGGCGACACCGTCGCGGGGCTGGGGTGGGCGAAGAAATACGGGATCGGATGATGGGCAAATGGGCCGCGGGCGTCCCGCCCGCATTTCTCCCAAGAGCGGGCGGGACGCCCGCATCTTAACGAAGAGCGGGCGGACGCCCGCGGTCCAAGGCGGATTTGAACCATGAAGATCGTGATCACCGGCGGGTGCGGATTTCTCGGGCGGCGGCTGGCGCTGCTGCTGCTTGAACAGGACAAGGCCGACGAGTTGGTGCTGTTCGACAATGCGCCGTCGGCGCTGCCGCTGCCCGACGACAAGCGGGTGCGGGTGGTGACCGGCGACATCGCCGACCGGGCGACGGTTGGGGCGCTGATCGGACCGGGGACGGACGCCGTCTATCACCTCGCGGCGATCGTCAGCGGGCAGGCCGAGGCGGACCCTGATCTCGGCTACCGGGTCAATCTCGACGGCACGCGCGCGGTGCTCGAGGCATGCCGGGCGCTCGGCAGCGCGCCGAAGGTAATCTTCGCCAGCTCGCTCGCGGTCTATGGCGGGGCGCTGCCGCCCTCGGTCGGCGACGGCACCGCGCTGACGCCCCAAAGCTCCTACGGCACGCAGAAGGCAATCGGCGAGTTGCTGGTCAACGACTACACGCGCAAGGGTTTTGTCGACGGGCGGGCGCTCAGGCTGCCGACCGTCGTGGTGCGGCCGGGTCGGCCGAACCGGGCGGCGTCGACCTTTGCCTCGTCGATGATCCGCGAGCCGCTGGCCGGGCAGGACGCGGTGTGTCCGGTGTCCCCGGATACCGTAATGGCGCTGGCATCGCCGCGCCGCGTCGTCGCCTCGCTGGCGCATGCGCTGGATGTGGCGGGTGAGGCGCTGGGCCACAACCGCGTGCTGCAGCTGCCGGGTTATTCGGTGTCGGTCGGCGAGATGGCCGAGGCGCTGAAGCGCGCCGGCGGCGCGGCGGCCCACGCGCGGCTCTCGTGGCGGCACGACCGGGCGATCCAGTCGATCGTCGGAAGCTGGCCCGAGGCGCTGACCGCCCCGCGCGCCGAGGCGCTGGGGTTCCGACCCGATTCCGGGATCGACGAGGCGGTCGGGTTTTTTATCGAGGACGACCTCGCAATGCAGAAGACGCTCGTGGGGTAAACCGCGCGCCGAGGTCACGAATTATCAAGAAAGTTAAGGTTAACTGGCGCGATGAAGATTCGCGCCTTCTGGGGCATTTTCGGGTTTATGTCGTCAATGGCGACGGCGGCGCTCGGGCCGGGCGATCCGAGCCTGTTGGCCTGTCACGGCGATTTCGGCCGGTGGGCGAACAAGCAGCTCGCCGCGCGGCAGTCCGAGGTCGATTTCATCGTCTATTGGGGCGCCGGCAAGATCACCACCGACACCGGCGAAGAGGGCAAGGTGCTGGCGCTGACGCCGCTTTATCTCGATTTCGACGTACCCTATGCCGACTACGTCGCGCGCTACCGGGTCAATCGGATCGACGGCACGGTGAGCCAGGCGAGCAATTTCGGCGGCGTGTTCTGGGGCAACTGCGAAATCGGCCCCGTCCCGACGCGGTTCTGAGCGCGGCCCCAATGCGGAATGGGGTCGGCCGCCTGCGCGGAGGCAAGGCGACCACACCGTGGCGGCGATCACAATCGCGGCATTGACGGCGGAAAACCGGCGCATCTTTCTCCCCTCATCTTTGGCGCGGACGGGCGCGCATTATCTTGATGCGCGAGAGGATAGCGCCGGGCAAGGGGAGTTTGACGATGCGTTTCCGCATAGTGACGGCCTGCCTGCTTGCCGGGCTGGCAACCCCCGCCTGGGCCGAGACGCGGCCCGTTGTGGTCGAGCTCTTCACCTCGCAGGGCTGCTCGTCCTGCCCGCCGGCCGACGCGTTGCTCGACCAGCTTTCGCACCGCGACGGCGTACTCGCGCTCGGCTACCACATCGACTACTGGGACAACCTCGGCTGGACGGACCCGTTCTCCAGCCCCGAGGCGACCGCCCGCCAGCGCGCCTATGCCGCCCGCTTCGACCGCGGCCAGATTTTCACGCCGCAGATCGTCGTCGACGGCAAGGAAGACATGGTCGGTAATGACCGCGGAGCCGTCCTCGCGGCGCTCGATACGCAGCCGCAAGCCGTGGCCCCTGTCCATTTCACCGCGGATGGGTCCGAGGTAACGATCGGCGCCGGAACCGGCAGAGGCACCATATTGCTCCTCCGCTTCGCCCGGCACCGCACGACCCAAATCGGCGCGGGCGAGAACGCCCACCGCACCGCCGAAGACACCAACGCCGTCCTCTCGATCGAAACGCGTGGCGAATGGACGGGCTCGCCCCGGAATTTCCCGATCCCCGCCCTTCCCGCCGGAGAAGGCTACGCGGTGCTCGTCCAGGCCCCGGACGGCAGGATCGTCGGCGCCGGCTCGACCGTCCGCACCGGTCCCGCGCCAGTCCGAATGAAAGAGACCAGCGCTACATCACCGCACCCAGCACCCAAGGCGTGAACTCGTCCTCGCCGAAGCCGAGGATTTCGCTCTTGGTCTTGGCGCCGGAGGCGGTGTCGAGCAATAACTGGAAGATGCGCTCGCCCATTTCGGGCACGGTCGCCTCGCCGTCGGCGATCGGGCCGCAATCGATGTCCATGTCGTCTTCCATGCGGCGGTAGAGCGGCGTGTTGGTCGCGAGCTTCAACGACGGCGCGGGCTTGCATCCGAATACCGAGCCTCGGCCCGTGGTGAAGCAGATTATGTTGGCGCCGCCGGCGACCTGGCCCGTGGCCGAGACCGGGTCGTAGCCGGGCGTGTCCATGAACACGAAGCCCTTTTTCGTGATCGGCTCGGCATAGCGGTAGACGTCGACGAGGTTGGTGCTGCCGCCCTTGGCGACCGCGCCCAGCGATTTTTCGAGGATCGTCGTGAGGCCGCCGGCCTTGTTGCCGGGCGAAGGGTTGTTGTTCATCTCGCCGCCGGTCTTGGCGGTATAGTCCTCCCACCATCGGATGCGCTCGACGAGTTTCTCGCCGACCTCGCGGCTGGCGGCGCGGCGGGTCAGGAGATGCTCGGCGCCGTAGATTTCCGGCGTCTCGGAAAGGACCGCGGTGCCGCCGTGCCGGACCAGCAAGTCCACACAGGCGCCGAGCGCGGGGTTTGCGGTGATACCGGAGTAACCGTCGGACCCGCCGCATTGGAGGGCCAGCGTCAGATGACTCGCCGATACCGGCTCGCGCTTGACGTCGTTGGCGGCGGGGAGCATCGCGGTTAGGCGCGCTACGCCTTCCCTGACCGTCTTGGTGGTGCCGCCGGTATCCTGGATCGTCATCGTCGTCAGCGTGTCGCTTTCCGCGAGCCCCTCGGCGGCGAGAAGGCCGGAGATCTGGTTGGTCTCGCAACCGAGGCCCAGCACCAGGACGCCGGCGAAATTCGGGTGCCGCGCATAGCCGCCGATCGTCCGGCGCAGCAGGTTCATCGGCTCGCCGTCGATCCCCATGCCGCAGCCGGTGCCGTGGCCGAGCGCGACGACCCCGTCGATGTTCGGATACTCGCGCAGGATACCGGAGCGGAATTGCTCGGCGATAAACCGCGCGGTGCTGGCCGAGCAATTCACGGTCGTGAGGACGCCGAGATAATTGCGCGTCGCGACCCGCCCGTCGGCGCGGACGATGCCCTGGAACGTCGCCGGCCCTTCGGCCGGGACGGTCGGCTTGGCGTCGAGGCCGAAGGCGTAGTCGCGGGCAAAATCGCCCATCGCGATGTTGTGCGTATGAATATGGTCGCCGGGGCTGATCGCCTCGGTCGCGAAGCCGAGGATCTGGCCGTATTTGCGCACCGCCTCACCCTTGGCGACCGGCGCCGTCGCGAATTTGTGCCCGGCAGGCACATGCGTTCGTGCCTTGATGCCCTCGACTTCGGTCCCCGGCAGCAGATCGGCCCGCGCGACGACGACGTTGTCGCCCGGGTTGAGGCGGATGGTCAGCGGGGGCATGGGCGAATCCTCAATGGACGAAGCGGAGGAGAGCGAACAGAGCGGCGTCGAAGGCCCCGACAATGCCGATGAGGGGGAGCGTTATCCGAGCTCGGCGCGCTCTATCGTGAGATCCATGCGATTTTCGAGACGCACGGTCACCTGGTCTATTCTACTTTCGAGACGCTCGATCGCTTGGTCGAGCCGGCCGTTCGTCTGACCCAATCGCGTGTCGGGTTGGCCGAAGGCTTGATCGAGATCGGTTTTAGTGAGGAGGTGGGGAACTATATGCTGGGTCAGCGCCTCGGCATGAGCTTCAGCCGCCTTGCGGTCGAGACCGGCTTCCTCCAGCGTTTTCGAATAAGCGAGCGTATCGATCGACATGCTGCGTTCTTTCCGGCGGCTTGGCTCTCTAATTTACAGGGCCTCGCCGGGCATGGCAATTTGGCCACTGGCCAAGGAGGCTTCATGGCGGGACGGCTCGACGGCAAACGGGCGCTGGTGACGGCGGCGGGGCAAGGGATCGGGCGGGCGACGGCGCTCGCCTTCGCGGCGGAGGGCGCCAATGTGCTGGCGACCGACATCGCCCCGGAGAAGATGAAGGGGTTAGAGGATGCGTTGATCGCGACCCGGGCGCTCGACGCGCGCGACGAGGCGGCGATCGCGGCGCTGGCGGCCGAATTGCCGCCGCTCGACATCCTCTTCAACTGCGCCGGGTTCGTGCATCACGGCACGGTGCTGACGACGAGCCCCGAGGAGTGGGATTTCTCGTTCAGCCTCAACGTGCGCTCGATGTTTCTGATGATCCGCGCGTTCCTCCCGAAGATGGTCGAGGCGGGGGGCGGGTCGATCATCAACATGTCGTCGGGCGCCTCGTCGATCAAAGGCGTGCCGAACCGGTGCGCCTATGGCGCGACCAAGGCGGCGGTGATCGGCCTCACCAAATCGGTCGCCGCGGATTTCGTCGCCAACGGCATCCGCTGCAACGCGATCTGCCCGGGGACGGTCCAGACCCCCTCGCTCGACGACCGCATCGCCGCGGCCGGCGCGCTCGCTCCCGGCGGGGTCGAGGGCGCGCGGCGGGCCTTTATCGACCGCCAGCCGCTGGGCCGGCTCGGCACCGCCGAGGAGATCGCCGCGCTCGCGGTCTACCTCGCCTCCGACGACACCAGATTCACGACCGGCGCGACCCATGTGATCGACGGCGGCTGGAGCCTTTGAATTCCCACCAGGAGGATAAATCATGAAGCTTCTGCGCTACGGCCCGACGGGCCAGGAAAAGCCCGGCATCCTCGATAAGGACGGCAAGATCCGCGACCTCTCGGGCGTCGTGGCGGATATCGACGGCAGCGCCCTGTCGCCGGCGTCGCTGGCGCGGATCAAGGGGATCGACCCGGGAAGCCTGCCGCTGGTCGGCGGCAACCCGCGCATCGGCCCCTGCGTCGCCAACCCGTCAAAGGTGCTGGCGATCGGCCTCAACTACCGCCTGCACGCGCAGGAAGCCGGGATGCCGATCCCGAGCGAGCCGATCTTCTTCCTCAAGGCGACGAGCAGCATCTGCGGCCCGGATGACGACGTGATCATCCCCAAGGGCTCGCAGAAGATGGATTACGAGATCGAGCTGGCGATCGTGATCGGCCAGACCGCCCGCTACGTCTCCGAGGCGGACGCGAAGAACTACATCGCCGGCTATTGCGTCGTGAACGACGTCAGCGAGCGCGAGTACCAGATCGAGCGCGGCGGCACGTGGACCAAGGGCAAGAGCTGCGACACGTTTTGCCCGATGGGCCCGTGGGTGGTGACGGCGGACGAGGCCGGCGACGCGGACAAGCTCCAGGTCTGGACCGAGGTCAATGGCGAGCGGCGCCAGAACAGCAACACCGCCGACTTGATCTTCGGCATCTCGAAGATCGTCAGCTATTGCAGCGAGTTCATGACGCTGAACCCGGGCGACGTGATCCCGACCGGCACGCCGTCCGGTGTCGCGATGGGCTTCAAGCCGCCAAAATTCCTCAAAGCCGGCGACGTGATGCGCCTGGGCGTCGAGGGGCTCGGCGTGCAGCAGCAGAAGCTGGTGGCCCACTACCCGCGCTGAAGTCTTATCCGCCGGGAGAGTGATCCGGTGATGTTGAGTGGATGATGGGCTTCGCTGCGCTCAGCCCATCCTACGAATTCGGTGCCGTAGGATGGGCTGAGCAACGCGAAGCCCATCATCCGTCTGCACCTGGTCGCGAGCCGGAAACTCCGCCTTTATCGCGCGCAGCGCGAGACGGAACATGCCGCCGCTGGGCATGTTATCCCGCCCACCCCGCCAACTATCTGTAAATGCAGATGAGTATTGTTTGAACCACGTTCAGCTGCGAGTTGATCGTGGCACTAGCGCGGTGCGACACTTTTACGCTATGGTGTGCGACCCTACCGCGCTTGCCGCAGGACATTTAGGTTTTTGAGGCACCATGTACGATCGCCGCCCCGGCTTCTTTCGCGAAGACACCCCCCCTGGCCGCGTCATCGAAGCCAAAGTGAAATGGTTCAACGCCAGCAAGGGGTTCGGCTTTGTCACGCCGGATGACGGCTCGCAGGACGCGTTTCTGCCGATGGCGGTGCTGCGGCGGGCCGGATATGAGGAGATTCGCGAAGGCACCTCGGTGACCTGCGAGGTCGGCGACGGCGCCAAGGGGCCGCTCGTCACCAACGTGCTCAATATCAACCCGAGCACTGCCGTGGCCCCGCGCGAGGACGGGTTCGACCATCGCGAGCCGCGACCGTCGACGACGCGCGAGGGCGCGGTGAAATGGTTCGAGCCCGACAAGGGTTACGGTTTCATCTCGCCCGATGGCGGCGGGAAGGACGTGTTCATCCACATCACGGCCCTGCGCCGCAGCGGCGTCAACGCACTCGATCCCGGCCAGCGCGTGCGGATGGAGGTCGTCGAGGGCAAGAAGGGTCAGGAAGCGGATCAGGTCACGCTGATCTGACGCCGCCACCGGTTATCCGATAGCTGATCTTCGGGGTCGGGATTCGCCCCGGAAATCGCGTGCGCAGCCGCGCGAGACGACGTGTGCGTCCAAAACATGCCGGCCGCCCGCACCGAAAGGTTTACAAGTGCCTCCCTGCTTGGCACTTTCCACCATGCGGCGTCCGTCTTGCATGCGATGGGGGCGGCGGCGGTCCCGGCGATCACGGCGAGAACGATCCGATGGACTTGCGCGATACGGTCAGGACCTATCGTTGGGTCTCACATTCCTACGACTTTGTTTTCGGCCCGATCTTCCATCCGGGCCGGAAGGAAGCGGTACGCATCGCCAACGACCGGCCCGGTCAGCGGATCCTCGAAGTCGGGGTCGGCACCGGATTGTCGTTGCCGCATTTCCGGACCGATTCGCGAATCACCGGGATCGACATCTCCGAGGAGATGCTGGCCAAGGCGCGGCGTCGGGTCGAGGAGGAAAAGCTAGCCCATGTCGACGCGCTCCACGTGATGGACGCCGAGCACCTCGAATTTCCCGACAATTCATTCGATGCGGTGCTGGCGCTCTATGTCGCGCCGGTGGTGCCGAGCCCGGCCAATTTTGCCGCCGAGATGAGGCGCGTGTGCATCCCCGGCGGCACAATTGTGCTGGTCAATCATTTCATGAGTGAGAACTGGGCCGTGCGCTTCTGCGAAAAGCGGCTGGCGCACCTCGCCCGGCATATCGGATTCCATCCCGATTTCGACTTCGACAAGTTCATGGAAGACAGCAAGCTGACCGTGCGCGAAATCCGCCCGAGCAATTTGTTCGGCTATTGGCGGCTTCTGCGCTGCGTCAACGAGAAGCCGGCCTCCACCATCTGAGGGAAGGGAATGCGGGCGGGACGCCCGCGCTCCTCTATTTCTTCCACAGCGCGATTTCGTGCAGCAGCGCCTCGACCGCGCCGCAGGCGAAGCCGAGCGAGGTGTCGTCGGCGAGGCGGCCGTCTTTGATCTTGCTCTCGGTGGCGGTGATGATGACCTCGCGCGCCAGCGTCACCCGGCTGAGGCACGAATCGAGCGCGACCTTCATGTGCTCCAGGCACCGCGCCCCGCCGAGCGGCCCGCGCGATGTCGCCATGATCGCGACCGGCTTATAGGCCAGCACCGAGGCGAAGGCTGGGCGCGAAGCCCAGTCGATCGCGTTTTTGAGGACGCCGGGGATCGAGTGGTTGAACTCGGGCGCGCACAGCACCATCCCGTCCGCCGCCTCGATATCCGACAGCATCTGCTTGACCGCCGGCGGGCGCTTGTCGCCCTCGTAATCCTGGTTGTAGAGCGGGATCGGCTCCAGGTCGTACAGTTCCAGATCGGCCCGGTCGGCAAAGCGCTCGCGCATCGTGCGCAGGATCGCGTTCGAGAACGAGCCGGCGCGCAAGCTGCCGGACATGCCGATCAGGCGGTACTGGGCCATCGCTGTGCTTCCCTTGGTTCAACGTGCAGAGCGCGCCGTCATACAGAAATGGAGTGGGGAAAGGCAACTGTGCCAAGATAGACGATGACGTTACGAGCCTCCCGCCGCGGGCTGGTCCCGCCGTTTATCGCGATGGATGTGATGCGCGCGGCGAATGCGCGCGAGGCGACGGGCGAGCGCGTCATCCATCTCGAGGTCGGCCAGCCGGGGACGCCAGCGCCGGCGGCGGTGCTGGAGGCAGCACGCGCGGCGCTCGCCAACAACAAGATCGGCTATACTGACGCGGAGGGCATCGCGCCGCTGCGGGCGGCGATCGCAGGGCATTACCGGGCGCAGTACGGGATCGAGGTCGATCCGGCCGAGATTGCGGTGACCACCGGGTCGTCGGCGGCGTTCCAGCTCGCGTTTCTCGCCGCGTTCGAGCCCGGGGACCGGGTCGCGTTGGCGGCGCCGGGCTACCCGGCCTATCGCAACATCCTGTCGGCGCTGGGACTCGAAACCGTGCTGATCGAGGTCGGCGAGAACGCGCATTACCAGCCGAACCCGGCGCTGCTGGCCGATTATCCCGACCTCGCCGGGCTCATCGTCGCCAGCCCCGCCAACCCGACCGGGACGATGATCGCGGCCGACGATTTGGCGCGGCTCTACGCCTATTGCGGCGAGCGCGGCATCCGGCTCGTGTCGGACGAGATCTATCACGGCATCACCTACGAGGCGGCGGCGCAATCCGCGCGCGCCTTTGGCCGGGACGCGATCGTCGTCAACTCGTTCTCGAAATACTACAGCATGACCGGGTGGAGGCTCGGCTGGATGCTGGTGCCTCCGGACCTGGCCCGCTCGGTCGAATGCCTGGCGCAGAATTTCTATATCTCGCCGCCGGCCCTGTCTCAGCTCGCCGCGGTCCCCGCCTTCGACTGCCGTGCCGAACTCGACGCCCATGTCGCCCGCTATCGCGCCAATCGCGACCTGCTGATCGCCACCCTGTCAAAGGCCGGGCTCAGCCGATTCGCCCCCGCCGAGGGCGCGTTCTACCTTTATGTCGATGTATCCGGCCTGACCCGCGACAGCGGCGAGTTCTGCCGCAGGATGCTCGCGGAGATCGCCGTCGCCGCCACCCCCGGCGCCGATTTCGACCCGATCCACGGCGATTCGTGGCTACGTCTCAGCTTCGCCGGATCAAGCGGCGACCTCGCCGAAGCGGCACGGCGGCTGGCGGGGTGGGTGCCGGCTCAGACGAGGGTATAAAAGGGTATAAGAGAACGTCATCCCGGCGAAGGCCGGGACCCACCGTTCAACCGTTCGAGCAGCGGATAAGTGGTCCCGGCCTTCGCCGGGATTGACGAATTTTCAAAAGGCTACCCAGCTCTTCGCGCCGCGGCGCGTTCGGCGGACCAGGCTTCGGGGTCGGCGAGGAAAGCCTTGATCTTTTCGTATTGACCGGGCTCGAAGCGGCCGAGCTGCTCGGCCATCGCGGCGACGTCCCACCAGTTCGCGAGCGCGTGGAGGACGATGCCCTCGGCTTTGAGGCTCGTGTCGATATGCGGGAAGATGCCGTAGTTGAAGATCACGAAGGTATGGCTGATCTCGCCGCCGGCTTGGCGGATCGCGCGGACGAAATTGAGCTTTGACGTACCCTCGCTGGCGAGGTCCTCGACCAGCAGCACGCGGGCGCCGTCGGCGAGTTGGCCCTCGATCTGGGCGTTGCGCCCGAACCCCTTGGGTTGCTTGCGGACGTAGAGCATCGGCAATGACAGCCGGTCGGCGATCCAGGCGGCGAACGGGATGCCGGCGGTCTCGCCACCGGCGATCGCGTCGAGCGCCTCGAACCCGATCTTTCGCTCGATCAGGCTGGCGCCCATGTCCATCAGCCGCCGCCGCGCCCGCGGGAACGAGATCAGCCGGCGGCAATCGATGTAGACCGGCGATAGCCGCCCCGACGTGAACGTGAACGGGTCGTCGGGCCGGAACAGGACGGCTTCGGTTTCGAGGAGGATGCGGGCGGTGGTTTCCGCCGCATCGGCTTCACCCGCCGTGCGGGCTGAATTCGCGGCATCGGTCATGCGGCATTCTAACGGCAAAGCGAGCGGGCTTGACAACCGAAGATGATGAGAACAAAAAAAGAACATCAAAGGTCGCAGTGTTTATTATGTCCAGTACGGTTCCCCTGGCCGTGTTGCGCTCCCGCATCCGGCGAATTGAACGTCCGTCGGCCGGCGCCTTTGGCGTGCTCCCGTTCGGCGTGGCGGCGCTCGACCGGGCCTTGCCGGGGGGCGGCCTCCAGCTCGGCGCGGTGCACGAGATCGCCGGCCAGGGCGGCGACGAGGAGGATTGCGCGGCGGCGGCCGGGTTCGTGGCGGGCATCCTCGCCAGAATCGGCAACGGCACGGTGCTGTGGTGCCTGAAGCGGCCGGACCTTTACGGGCCAGGGCTGGCGGCGCACGGGCTCGACCCGGCGCGGCTGGTGCTGGTGTCGACGCGGCGCGACGACCGCATCCTGTGGGCGCTTGAGGAGGGGCTGCACGCCGGGCGCGGCGCCGGGCTTGCCGCGGTGGTCGGCGAGATCGGGCGGCTGCCGATGGTGGCGAGCCGGCGGCTGCAACTCGCCGCCGAGAGCGCCGGCGTCACCGCCCTGCTGCTGCGGCGCTGGCGTACCGGCGACGAGGCGGCGGCCGAGCGGGGCCGGCCGAGCGCGGCGGTGACGCGGTGGCGGGTCGCCTCGGTGCCCGCAACGGAAATTGCCGGCGAGCCGGGGATCGGGCGCCCGCGCTGGCGGGTCGAATTGTTGCGCTGCCGCGGCGGCAGGCCGGCGGAATGCGTGGTGGAGGTGGCGGATGCGACGGGTCTTGTATCTCTTTCTGCCGAACTGGCCGATCGACCGGCTGCGGCGTCTCGACCTTATCCCTCGCCGCTCCGGCGCGTCGGCTAACCCCGCGCCTTTCGCTACGGTAACCGCTGCCGCTGGGCGGCTTTTGCTCGCCGCGGTCGACGCGGCGGCGGCGGTTGCCGGCCTCGCGCCGGGGATGCCACTGGCCGATGCGCTGTCGTTTGCGCCAGGCCTAGCGACCCGCCCGGCCGAGCCCGAGCAAGACCAGGCCGCGCTCCTCCGCCTCGCCGAATGGTGCGGCCGCTACAGCCCGTGGACCGCGCCCGACGGCGAGGCCGGGGTCAAGCTCGACATCTCCGGGTGCGCCCATCTGTGGGGCGGTGAGGCGGAGCTGGCCGCCGACCTCACGCGCCGGCTCGCGCGGCAGGCGATCGCGCACCGCATCGCCATCGCCGGCACGCTCGGCGCCGCCTGGGCGCTGGCGCATTTCGGGACGGCTGACCGGGTGGTCGCGATCCCCGAGCGGGTCCGCGACGCACTGGCGCCGCTGCCGGTCGAGGCGCTGCGGCTCGACCCGGCGACCGCGGCCGGGCTGCGCCGTGTCGGGCTCAGGCATGTCGGCGAGCTGTTGCCGATGCCGCGCGCGGCGCTGGCGCGGCGTTTCGGCGGCGCGGTCGCGCACCGGCTCGACCAGCTCGATGGGACGATGCCCGAGCCGCTGTCGCCGCTGGGCGAGGCGCCGACACGGCGGGTGCGGCTCAGCTTTGCCGAACCGATCGCCGACCCCGACAGCCTCGCCGTGGCCGCCGAGCGCCTCGCCGGCGACCTTACCGCGTGGATGGCGCGCGAAGGGGTCGGCGCGCGCCGGCTCGATCTCGGCTTTCACCGCGTCGACGGGCGCGTCGAGCATATCCGCCTCGGCACCGCCCGCCCGAGCCGCGACCCCGCCCACCTCGCCAGGCTCCTCACCGCCCGCCTCGACACGATCGACCCCGGCCTCGGCGTCGAAGACATGATCCTCGCCGTTTACGCGGTCGAGAAGCTGGGGGCGGAACAGGTCGGGTTCGCGGGCGATGCCGCCATGGGCGACGGCATCGCCCCATTGGCCGATCGCCTCGCCGCCCAACTCGAACCTGGTGCTCTTGCTCGCCTTGAACCGCGAGAAAGCCATCTTCCCGAGCGTGCTTCGGTCGCCGTGCCGATCGGAGACAACGGCAACAGAAAATCCGAAGTCATTCCGGGTCGGCCCGCAGGGGCGAACCCGGAACCCATGAACGCGACTCCTGCGGGGGACGCCTCAACGGCATTTTTCAAATCTCGGGGGGCCGTGTCCTTGGGTTCCGGGTTCGCTGCTTCGCAACGCCCCGGAATGACCTCGGAAAGGATTGAGAATAAGCCGCACAAACCGCCCCGCCCGGTGCGTCTGTTCCAGCCGCCGGAGCCGGTGGAAGCGTTTTGGCTGTTGCCGGACGATCCGCCGTTTCATTTCGCCTGGCGCCGGCGCCCGCATCGGGTCGCGCAGGCCGATGGGCCCGAGCGGGTCGCCGAGGAATGGTGGCAGCCCGGCGAGGACAGCCGCCGCGAGGACGTGATGCAAGAGGGGGCGATCCGCGACTATTACCGGGTCGAGGACGAGGAGGGCCGCCGCTTCTGGCTGTTTCGCGCCGGCCTCCCCGGCCACGACAATCCGCCGCGCTGGTACGTCCATGGCGTGTTCGCGTGACGCATGGCCGAGTACGCCGAGCTGCAGGTCACGACCAATTTCTCGTTCCTGCGCGGCGGGTCGCATCCGCGCGAACTGGTCGGGCGGGCGGCGATGCTGGGGCATCGGGCGGTCGCGGTCACCGACCGGAATTCGTTTGCCGGGATCGTGCGGGCGCATGAGGCGGCGCTGCAAGCAGGCATCCGGCTGGTCGTCGGGTGCCGGGTCGAGCTGCGCGACGGGGCGAGCTTTCTCGTCTTCCCCGAGGACCGCGCCGCCTATGCCCGGCTGACCAGCCTCTTGACCCTCGGCAAGCGCCGCGCGCCGAAGGGCATGTGCCATCTCGACTACGCCGATCTCATCGCGCATGGCGAGGGGCAGATCGTGGTGGTCCTGTCGGCGGACAATGCCCGCCGCGCCGCCGCCAATTTCCCCGGCCGTTCCTATCTCGCCGCCCAGCACCTCTATCGCGGCGACGATGCGCGGCGCCTGGCGCGGCTCGGCCGGGTCGCGGCGGAGGCCGGGCTGCCGCTCGTCGCCACCAACGATGTGCTCTACCACGAGCCGGCGCGGCGGCCGTTGCAGGACGTCCTGACCTGCATCCGCCAGCATTGCACGGTCGCCACGGCGGGGTTCCACCTCGAAGCGAATGCCGAGCGCCACCTCAAGCCGCCGGACGAGATGGCGCGGCTGTTCCGCGGCCACGAGGACGCGCTCGCCCGCACGGTCGAGATCGCCGAGCGCTGCCGGTTCAGCCTCGCGGAACTCAAATACGAATACCCGGAAGTCCCGGTGCCGCCCGGGATGATCCCGCAATCGCGTCTCGCTCAACTGGCGTGGGAGGGGGCGGCGCGGCGGTTTCCCGAGGGCATCTCCCAAAAGATCCGCACCCAGATCGCGCATGAGCTGGCGCTGATCGAGCGGCTCGATTACGCGCGCTATTTCCTGACCGTCCACGACATCGTGTGCTTTGCCGAATCGCGCGGGATTTTGTGCCAGGGGCGCGGGTCGGCGGCGAATTCGGTGGTCTGCTATTGCCTCGGCATTACCGCGGTCAATCCGGCCGAGATCGACGTGCTGTTCGAGCGCTTCATCAGCGCCGCGCGCGACGAGCCGCCCGATATCGATGTCGATTTCGAGCACGAGCGGCGCGAGGAGGTGATCCAGTTCATCTATCAGCGCTACGGCCGCGACCGCGCCGGGCTGGCGGCGACGCTGATCACCTATCGCTCGCGCAGCGCGATCCGCGAGGTCGGCAAGGTGATGGGGCTGTCGGGCGATGTCGTCGCCGCGCTCTCGCGGATGGTGTGGGGCTGGTCGAGCGAGCTGATCCCCGACCGGCAGATCCGCGAGGCCGGGCTCGACCCGCGCGACCGCAATCTGCGCCTGGCGATCGATCTCGCCGGCGCGCTGATCGGGTTTCCCCGGCACCTGTCGCAGCATGTCGGCGGGTTCGTCATCACCCGCGGCCCCTTGTCCGAGCTGGTGCCGATCGAGAACGCGGCGATGGAGGACCGCACCGTCATCGAATGGGACAAGGACGATCTCGACACGCTCCATATCCTCAAGGTCGATGTGCTGGCGCTCGGCATGCTGACCTGCATCCGAAAGGCGTTCGGGCTGATCGAGCGGCATTACGGCGAGAGCTATGCGCTGGCGACGATCCCGCGCGAGGTGCCGGCGGTCTACGACATGCTGAGCCGGGCGGATTCGGTCGGCGTCTTCCAGGTCGAAAGCCGCGCGCAGATGTCGATGCTGCCGCGGCTCAAGCCGCAGAAGTTCTACGATCTCGTGATCCAGGTCGCGATCGTCCGGCCGGGGCCGATCCAGGGCGACATGGTCCATCCCTATCTGCGCCGGCGCAGCGGGATCGAGCAGGAGCACTACCCCTCGCCGGAACTCAGGAAGGTGCTGGAGAAGACGCTCGGCGTGCCGCTGTTCCAGGAACAGGCGATGCAGATCGCGATGGTCGGCGCCGGCTTCACCGCCGACGAGGCCGACAAGCTGCGCCGGTCGATGGCGAGCTTTCGCCGCAACGGCGAAATCCATCTGTTCCGCGAGAAATTCATTAGCGGGATGGTCGCCAACGGCTACGCGCGCAATTTTGCCGAGCGCTGCTTCAGCCAGATCGAGGGGTTCGGCACCTACGGGTTTCCGGAAAGCCATGCCGCCAGCTTTTCGCTGCTGGTCTACGTCTCGGCATGGATCAAATGCGTCTACCCGGACGTCTTTGCGTGCGCGCTGCTCAACAGCCAGCCGATGGGGTTCTACGCTCCGGCCCAGATCGTCCGCGACGCCCGCGAGCACGGCGTCACGGTGCTGCCGGCCGACGTCAATTTCAGCGAGTGGGATTGCACGTTGTCCGAGCGGGCATCGCCCGCATCTCGAAGGACGCGCCACGCCGGCAACCATGCCCTCCGCCTCGGCTTTCGCCAGATCAAAGGCTTTTCCGGGGAAGATGCGAAGCATCTCGCCGCCGCCGCGCCATATCGCGATGTCGATGATCTATGGCGGCGCAGCGGGCTCGGCCGTGGCGCGCTCGAACGCCTTGCCGAAGCGGATGCGCTGCGCTCGCTGGGGTTGGACCGCCGGCGTGGCCTATGGGCGCTGAAGGCCCTCGGCGAGGCGCCGCTGCCATTGTTCGCCGCGGCGGCGGAAACACCTGTGCCGGCTCCTCACCCTCCCCCTGCGCGGCGCTCTTCCTCTCCCCGCGGCCGTGGGGAGAGGAGCGGGCACGAGCCGTTGCTCTCGAACGAAACCCTCGCCGCCTCGCTACTGCCCGTAATGACGCTCGGCGAGCACGTGGTCGAGGATTACACGGCGACGAGCCTGACGCTGAAGCGGCATCCGCTCGCGTTTTTGCGGGCCGAGCTAGGGCGGGAGGGGGTGGTGACGGCGCGCGAGCTGATGACGCTTCCGGTCGAGCGGCGGCTGTCGGTTGCCGGGCTGGTGCTGATCCGGCAGCGGCCGGGCAGCGCCAACGGCGTCGTCTTCGTCACGATCGAGGACGAGACGGGAATCGCCAATTTGATTCTGTGGCCGAAGACGCTCGAGCGGTTTCGCCGGATCGCGCTCGGCGCAACGCTTCTCTATTGCCGCGGCCGGCTACAGCGCGAGGAAGGTGTCATACACATCGTCGCCGAGGAATTGCGCGACCTGACCCCGCTCCTCAACACATTGCGGGACCGCACCGGCGACGACCCGCCGGCACGGCGCCAGCCCTTCGCGCTGCCCGATAAACCCCCCAGCTATGACGCGCACGACATTGTCGTTCCAAGCCGCAACTTCCGGTAATTCCCCCGATCGCCGCTGACACATTTCGGCGACACCGCGAATCCCACAAATAACGCCCGGTGCGAGGCCTTAACGGTTATTGCGCGATACGTTAGTTGTTGCGGAATTAGCGCACCCGAAAGGCGCAATTTCGCTCATCTTCGATCGAGACTGTTGCTGGAATGCCGCGCTCATGATCCATTTTGCTGCGCTGCACCTATTGCCGGTGTGCGCGAACCAAAAAGCGGTTGCCATCGTTCCACGCGATGCTAAACATGCAAACAACGGCGGCACCGTTGGCCGCCGCGCGAGGTTTTGGGGAAATTGGAGGTTACTATGAGGTACCGCTATCTGCTGGGCGCCCTCGTCGGCATCGCCGCGGCGTTGAGCTGGGCAGACGCGCAGGCGCAGTTACTGGGCCCAGGCGCGTGGTACATTGGCGGAGAGGGCGGCTGGACCTCCCTCAACAACGCACACGTGAGCGCCGCCGGACTCGGCGGCACGGTCAACTTCAACGGCGGCTGGAACGCCGGCGCGCGTCTCGGCTACATGGTCGGGCCGTGGCGGTTCGAGGGCGAATACCGGCACCAGGAGAACGGCGTCAACGGCTTCGCTGGGGTGTCCGCCTCGGGCACCGTGACCGCCGACGCCCTCATGGCCAACGCCATCTACGATTTCAGCCTGAGCTCGTCGTTCTCGCCGCATATCGGCGCCGGTATCGGTATGGCCGATCTGACCGCGAGCTCGAGGGTGCCTGGCATTGGCACCACGCTGTCGAACTCCTCGGATTGGGAGTTTGCCTACCAGGCGATCGCCGGCCTGCGGTACACTCTCAACCCTAACTGGGCCTTGGATGTCGATTACCGCTACCTCGGCACGGCGGATGCCAAGTTTCGTACCACCCCGGCCCTCGGTGGCGCCGCCGTCAGTACAAGCTACAACTCGCACAACCTGGTCGCCAGCCTGAGCTACGTGTTCACGCCGCCGCCACCCCCGCCGCCGATGGCAGCGCCCGCCGCGATGCCGGCGCCGCCGCCGCCGCCGTCGCGCAAGGTGTTCCTGGTCTTCTTCGACTGGGATCGCGACACGATCACGCCGCAGGGCAGCGCGATCCTGCAGCAGGCGGCCGCGGCCTATAAGTCGGGCGCCCCGGTGCAGATCCAGGTTACCGGCTACACCGACCGCTCGGGCTCGCCGGGCTACAACCAGCGGCTTTCCGAGCGCCGCGCCAGCAACGTCGCCAACGCGCTTGCCGGAATGGGCGTGCCGCGCAACCAGATGGCCGTCAGCGGCCGCGGCGAAAACGACAACCGCGTGCCGACGGCCAATGGCGTGCGCGAGCCGCAGAACCGCCGCGTCGAGATCGTCATGCCGTAAGGCCGACGCAGCGACGCACCAGTACATTGGGGAAACCGCCGCGCTTGTCGCGGCGGTTTTTCTTTTGCGAGGACCAAGGGGGCCGACTCCCGAGGGTGCCGACGCCGGGGAATCCGGTTTAGGATCGGCCCTCCATTTGCGGAGTGACTTTTTCGATGTCCGATCATCCTCCCGGCCCGCTCGCCCGTTTTGTCGTGCTCGACCTGACCCGCGTGCGTGCGGGACCGACGGCGGTGCGGCAGCTTGCCGACTGGGGCGCCAACGTGATCAAGATCGAGGCGCCGCCCTCGCCCGGCGAGGGCCTCGGCGGGCCGCGCCTCGGCCCCGATTTCCAGAACCTGCATCGCAACAAGCGCAGCCTGACCCTCGATCTCAAGGCGCCGGAGGGGATCGACATCTTCCGCAAGCTGGTCCGCCAGGCCGATGTCGTCGTCGAGAACTTCCGGCCCGACGTCAAAGACCGGCTCGGCATCGATTACAAATCGCTCAGCGCGCTGAACCCGCGCCTAGTCTATGCCAGCATTTCCGGTTTCGGGCAGAGCGGACCCTATCGCGACCGCCCAGGATTCGACCAGATCGCCCAGGGGATGGGCGGGCTGATGTCGATCACGGGACTGCCGGGCCAGGGTCCGGTGCGGGTCGGCATCCCGGTCGCCGATCTGACGGCCGGCATCTTCACCGCCATGGGAATCCTGATCGCCCTTCTAGAACGCGAGCAGTCGGGAGTGGGGCAGTGGGTCGAAAGCTCGCTGCTCGCGGCGCAGATCGCGATGCTCGACTTTCAGGCCGCGCGCTGGACGATGGCGCATGAGGTGCCCGAACAGGCCGGCAACGACCATCCGACCAGCATCCCGACCGGCATGTTCCAGACCAGCGACGGCTATATCAACATCGCGTCGGCCGGCGACGAGATCTTCGGCCGGTTCTGCCGTGCGGTCGATCGGCCGGACCTCGCCGAACATCCCGACTACAAGACCGGCCGGGCGCGCTCGGACAACCGCAAGGCGCTCAACGCCGCGATCAACGAGATCACGATCACAGCCACCAGCGCCGATTGGATCGAGCGGCTCAACAAGGCCGGCGTGCCCTCGGGGCCGATCTACAAGATGGACGAGGTCTTCGCCGACCCGCAGGTCCAGCATCTCGGCATCGCGCAAAAGGTCCACCACAAGGAACTCGGCGATATCGAGCTGGTCGGCCAGGCGGTGACGCTAAGCCGCACGCCGAGCCGCCTCGTCACCGCCAGCCCCGACGCCGGCGAGCATAGCGACGCGATCCTCGGCGAGCTCGGCTACGGCGCCGGCGACATTGCCGGGCTGCGGCGGAAAGGGGTCGTGTGACGCCATGCCGATCATCAACCGCATCGCCGATTTCCACGCCGACATGACCGCGTGGCGGCACGACATCCATGCCCATCCCGAAACCGCGTTCGAGGAGACGCGCACCGCTGGGCAAGTGGCCGAGCTGCTCGAATCGTTCGGCATCGCGGTTGAGCGCGGGGTCGCCAAGACCGGGGTGATCGGCACGCTCAAGGGCAGCGCGCCCGGCCATCGCGCGATCGCGCTGCGGGCCGATATGGATGCGCTGCATGTGCATGAGAAGAACGGGTTCGCCCATGCCTCGACGCATGACGGGCGGATGCATGCCTGCGGCCATGACGGGCACACGACGATGCTGCTCGGCGCCGCGCGCTATCTCGCCGAGACGCGGAACTTCGCCGGCACGATCCACTTCATCTTCCAGCCCGCCGAGGAAAACGAGGGCGGCGCGCGGGTGATGGTCGAAGAGGGGGTGCTGGCGCGCCACCCGGTCGAGGCGATATACGGCATGCACAACTGGCCCGGGCTCGCGGCGGGCCAGTTCGCCATCCGGCCGGGTCCGATGATGGCGGCTTTCGATATTTTCGAGATCACGGTGACCGGACGCGGCGCGCACGCGGCGATGCCGCATCTCGGCATTGACCCGGTCGTCGTCTCGGCGCAGATCGTCAACGGGCTCCAGACGATCACCAGCCGCAACACGCATCCGCTGCAAAGCGCGGTCGTGTCGGTGACGCAAATCCACGGCGGCGACACTTGGAACGTGATCCCCGACGACGTCGTGCTGCGCGGCACGACCCGTTCGTTCGACCCGGCGGTGCGCGACGCCATCGAACCGGCGATCCGGCGCATCGCCGAGGGCGCCGCCGCCTCGCTCGGGGCCTCCGTGGAACTGCGCTACGAGCGGCGCTACCCGCCGACCGTCAACAGCACCGCCGAGACCGAAATCGCCGCGACCGCCGCCGCCGATCTTGTCGGCGCCGGCAACGTCAAATTCGATCTGCTGCCGAGCATGGGCGCCGAGGATTTCGCCTGGTTTCTCCAGGAGAAGCCGGGCGCCTATATCTGGATCGGCAACGGCGAAACGGCCGCCAATCTGCACAACCCGCATTACGACTTCAACGACGAGATCCTGCCGCTCGGCGCCAGCTATTGGGTACGGCTGGCGGAGAATGTGCTGGGGCGCTAGGGCCTATCGAAACAGACAGATCACCCCTATGTTTATTGAGCCATGACGATCACCGCGCTGGATACGCACGAGACGGTCAAGAATTTGACCGCCGTTGGGTTTTCCGACGCTCAGGCCGAGGCGCTGACCCAGGTGCTTCGTCAGGGGCAAGACATCGACCTATCCAAGCTAGTCACCAAAACCGACCTCGCGCTCGCACTGGCCGAAGCTGAAGCGAAATTGGTCAAGTGGGTCATTGGCGTTGGCTTCGCTCAGGTGGCGATGATCATCGCGGTGTTGAAGCTGTTCCCGAACGGGCATCCCTGAGCCCCTATCGCTGCCGATTCAGCCTGCGCTGGAGCCCATCTCCGAGCAGGTTGCAGGCGATCACGGTGAGGAAAATCATCGCGCCCGGATAGAGCGCGAGGCGCGGGGAGCTTTCGATCAGGTTCTGGGCGTTGTTGAGCATGCTGCCCCAGCTTGCCAGCGGCGGCTGGACGCCGAGGCCGAGAAAGCTCAGCACCGATTCCAATAGTATCACGTCGCCGACGCTGAGGCTCGTCGCGACGATCAGCGGCGCCATGACGTTGGGCAGGATGTGGCGCGCGAGAATATGCGGCGTGCCGGCGCCGAGGCTGCGGGCGGCGCGGACGAAATCGCGGTGCTTGGTAACGAGCGTCGCGCCGCGCACGAGGCGAGCCGCGGTGGTCCAGCCGATCAGCGCCGCGAGGACGATGATGCGGAAGAGGCTGATGTCGTCGGATTGGGTGATCCGCGCCGGGAGGCCGAGCTTGCCGAGGTCGAGCGCGGCCAGCACGATCAACAGCGGCAACAGCGGCAGCGCGATCACTGCATCGGTGAGGCGCATCAAAATCCGGTCGGTCCAGGCGCCGAGATACCCGGCGACGAGGCCGACCGTGGTGCCGAGGGCGGCGGCCGCGAGCGCCGCGGCGATGCCGATCGCGAGCGATATGCGCCCGCCCTCCATCAGCCGCAGCATCACGTCGCGGCCGAGCTCGTCGGTGCCGAGGAGGTGGGAAAACGACGGGTCGGCCAGCCGGTCGGTCAGGTCGACCGCGCTGGGGTCGATGCCGAAAGCCACTCCGATCAGCGGCCCGGCGAGCGCCGCCGCGGCGATTATCGCGAGCAGGATCGCGGCGGATTTCACTGGTACGACACCCGCGGGTCAAGCCAGGCATAGGCGAGGTCGGCGGCGAAATTGCCGGCAAGGGTCGTCGCCGTCGCCAGGAGCAACGCGGCGAGCGCCAGGTTGTAGTCGTTGCCCATCACCGCGTCGAAGATCAGCTTGCCCATGCCGGGATAGGCAAACATCGTCTCGGTGACGAGGGCGCCCGACACGAGCCCGCCAAACGATAGCGCCAGGACGGTCGCGACCGGCACCAGCGCCGAGCGCAGCGCGTGATGCCACACGACCCGCCGCTCGCTCGCCCCCTTGGCACGCGCGGTGCGGATGTGGTCCTGCGCCAGGGCCTCGCGCATCGACGCGCGGATATAGCGGGTATAGCTGCCGACCGTCGTCAGCGTCAGGGTCAGCACCGGCAGCGCCAAATGCTGCAGCCGGTCGTCGAGCCCGCCATTCCCCGGTGTCGCGATCCCGCTCGCCGGAAACCAGCCGAGCCCGGCGGCGAAGACCAGGATCAGCACCAGCGCCAGCCAAAACGTCGGCACCGACACGCCGGCAAAGCAGAACAGATTGACTGCCCGGTCGAAGACCGATCCCGGCCGGCGCGCCGCGGCGATGCCGAGACCGAGCGCGATGCCGAAGGCCAGCACAAAGCTCGACCCCATCAGCGCGAGCGAATTGAGGAGACGCGGCAACAAGGCCGTCAGCACCGGCTCGGCGAAAAGGCGGGAATAGCCGAGATTGCCGGCCAGCGCCTGCCGGGCCCAGGCGAGATAGCGCTCGAAGAGCGGCTGGCCGACGCCGTAGAGCGCCTTGAGCCGGACGACGTCGGCCGAGCTCACATGCGGGTCGACGCCGCGCATCAAATCGATCGGGTCGCCCGGCATCAGTCCGATCAGCCCGTAGATCACAAACGACATCAGCGCCAATACGGCGGCGATCTCGACGAGGCGCAGGGCGATGAAGCGGGTCATGTCAACGCCGAATGGTATAGCGTGCGGCCGGTACGCCCGCGGTCGGGGGTCACGGCTTCACGGTCCAATCGGTCACCCATAGGGAAGTCGGGTACTGGTTGCCGGTGGGGCGGAGCCCGCCGATCCATTTCGGCAGGATGAACGCATCGGCGCGGAAAAATAGCGGCAGAAACGGCAGGTCGGTCGCGTAGATGCGCTGCGCCTCGGCCCACATCGCCTTGCGCTTTTCCGGGTCGAGCTCGATCTCGAGGGCTTTGAGCAATTCGTCCATCTTCGGGTTGTTGTAGCCCGGCAGATTCTCCCCGCTGTAGCCGTTGGCGGCGCTCGGGATCTCGGTCGAATCGAAGATCGAGCGCGGCACGTTCTCGGGCGAGCTGATCCAGGCATACATCGCGAGCTGGAACTGGCGGTGCAGAAGGGTCTCGCCAAACAGCACGCGCGCCGGTTCGTTCTTGAGCTTGATGTCGATGCCGATCTTTTTCCACTCGCTCTGCAGCACCTGCTCGACCAGCTCGCGGGAGTGGTTCCCGGCGGTCGTCATCAGCGTGAACGACAGCCTCTCGCCGGCATCGTTGCGGCGGATGCCGTCGGGGCTGTTGCGCCAGCCGGCTTCGTCGAGCAGGTCGGCGGCGCGCGCCGGATCGTACGAGTAATGCGGAACGTCATCGCTGTAGCCGACATCGAGCGGAGTGAGAAAGGTATTGGCGACTGCCTGGCGCCCGGCGAACAGCGATTTGCTGAGGCTTTCGCGGTCGAGCGCGCGCAGCATCGCCTCGCGCACCCGCCGGTCCCGCAGCGCCGGAACATCGAGGTTGATGTCGACGTGCTCGAAGCCGAGGCCCGGCTTGTAGATCACCCGGTAATCGGCGCCGTGGCGCTTATCGAAAGCGAGCGCCTCGTCGAGCGGCGGTCCGACCTCGCCGGCGACCATGTCGATCGTGCCCGACAGCAAATTGGCCTCGAGCGCGGCGGTGTTCTCGATGGCTTTGAGCGTGATCCGGTCGAACGCGCCCCGTCTTCCGGCCCAGTGGGGGTTGCGTTCGAGCACCATGTACGATCCCGGCGAGACTTCGCTGACCCGATACGGGCCGTCATAGAGGCCGGGATTCGTCGGATCGGTCACGTAGTGAGTGCGCTGGCGGTACTGCGTCGGATCGGCAAACGCTTCGCGTTCCAGATGCGCCGGCAACAGCTCGAAATCATTGATCGCGGCGTAGGTGAAATCGAGCTTGTCGTCGTGGATCGTAAACGTCTTGTCGTCCTTGATCGTAATCCCGGTCATGTGCCGGTACATCTCGGCGTTGCTGACCGGGCTCTTGGGATCCCGCCCGACCTCCCAGGTGAATTGCACGTCGGCGGTGGTGACCGGAACCCCGTCGGCCCACATCGCGTCGGGCCGGATCGTGTACGTCAGATCGACCCCGCGCTTGCCGTCCGGAAGATCGACCGGCACCGCACGGCCGTTATCGAAGCTCGGCAATTCGGTGCAGAGAAGGCATTGCAGCTTGAAATCGGCGTCGTAGACCGTGAACGGCCGCGTCGTGAAGCCGAGCACGTAGTATTTCGCCGCCAGCGGATCGATGTTCGGGTTGAGCGTGCCGGGATATTGGATCATCCCGATGGTGAGCGATGAATGCCCGTCGGCGAGTGCCGGCGCGGCGACCGCAGCCATCAACCCCATGGTTAAGGCGACGCGGCAAAGGCGACGGGCGGATGAGGCTGTCATTGCGGTACGCTCGCGGGAAACGTTAGCGGAATGCGATTCAAAACCGACCCAAGAGCTTGAAACCCGGATCGTACAATCATATTATCCGGCCCTGGCGGGGTCGGGTATGCGACACCGAAAGTTGCGTATCCGTGGGAACGAAACAGCAAACCTGTTGTTTCATGCCACATGCCCGCAAGGGCTGCCCGTAAGTTGTGCGAGAATCTGCAGCGTATCGTCCCAAATTGGAACTGCCACAGAGGACACCTGGTATGAAGCATCTCTTTACTGGCGTCGCGATCGCCGCCGTTCTCGCGATCTCCGCGCCCGCATGGGCCCAGAATGCCCCGATGAAGCCTGCGGCGCCCGCCGCTAGCAAGCCCGCGGCTGCGGCCCCGATGGCGAAGAAGCGGATGACGAAGCGGGTCATGCATCGCCGTATGCACGCGAGCGCCGACCACGATTCGATGACCGAGCAGCTCAACAGGCAAGAGCTCGCCCGTATCCAGGGTGGCGGCGCGGGCGCGGGCGCCGGCGGAGCGCCGATGGCCCCGGATCGTATGTCGGGTCCAAAGGTCGGCCCGAAGTAAGACGTACGCTGCAGGAAAGCGGACAAGGGGGTAAATGCCTCCTTGTCCGCGCTGACTGCGGCGCGGCACGATCCTCACCATAAGTTTGGTGGCGTGTCCCGAGCGGGCAACGCCACCGTCGTCGTACCTGTGTCATTTTCATTTTCCGCACAACAGGTTGACGAATTTCCAGAAAATTGGCGATCATTTAATAATTATCCGACATTCTATCGATCGTTCTATCAGCACGACAATTGCCTCCTGATAGTCGAAGTTCTTTGCTTCACCATTCTTTAATCGGCGCCCGAATAAATTGGTGCCGTGACCAAGCATTCGCCTTCAATCCCCTCGGCCACCGCGGAACTTAGCGCATCAGCGCCGAGCGAATGGGTGTCGTCCTTTATGGCCGATTTCCCGTCCGCGGCCGCAATCTTCGATGGCCAGCTCCAATACGTAGCCGCCAACGGCCCGTGGCTCGAAGTGTTCGGGATCGACGGCGAGACGCTGATCGGCCGCCGCCATCACGAAGTCGATCCGCTGAGCGGCCCGGTGATCGCCGAGCTGCTGCGCCGCGCGCTTGACGGCGAACAAGTCGAATCATGCGAACTCGGCGAGCCCGACCCCGCGCACCGATCGCGGCGGTTTGTCCTGAGCGCTCGCCGTCGCCGCGGCGTGGGGGCAGCGGTCGGCATCGTCGCGACCGTGCACGAGGTGTCGTCAGCGAATGCGGAAGATGGGCTGCCTGATGTCACCGATCAGTTGACCGGTCTCGCCGGGCGGCACCGCTTCATGGCTCATGTCCGCTCGATCGTGCAGCCGCATCGCGATTGGCGCCCGACCGCGATGTTCCTGCTCGACATCGACAATTTCAAAGGGGTCAACGATCTCTACGGCGCGGGGCTCGGCGACGGAGTGTTGAAGATCATCGCCAACCGCCTGCTTGCGGGAACGCGGTCGCGCCCGATCCCGGAACGCGCAGCGCGGCGCCTCGGCGGCCGCACCCAGGATGTCGTCGCGCGCATCGGCGCCGACGAGTTCGGCATCGCGCTCGGCAACCCTTCGCCGTCGCTGGCGGATGCCGAGGCGTTCGCCCGGCGTCTTTTGCAGCTCGTCGGCAACCCGGTGATGATCGGCGAGGAGTGCGTCCGCCTCAGCGCCAGCATCGGCTATATCCTGACGAGCCCGACGCACCGCAACGAAGACGACGCGATGCGCGACCTCGACGTGGCGCTGCAAGAGGCGAAGGCGCGCGGTCCCAACGGCGCGAAGGCTTGGGAGCCGTCGCTGACCAGCACGGTCGGTCGCCGCCTCGCGCTGCTCGACCAGCTTCGCCGCGCGCTCGACGAGGGCGAGTTCGTGCTGCATTACCAGCCGATCCTGCGGCTGACCGACGGCAAGGTTGTCGGGGCCGAGGCGCTCATCCGCTGGAACCATCCGCAGGACGGGCTGGTTCCGCCGGCGGCGTTTCTGCCGGTCCTCGAGGAAAGCGGGCTCATCGTGCCGGTCGGGTGCTGGGTGATTCGCGAGGCGGTACGCCAGATGCAGGTCTGGCAGATGCTTTACGGCCGCGACATCCTCGATTGGATCAGCATCAACGTCTCGGCGCGCCAATTCAACGACCCGTCATTGCTGATGGCGACGCTCAAGGGCGTCAACGACAGCGGCTTTCCGCTCGATCGCATCAAGCTCGAGATCACCGAAAGCGCGGTGATGCGCAATCCCGACATTACCCGCGGCGTGCTCAACGAGCTGCAGGATATCGGGATCAAGCTGGCGATCGACGATTTCGGCACCGGGTATTCGGCACTTGGCGTGCTGCGCCACTACGCGGTGGACACGATCAAGATCGACGGCGGCTTCACCAACCGGCTCGACACGCATGACGGCAAGGAGCTGGTGCTAGCGCTGCTCAAGATCGCCCGCATCTACGGCGCCGACGTTGTCGCCGAAGGGGTCGAGACCGTCAGTCAGGCCGACATCCTGCGCGCCGCCGGATGCGGCTTCGTGCAGGGCTATCTCTACGCCAAGCCGATGGACGGCAGCTTCTTCGGCGCCTACGCATTGACGCATCTAGTCGAGAACACCGCAGCCGACTAGTCTTACTGAGTCAGCTAGAGCAAAATCCGATCCTATTGAATCGGATTTTGCTCTTCAACTATTGAAATGGAGCCTGTTCTTATCGGAAAAGTGGGACCACTTTTCCGAAACATGCTCTAGGCGTCCTTGGCGGCGGTCTCGGCGCGCTTGGCGAGGCGGCCCATTTCCTCGAGCAGCTCGTGCAATGCCTTGTCGGCGACATAGGCGGTCTTGGCGAAGGCGCGCAGGAAGCTGTCGGTGCGGGGCAGCTGGAACAGCGTCTCGTCGCCGTCGCGCGGGGTCGCGGCACTGATCAGCACGACATTGTCGAACGGCTGCAGGATCAGCTCCTTCAGCGGCTTGCCCGGGCCGGTGACATATTCGACGACGCGGCAGCGCGAGCCGTCGCGGGTCTCCTGCGGGATCGTCATGCGATAGGCCCCGCGCGTCGTCGCCGCTTCCACCAACGCGCGGGCGAATGGGCGCAGGAACGCCTCGTCAAAACCCAGCATCGCCGCCGGCCGGTCGTTGCTCACCGACGAGCGGATTTCCAGCGTCGTCCAGACCGAGGCGCGACCCTGAAAATAATCGGCCGAGGCGAGGTCGAGGTTGATCGAATCGATCGGCACTGGTGCCGAGCTCGATTTGGGAGATAGGAAGGCAAAACACACCGGCTCGCGCTTTAGCGAAATGTGCGTCGACGCTTCCAGGTTGCGTTCGCTGATCGCAGGGGTATCGGTCATGGTGCGGCCTGTGTCCGGGTGCCTCTTCAGCCCTAGCCTCCCGAATATTGCACAAACTGGAGCCAGCGCGGCAGGCAAACAATCCTGCGGCTTTTGGCCGCTGGAACTAACCCGAGGCCGCGGCGAGCTCGACCGCCTCCTCGGCGGCGAGCCAGGCCGCTTCGGCTTCTTCGATCAGGCGCGAGAGCTCGGCGCGGCGGCGATAGGCGTCGGTCAGCGCGGTGCCGCCGGCGGTGTGGGTCTCGGGCGCGGCGAGATGGCGGTCAAGCGCCTGCTGCTCCTCGGCAAGGCGCTGGGCAGCCGCCTCGGCGCGGCGGGCCTCGCGGCGCAGCGGCTCGATCGCGAGGCGGCGCTCCGCGGCCTCGCGGCGCGCATTGCGGCGGATGTCGACAGCCGGCCCGCGATCGGCGTCGGGCTGGGTCTCGGGCGCGAGCAGCAGGCGGCGGTATTCTTCGAGGTCGCCGTCGAACGGCCGTACCGTGCCGTCGGCGACGAGCCACAGCCGGTCCGCAACCAGCTCGACGAGATGCCAGTCGTGGCTGACAAGCACGACCGCACCGGCGTAATCCGACAGCGCCTCGACCAGGGCCTCGCGGGTCTCGATGTCGAGATGGTTGGTCGGTTCGTCGAGGATCAGCAGCGACGGCGCGTCATGCGTGACGAGGGCCAGATTGAGCCGCGCCCGTTCGCCGCCCGACAGGTCGCTCACCGCCACCAGCGCCTTGTTCTGGCCAAATCCGAACGCGCCGAGCCGGGTGCGGACCTGCTCCGGCGTCAGGTTTGGCGCGACGGAGGTGAGATGGTCGATCGCGGACTCGGCCGGCCGCATCTCCTCGATCTGATGCTGGGCGAAAAATCCGACGGTCAGCTTCGGCGAGCGCGTCAGCGTGCCCGCCAGCGGCGCCAGCCGGCCGGCGATCAGGCGGGCGAAGGTGGTCTTGCCGTTGCCGTTGGCGCCGAGCAGCGCGATGCGGTCGTCGGGATCCAGCCTCAAGTCGAGTTTGGACAGGATGGGTTCGCCCGCAGAATAGCCGGTGCTGACCCGCTCCAGCGAGATGATCGGTGGGGCGAGCTCGGGCGGCTGCGGCAGGTCGAGGCGCACCGGGGCGGTCTCGGTCATCGCTGCGACCGGCTCCAGCTTGGCCAGCGCCTTCATCCGGCTCTGCGCCTGGCGCGCTTTCGAGGCCTTGTAGCGAAAGCGGTCGACAAAGGCTTGCATATGCGCGCGCTGCGCCTCTTGACGTTTCGCGACGGCCGCCTGGCGCGCGATCGCCTCGCGCCGAGTCCGGAGGAAGGTGTCGAAATTGCCCGAATAAAGCGTCAACCTGCCGCCTTCGAGATGAAGGATCGCTTCCGGCGCGGCATTGAGGAGCTGACGGTCATGGCTGACCAGGATGAAGCTGTGGCGATAGCGCTTGAGGAACCGCTCGAGCCATAGCGAGGCTTCGAGGTCGAGGTGGTTGGTCGGCTCGTCGAGCAACAGCAGATCGGGCTCGGCGAACAGCACCGCCGCCAGTGCGACGCGCATGCGCCAGCCGCCCGACAGATCGTCGAGCGGCGATTCCTGCATCGCCGCGTCGAAGCCGAGGCCGGCGAGAATGCGCGCGGCCCGGGCCGGCGCGCTGCGGGCGCCGATCTCGTCGAGACGCGTCTCGATCTCGGCAATGCGCAGGGGCTCCGCGCCGCGGTCGAGCTCGCGCATCAGCTTGGCGCGCTCCATGTCGGCGGACAGCACGGTGGCGAGCGGCGTCGCCGCCCCGGCCGGCGCCTCCTGCGCCAGAAACCCGATGCGGTGGCCGCGCGGCAGGATCACGTCGCCGCGCTCGGGCAGCAGCACGCCGCGGATCAGGTCGAGCAGCGTCGACTTGCCCGCCCCGTTGCGCCCGACCAGCCCTACCTTGGCGCCGAACGGGATTTGCACGTTCGCGTTGTCGAGCAGCGCCGGGCCAAGGCGGCCGCCAACCCGGTAGGTCAGCTCCTGGATGACGATCATGCGGCTACTGCGGCGCTCTCGGAGGTCGGCGGGCGGAAGGGCTCGGCGATCGCGATGGCGATGGCGCCCACCCCGATCGTGCAGAAGGCGACGTAGAGCCAGATGCCGCCATAGGCAAGGCCGAACATCACGCTCGGCGCATAGAGGCTGCCGCAGGCCCTGCCGATGGTGACCCAGCCGCACAAAAATTTCATAACACCGGCTCCCGAGGGCGTTGTTCTATCATGAGCGACCGGGCCGGCCACATCCGCATCGGCATTTCCGGCTGGAACTATCCCGGCTGGCGCGGCCGGTTCTATCCCACGGGGCTGCGACAGCGCGACGAGCTTCCCTATGCCGCCGGGCGCTTCGACACGATCGAGATCAACGGGACCTTCTACTCGCTGAAGCGGCCCGAACACTTCGCGCAATGGCGCGCGGCGACGCCTGGCGGGTTTATCTTCGCGGTCAAGGGCAGCCGCTTCATCACCCACATGCTGAAGCTGCGCGGGGTCGAGGCGGCGCTCGCCAACTTCTTCGCCTCGGGCGTCCTCGGGCTGCGCGAGAAGCTGGGTCCGCTTCTGTGGCAGCTCCCAGCCCGGTTCGCCTACGACGCGGGCCGGCTCGACGCATTCTTGTCGCTGCTGCCGCGCGATACTGAAGCGGCCGCGGCGCTCGCTGGCCGGCACGACCACCGCGTCGCCGGCCGGGCGCTGACCGAAACCGACCGGCGCCGGCCACTGCGCCACGCGATCGAGATCCGCCACCCGAGCTTTGTCGATCCGGCCTTCCCGCGCCTGTTGCGCCGGCACGGCGTCGCGCTCGTGTTTGCCGACACGGTCGAGTGGCCCTATGCGGAGGACCTGACCGCCGATTTCGTCTACCTCCGCCTGCACGGCTCGGAGGAGCTCTACGCGAGTGGCTATGGTGACGCCGCGCTCGACCGCTGGGCCGCCCACGTCGCGCTCTGGGCCGCCGGCCGCACTCCGCCCGACGCGACGCAGATCGATCCCGTCCACCAGCCCGATCCGCGCCCGCGGGACGTGTACGTCTATTTCGACAACGACGCCAAGGTGCGCGCCCCGGCCGACGCCCAGGCCCTTCGCCAGCGATTGTCGGCGCCGACAGCCGCATCCCGATACCGCGATTGCGCCCTGTCGTCCCACCCGACACAGTAGGGCAAACCACGATTTCGGGAGGGACGCAGCCATGGCACATCACCTTTCGCGCCGTGCGATGCTGGCCGGCACCGCGGGGCTCGTCGCGGCCCCCGCGCTGGCGCAGACCCCGCCGCCCAGCGCGCAGCTCGGCACCCCGCCGAGCACGATCACCCAGCCGCCGCGCGACTGGTCGGCCGGTCATCCGGCGATCTATCCCGACCCCGACATCATCGTCGTCGACCCGGCGTTCCGGCAGCTTTTCGTCGGCAATGCCGGCCTCCACCGGCTGTGGACCGGCGCGTTCTGGGCCGAGGGGCCGGCCTGGTCGAGCCAGGGCCATTACCTCGTGTTCAGCGACGTGCAGGCCAATATCCAGTACCGCTATCTCTGGGATAACGGGCGGGTGACGCAATTTCGCAACCCGTCGCAGAACTCGAACGGCAACTCGTTCGATTTCCAGGGCCGCCAGCTTTCCTGCGAGGATTTCAACCGGCGCGTCGTGCGCTGGGAGAATGACGGCAGCATGACCGTCATCGCCGACAGTTTCGAAGGGAAGCCACTCAACTCGCCGAACGATATCGTGCCGCATCCGGACGGCAGCATCTGGTTCACCGACCCGCCTTACGGCGACCGGCTCAGCGAAGGCCACCCGGACGAGGCCGGCGGGCCGACCAACCCGCAGGGCCTGTTGAAGCCCGGTGTCGGCGCGCCCAACGCCGGCGTGATCGGCGGCAAGAAGCGCGAGTTGCCGACCGCGGTCTATCGCTGGGACCCGAGCGGTCATCTCGATGTCGTGGTGCCGGAATCGGAGCTCCCCGACCCCAACGGGCTGTGTTTCTCGCCCGACTACAAGACGCTCTACGTGATCAGCACCGGCGCCGGGCCGGGCGACACCGGGCCGGGCGGCAAGCGCGAGATCTATGCGTTCGACGTGCAGGGGCAAAAGCTCGCCGGCATGCGGGTGTTCAGCGACATGATGATCGATGGGGTCAAATGCGGCCCGGACGGGATGCGCGCCGATGTCGCCGGCAATCTGTGGTGCGGCTCGAACGCGCCGCTCGGCTATGCCGGGGTGGTGGTGATGGATGCAAAGGCCAAGCTCCTCGGCCGCATCCGCCTCCCCGAAGTCTGCGCCAACCTTGCCTTCGGCGGCCCGAAGCGCGACCGCGTCTTCATGTGCGCGAGCCAGTCGATCTACGTGCTGCAGGTGGGGATACAGGGGGCGGCGCCGGGCTAGGGAGAATGCGCGGGCGTTGGCGATTCGAGGCGCCGGACGCCAATCCGCAGAGGAAAGTTTCATCCCACGCCTCCGCCTTTGTCCCGTCTAGGAGAACTGGCGGCCGATAAGCTTTCCGAGGTTCGCCAGCAAGCGGCGGAGTTGCGGTGGCGTGGCCGATCCGCCCTCGGTGTACACGGCGATTACGAGTGGCCGAGCGGGGTCGGCCCGGGCAACGGCGATGTCGCCGAGAACGTCCTTGCCGCTGTTTCCGGTCTTGTCGGCGACCGACCAGCCCTTTGGCAAGCCGGCGCGCAACAGATCGATGCCCGTCTTGCAGTCGAGCATCCACCGGGTCAACCGCTCGCGGGAGCGGGGCGAGAGCACCTCGCCCAGGACACAGCGGCGCAGGCTGCCGGCCATCGCGGCCGGGGTCGTGGTATCGCGAATATCGGGTGGCCGCGACCGGTTCAGCTCGGGCTCGAAATGATCGAGGCGGGTGTCGGCATCGCCGATCGATCGCCAGAACGCCGTGAGCGCGGCCGGGCCTCCAATGCGCGCCAGAAGCAGGTTGGCGCAGGTATTGTCGCTGAGTTCCACGGCGCCTCGACAGAGCTCGGCGACGGACAGCCCTCCCTTGGCGAGGTTGTCTTCTGCCAGAGGCGCGTACTCCTGCAGATCCCCCTGCCCATAAGTCACGATCCGATCGAGATCGTCCTCGCCGCGATCCACCCGCACAAGGACGCACGCTGCCAGCGAGGCCTTGAAGGTGCTGCACATGGGAAACCGCTCGTCGGCGCGCCATGCGATCTTTGCGCCGGTCTTGAGATTTTCGGCAAACAGGCCGATCCGGCCGCCCACCGCCCGCTCGTACGTCTCCAGCGTAGGCGTGGTTTCTTCGGCGAAAGCAGCGCCCGCGACAAGTGCGGGAACCGCGGCCAGCAGCACCCGTCGATGGATCGTCATCCGGCGCCGCCTCGCCGCAACACCCGCTGGGCGATCGACCAGCGGTGGACTTCGCTGGGGCCGTCGTAGATGCGGAA
>DATAUV010000134.1:0-10280 GCA_036268075.1 Allostellaceae bacterium | reverse complement strand
GGTGTGTTCCGGTCCGCCACCCAACCGTCCAGCCGCGCCCGATCATCGGGAGATAGCCAGATGCAAATGTCACCTGCCATTCCCCAAGAATCGCATCGCAGCGCATCCTGGGGAATCCTTTTGTTAGTGCCGATACACTAGAACGAGCCGGGGTTAGGTCGCGCAAAGGGGGGGAGCCGGCAGCGATGAACCGGGCCGTCGTCGCCGTTCTGCTGCTGCTCGCCGCGTGCTCGACGATCCCGGGCACGGGCCCGCTGCGCCACGAGCTGACCGACCAGGCCGGCGACGGCAATGCGCGCAATTTCGACCTGGTGACGATCGACGACCATGTGATCGCCACGCTGCTGGCGCAGCCCCAGCCGCCGTTCCGCGAGCGCTTCAAGAAATACCTGCCGCCGCCCGAACTGCCGATCTCGATCGGCGACGTGATCTCGGTGCAGATCTGGGAAAGCACGGCGGACGGGCTCTACGGCCGCTCGCTCAACGCCGCGCAGCCGAGTCCCGACCAGATAATCGCCAAGCTCCGCGCCGCCGGGGTCCCGGTTCCAAACGGGCCGATGACCCCGACCCTGGAGACGCGGATTTTCGCCGAGCTGAAGAAGACGCAGGCGGGGCAGCTTCTGCTGCAGTCGATGCAGCCGACCGGCCGCACCGGCACGCGTATCCCCGACCAGCCGGTCGGCCCAGACGGCGCGATCAGCATTCCCTATGGCGGGCGGATCAGGGTCGCCGGGCTGACCCCGAGCGAGGCGCAGCACGAGATCATCGAGGCTCTGGCCGGAAAGGCGGTCGATCCGCAGCCGCTGGTCGTGGTCAAAAGCAGCGATGCGAACTCGGTGACCGTGACCGGCGAACTGGTGCACGGCGCCCGGGTTCAGCTCGCGCCGGGCGGAACGCGGCTGTTGACGGTGATCGCCGAGGCGGGCGGCGCGCGGGCGCCGGTGCACGACACCTTCGTCGAGCTGTCGCGCGACGGGGTGACCGCGACGATCCCGCTGGCGATGCTGGTGGCCGAGCCGGACGAGGACATCTTTGCCCGGCCGGGCGATCTGGTGACGCTGGTGCGGCGGCCGCAGGTCCTCAGCGTGTTCGGCGCGACGGGCACGAACACATCTGTGACCTTCGACGCCGACCGCGTGTTCCTGAGCGAGGCGCTGGCCAAGGGCGGCGGGCTGGCCGACGATCGCGCCGACCCACGGGCGGTGTACCTGCTGCGCTACGAGAAAGCGGCGGTGGCCGAGGCGCTCGGGGCGCCGCCGGTACCGGGCGGGGGGCTGGCGCCGGTCGCCTATCGCCTCGACCTCTCCGACGCACGCTCATACTCGCTGGCGACGCGCTTCCCGGTGCGTGACAAGGATATCGTCTATGTCGCCAACGCCGCGGTGACGCCGATCGAAAAGGTCCTCAACACGTTCTCGTTGGTGACCCAGCCGGTCACCAACGCGTACATCCTGTGCACCTCCGGCGAGGTGAAGTGCTGAGGCGTCAGCGCAGGAGCCGGCCGACCGTGTCGGCGTGGAAGGCGGCGAGATCCTCGGGACCGACAAAGTTGATGTCGCCCGGGGTGGCGAGGCCGAGCGCGCCGAGATAGGCGCCGAGCCGAATCCCCAGGTCGAGATCGCCGTCGAGCATCCCGTGCAGGAGCCCGGCCACGAACGAGTCGCCGGCGCCGATGCGGTCGACGATCTCGACCGGATAACGCGGCGCCTCGCGCAGCACGCCGTTCGCGAGCAACAGGTCGGCCGTGTCGCTCCCCGGCGGCCGGGTCAGCGCGACGAAGCGGGCGCCATAGCGGGCGGCGGCGGCCTCGGCGAGCCGCGCGCCGCTTTCGCTGAAGCCGAGGACGCCTTGCGCATCGCGCTCGGCGACCACCAGCATGTCGAGATGCGGCGCCACCGCGTCGAGCACAGCGCGGGCCTCGGCCTCGGTGGTCAGCGTCGCGCGATGGTTGAGGTCGTAGGAGAGCGGCTTTTTGGCCGCGCCGGCGAGCGCCGCGACGGCGACGACGAGATCGCGGCAGGTGGGGCTCAACGCCGGCGTGATGCCCGACAGGTGGATTCGCGCGCTGCCCTCGACCAGCGCCTCCCACGGCGCGTCGCCGAGCGCCATCGTCGAGGCGGCCGAGTTCTTGCGGTCGTAGATCACGCGGGCGTTGCGCGGGGCCGGGCCGGGCTCGAAAAACATCAGCCCGAGCCGCGCGTCGTCGATCCATCTGACATGCGCGGTGTCGACGCCGTGGCGCCTCGCCTCGCCGTCGATGATGCGGCCGAGCGGACCCGACGGCAGGCGCGACACCCAGGCGACGCGCCGCCCCAGCCGCGCCAGCACGCAGCCGACATTGAGCTCGCTGCCGCCGATCCCGGTCTCGAATACCCGTGTCTGATCGAACCGCTGCATCCCAGGCGGCGAGAGGCGCAGCAGCGTCTCGCCGAGGGTCACGAGGTCGTACCGGGGCGCGTCGGCCATCAGCCGCCCACCATCATCCCCGAGGCCCTCCCGCGACATAGATCACCTGGCCCGACACGAACGAGGCGTCGTCGCTGCACAGAAACGCGATGACGTTGGCGATGTCGCGCGGCACCCCGGCGCGGCGCACCGGGATCTGCGACGCGATCTCGTTCTTCCAGTCATCGGGGTCGCGGCCCATGCGGATCGCGGTCTGGCGGGTCATCTCGGTGTCGATAAACCCGGGCGCGACCGCGTTGACGGTGATGCCATAGCGGCCGAGCTCGATCGACAGGGTCCGCGCCATCCCTTGCAGCCCGGCCTTGGCGGTGGCGTAGTTGGTCTGGCCGCGATTGCCGAGCGCCGACACGGACGACAGATTGACGATGCGGCCCCAGCCGCCCTTGACCATCTCGCGCTGGGCGGCGCGGGAACACAGGAAGGCTCCCTTCAGATGCACCGCGGCGACCGAGTCCCAATCATCGTCGGTCATCTTGTGGATCAGGTTGTCGCGGGTGATCCCGGCATTGTTGACGAGGATGTCGAGCGAGCCGAAATGGGCGGCGACGCGCTGCACGGCCGCGTCGACCTCGGCGCCGTCCGCGACGTTGGCCTTGATGCCGAGCGAGGCGACGTCATGCCGGGCGCCGATCCGCTCCGCCGCCGCCTCGGCCGCCGCCAAGTCGAGGTCGAGGATCGCGATCGCCGCCCCGTCCTCGGCGAGCCGATCCGCCGTCGCCTCCCCGATCCCCCGCGCGCCGCCGGTAACAAGCGCAACGCGGCCATCCGACCGTTTCATGAATCTTCCCCCTCCCAGAGCGCCTGCAGCCTGTCGCAGAGGTGGATCGGGTGCAAGAATTCTATATAATCTAGCTGTCAATCTAGATGGTACAAGTTGGATGACCCGAATCGGTGCATTCGAGGCCAAGAACCGGCTCAGCGAGCTGCTGCGCCGTGCCGAGTCCGGCGAGGAGATCGCGATCACCAACCGCGGCCGGGTTGTTGCGAGGCTTGTGCCGCCCGAGCCGGAGGTGCCGGGCGATCAGGTGCGGGCTGCGATCGCGCGCATCCGAACCCGGCGAAAGGGGGTCACGTTGGGCGGTCTCTCGGTCAAGGAACTGATCGAGGAAGGCCGGCGATGAGCTTTGTGCTCGATGCGTCGACGACGTTGACCTGGTACTTCGAGGATGAGAGCAGCGCCGCCGCCGACGCCCTGATGGAACGGTTGGAGCGTGAGGGCGCCGTCGTCCCGCCACTGTGGCGCTACGAGGTTGTGAATGGCCTTCAGACGGCGATCCGACGTCGGCGCATCGATCGGGCTTACCGCGACGTCTCGCTCGCCGAGTTGCGGCGCATGCCGATCACGATCGATCGCGGCGGCGAGGACGAGGCGTGGGCCGGCGCGCTCGATCTCGCCGACCGGTTCGGCCTCACGGTTTACGACGCCGCCTATCTCGAACTGGCTTATCGGCGCGATCTGCCGCTCGCGACCGGAGATAAGAAATTGACCAACGCGGCCCGCCTGCTTGCGATCTCGGTGCTTCCGAGCCGTAACTGAAAGTTAGACCGCTTCCGGCGCGGGGATGCGGCGGGGGCGGCCGCGGCGGTTGCGGCGCGCGGGTTCGTCGACGAGGGCTTGCAGCAGCTCGAACAGCCGGCGCTGGACGCGCGGGTCGGTGATCTGGCCGAAGGCGTCGACCAGCTCGATCGTCTCGCGCTGCTTCATCGGGTCGGGCCGGTAGGCTTCGGCGACGTTCTCGGCAAACCCGGTCGGGACCGCCGGGGCGCGTACCGGGTCCTCTTCATCGAAAAAGAACGAGATCGGCACGTCGAGGATCTTGCTCAGTTCGTGGAGACGGCTCGCGCCGGCGCGATTGGTGCCGCGCTCGTATTTCTGGACCTGCTGAAACGTCAGGCCGAGCGCGGTGCCGAGCTTCTCCTGGCTGAGCCGAAGCATCTTGCGGCGCAGGCGGATGCGCGAACCGACATGAATGTCGATCGGGTCCGGTCCGTCTCCGCGACGGCCGCGGCCTGGCCCGCGCGCCAAGGGTTGATCCGACATACCCACGTATGCTCCACGATGATGTGGGCATGTATCGCAATTATGTGACACTCGGCAAGTCGGCTGGCGCGTCGGGCCATTATCGAGGAGTGTGCGGCTCATGCTCGATCTCGACGCCGTCACCCTCCGATACGACACGCCGAACCGGGTAGTCACCGCGGTCGAGGGGGTCAGCCTGTCGGTCGCGGCCGGAGAGCGCGCCGTTCTGCTCGGCCCGTCCGGATGCGGAAAAACCAGCCTGCTCAAGGCTATCGCCGGCTTTATCGCGCCCGCGGAGGGGGCGGTGCGGCTGCACGGCGCGGCGATCCGCGGGCCGGGGCCGGACCGGATCATGGTGTTTCAGGAGTTCGATCAGCTTTTGCCGTGGAAGACGGTCGAGGCCAATATCGCATTTCCGCTGCGCGTCGTGCGCGGGCTCGGCGCCGGCGAGGCGGCATCGCGTGCGGCGCAGTTCATCGCCAAGGTCGGGCTCGGCGGATTTGCCCGCGCCTACCCGCATCAGCTTTCGGGCGGGATGAAGCAGCGCGCCGCGCTTGCCCGCGCGCTGGCGATGGAGCCCGACATCCTCTTGATGGACGAGCCGTTCGGGGCGCTCGACGCGCTGACCCGGGACACGATGCAGGACGAATTGCTGCGGCTGTGGAGCGAGTTGCGCTTCACCCTGCTGCTGGTTACCCATTCGATCGAGGAGGCGCTGGCGGTCGGCGAGCGGGTCGCGGTGATGACCGCGCACCCCGGCCGGATCAAAGCAGAGCTTTCCGCCGGCATCCGCGCGGTCGACAGCGGGTTTCCGGCAATGGTCCAAGAGGTCCGAGCGCTCCTCGCATGAGCGGATCGATGCTTCGCCGGATGTTGATCGTCGCCGTGCTGTGCCTGGCATGGCAGGGCTATGCGCTGTGGCTGCGCAACCCGCTGATCTTTCCGACGCTGACCGATACGCTGGCCGCGTGGTGGCACGGCGTCGCGTCGGGCGAGCTGCCGCACCGCGCCGCACTGTCGATGAAGGTGCTGCTCGTCGCCTATGCGGCCGGGATCGTGCTGGCGCTCGCGCTCGCGACATTCGCGGCGCTGACGCGGATCGGCGGCGATTTGCTGTCGGTGTTGACCGCGATGTTCACGCCGCTGCCGGGGATCGCGCTGATGCCAGTGGCGCTGCTGTGGTTCGGCTTCGGCCCCGGCGGGTTTATCTTCGTGCTGATCCATTCGGTGATCTGGCCGGTCGCGATCAACGCCCATGCCGGGTTTGCCGGCGTGTCGCCGACCTTGCGGCTGGTCGGGCGGAATTACGGGTTGCGCGGATTGCGGCTGGTGGCGCTGATCCTCATCCCGGCGGCGCTGCCGTCGATCCTCACGGGGCTCAGGCTCGGCTGGGCCTTTGCCTGGCGCACGCTGATCGCGGCCGAGCTGGTCTTTGGCGTGACGACCGGGACGGGCGGGCTCGGCTGGTTCATCTACCAGGCGCGCAACCAGCTCGCACTGCCCGACGTGTTCGCCGGCCTCTTGACCGTCGCGGCGATCGGCCTCGTCGTCGAGGGCGTGATCTTCCGCACGGTCGACGCCGTGACGGTGCGGCGGTGGGGGATGTCGTCCTAAGCTAGTCGCCCCAGCTAGTCGCCCCGGCTAGTCGCCCCAGCTAGTCGCCATGGAGGCGCGCGGCCTCTTCGGGAAAGAAAAAGCCGGACCAGTCGGGCGGCGCCACCTTGAGCTTGCCGGTCTCGTGCATGAACTTCGCATAAGTCATCAGTTTATGCGGGTCGCGGCGGAAGTTGATCAGCGGGTCCGCCGCCATCCGCTGCACCTGCTGGGCGTAGCGCATGCCGGTGACGCGCAGATAGATTTCCCCCGCCCGTTGCCGATCCTGCGCGATCACGGTCATCGCCTCGTCGAGCGCGGCGTTGACGGCGGCCATGATCCTCGGGTTTTCGGCGTGGAAGGCGGCGGTCGTGTAGAGGAGCGCGTTGGTCGCCTCGCCGCCGAGCACGTCGTTCGACCCCAGCACCTTGTGGATGCCCGGAGCGTCGAGCTCCAGATACGACATCGGCAGCCCGGTGAAATCGGCGGTGATCGTCCCCGAACCCGAGATCAGCGCCGCCGTCGCCTCGGAAGGCGGCAGCCCGACCGTCAGCCGGTCGAGCTTGGCGTAATTCTCGATGCCGTAGGCTTGCGCGACAGCCATCTCGAAGACGATCGCCTGTCCCGCCGAGCCGGGGGTCAGCACGTTGATCCGGTCCGAATCGGTAAAATCCGTCACCTTCCGGATGTTCGGGTTGCGGGTGACGAGGAACATCGGCGCGGTGTCGAGGGCGCTGACCGCGCTGATCTTCAGATTGTCGCGGGCGCGGTCCCACAGCGTCAGGAACGGGGCGATGCTGCTGGCGCCGAATTGGGCCCGGCCCGAGGCGAGGGCATTGTTGACCTCGAGCCCGGAGGTGAACTGGACATAGGTCGCCTTGACGTCGCCAAGGCCGAGCTGCCTGGCGTGCTTTTCGACCAGATGATCGTTTTCCATGATGATCAGCGGCAGCATCGCAAAGCTGCCGAGACGCGCGAAAACGACCTCCTGCACCTCGGCATGCGCCGTCGAGGCCGCGAAAGCGACCGCCGCGGCAAGGGCCAGGGAGCGTGCAAGCATCTGGTCTTCCTCCGAGTTTTCGATCCGCGGAGCGTAGGACGACCGGGCGCCCGGCAGCAAGCCCAGGAAGAAATAGGATGGCGTCACCTCAAGCAGCGTGCACAGCTGCTCGATCTGACCGGCCTTGATGCTGACCTGGCCTCTTTCGAGACGATCGAACCGCGCAACGCTGAGTCTCAGCGCTTCGGCGGCAGCCTCGCGCGAGATTTTCAGCTCGCGTCTTTTTACCCGCAGTCGCGCGGCGACGTGCTCGTCGACTGCATCCGGCGCCGGCTGTTGCCCGGAGCGCTTTATTGGAACCCCCAAATCGTAACGATCGCGTGATGTCCCGATTTACCTCACCGCCGCGACAAAATCCAGCGACGGCAACTACTGGCTTGGAATAGCTGTACGATGTAAGAGTGAAATTCAGGTATCGCGCGCGGTGGAATTGGGAAGAGGGATCAGGTGACCGGTCTGGTAATCGACGAACATGGGCGGGCCCGGCCGGAGGGCTCGCAATCGCTGGCCGCAAGGGCTCGCGCCGCTGGAACATTTTACGACGTGCCGGAGGGGTTTCTGCAATCGGGCTTCATCTATCTGCGCCCGTTGTCGCGAACCCTGATCGTGGCGCTTTCGCCGCATCTGGTCTGCCGCCGGGCGGTGGCTGCAGCGTTTTTCGAGATCGCCCGGCAAAACCCGGGCCGGGTCGACCTCTTGTGCTATGGAGCGAGGAGAAGCTGGCGGGAAACGCTGTCGCCGGCGGGCGAGGTGTTCGAACGGATCGACAGGATCGTCAGCGATGCGATCGATTCGGCGCCGCGCGGCCTGCTCGCCGCGCGTCTGCGGCTCGACGTCATCGATCGGGTCGCCCGCTCGCGGCTGACTTCGGTCCTGGAGGCGTGGGAGGAGGTCGGCGGCGTCTGGAGCCCAGGGCTCTACGCTCGGATGCGCGAGGAGCGATTGCTCGACCGCGCCGTCATCGCCCGCAACCCGCACCACACCTCGCGGCTGATCATCGAGCATTGGGGGAGAAAGCGTGATTTGTTCGGCCCCGACTGGATAGGCCGCGCGGCCGGCCGCGATGTCGAGGATCAGCCCTATCCGCGTCTCGCCGCCTGGGTCGCGGCCGGCATGCGCGAGGCGTTGGCCAACGATGAGCCGAAGCTCGAAACGGTCCAGGTCCAGATCCGCACCGCATCGGGGCGCATCCGCCGGCGCCACTACGACCGGCTGCTGCTGCCCTGGACCAGTCCCGGCGGCGACGCCTTCGCCACGACGATCAACATCCCGCGGCCCAGAAATTAGCGCGTATCCGCATTAACCTGAGGCGGCGCCCAGACATTCTTGCGATTGCCGTGCGGCTCGCAGTAGCGTGCAGTCATGGCAATCGAAGACCTCCGGGTGGATGGATTTCAAGTCGAGTTCCAGTCCCACGCGAAAGCGATCCTGGAGGCGGACTTTCCAGGCGCTCTTAATGAAATAGAGGTCGCTCTGCACGGTCTGAGCATCCCGATCGAGGAAATCATCGGGTCGGGCGGCGGCGAGACAAAGGGGACCCAACGGCTACGTCGCTCTTTGGCGGCCGCGCACTGGAATAAGGCGGTTTTCGAAATCGCGAAAACCATCAACGGCCGCGTGCGGGAATCTCAATCCCACGAGATCGATCGCGTCCGAACTATCGAGGGCAACGTGATCGCCTTGGAAATCGAGTGGAACAACAAGGATCCGTTTTTCGATCGCGACCTGGAGAACTTCAAGAGGCTGCACGCTGAAGGCGCGATCAGCGTCGGCATCATCGTGACGCGCGGTGCGTCGATGCAGGATCAGATGCGAGATCTTGTGCTCCGCTTTGCAACCGACAAGGCGATCACCGCGATTGGAGACCTAACCGTGCATAGTCTCAACCCCACAATCAGACAACGGTTGGACTACGAGCGCCGTGCTGCGCGTCCGGGTGTCTCCTTCGCGGAGGCATGGTCGGCTAGCTTTGTGCAGGATAAATATGGCGCTGCTACGACGCACTGGCGGAAATTGGAAGATCGTATCCACCGCGGTGTCGGTAATCCTTGCCCGCTGCTTCTGATTGGCCTTCCGGCCAGCCTCGTGACTTTTGGTGAGCCGGCGGAGCAGGTTCAGCAGCTCATGGAAGAAGCGATCGAGGAAGCAGAAGAAGATTGCTAATCGGCTCCGATACGACGTTCGGCCGCCGAGTTGTGGGCATAGGTTGGCCATGTCGGCTCGTATGATGCGTCCGCCTCCATTCCCCATACCCACCAGTGCGGACGAGTGCCGCGAGCAAACAGCTCCAAAAAAGGGCCCGGGCTGCACGACTCAATAATGGGGTATTGTTCGTCTGGTTTCTTGGAATGTTCCCGTTTTTTTGACCCGATATAATTAACCTGACGCCGACCAGGGGCAAGTGTACGAGCGCCTTTTCCACGAATACCGAATAGAATTATTTCTGTAACATTGCGAAAATAAAACCCAACGCCTCGACCATCGGAGCCGCCATCCTTTCGCAACTTATGCCATATGATGTTGCTCTTGTATTGGAAGCCCCAGGCATCCATGACCTGGAGGCCCCACGGCAAAAGCGCGTTCGGGACCCATAGATAAAGATGCGAAACAGGTGCGGCGATGTCGGCTACCGGAAGTCCGGCGATTTCATCCGTGGTCATCGTGGCATAGCGGGCTAGTCGGCGATGCTCGGGGGCCATCTTGCCCGTCCGATTCGTGAACCTCCACGGTGGATCTGCGAGAATCGTCGCGAACCGGCGATCTCCGGCGAAGTCGAGAAGGCTTTTCCCCGTAAGTGTTTTCTCCGACATGCGCCCGTTTCCTGGTTGTGATGTTATTCACGAGAGCTAAGGATCAAGAGCTTAGCTCCGAGACGCCCATGTGAACCCACCCGACGCAGTAGCCTATATCTGGTGCCCCCTTTAGTGCAGATGGCTAAATATAGCTTCTCAGTCGCCTATCCACAAATGGAACATATAGGGAACTAGCCGTTTTGTCGAGGCCTAAACCGCCATCCAGCCGCCGTCGACGTTGTAGCAGGCGCCGGTGACATAGCTGGCGCGGTCGGAGCACAGCCAGGCGACCATCTCGGCGATCTCGGTCGGGTCGCCCATCCGCTTTTGCGGGATTTGCGCGATGATG
>DATAUV010000133.1:0-132878 GCA_036268075.1 Allostellaceae bacterium | reverse complement strand
GTGCTAACGCTGCACCATCGAAGTCAAGGATCGGGACTTCTTGAAAAGAGAGAGCCTGACTCGCAAGAACTCAACCGCACTGCCAACGGCCTGTCCGACGGGGATTTCCGAGGATCGATTTCGGCTGGCCAGACGATGCAGCAGCGCAACGGGAGGATCGCCATTCCCTCACGTCGCGCAAGACAAACGGACGTTTTTCGCCTATAAATTGTAGCGCCGGGGAGGCGACAACTACTCATTTATCCCGTTTTTGGACGCCGATCGACGGGAGCCGCGGCCAAGGACTGAGAGGCCGCAATGCTTACCCTGCGCCCCTGGTTGCTCCCGATGGCTCTCGGCATCGCCCTCCTTAACGCGCTGCCGGCGCGGGCAGAGGTTCCCCAGCAGGTCATCAACCAGATCGCGGACCTCAGGGTGCGGGAGGCTGAGCTCAAGCACCTGACCGCGATCGGCAAGCTCACCGGCGCGGACGCCGCCACGAAGAACCAGGCGTTTGAAGCCAAAATCAAGACCCTCTATCTGCCCCACCGCGCCGTGCCGCAGGCCGAGGACAGCGCCGCGCGCACGGCGATCGACAGGCTTGTGGCGGACAAGCTCTCGCTTCTGCGGCCGCAGTGGCTTCAGGAGGAAGCCGCCGTCAAGGCAGCGCGCGACCAGCACAACAACCAGCTTGCCGCCCAGGCCGAGGACGATGCGCGAGCGGCGGCGGAATTACAGCGCCAGCGCCTCGTGCTGCAAAAGGACCTCGCCGCCGGCGCGCTCGCGCGCGACGCCTTCGATGTCAGGGACAAGCAGGCGTCCGACGCCATAGCGGCGCTCCGTAAGAAATACGACGCCGAGGGCGGGCAATGGCCAGGTCTGTTCGACCAGCACTACCGCGTGATGCTGGAGGCCGCCCTCAAGAATCCCGACACGCCAGCGACACAGCCAAGCTTAGCCGCTGCCCCCCCGGTCGCGGCGGCTGCGCCGCCCGACTTCGCGAAGGATGTGGAGACCGCCGCCTACCTGGCCGCGAAGCACGAGGAGAACGAGTACCAATTCGACAAGAAGCAGATCGACGCGGCTTCCAGGGCAAGCACCGACGCGGCGATCAATCTCAATCTCGCGCGGTTAAAAGCACCATACGATGCCATGGTCCCGCAGCGCGGCGCGGAGTTTGAAAAGGCGTATCGGGAAGCGGCAGCGCCCCGTATTCACGCTCTCAAGGTGCAGTACTACCCCGAGCAATCCCGCCCGCCGGCCGTTTCAGTTCCCACCGCTCAAGAGACAAGGCCGCCGATAACCGCACCTGTCTTGCCGACGGTTCCAACTCCAGCCGTTGAGGGGAAATCCCCGCCCGTGGCCGCGCCTGTCCCGGCCGCCGTTGAAATTCCCGCATACCTGAAGCAAATGCCCGAGCCGGATCGGGTGATCGCCGATATCCATGGTTCGGATAAGCTGGACATCGCCGCACGCCAGGCGGCGGCCTTAAACCGTCTCGCCGATGTCGTGATGATGCTTTCTGGCCACGCCGACGATCCAGGAGGGCCAAAGCTCACGGCGGAGGAGTCGCGTGCCTATAGCCGCTACCGGAATGCGTCGCTTGACGTGTCCACCGCCGTTTATCAATCAATCGATCCCGGCGACAAACAGGGCTCCGACGAGAACTCCAAGCGTAACCAATGGAACCGCTTGCGTGAGCGATACTCCAATGACGAGGCATTGATTACCACACTGCTGAAGCTCTACCTGACTCCGGATTTACAAGAAAAATATCTCGGGAGTATACGACAGACACTCCAAGATATTCGAACGTCACAGCAGCATACGCAGGAGGCGGCAGCCAGATCATTCTTCCCGACTGTGTTCAGGGCGCTCGCGCAATGGGCCGTCATTATTGGCGTGCTTGTTTTGGCAGTATGGTGGTGGCGGGGCGGGCTGGCAAAAGCCACAAACAGACTTTCTCCCGCAATCCGCCGGACCCTGTACGCCATCGCCGCTTTGATGCTGCTGGCATGGCTGTCCCACGCTTCCGGTTCCATCGCAGCGGTTATTGGCGCGGCGGTCCTGGGCTTCTGGGGGTTGGTGCGCTTGAATGCGGCAACGGACAATCGGCGGAAGCGGATCAGCAATCAGAAAGGGATGAGGAGTTGTGGTGATACGAAGGATGAGAGAAGCAAAAACATCGATGTCATCTTTGACAAAAGAGAAGCAGATGTGGGGTTCGATCTTCACGATCGGGCGATAAAATGCCATTTCTTCAGGTCATTGTCGGCAATGAGTCCGCGCGAAAGAGAGGTTCTTAGAACCGCATATCACCTGTACAACTTAGGATTTTTTGGAGGTGAAGAAAATTTCTACTGGGCGCGGTTCGGCTTGATTTATGCCGACGGGAAAGCAGCCTTTGCCGGAAAGACCAGGTACCCGCGGAGGTTCAACCGGATCGAGTTTCGCTCACTCGCCGAGGCTTTCAAATGGTACCAAGGCGTTCGCAGTACTGAAGCCATGATCAATCTGACATTGAACTGGCTTCAGGCGGCTATAAAGAACACGAATGACGACCGGGTTCTCAGGAAGCTGTCGGCGCGCTTGCTTGGCGACGGCGGCGACCTCGTGCCGGGCGCGCCTCTGGAATCAGGCGCGAAGGGCAAGCCGGTTGAAACAGGTCTTATTCTCGGCCTCGATGAGCTGGCGGCCGATACGTGGTGGTATTACAGCGGTGATGGTTCCCTTGTCACCGTCGCGCCGCCGGGTTCCGGCAAAACCCAAAGTCAGGTATTTCCGAATCTGCTCATGTGGAAAGGCGCTGCCGTCGTCCTCGACGTGTAGGGTGAAATCTACGAGCAGACAAGTGAGTGGCGACGCAAGAATGTTGGGCCGGTGTACAAGTTCAGCCCTTTGGACCCGGCGACCAGCCACGGGTTCAATCCGCTGACAGAGGTCCGCGCCGATCCCGATTATCTCTGGGAAGATGCCCGCTTCCTCGCCGACATGATGATCATTCCAAGCCGCGCTAAGGACCCGTTCTGGGAAACCCGCGCCCGCGACGTGCTGACCGCCGCGATTGCGCGCGTCTGCCTTGAGGAGGATGTCGCCAAGAGATCGATGGGCGATGTCCTCAACATTCTCCACGGCGTCGGCTGGGATAAATTCGTCACCTATCTGGAAGCGCGGGTCGATTTTGCATCAATGACCCGCGCCGGTCATTCCCTCGCGCAAATGGAGCCAAAGACGCGGGATGGCGTCCTCCAATCGGCGCTGTCCAGCATGAGCGCCTGGGACGGCGAGCGCATCGCCCGCGCCACGCGAAAATCGGACTGGAGCCCGCTCGATCTCCGCAGCGGAAAGAACCCGACGATCTACATCTGCCTGAAGCCCAACGAGGTGGACAGCTACATCTCCCTCTTGCGCGTCTTCATCGCGCAGCACATCCGGTCACTGACCTCGACGCCCGTGCCCGCGCACGGCGTTCATCCCATCCTGTTCATGCTGGATGAACTGCCGCGCCTTCGGCATATGCCGCCCGTCGAAGAGGCCCTGGAAATCGGCCGCCAGTACGGCATCAAGCTTTGGCTGTTCGCGCAAAGCCTCGGGCAGCTTAAGACCGCCTATCCCAATGCGGAGGGGATGATCGGCGGCTGCGCCATCCGCATGTTCATGAACCCCAGCCTGCACGACGAAACCGCGCAGAAGGTTTCCGACGATATCGGACTCCGGAACAGCATCATTGACGGCACGCGCGTCAAGATTGTCGAGCCTAACGTGCTTGCCGGTCCCGACTACAAGGATCTGGTGATCGTCATGGCCGCGAACGCGCGCGCGGCCCGCCTCCGGAAATACTTCGCCTACGAGGATGAGGCATTGATGGCGCGTATGGGATCATCGGCAAAAATGGAGGCGGTTTGATGGCTGATGCGGAGCAAAGAGACCCCGAGCGCGTCGGACGTGACGGGGAAAAGCTGACATGGGAGGCGGCGAAGGGGGCGGAACTTCGGCGTCAGGAGGTTGAGCGCGAGGCGGAGCTTCGGCGTCAGGAGATTGAGCGCGCGGATAAGGCTGAAATTCAACGGCTTGCGCTTCGGGACATTCTCTTTGGAGATCAAAGGGCGGGAAAGGCGGCACTGGAGATAGAGGAACACCGTAAGTTGATTGAAGAAGAGCACAGGCAGCAGCGGGACGATCTGCTGCAAAAGCAGCAGGAAAGGATGGATCGGCTTGAGTTACTTTTTAGAGGCCCTCCCTCGGAGCGCGAGAAGTAATCTCCCCTAAGAGAACGCCCGCTGCCCGCCAAGCCCCACCCGGAGTTTGCGGCTTTGCTCCATCAGGTCGTTCAGCGCGGACTCAAGGAGGAGCCAGCGCTGCATAAACCCGCTGGCACTTCCGGCGATTTCTTTTGCATCTTTGTCTGTCAGAGTTTTGGCCAATTTATCAAGACTGGCCGTCATGAACAGAACATCGAATTCGCGCGATGACCCTGCCGCCGGGATCGCGCCGGTCGAGCGCATCTGCTCCAAAAGCTTATGCGTGCGTTCGAGGCTGCAATGGTATTGCCACAGCAGCATGAACCATTCGCCCACTCTCAGGAGGTCTCTGCGCTCCGCGCAGTCGTGCGGGAAATGCTTATCGGCGATAATTTGCAGATCGACGGAAGAGCCGCTGATCAGGTTAATGACACTTGGGCCTTTATCTTGTTTTGACATTGTCATGAATGGTCAATTTCCTCTCATTTTAATTATAGAAATTTCTAGTAATGGAATATATCCTAATTATATTATGAATACTAAAATATTGTCAAAGTAATTATCTGTAATATTGTTGACGTTCTCTGCTTTACTTAACCGGCAGTTGCGTAGAGACCGCCCACCAATCACGATCGCGCCTTCCGCCCGCCGCGTAGCGGGGCGGGGAATGTTTCGCCCACGCCTGGCATCACGAAGAATGCGCCGATATCGCTTTCCAGGGCAGCGGCAAGCCTCTCAAGCACGGCCACGGTGGGGTTTTCGATGCCCCTTTCGAGCCGGCTGATATACGTCCGGTCGATGCCCGCATCGACGGCAAGATTCTCCTGAGAGACTCCCCGTTTGACCCGAAGCTTCCGCATGTTGTGGGCGACAAGCTGCTGTGCCTTCATCCCCCGAGGAAAACGGCTTGCCGCCTATTAAGCCACGGACCCACAATCCCAGGGTTTATATATCACCTATTACTCGGGGAACGCGCGATGCCGACCAGGGCCGTTCGCGGGAAATCAATAACGCGAATTCGTCGAGTGTTGTTCGCGTGCTGTCTGGCACTGACGGTAAGTTGTGCGGCGGCAGTGGCTGGGCCTGCGGAGAATGTCGTCTTGCTTTCCGCAGCCGCGCGTGGCGACGCGGCGACGGTTCTGGCGCTCCTCGACAAAGGTGCCGATGTCAATGCCAGGGACGAGAATGGCGCCCCGACACTGTTGGTGGCCTGCCGTACCGGCCACCTTGACGTAGTGCAGGTGCTGCTCGCCAAGGGGGCGGACATCAATGCCAAGGCGAATAGCGGCGACACCGCGCTGATGGATGTCTCCGCCACCGGCCGCCTTGACATGGTCAAGGCGCTGCTCGCCAAGGGGGCCGATGTCAATGCGAAGGCGAACGAAGGCGAGACGGCGCTGATGGCCGCTTCTCATGCGGGCAACTTGGATGTTGTGCAGGCGCTGCTCGCCAGCGACGCCGATGTCAATGCCAAGCAAAACAAAGGCCTGACCGCCCTGATCTGGGCCTCCCACAAAGGCCAGCTTGATGTCGTGCAGGCGCTGCTCGCAAAAGGCGCCGACATTAATGCCAGGGCGAGTGACGGCGAGACGGCGCTGATAGGGGCCTCGGTAAGCGGTCACCTTGACATTGTGGAGGCTCTGCTCGCCAAGGGCGCCGACATAAATGCCAGGGATAACGAAGGCCGATCGGCGTTGAAAGAGGCCCGCCTTCGCCTCGACATTGTTCAGGCACTGCTCGCCAAGGGCGCTGACGCCAACGTTCAAACCAGAACTGGCCAGACTGTTCTGATGGAGGCTTCCCGTGAAGGCCGCCTCGACATTCTTCAGGTGCTGCTCGCTAAAGGCGCTGATGTCAACGTCAAGGGCAACACTGGCGAGACTGCTCTGATGCAAGCTTCCTTTGAAGGCCGCCTTGACGTTGTGCGGGCGCTGCTCGGAAAGGGGGCCGACGTTAATGCCAGGTCGAACAACGGCTGGAGCGCGTTGAGTGCGGCGATGCAAGGCAAACACGCCGATGTCAGGGCTTTGCTGGTGCAGGCCGGTGCCAAACCATGACTGGATCGATCGCCGCGCGCCGCAAAACCGGCCTGAAATCTCTGTTCAGGCACGCGGTGATTTTTTCTGCGTCCTTCCTGACGCTTCTGTACGCCGGTTCTCCGCCGCGGGCAGCGGATGCCGCTCCCGACCCTGCGGGCTTCGACATCCTCGGGATGAAGCTGGGCATGAGTGTCGAGGAAATTCAGGCCGCAATTAAAGCACACAATCCCGCGCTTGATATAATGATGACCAAAATCCCGATAACGGAGGTCATAGACGCCCAGGGTACGAGGCTCGGCGTCGGCACATTCGTTCAATTCGCCGCACAATCCGATCTCCGGACCCCTGACTTCCCGGAGTTCATCGCCGTTGCCTTCACCACGAGCCAGCCGGCCAGAGCTTTTTACATCGGCCGCAAGACGAAATTTCCCGTCGGGCAACAACCCCTCATGGACAAGGCGGTGCAGCAGTTGAGAGAAAAATACGGCCCTGAATCAAGTGCGGCATTCCGCGACACTGCCTTCAACTGGATCTTCGACAAGGCCGGTAAGCAATCCGCTCCCAGGGCCAGCAATCGGTTCGATGCGGCATGCGAAGGCGGGCCCGGATCGGTTTCTTACGGGCGTCGCCTTTTTGTCACCGCGGCTCTCGCGTCACCGCAGTCTTATTGGCCGGGGTGCGGCATCGAGTTGGCGGTCAGTCTCACGCCGGTGTTCAAGGCCCCGGAGGGCAACACCAATCTCCTCTCCGAACTGGATGAACACCTCGTCGGGGATTCAATTGCCGTGGACGACATTCAGAAATTGATCGCGGAAGCGAAAGCCGGAATGGTTCAACAGCGCCACCGTCAGGAAGAGAAAGCGTCGGGCGTGAAAGCGCCGCTATAACGGCGCGAACAACCGGGGCGGTGATCAATGGCGATCCATCGCCCTCATGCCTATGGCTTCCTCCCCGGTGCCAAGGTCGGTGGAGCTGCGGCATCCGGGTTGGCCGGGTCCGCCCATCGGGCTTGCCACGCTAAGGTGATCCCCGTGGTTTGAAGGGTGCCGACCGCGGCGCGGTCCGCCACCGAATAGCTGTCTACGGGTTGAACCCTGAACTGCAAATACTGCGGCGGGATGGGCGGCGGGATCGTCAGGTAAGCGCCAATCACCTGGAGGAGCAGCGCCTCGTTGACTCTTGTTTCCCGCCCGTTCGGGGCGGTGCGGTCGAGGGTTCCCTCACGGTGCAACTTTGCCCACAGGCAGTTCCGCTCCGCGGGCGTCGCGCCGCCAGGGTGTTCCTCCGTGAGGGCGGCGCGATAGAGGGCGGCCGCGTCGAGCCCGTCGTGCTGGTATAGCGCCGCATGCACGCAGAGGCTGATTGCATTCAGGGCTATTTGCGCCAGCTCGCCCTCACTGACCCCGGCACGAGCGGGTGTCGCGAACATGAGCCCGAGTATCAAGCCGGCCCCCGCAAGTTTAGCGAACATCGAAGTACCTCATGCCACAACCTCCGGCTTTGCGGCCATCGGGTGCGATTGTCACCTCATCGGGTGGTCGCGCAATGCCATTTAGCTGACGCGGTGGTTCCCGCCTTTTAAGCGTGCAGCCGGGGTGATCCCCGGCCCGCCTTACCGGGCCGCTTTTTCTTCATACGCGAAGCCGGTTTACGGGATAGTCGGCGGGCAAACTTCCCTTGCGTGTCGCCGGACACGGCAAGGGCGGGATCACGATTGCCGAGGAAGCGGCTCGCTACGACGGCGCGGGCGCTTTCATCGCTCCATAGCAGCCGCTCGGGATCGCCCCTGACGATTGTGCCGAGCTGCCGCTTCGTCTCTGTTCCCTTTGCGGGCAGAAGTACGTCGGAGAGGCTCCAGCCAATCTTCGCCGACAACACCTCGCTGCTCCGCACCAGCAGATAGACCCACCCATCCGCATCGCTCTCGCGCAGGACTTCGGCGAACACCATACGGTCGCCGACCCGTGCCGCTCGCCCGCGTCGCTGGGTCCTGAACACCGGCTCTTTCCACCGGATCACATCCGCTTCAATGAACCCGTCCCCCACGGGAATCCACACCGCCATTGAACCTCTGTTTTTTTGTTTTTCGGCCTCATTCCTGATTATCCCATAGCTGTGATGGGTTTTCCGTTAATCGGGCGCTTTGTGACCGATAACCGCCTGTTTTGGCTGGGGAAATGGCGGAACTTCCCGGAATCTTGGAGGAAAGCTTGAGAATCGGGCTCCAACCTGCCGCGCAGCTCCGATCAGGAGCTGCGCGGCCTTTCCGAACCAACGCAACGGCGCTGGTTCGTCGATCTGGTTAGCCCCATTTCCCGCCCTCTGAAAAGCGACCCTGCTTTTTCAGAGGGCGGGGAAATGACCTCGGGGCTGCTCTTGCTTTTACCGACCCTGAACGCCCTGGCGGCCGTGCTGGAAACCCGATGGGTTCCCGGCGTAAGGCTTTCTACGGTGTTCCCTTGTTATATGGTATAATCACGTATCGACTCGGGAAACGCCCTCAGTGGTTCCCAATTTCCGGTTGGAAAATTTCCTTAATCCGACGTTAAGCATAGTCGTGATATTCTGGTTATCAGGAGGTCCAACCATGCGCGGATATCCGCGCAGCTTGGCAAGGGGATCATTCCATCCCCGTTGCATCCCCTGGGACCAGGGCGTTCCGCCCGTGGACCCTGACCAAAGGAGCCTTCGTGCTCCCTGTGGAACCTATGACCGCTGATCGGCAGCGGCTTCGACCAAAGGGCCTTCATGCCCTTTGAAATCCAGACCGGGGTTTCGGCCCCGGCGACGACCAAAAGGGCCTTCGTGCCCCTTGGAACCCAGACGAGGGGGATCGCCCCCTGACCCCCGCGCGGCGGGTCTCCATACCCACGAGCCGCGTGTCCGCTGTTTCGGCAGCGGCGCTTTCGACCGGGGGGCACTCGCCCCTTGGAACCGCGACCAGGGATGCTCTCGCCCTTGGCTGTGCGGCGATGAAGAGCCGCAGGCCAGCACCGGCTGGCCCCGCCAAGGACATGCCCCTTGGAACCCGCGTGCCATTGTGCGGCACGCAAGAGAGGGGGCATGGCGAGCGGCACCGACAAGCGGCAGCGGACGGAACAATGTCTTGTCCGCTTCACCGAACAGGAATTCGCAGAGGTCGCCGGCAAGGCGGATAAAGCCGGCGTAGCCGCGGCTGCCTTTCTCCGCGCCGCCGCGCTCGGCAGCCCCGGTCCCCGCGCCCAGCGCCGCCCGCCGGTCGACCACATAGCCCTGCGTCAATTGCTCGGAGAATGCGGCCGCGTCGGCAATAACCTGAACCAGATTGCGCACAATTTGAACGCGGGACGGCCGGCCAACATCCCTGAACTCAGGGAGGCGCTCGCCGCCTATTTGGATATCCGGGCCGCCATCTTGCGCGCCTTGGCGATGGAGACGACCGGGGAAGAGCCGCCCCGAGGAGCGGCTCCCCCATGATCATCAAAGGCGACAGTCGCGGCGGTCCCGTCCAGCTTGCGCGGCATCTGCTCCGCACGGACACGAACGAGACCGTCAAAATCGTACAGCTCGACTCGCCCACCGGCAGCCTCAGGGAGGCGCTGCGGGATTGGCAACTGATCTCGGCAGGCACGCGGGGCAGCAAGGGCCTCTATCACGCCAATATCTCTCCGGACGCCCGCTATGCGATGACGCCCGAGCAATGGCAGCGCGCCGTCGATGTCCTGGAAAAAGAGCTTGGCTTCGACGGACAGCCCCGCGTCGTGGTGGTGCACGAGAAACACGACCGCCAGCACATTCACGTCGTCTGGCAGCGCACCGACATCGACAAAATGAAGCTGGTTTCCGACAGCTTCAATTACGTCGCCCACGAGAGGGCGAGCATGGCCCTCGAACAGGAATTTGGGCACGAGCACGTCCCCGGCAAGCACGCCAAGCGGGACCGCGAGAAACAGCCGGAATTTCCCAAGGAGGAAATCAACCACGCCGAATGGCAGCAGGCCGAACGCGCCGGAACCGATCCGCACGCGTTCAAGGACGCGATCACGTCCCTGTATGCACACAGCGACAACGCGCTAGCTTTCCAGGCAGCCCTTGAGGGGCATGGCCTCGTTCTCGCCAAAGGCGATCGGCGCGATTACGTCATCGTCGACGCCGACGGCCAAATCTACAGCCTGGCGCGTCAGATCAAGGGCGTTACCGCCAAGGATCTGCGCGCTTTCATGGCCGACGTAGACCGGGAAGCCATTCCGAGTGTCGAACAAGCCAAGGCGCTTCAGGAACAGCGCAGGGACGCGCTCGAGATAGCCTCTGCGGAGGCTGTAGAAGCTCCGCAGCCGCCGGAGCCAGAGCCGGCTGACCCAACCGCAGAAGACCCCGCCGCCCAAGAGAGGGCGGTAAGAGACCGCCATGCGGAAGAAGCCCGTCAAATGCGGCTCAGGCAGGAAGCGGAATATGCACAGACGGCTCACGTCCTTGAGAACGAAGTCAGGGAGAAACTCGGCCACTTCGATGCCCTGCAACAGGCCGCGAGGGATCGCTTCTTCCGCGAAACCCATCACGACACGACCGGCCTTGCGGGTTTCATCGAAACGATCAAAGCCAAGCTCGATCCGCACCAGGCGGCCGAGGAGGCGCGCGACCGCAAGGAAGTGGCAGACGCCTTCCTGCACGGGCAGGAACAGGAGCGCGAAGCCCGGATCGCAACTCTTCAGGCCGGGGTGACAGCCGATCTTGCCGACCTGGCAGAACGCCACGCACAGCAGCAGCGCGAGCATAGCGTCCGTTACGATCAGGATCGCGCCCGTCATCTGCGCGAGCTCGATGCCGCCGCAAAGCGTCTCGCGGAGGAGATCGAGGAGCGCCGACGACAGGAAGAAGAACAGCGCGCCGAGCGCGAACGAAGCAGGGACGGCCGCGGGCCGCCAGGGCGCGCACGCTGAGCGGTTCGCGCTTCCCGCAATCAAAGCCGAGCCGCTTCCTCACTGAAAAGGTTGCCAAGCCACTTCACCGGGTCTCCCGGTTCGTCGGGGACATGACGGTTCGCATGTTGGAGTTGGCTCAACGCAGAATCGCCATCTCGATCGCGGCGCTCAAACGCGTTCTGACGAAGCTACCACCGCCACCGCCGCCGGCAGGCGCTCCTCACATCAAATCGATGTTTCTGAAGCGGGCGCAGCCGCGTCGCAAACTGCGGAAGCATTTCAAACCGTTCTGATTGCGGTTTGGCGGCTCAGCCTATTCCGTGTTCGCCGTGCCCGAATGGCAGTGCGAAGCGACCGTGCCAGGCGCGGACGCTTCCCGCGTCAACAGCGCCCGGTAGAGTGTCGCACGACTGACGCGCAGCGAGCGCGCGACCGACGTCACGCTCTCACTCTTCGTTTTGATCAGGCGCCGCGCGTGCTCAACCTGGGTTCGCGTCAGCTTCGGAGGCCGTCCCACGGCCTCGCCGCGCGCCTTCGCGGCGGCCATGCCGGCGCGGGTCCGTTCGGCAATCAGGGACCGCTCGAATTCGGCGAGCGCGCCCATCATGTGAAACACAAGCCGGCCTCCCGCCGTCGTGGTGTCGATCGCTTCCGACATTGACTGGAATCCTACGCCCTGCTCGCCGAGCGTCTGCATCACCTCGATCAGATGCGAGAGTGATCGCCCGAGGCGATCCAGCTTCCATACGACGAGAATATCGCCCTGCCTGAGGCTCGCAAACGCCTTGTCCAGTTGTGGACGGCTCCGCGCCGCGCCGGACACGCCGCAATCCTCGAATACGCGTTCGCATCCAGCCGCTCTCAACGACCGGCGCTGCATATCGAGGTTCTGTTCCTCAGTAGAGACCCGGGCATAACCTAGATTCATAAGAAATACTTTGGAGCATCTTCGCAAGTTTTGCAACATATCTATGTGGGATATAAGATATTGATTTATTTAGATATAACGCTTTTAGGGTGTATCGAAAGTGACCCGTTTTGCGAATGCCTGCAAGGCCCCGATCTGCGTATTCTCATCTATGTAAATGACAGAAATACTCAATATTTCTAAGGTATACTGATATATTGAGGAATATTTTTCTTCGTTATGCCTGTTACATCAGAAGTATTAAAAGCGGTCCCTAATGAACCATAAATTTAGTCTCGCCATTGCGTTTTTCCTCGTGTGCTTCGCTCTCTGTGAAGCGGCTCTGTTCGTCCTCTCTCCCGCTATTCAATCGAGCTTTCGATCCCTTGGTACTCTGCCGGGACGCGAACTGCTTGCGACCATCTTCGCCGCGATGTCCGTCGGCTGTTTAATCGGCATCATCCTCACTCTCATGGATATGCGCCTCCAGCAAAAACAGAGGCGCTGACCATGACCCGTCAGCAAACGTCGCAGTCCGGCAGCGTCTTCACCATCCTTCTCGCGGCTATCGCGATCGGTGCGGCGCTGAGCACCGTTTTGTATTCGACCATTTCAGGCCCGATGTCGTCGATGGTGCGCGTGACCAACAAGACGCAGGCCAAATCGCAGATGCAGTCGGTCGCGAGCATCATCATCATGGATGCCATCAATAACCTGCCCAACAACGGTGACTGCGCCAGTGCCGGCTTTGTGGTGCCCCGCTCATGGCGCACAGGCTCTGTGATTCCCAGCGGAGGTGGTCTTATTCCGTCGACGATTGGCGCGCCGCTGACCGACCCGTGGGGCACGGACTACGGCTATTGCGTCTGGGAGGTTGGCGTCGCTTCGCTGGCGGCGGGCTGTGATATAATCAACGGTTCCGACCAGTCCTGCACGGGCATCAACGGCAGCAACAGCTGTAGCGGCGGCACAGGCTCCGGCTATAACGCCAAACGCCTGCTGGGCAGCCCCACGCCGGCAGCGGGCAACGCCTCTTCGCAAACCGTGCTGGCCGTTATTTCCGCCGGCCCTGACCGCCACTTTCAATCCAGTTGCAGCGCCTATGTGAACAGTTCAAGCACGCTCGTCACCGGCAGTGGCGACGACATCGTGCTGTCCTTCACCTATCAGCAGGCGGCCACGGCCACGTCCTCCCTCTGGGCGCTTAAGCCATCTGATTAGACAAAGGCCGTCATCAGCAAGAACCTTGAGATCGGACCATCCGCCTCTCTCGGGACTGTGCCCGCGGCTGTAAGCACCGCCTATTCTTCGGGTGGTATTATCAATGCTGCCGCCGTTGTGACGCAGGGCGCGGTTATTGCCGGTGGCCCTATCGGGCTGGAGTCATACGCAAATACAGCCGCAATGCCTTCCTGCATTGCCGGTACCGTGGGGTATATGTACTACAACGCGTCCACCCTTGCCGTCGATGTTTGCACCTGTAGCGGTGTCGGTTGCCCCGCAACCGGTGCCTACGCCTGGGGCTCGGCGGCCGGTACCGGTACCGCCGCGCTTAACGGTATCACAAAGGCGACGGCCACCAACACCATTGACAGCACCAGTTTCGGCTCGCAGGTGTGGGACTGGAGCGGACTGGTCTCCGGGACGGCGCTGACGCTCGCTGATACTGATGCCAGCGCCACGACCGCCACCACACTTGCCGTCAACAACGCTGCGACCGGTACTGGCTATGGCGTCGCGGCCACGATCAGCGGTGCCAGCAATACTGGCTATGCCGTCTACGGGATCAACAGCGGCGCCACCAATACCGGCGCGGGAGGTTATTTCACCAATTCGGGGGGCGGCTACGCCCTGATCACCGGCTCCGGCAATGTCGGCATCGGGACGACAACGCCGGGAGCAAATCTGGAAATAGCAGCATCGTCAACAACCGGGCCTACGATCAATATTAATAACACTAATGCCGGTATTGTAGCTGGAAACACCCTGGGAAAACTGAATTTTATTTCCAATACCTCCTTTATTACAGGCCCGGCAGCCAGCATTGGTGCTCTCGCGACCGATAACGGCGCTGACTACGCGATCACATTCAGCACGAACGCTCACTCATCAGGTACTCTTACTGAAGACATGCGCATACTCGACAGCGGAAGCGTCGTCCTTAATGGAGTACAAGCGGAAGGCGGCGGAACCGAAAGACTGGAAATTCAGGATGTGTCAGGCCCTAGCGGCAACCCTGAGCTTAATTTTGTGGCCGCCAATGCCCCCTTCGGCTCTCCGGCGGGAACAATTTCCTTTCTTAATTATAACGGCGGAGGACCTTGGGAGCGCGGGAGAATTGAACTAGACATGCCTCCGGCGGGCGGAAACAACGCCTCCGGCGATCTCGTGTTTTACACTGCTGCATCGACCACTGGCGTCGGCGAGCGCATGCGTATCAACTATTTAGGCAACGTCGGAATCGGGACGGCGAGGCCGACAAATCTTTTATCCGTGGGTGCATACGGGAATGTTGGGCAAACGACAGCCTATATTCAGGCACGCAACGCCGGAAATAGTGTCGAATGGGGGCATGGTAATCCTGCGGGGTATGCCAGTACTTTAGGCGCACAAGCGGGATCGGGCCAAGCCTTTTTGTGCTTCAGTTGTGAAGCGGGGACGACAAACAATACCTTCAAAACAAGGGGCCTCAAGGGCTCTCTTTTTGAGGGCGACAATGCGGGTGGTTTCCTTTTTGCCACGGTGCCCACCGCAAGCGCAGACAATCAAACGGCCACCAATCTAATGAGTATTCTTACCTCCGGCAACGTCGGCATCGGGACGACGAGTCCGGGTGCCACGCTTGATGTATCGAATAGCTCGGCATCTGGCGCGCAGATGTATATAGACTCGATGGCGGGTAATGCCACGGGCAATTACTCCATGTTGGCTTTCCGCTCCGTCGACCCTGCGTCCAATATTGATCCATACGCCGCCATTGCCGGGGTTGTTGATTCGACCGGGCACTACAATGGCGACATCGGTTTTTATAATCGAACGGATCTTGCGAATGCCGTAAATAACCGAACCATGATAATAAAATATAATGGCAACGTCGGCATCGGAACGACGTCGCCGGGGGCGTTGCTCGATGTGTCGAAGTCTTTGCAAGTCGTACAAAATGCAAGCGCTAATTACTGGCCGCAGATCATCGGCGGTGTTGATGGCACATCGGATGCAGTTATAGGTTTATCCGGAGGCAGTTCCAATAACGGTAATCTGGATATCAAGGGGCGCGGCGGCGCAGGAAGTATAAATTTCTGCCGGCGGCATCAATGGCAGCGTCGCTACAACCAATGCCATGACCGTTAACGGGGCAAACAGCTACGTCGGCATCGGGACGACGGGGCCTACCAGCCCGCTGACGGTGTCCGGCACCAGCGGCAGCCTTGGCACGGTCGCAATGTTCGCAGGCACCGGGACAAATCAGGTTAATATCACGGGAAATTCGGGTGCCTGGGGTATGTTGCTAGGCTCCGATCCTTCGGGAACGGCCAACAGTCCCTATCACGGTTCGCTCGCGGCCTACGTCATAAATGTGCAAAACGCGCCGCTATACCTTGGCACCAATAATAGCGCCAAGGTGACTATCAATGGCTCCGGCAGTGTCGGCATCAATACGTTAGTACCTAACAACATATTCGATGTTACTGCGAATACGTCAGGAGAAGGAAACGCACAAGCTCAGGCCGGTTTGCGGGTCGATGATGGCACGAATGATGTCGCGTTGTTGGAAGGTGTGGATAACTCGACCCAGGTTGGATATATCCAGACCGTTTCACCGGGCGTTAGCTGGACTAACCGCTATCTCGTACTCCAGCCAAACGGCGGCAACGTCGGCATCGGAACGGCGAGTCCGGGCTACACTCTCGACGTCGAGACAACTACTTCGACCATAGGCACTCTTTCACGCGTCGCGGGGGTTGCCGGTAGCGATGGTCTGGAGGCCGTAACTACCGGTGCTAGCAGCAACGGTGTTTATGGTTGGGCTACGGGAGCGAGCAGTAACGGCGTCTACGGTAATGGCACCGCCGATGGGGTGGAAGGGCTAAGCAGTGCTGGCAATGGTGTTTACGGCGTGAGCACAACAGGTGTTGGCGGCTATTTTGCTTCTTCTTCAGGTTACGGTTTGATCGTGAACGGCGGCAACGTTGGCATTAATACCGCAAGTCCGACGGCTTTGCTGTATGTTCAGGGAGGCGCGAATAATTCAGGCACAACTTTATATATCAACAACCGGACAAGGAACGATTCGCAGTCAGCGGTTTATGTCGCGGGGGATGCCGCTTCGCAAGATTTTGTTATCCAGACCAACGGCAATGTCGGCATCGGGACGACGAGTCCAATTGGGCCGCTGGAGGTCTACACAAACGGGAATGCCCTTGATGGCATAAGTATAAGGTCTGGCAACGCCGGCAATTATGCGGGTCTTGCCCTCGGAAGAACTGCGGACGATGGTTGGCTTGGCGTGGCTGGGGGCGCGAATAATTACACAACAGGTTCGGCCGCAGGAGACATAGTACTCGATACGGCCGGCGGTAAATTGATGTTTGGTACATCGGCGGGCGGCGCTACTGCCATGACGATCCTACCCACCGGCTACGTCGGCATCGGGACGACATCACCCTCCTACCTGACGCACATCCACGGGGCTAGTGGAGCAACGCAACTCTACATTAACGATGGCGGAGGTGCTGGCGGTGTTGGTGGATCTTTGGCAGAGATTGGTTTCGGGATCAATAATGGCGTGCACAATATAGGCGCTGCCGGAGAAACGGCGCAGATCATAGTGGGCGCCAATGCGGGCACTTACGGCACCATGGACTTTTATGCCTACAGTGATGCTTCTCCGGTCATGCGCATCGAAGGCGAAGGCTACGTCGGCATCGGGACGACGAGTCCGAGCTACCCGCTGGATGTTAACGGCAACGTCCGCATCCAAGGCACCACGCTCTATACCGGGGGAACCAGCTCGAACTACGGCTCGATCACCATCGATGGATCGAAGTCCGGCTGGAGCGGTATTAATTTTAAACAGGCTGGCGTCAACCAGAAAACCCTGATGATCCAGGGAAGCGGCAATTATTCGGGCATCTATAACACGGCCGATAATGGCTGGGACTGGCTCTGGACTGGCGGCACGCTCAACGTAGGACAGATACCCGCCGCCAACGTGAACGCGGGATCGTTCGGCGCCGGCAATTTCACCATCACGGGCACGCTCACCAGCGGCGCGCATCTGACCTCCGACGTCGAGCAGCTCTATGGCCACTATATCTGGCCGGGACGCAACGACGGCAGCGGCGTGAATTACCAGACGAACTGGTACCTCGGTTCAAACAGCAGCTACGGGCTTTACACCAACACCGGGATGTACTTTGCCGGGGCCGTAACCATGGCTAGTTCTCTCAATGTCAGTGGTACCACCTCCGCAGGTGTCATTCAATCAAACTACATCCAACAAACAGCGGGTAACTATATTTATCCGGGGCTTCTCAGCGGCGGCAACTATCAAGGAAGCTATTACCTCGCTTCGAGCAACAGCTGGGGCCTTTACACCAATACCAGCATGTATTTTCAAGCCGGAATCTATCAGGGACAAGGCGCCTATATTTACCCCGGACGCAACGACGGTGGGGGCAACGGTCAGCAAAGCTGGTATCTCGCCTCGAACAGCACCTACGGCCTCGCGACCAATACCGGATTCTATGCGGCCGGACCTCTATATACCAGCGGTAATGTAAATGCTGGCGGTAGCGGAATATTCAACGGGGGATGTCTTTCCATCAATTGGGGTGGTACTTGCAACTGGAATTTGGATGTAAATGGCAACGCATATATCCAGGGACCCATATATTCTACAGTTTTTTATGACGCTGCCAATACGGGCTACTATACTCAGCCATCTAACAACTCGTCTATGTACGAGATCACGGTTAGTTATTTGACCGGCTCTAATATGCTCGCAAACATATATGGTGCCTGGGAGTGCCTGCAATGCGTCGCTTCCGGCGGGTGGTACACCTATGCGAACGTATGGTCTGACCGCAGGCTTAAGAGGGACATTAGGGATTTTCTGGATAGCTCCGCAAACCTCGATCTCCTCATGAAACTCAAACCGATCCGTTTCCGCTGGAAAGACGCGAAGAATGACGAAGCGTCAGGAGAACAAATCGGCTTCATCGCGCAAGATGTAGAACAAATATATCCTGAGCTTGTCCAGTAGGGTTTTAATGATATGAATATAACGGAGAAAGATGGAACAAAGGAAACCATTGGACACCCAGAGTTGCTCAAGTACGAAAAATTTGTTGTTCCGGCGATTTTGGCGATCCAGTCGCTTAAGACAGCCGACGACGCGCGGGACGAAGAAATTGCCGGGCTCAAGGCCGACAACGACAATCTCCGCTCACTCGTCACCGCGCAAGGCCGCGCGATCGAAGAACTGAGGGAGGCACAGACACAAGGTATCCATTTCCGTATGTATGATCCGAACGTTAAGTCGCAGGGTCAAAAGTAACAGCGCGTTATAAATGTTAGGGGGTAGGAATATATTCAATACTGGAAAGTACAATAAAGATCGTAAATCTTCACATTCCGATCACCTTAACAACCATCCGCGCCGCGGCTTCACGCTGATCGAGGTGTCAGTCGTGCTGCTGATCATCGGGCTGATCGTAGGCGCGGCGGCGCAGCAGGCGCGCGTGCTGTACAAACTTTATCTGCTCAACCAGAAGACGCAGAATTTGGCGACGATCCACACGGCGATTTCCACTTACGTCACGGCTAACGGGTATCTGCCCTGTCCGGCGAACCCCGCGTTGTCACAAAGCGATCCTAACTTCGGCGTCGGCGCAGCTTGTACCGGCTCAGATGCAACGCCGCCATTGCGTACGGCTGGTGCGCGGCCCATCAACAGCAATCCCGTATCGGTACGGATCGGCGCGGTGCCGGTGCGCGATCTGGGATTGGCGAACAGTTACGCGATCAATCCATGGGGTTACAGATTTACTTATGCGGTGACGGAAGCACTGGCGCAGCACGCTACCTACAACACCTCCAACGGTGCTATCGACATGGTTGACGGCAACAACGTGTCGGTAATGCCGGGCGGTATTGCGGGTACGGCGCTTTACGCGCTGGTCGATCCCGGCGTTGACGGCGCGGGCGCTTATACGGGCGATGCGGGCGTGCTGCATTCGTCATGCGCGTCGGCGCCCCCGCTGGAGGCGGATAACTGCAACGGCGGTTCGACTTTCCGCACGATGCCGCTGGGCCATGCACCGGGTGCCAATTATTTTGACGATATCGCGCAGTACAGGATCAATGTCCCGGCGTCGCCACCGGGCATGCCCTGTATAAAAATGTTACCACCTGGCGATAGCATTATCACCGTCACCGTGCCAGCTGGCGTGACGGCTATCAGCTATAATCTGATTGGTGGTGGGGGTGGCGGGGGCGGATCAGGTGCTATTGATAATAGTGGCGATGTGCAATACGCCGCCGGTGGCAATGGCGGCAAAGGTGGTGAAGGCGGGGCGAGCGCCATTTATGACATGACAAGCTCATCCGTGCTCGCTTTGGCCAATGCCGGTGTTGGCGGCAACGGTGGCACGCGAGGCAACAGTAATAATTTCACCTTGGGCATAAGCGGAAGCCCCGGCGCTGTCTTGGACGGAACGGTAATCGTCACCCCCGGCGATTCTATCTCTATCTATGTCGGAGGCGGTGGCGGAGGTGGAGGCGGCGGTGGTGGTGATAGTTCAGATGGCGGTGGCGGTGGCGGTGGTTTTGGTTACTCTGGGAATGGCAGTAGCGGCCAAAATGGTCACGGCTACAAGCCCGCCGGCTATACTTGGTATTGTGGCGGTGGCGGTGGCGGCGGTGGCGGCGGTACTACGGTTAGCGGCGGCGCGGGCGGCGTCTTAGTAGGCACCTCTCCCAATTGTGCCTACCCCGACGGTGGCGGAGGTGGTGGGGGCGGTTCCTTGGGCAGTAGCGGCGGCTACGGTGGCTCGGGCACCACCAACACCGACAACAGCTACCAAGATATGAACGGTGTCGAGACGGCCGCCACTGGCGGCAAGCCTGGTGGCTCTGCCACATACGCATCCAGTGTCTTCAGTCCCGGTATCGGCGGTGTCGGCGGCGGCGTCGGCTGGAACGTACGACCAGACACCCCATACCCAGGAGCAGCCCGCATGGGCGGCGGGAGTGGTGGGGGTGGTTATGCCCTTATTACCTATTCAGGCACTTCATGCACGATGTAGCACCGTGGGGTCTGAACGCAGTGGCGCAAGCCCCAGGCGGACGACTTTTCCCGGTTGTCGATGCCTCATTATCCTCCCTGTTCCCGGAAACAATCGCGGCATCCAGCGCGAGGCAAGTGCATGCGTTAGGCCCCGCCTCGCGTAGGTTCGGGCCAAGGCGGCAGCGCAAGCTCCGGTGGGATCACCAGAGCTTCAAGTGGAGGGTAGCGCTTGGTTGGATCGGCTCTGAGAAGTTCAATCCGTAGCTTCAACCGGGCCACTTCCGATGTCAGAACTGTATCGATCTGCTGCGGATAGACATAACGCTGGAACCGCTCCGGATCGTTGTCCAGCGCGCCGTCTTTGGCGAGCTTAAGCATCGTGAAGTGTGTTCCTGCTCGTCCGAGATAGGGAGAAACGGCGGGATCTGCCGCCCCTGACTTTTCCCGGATCAAAGCGCGAAGCACCTTCTCCGTTGCCGACGATTTCCGTCACGATTGTCTGATCCGCTTGCGAAAGCCCTGGTAGCCATGCGGGGTCGAGAAGCTTTATCAAGGTTCGAAATGTAGCCTTGTCAGGCTGTCTATCTCTTAGTTCGAGCGCCAAAAGCCTATTCTCTAGCGACCTCTGCAAATAGGGGCCATAGAACGAATCCAGTTTCTCCTGAATCTCCTTCTGCTCAGCTTCGTTGGCTTTCTGATTGATTGCGGCGTCGCTGGTTTTTTGTGCCGCCTCTATTGTCTTCTGCGTATTGGCTTGCCCGACCTTCAAGCCTAGCCACACACCACCGAGCGCGAGCAGCCCTGAGATGATCGGGCCAACGATCGGCGCTGCCCGTTCCCAACCGGACGGCTTCGCGCTTGGCTCAAGCTTGATTCGCGGAACTTGCTCGACGCGAACAATCACAGGCGGCGGTGGCACCGGTACAGTCGCGGCGGATGCCCCCGTGCTCGGCGACGGCGCAGGGGAGATAGCCGGAGATGGAGTATTTTGAGCAACCGCCATGCAGTACGGGACGGTGCAGGTTATCAGCATGGCCAGGCTTGTGAGGAACGCCTTCATTTTCTGGCCCCTCCGACTCCTTACATTCGACGCGCTGTGAAGTTGATCCAGGAGATGTCTTCGCTCGCAAGGTTGCTTCGGCGCCGTTCGTAATCTGAACCCCTGTCGAGCACCTCGAACCCGGAGTCGCCGAGACGGCTTATCCACTCGGCCGCCTCGAAATAAGAAAACCAGCGGCCATGTCTGTCCAGCTCCCCGCCGCTTCCAGCTTTCAAAGACGTGAAGAACAGCCCATGTGGGCGTATCACCCGACGAGCTTCATCCAAGGCGCCCTTAACTTCGTCGCGGCGTAAGTGTAGGAACGATGCGGCGGCCCAAGCGCCATCAAAAACTTCTTGGGAAAAGGGGAGCCTTCGCATATCCCCGACGATCACGGGGGCGCCGGAGTGTTCACACGCCATCAATACCAGCGACCGTGAATAATCGATCCCGATCGCCTGAAGACCCCTTTTCCTGAACAGCGCGAGATCGCGCCCTGCACCGCAACCAAGATCAATCACCCTGGCGCCTACCGGCAATATATCCACGAATGCGGATAGCACCGGTTCCATCCAGCCAATCCGCGTGCTGGTCGCATATTCCGATGCGCGTTCCTCATAAAAAGCCCGGGTGCTGTCACATAAATCCCCACGCACGGCGTCTCGCGGGCCCGCACTGACCAGGCGGTGACCGCGAAAGGCTAAGCCCTTTCTTGCCAGCATCCGTGACCAACCCGCTCGTGTCCCGATTGATGCGGGATCATCATACAAACCCTTTGCCTCCTCAATTCGGGTCAACCTCGCGAACTTCGATCGAGCAGGATGGTCGATGCCTAAAAACTCTTCCTTGCGATGAAGCACGGGCGGATTGCGATCCTCCGCGTACTGGCGCTGGCGCACACGAAAGTTTTGAAGATCGACCGAAACCGACACGGTCAAAGCAGGATGAGGATCATCCTCGAATTGAGGATAGCTGAGATAGGAGATTTTGCGCTCATGTCGCCCAAGCTTGACGATATTCGCACCCGGGACGCTGCCGAGGTATCGGCGAGCGCAGCCTTCGTAGAGGCGAAGCAGAATCGGCAGCTCCGCCACGGCATTCGCATGCACATAGAGCGCTGTCGGCATCAGCTTGCCGATCGGTGCCGCCCGATATGCCTCTTCCAATCGCTCCGGGTGCCCTAATGAAAACAGCAGTTCGTCGGCCGCCGCGCAAGCCGCGACGTAACTCCCGAAAAATGACTTGGCGTCGAGCTGCATGGCGCGCGGGAGCTCGTTGAATTTCGGCCGACCATCAAACCTTGACAGGGCCACGAAGGCGAGGAGGTCTTGCGAGCGGCTCGCACGCACCGCTTCCCATGCGTTGGGCTCACTGACCTTTTCCAGCACCCGGAAGGCACGAGCGATACTGCCCAGCGCTGCTTTGATTGCCACGTATTCCGGAAGTTCTTCCGTCGCAGGTACGCGCCCACGTTCGGACACGAATGCTGCAAGCCGTTCCAGGAGCGGCTTGTGCTCTGCGAATAGCCGTTCCCCGGCCCGCAGGCGCGGAGCCGCGGTCGCCCTGCGAAAGCGGGATGCGGCAAAAGACGATCGTTCCATCGCGTCCCGGAAGACGTAAAAGATTCCGGGTGCTGCCGCCACGCTGGACGTTTCGAGCACGTCGTCGACCCACGATCGAAGTTCTTGCTGGTCGAAGAATTTCTGGAATGTATGCAGCCTTGTCAGCAGTCCATCCGCGTACGGCGCCGCCGCGAGCCCTTGAATCTCCGTCCGCAGACGCGCGGAGACGATCAGCACATGCCGCGCGAGCGACCACGCGCGTCGGAGCACGTCTCGACGCTCTGACGGATCTTCGATCACGTTGACGACATAGCCAAGATTGACAATGTCGGCTTCCCGCCGAGCTCCATTCGGCGCGTGGACGGGGTCCCATCCAGCGCACTCATACCCGCGCTCTTCGAGGAACCGCACGTCGTCTCCCCGCCCGCAACCGTAATCCATGACGCTCTTCGCAGCGGGAAGCAGGCCGTCCGAGAGAGCAGTCCGAAACGGGCGGGAAAGGTCGCCTCTGACAAGCGCCGTCAGATGACGAGCAACCACTGCGCTCATCATCCGCTTATCCGAGCGTTTGCGCGACCAGGCACCTGACTCCCGCGCGAAGACTGCGGTCGCTCGCCAAATAGGCGATGCCGCGGTGTAAATGCAGACGAAACTGAGCGGCCACCACATCTTCCTCAACGCCAAGTCCGTCACGGAGGCAACGCTCCTTGAGGACGGCGAGATAGACATCGTGATAGCGCCCGCCGAAGACCCGCCACGACATCTCGACATTGCTATCAGCAGGAATCCTGGCCGGCGGCGGCACGCTGGGTTCGGCCAGTGACCGGCAGAATGCCCATCGGCAAAGCACGTTCCAATGCTCGATCCCGGTGTAGCGCTTCAGGCGGATCAGCTGTTCCCGCCCCTGCTTTGACAGGCGGATGTGTTCAATCGGCATGGCCATGCTCGCCTCCGGCGGCCAGATAGCCCGACTCGACAATGGTACGCCCTTCCGACTCGTCAAAACGCAGCCGGTACGTCCGATCAATTGATGGGCGCAGATCATCGTAATACCGCCCGATGATCTCTTCGTCCGTCGAGAGCAACAGCACCTGATGGCTCGCTTGCGGAAAATACCGTTTTACGAGGTGCGTGCGGTGCTTCGAGTCGAGCCGTCCCAAAGGCGTATCGATGACTGTCGGCAACGGACGGCCCGACGCTTTGGCTAGTCCCCATAAGATCGCGATAGCCAGAAGCTGTCGCTCGCCGGCGGAGAGGCGATCCGGCATCAATTGGTGTCCGTCGCTGCCGCGCAGCTCCAGCTCAAAAGACTGCGGGTCGATCCGCAGTTCGGTCACCAGTGAACGCTTTCGGATCAATTGATGAAAGCTTTCCAGCACGAGCCTTTGTATGCGCGCGACGTGCCGTTCTACGACCGTCTCGCGGAAGCGGCCCAGGGTGCCGCGCGCCTTTCCCGAGTGAAGAAGCAGCCTCCTAATATCCTCACGCTCGAACCTCTCGCGGATTTGCGCTTGGGCCAGCCGCGCCTCGCGCTCACGAAGCTGACCCATCTCCCGCTCTAGCCGGTGGATTTCGGAATCGCGCTCATTCTGCTCGGCTTGGAGACGACCGACGTCCCGCTGTGCCGCTTCCCGCGCCGCTAGCACTCCTGCGATCGCGTCATAGGATGGAGCAGCTGCCAATGCCAAGCGCGCCTCGTCTAGTGCGGTTGCGAAGCCTTGCTCGCTCGCGCGTAAATCCTCCAGCCGCGCTTTCGTCACCGGAAGGTCAGACGCGCTGAGAGAAGACAGCGTGATTCCCGCCTCGGCGCCGAGGTCTAAATATGTCACGCCTTCCGCGGCGGCTCGCAAACCCTGAAGCCGGTTGGAGAGCTCTCGCTCAAGCGACCGTCGGTCCCCTGGTGCCAGGGCCGCCAAACCCGGAAAAGCGAGCAAAACCTTGTGCTCCTCGGCAATCGCCAAGACCGTTTCGCGGCTGCGCCGAGTGATTTCCTCTGCGGCATGGCGGTGTGTTACCGCCTCCAGGAGATCAGAAATGAGCAACAAGGGCGCGCAACCCGCCGCGCAATCTCTGAGTTCTTTGAGGACGGTTGCCAATTGCCGCTCGTTTGCAACCGCTTCGCCCTCTAACTCGGCTCGGCTTTCGAACAGCCCGCCGCCTTCGCGCTGGTAACGCTCCTCGATCGCAGCGAGCTCCTGCATGCGTCGATCGAGCGCGTTCGCCGCGGCCGCGCGTTCGCGCACGAGCCGCTGTCTCGCCCCTTCGAGCCCTTCTATCTTTGCCCGAAGGTCTTCGATCTCGCCGCGACCTTCCGGCGCTTTCATCTCGGTGCGCCGCCGCCGCTCGAGCAAGCCGAGGTCAGCTATAAGGCGCTCAACGATATCCAGGCCCAGCAGGTTCTGGATCGCGGTCGCGATCATTGTCGGCGCACCGTCAAGATCGGCATAGCTTTCCACCTTCTCGCCATCGAACAGAAAGAGATGGGCGATGCGAGCGGGAATGAAGTCTTCGACCTGCTCCGCCCAATGGTCGGTGGCTAGCTTGTCCAGCTCGCCATTGCGCAAGACATGAAAGCGCTCGCGGCAGCCGGTGTTGCCCGCGATCCAGGACCGGTGCAATCGAAACCGCTGCTCCTCGCCGTTGGCGGTATGGCGAAAGGCGACCTCGATCGCAGCCTCGCGCGGTCCGCCGCCGCGATGAATGCAGCGCCGCAGGTACTCCTCGTAGCCAAGGCCATTGCGGTTCGAGTTCCGCGCCGCCGGCCCATAGAGACAAAGTTGCAGGGCATCGAGCAGCGTCGTCTTGCCTCCCCCGTTCAGTCCGCCAAACAGAATGATCGGGCGGCCTGATCCTGTCGGCGTGAGGGTGATCGACTGCCGTCCGCCGTAAACGCCAAAATTGTGAAGCGTCAGGTCATCGAGGATCATCGCTGGCGCCCACGATGAGGGTTATTCCTGCGTCGGCGCTGCAACCGCGCGGATCAGGGGAAGCTCCAATTCGACGGCGCTGGCGCGAGCGCCATCCATCAGGTCGCGCCGTTCAAGCGCGCGTTGTTCGGCCTCTTCGGCATTGTCGAAATAGCCGCGCCGCAGCGCCTGTTCGAGCGCCTTGAACAATCCGCCGCGTCGCGCCATCGATCGATGGCGGCGCTCTACATCCAATAGCTCCCGGGTCAGCTGGTAGTGCAACTCATCGCCAGCGAGTTCCCGGAGCAGGCCCATCTCCTCAGCCCCCATGACGAGGTTGTCGTCAATACGTCCGCCCGCGTAGGGCGTCCGCGTGACCTCCTGATAAATCACCGGCAAAGTGTCTTCCAACTCGTGTTTCTCAAGCACCCAAAGCCGTCGGATCTCGGCCAGTTCCGGCATGCTGATGAGTTCGATCGCGCGCATTTCCTCGGGGCCGTGTGTCTGGATGTGTCGCTGAGCTTCAAGCACCTTCCTGAGCCATTGCTCGCGAGCCCGCTGGACGTATGGCCCAGGGATTACGCGATCCTTGAACAGCTGTACCGATCCGTTCATTCGCCGGAAATCGCGTAATGACCTGTCGTCCCCGTCGAGCTCGTTCCGGAGTTCCAGGAGCGGCAGCATCCACTCCTTTTCCTGGTCGTTCTGAATCATCGCCTGCATCGACTTGTCCTTCTCGACCAGCGTGCAGACCCAGCATCCGAATCTGCTATCGCCGCAGCTCGGCGTCGATGAGTCAATCACCAGCGGGCACTCGCCATCCGCCGAGGCCCCCTGGTACATCGTCAGCAAGTCCTTGTTCGGGAAACCCCAGGGGTTTCGGACCTGCATCAGGAACATCCATACGTCGTCATTCGACCAGCTCTCGATCGGGGTATAGACGTATGAGTTCGCCAAGCTGTCGTTCGGGCTGAGCCGCTCCCGCACCCGTCGCGTTTCCAAACGGCTCATTACACGTTTGCGGGCGCCGCTCTCCGCCTTGCGCATGCCGAGCACGACGATGGCTTCGCCGTTCCGTTTGACGACGTTGCCGATGAAGCTGTTAGCGGGATTGATCTTGAGGCGTTCCGTGCACCACCGGAATTTCGGGCGTGGTGCGGGATAACCTCGCCCGATCAAGTTGACCCAGAAAGTATCGGCGGGGTCCGGCGTAAGCCGGTGCGTCGTAATGGGCAGCCCCTCGGCTTTGGCGCGATCGGCCATATGGTCGAGCGATCGCGCCACCCACGCCGCGACTACTGGATTTTCGACAAGCGTATCGGTGCTGATGACGTAGACCGGCTTGTTTCGCTCATCGGGCTTTAGCCGGGCAAGGGCTAACCAGACCAGTTGCAAAGTCGCGGTCGAGTCTTTCCCCCCGCTATAACCGACAACCCAAGGGATCGTATCGGACCGGTAGAGCTCCACAACCTCTTCCAGCACACTCCCGACGGTCTGTTTGAATCCGGCTTCGGCAAACGCGGACTTTCCCTTCGGCGATTGATCACGCGGCATAGTCGCCTCGCGACATCGCGTCTTCGACCCGCTGCTCCTCGGGTCCAAGCCGCAGTCCAAGCGAGGTTTTGATGAGGTTCGTCGTCAGGACGACGTTCTGAAAGGATTTAGAGACGGAACCACCCACCGTCGCGCGTCCCTCCCAGACAGGTGAAACGCGACGCCAATCTATATTGCGAAGCTCCTTCAACTGCGTCCTCCAATCGCGGCGATGCTCAAGCAGGAGCCCATTGCCGACACGACCAAGAGCATGAAGCACGACACCGTGCGCGTGCAGATATTGGTCGCGGAAAGCCCCGGCAGTCATCTCGCCTCCCCGAACGGACCGCCAGTCACCCATGTGACCGTACACCTCCTTCCAGAAGGACACGACCGTCTCGTCCCGCGTGTCGTCAAAATCGTGATTTGCGAGTAGAGCCGTCGTCGCGGTGAAAAGGGCGCTCAGCGTGATCAGCTTCTTCGACCCAGCCGATAGGCTGGATTTTTCCAATTCGACCAGCTCTTTGAAGTCGGGGAGCCGCTCGATGACCAGCTTCGCCAGCCGCGCCTTCTCGTCGCGATGATCGTAAAGGACGCTGAGGGAACGCGACGGGCGGATCGCATACCGGTTCAGATCGGCGAACATCTGCTGACAGCGGGCTAGACCGCGGTCTAAAAAAAACACCACGGCGATGCTCTCGTCCGCCAGCTCCGGGCAATCCTTGAGCGCCATCTCGATCGCCGCTCGACGATGCTGCCCATCATTGATGATGAAACGGGCGCTCATCGGCACATGCAGCGCACCCATCATCGGCGGATCGTCGGTCTCGACCGCGGGGACAAAATGCACATCCGCGTCGACAGACGCCGTGATCGCCGAGAAGACGTAACTGTCCCTGTTGGACGCAATATAGCGGGCAAGCTCCGGCAGCCGTCCGCGATTGAGTTGGCGCTGAGCGCGAAGCTCAGGCACAAGCTCAGCTTCGTTGAACAGAAAAAGCTTGGGCAGCAGGCGCAGCGGGCACATCGAGACGTAGAACTCTCGCCCAGCCTGGATGCCCCGGATTGCGGGGAAGACATATTCGAACGCCCGGTCCATGGAGGCCCTTATTTTGGGAGACGATGGAGCGCCAGCACAGTATGTTGGAGACGCACACTACGTCAACGCAGCAAACGTAGTTTGGTAAAGAGGCTACCAAAATGCGTGATCGTCAGCCAATCTATCTCGACTGCGCGGCCACCACGCCCATGGACTCACGCGTGGCTGAGCTGGTCATGCGGCTCTTCGTCGACGAGTTCGGCAATGCCGGCAGCCGCACCCATACATACGGCGCCGCTGCTCAGCGAGAAGTAGGCATCGCCCGCGAACGGCTTGCCGCCACCATGGACTGCGAACCCGAAGAGGTCATTTTCACCAGCGGCGCGACCGAAAGCGACAACCTGGCCATCTTGGGACTCTCCAAGTTCGGCGCCTCCGAAGGGCGCCGCCACATCATCAGCACCGCTATCGAGCACAAAGCCGTGCTGGAGCCGCTCGGACGCCTTGCCGAAGGGGGCTTCGAGGTCACGCTCGTCTCTCCGGATCGAGCTGGTTACGTCTCGGCTTCAGACGTGCTCGCCGCGATCCGGCCGGAAACGCTGCTCGTCTCGGTAATGCACGCCAACAACGAGACCGGCGCCCTCCAGCCGATTGCCGAGATCGCCAACGATCTGCCCGCGGACGACGGGCCATTTTTCCATGTCGATGCGGCCCAGACTTATGGCCGCGAAACCCCAACGCTGCGGCATCGCCGGATCGACATGATCAGCATTAGCGGCCACAAGGTTTTCGGACCAAAAGGGGTCGGGGCGCTCGTTGCGCGCCGCCGGTCCGGGAGGCGGCTTCCGTTACAGCCTTTGATGGTAGGAGGCGGTCAGGAACGTGGGTTGCGCCCAGGCACCCAGCCTGTGCCCCTTATCGCCGGGCTCGGTCTCGCCGCAGAACTAGCCAACGTCGAGCGCGTGTCCCGAACGGCCGCCTGCGTTCGGCTGCGAGACGAAGCGCTCGCCGCCCTTGCCCCGCTTGAACCGGTTATGCACGGCAATCCCGTCCGCGGCGTGCTGGCTAACATCCTCAGCGTTGCGATTCCCGGTCTCGATTCCGAGGCGGTTATGGTGGCGCTTAAAGATCAGGTGGCGATCTCGAACGGATCGGCTTGCACATCAGCCCGGTACGAGCCGAGCCACGTCCTCGCCGCTATGGGGCTATCTGAGGAGGAGGTCGCCGGCACCGTTCGGCTTTCGTGGTGCCATTCAACACCAGAAGTCGCCTGGCGCGACGTCGTCGCGATCCTGTCCGATCTGCGGCTCTGAGATTTTTTGCGTCTCTTGAGCAACCTTCTGGGCGGCTCGCGCACCTGAAGGAATGACAGAGCCATTCTGTCGTCCGGCATCCACAGCGGATGCCACAGCCCAAGGACCCGAGCCATGAACACCGCGATCCCCAACGAACCGCGCCCGAACGCCGTTCCGGCCTGGAGCCCCAACGCCCCCAAGGGCAGCGAGGCAGTCATCCGCCGCGTGCTGCACGAGTCCGCCAGCACCGTGCCGCTCTTTCTCGCCCAGACATTCATCCAGTCGCTCCGCGACGTGGGTTACAACAACACCGTTTGGGCCGTGTGCGAGCATGTCGACAACGCCGCCCAATGGGGCGCGAAGGAGATACGCGTCTATTTCCGTCAGCGGGGGCACCGCAACGACATCAAGCTCGACGTGCTCGTCCTTGATGACGGAAAAGGCATGGCGCCCGACGTTCTGCGGGTTGCCATGTCGTTCGGCGGTTCGATGGTCTTCGACCAACGCGACGGCATTGGGCGCTTCGGTGTCGGCATGAAAACCGCCGCCCTCAGCATGGGACCACGGCTTGAGGTCTATTCCTGGCAGGAGCCGGGCGCCTTTTACACGATGGAGCTCGACGTTGACGAGATCGGCAACCAGCGAAGCAACGTGTTGAACCTGCCCGAGTCGACGTTTCGTGACCGGCTTCCGGTGGAAATCGCCGAGATACTAACCACAGCGCTCGACTATCCTCGCGCAGAGGACCAGACGCCGCTCACCGGCTCGCCCGACGACCTCGACGAATATCTGGGGCCACACGGCACAATCGTCTATGTGCCGGATTGTGATCGGCTCACCCATAAACAGGCCAAGACGCTATGCGACCACGCGACGCGTGACATGGCCCGGATCTATCGGCGCTACATCGCTGAGGGGTTGAAGCTCTACATCAACAACCGCCGGGTCGAACCCTTTGATCCGACCTATTCGATGCCCGAAGCACGGCACACCAAGGTTCCGGAGCTGAAGGAACAAGGCGTCACCCGGAGCGCTCTCAAGCAAGCATGGACCATTCAGATCCCGGTCGCGGAAGGATCAAACGACACCGCGCCGGTGTCGGTGCGCCTGTACGCGCTGCCGATCGAGAGCTGGCAAGGGTTGGGACGGAAGGTTCTCAACAACGACCTTCGCGTCTACGAAGATCATCAGGTCTCGTTCATGCGGAACGGGCGCGAGGTGGATATCCGCGCGTTTCCGGAGCTGTCGGGCAAGCGTCACGCAACATCGATCTGGCTGCGAATCCAGATCGACTTCGACGGACGCCTCGACGAGGCGCTCGGCGTCGCGATGACGAAGCAGGGGGTGCGGCCCAAGAAATACGCCCTCGATATCATTCGCGAGCAAATCAAGGACGAGGTTGCGAAGGTCCGCGAGCACAACCAGCAAGTCCAGGCCGACAATGCGCTGTCCAAAAGTAAGGGCAAAGTCTCCGAAGCCGAGCGGCGGGCGCAGGCGGCAGACGCCTTTCAGCGCAAACCGCTGCCCGAAACCCCCGAAGAAACGGCCGAGCTGGAGCGCAATTTGCGGGCATTCGCCACCCGGCTGCGGCGTAACAACGAAACATCGGATGAGGCCTATGAGCGCATCAAGAACGCTCGATACGTCACCGATTTCAAGGACGACCCGTATTGGCCGTTCTACGCCATCGACTACGAGTACGGGAAGGTCATCCTAACGATCAACACCGCGCATCCGTTTTATACGAAGCTTTATAAGCCCCTCATGGAGCTCACACTTCCGGAATCCGAGGAGGAAACCCGGGACGGGGAGGCGGGCGCAACACGTACCGGCGAACTGCTAGTCGGGCTACAGATTCTTCTGCTCAGCCTGGCGCGCACGCAAAGCCAAATGGTGCATGGAGATGACCGCGAAGAACATCGCGCGCTATTCCACACCTTGCAGACGGAGTGGTCGGACAATTTGAAGACCCAGCTCCGCCTCGCGTGATCGACGCGGGGAGGCGGCGTTTGCCGCCGCCTCCCCGCAACCTTTTAGCCGCTTCGCGCACCTGTTATACTGAGGGCCGGTAAACCCTGACCATCCAACTCGCCGCCCCCGGCACAACGTCCGGGCCGGCGAGGGCCAGGGAGAGCCAAGCCCTCGCGCACGACCTGATGCACACCGCGTCAGACACAGCGATGAGAGGTCAAATGAACGCGAGCCTATGGGCGCGCTATGCGCGCCTGCAATCCCGTCTCGACGTATGTCGAGACCCCGACCTGGCTGCCGCCCTTGAAGGCGCATTGAACGGCGAACTTGCCGCCGTCGCCAACGGCAAGCCGTACCTCGGCACCGAGGCAACCGCCGTCGACAATCAGCGGCTCAAGGAACGTCGACGCCGCTCCCTCGACGCGACGTTCGCCGCCATCACGGCGGGGACGTACGATCCGTGGCCCCAAGTCGATGCCCGCATCGAGCTGACCCGGCGCCTCGCCCCGCTCAGCCTCGTCGCCGCCGGTCTGATATTGCAAAAGGGCGATGGCGCCAGCTACGAAGAGCTAGCCGACGCCTACGGGCGCCCGGTCGGCACCATCAAGTCGCAGATTTTCCGCGCCAAGTTTAAGTTCGCCGCCTAGTCGTCACGCGTTTCCGTCCCCCCCCCGCGTGGTCCGGGCGGATCGCTCACCTCACCGCTGCGCCGCTGAGATGGGCGTCTATATCGCTGCGCTCCGCTTCGATCTCCTCGATCGTTCGCGGGTAGAGCCGCAAAAACGTCTCAACCGACCGCGGCTTGTCCATTCGCTCGCGCAACACCTCGAACCCGCCGCTTGCGTATTCGTTCATCCGTTTCACGCCATAATCGCTGAGACCGGCGCCGTTATTAGAGAAAGGCGTAACCACCTCGGAGACGACCCGCTGAACAGCCGGTTTCTCGTCGACGCGGATGCCCCGCGCCACCAGTTCGGCATTGATCAGCCCCGCGACCAGCAAATGTCGGCGCTGCACATAGTCGCCCGGAAAGTACGCGATGAGATCGGTGGCCGCACTACCCTCGAATGGCACCCATCGCACCGCGGCAAAGCCGGCCATCATCGTGAAGTAGAATATCTCGAATTTGAGACCGATCTTGTCGCCGAAGGCCAGATCGGCGAACCATTTGGTGGCGTCGTCGCGCAGCCTGAACATCTACGCCGCCTTTCCCTGGGCCACCTCGTCGTAGGCCTCGGTATCGAAGCTTTCGAAGAACTGCCGCGATGACACCAAAACGCCGTTGTCGCTGACCGTCTTGGCGGCGCGATCGGGTATGGCGTCGATGAGTGGACGGGTTTCGTCGTTCAGCCGGAACATCGTCAGGTACTGCACGTCGCCGTCGGCTGCCTGATGGAGCACCGGCACGAACTGATCGGTTTCCGACGAGGTCGTGAAGGCGATCATCTGCGGCGATATCTTCGGCAGCAGGCCAGCGACTTCTCTCCTCACCCGAAGATCGAGCTTTCCGGTGGGGCTGTCGACGATGAACGGTAAACTGAGTTGGCCGCTGTCGAACAACGCCAGCAGGAACGCATATCCGAGCGCGAGCGTCTGCCCCTCGCTCGCGCGGCTCTGGCCGTCGAGCACGACCGATTGCTTGATTTCGCTCACGCGTATGGGCGAGCGGGGAAGAATTTTCGCGAGTTGACTGTTCGTTGCCTGCACAAGATCCCCAGAGATGCGCAGGCGCGCGTCCTTCACCGACTTGTCCAATAACCTTTGCAGCAGCGCCACCTTGCTCTTGATCTCAACGGTGCGGGTAACCTCAGCGAGCTGCTTGCCGGCCCTCGCGATCAACGCCCGCAGGGCCTTGAGGCACTCAGTTTCGTCGTCCTCATCGCCTTCCGGCTCGGCATCAAGCACGTCAAGCCGGGACTGGATGCGCTCGATCTCGCCTTCCACATCATCGAGACGTTGCTTCTTGGCTGCGAGTTCCTCGTCCCCTTCGGACAGCCGCTTCGCTTCAAGGGCCGTGAGCTCAGTTGCGAGGTCATCCCGTTCCCGCACAGCCGCCTCAAGCACCATGAGCTGTTCGTCGTAGGCCACCCTGTGTCCGGCGGCGTCTTCGCCGACCAGATCCTTGATGTCGCCCTTGATCGTATTGAGAACTCCAATATCGTCCTGTCCAAGGTATAGCGCTTTGCGCTCCAAGATCGCCGCCCGCCGGGGCGGAGTCATCTCCTCGCCGCACACGCAATGCTCCGCGTCAGCGAGGTCGTCGAAAAATTCCTTCGCAGCGCTCTCGGGAAGCTTCAGCTTGTCCAGATTTGCCTTCAGCGCCTGTAAGCCCGTTGCAAACAACGTTGAGAGCGCGTGCGGGTCGCGCACCATCGCCAGATTCCGCGTAACCGCTTCTCCGAGATTTGCTTCTGCTCGCTCCAAATCGCTCGTTAGCTGGTCCCGTTGCTCCCGCGCCTCCTTGTCGCGGTTAAACGCCTCGTTCCAAGCCTGTAACGCCTGATCGCGCTCGGTTGTGGCCTTTCCCAATGCATCCAGGAGTTTCCGATGTTCGGTCCTCAGCGCGCGCTCCCTTCCTTCGAGATGGTCGAGCCGGTTGCGCCGCTGCGTCAGACCTTTGGTCTGGGTTGCGGTTACGTTTTTCGTCTGATCGGCCCAGTAGCGATCCAGCCTTACGGCAACGCTCTGTAGGAGCGAGAGCTGAAACTGTGCGTCCAGTGCCTGTTCAGCCCGCGTTTGATTCGAGTCCAGCAAACGCGCAGCCAATTCGCCATCGAACACGAAAAACGGGATGAACTCCTCCGAGAAAATCCGCCTGAGGGCGATCGGCGGCCTGAAGCCGTTATCCACGGATGAACCCAGGGTGGTTCGATAGCTCACGGTTTGCGCTGCAAAGTTGGCCGTGAGCGCGATTGTCATGCGTCGGTCGTCGACAAGGAGCTGGACGACGAACCGACCGGTCGCCGTCGCGTTATCCCGTCCTTTCAGCTCCGCAAGATCATCGCCGGGCCAGCTGGTCCGACCCGACAGCGCCGCACGCAACAACTCAAGGGTAGTCGTTTTTCCCGTGCCATTCGGCATTTGCAGGAGGCTCACCGTGTAGGGCGTCTTCTCCGAGCGCAGAAGCGACACCTCATGATCCGGACACCGGAAACCGTGCGCAGACCATCCCAAGAGCTTGATCGTCGTCATAGCTCTATATCCAATATCCCCAGCACGCTCTCGATAGGTTCGTCCTCCGGGCGTACCTCCTCAAGCAACTCATGAATACGGCGGTTCACCTCGTCGAGATTGTCGAGTGTGGAACCACCCGCCGCCACTTGATCGAGCCAACTGACAAGTCGGTTCGCCATTTCCTCAGACTGGCCGAACGAGGTGGTTGCCTCGCGTAACGCCGCCACGACTTGTCTATTCAACGCCAAGTGTCGCCTCCCGCCTCTTTATCGCCGCCAACCCGGTCAACCATGCGCTCCGTTCCTCATCCGCCGTGGGATCATCTGCGCCCTCCGGCCGCGTTCGAACGAAATCGATGACCATTGCCCGCTTGCCTGGATCGAGCGGGTCCGTCCGCAAACAGCGTCCTATGCGCTGAATGGTCTCGAGGCGCGCCCGATCGCACGACAACAGCACGATGGATCTAACGCTACGAATATCGATGCCCTCGGAAACCCGATGGCAGGTGATCAGGCAGGTAATAGCGCCTACCGCGAACTCCTTCAGAACCGACGAGTTGTCATAGTCGAAGTAGGTGTGGAACAGCGGCGTCACCCCATGGATTTCTTCGAAAATCCGTTCGCCGTACTCTTTCTCAGCGAGAAAGACGATGCAGCGCTCAAGGATCTCCGGATGCTCGCGGACAAACGCCGCAAAGATAGGCGCTTTGGCTGGCGAGATCTTGTAGACGCGCGCGATCAGCTGGCGGAATTCATCGTCGCCCATTGGCTCGCCTTCCTTGGCGCGCTGTGCCCGCATCCTATGAAGCTGGTGAACGCGGGCGCGGTCATCGTCGCTCGCCTCCCAAGCCAGCGGCAAATAGTCGAATTCGCAAAGAATCCCGGCAGCGATCGCCTTATCCAGCGGGAAGGAGTAGATCACTTTCCCGATGTTACGCTCGATGAACGCGTTCCCTCCGGCGTCATATTCTCGCTCGGGTGTGGCGCTCAGACCGAGCCGGTACGGGATAGCGGCGGCCGCTCCTTCAAGGTTGGCGACGTGACTGGCGCTGCCAAGCCGATGCACCTCGTCATGGACCAGAATTGCTTGCGCTTTGCGCCGATCCGGTAGCCGCTGCAAGACCGCGTGCAGCGCCGGGCGCGAACACAACAGCACGCTGGCATCAGGCGAGGCGAGATACTCGTCGCGCTGGTGATAATTCCGGTAATGGCGCAGCAGCCGATAGCGCGGCTGCGTCGTACTCAGAACGCCGGCTAGCTCGCCCGCCCATTGATCCAGCAGATCGTTGCCGTCGCAGGCAATAATCGCCGTGCGCACAGCTCCCGAGCGGATCAGGCGGCCGAGAATGCTAAGAGCTGTCCGTGTTTTCCCCGTACCTGTCGCCATCTCAAGGATGCCGCATTTGGCTTCCATAAAGCGCGCGATCGCCTTTTCCTGGTGCGGCCACAGTCCTTCGCCTTCTTCCTCGGGTGCCCGCCGACGCAAAACGGCGTCCTTGATCGCCCGGATCAGCTTGCGTTTGGCGGCGTCGGGAAAGGTATAAGTCTTTACGCCTGGCGCGACGCCTTTCCAAAGCGCTTCAAAATGCTCACGCTTTCGGCGCGCCCGGGTCGGAACCTCCCAGGATGGGAAGACGTCGATGCACTCGTAATTGTGAATGAGCGCTTCACGGCTTTCATTCGTCGAGCCGGAAAAGGCGACATAATCGTCGGCTTCGCCGAAAAAAATCCCGACCTTTTCGTGATAAATTCCCAGGCCCTCGGATGGCGTCGCAATTTTGATCTCCAGCCGCCCGGCTTCGAGCAAAGCCCCTAGCTTCTGCACCCCGGTGCTGATGGCACCGTCGCCAAATTCTCGTTCAATGACCTCTAGGATGCGCTCCTCGCACAACATTTCGCGGCTGGCGCCAGCCCGAATGACCTCAAGGTCGGCTTCGCGCAGCTCGACAGACGTCACGAGCCGGACTGTCCCGCCAAATTGGACGAAGCGTCCAAAGGGCTCCGCGAAACATTCGAGGGCCGAGCTGGAAAAATAGCCGACTGCCCGATCGTACCGGCTCGCAACGGCGAACACCGGCAAGAAGAACGCCGACAGCGCGTCGTCTTGTCCGGATCGGTACTCTTCGGCGAATGCGATCTCGCGCAATCCCACGGGCACCCCAAGCTGTCCCGCTTGAACTCGCGTTAAACTAGCAGGAGATCAGTCAGAACACCGCAGGTTTCAGCGCACGAACCCACTAGGCGCGCGCTTCGGGATGTTCCTCAAGCCCTCCTCTCCTCGTGCCCCATCGGGGTCTTCGGGTCTGTCAGGCGCCGCAGCGGGGTCAAACCCGGCCCGCACCAGAGACCGTGTAGTGGTTTGACCCCGCCGCTCAGTCGCGCCTGCCCATGCCTCCTCACCCCGATCGGTCGGGGCCCAAGACGAGGAGGATATGATGGAATTACTTACCCCAAATCAGCGCGCTCAATTGCTCGCAAACGGTGCAGCCAGGGCTGACCGCGGCGACCATGATCCGGTCCCCGTCGTAAAGCTCTTCACTCCTGATGCGGGCGCAACCTGGCTACTGACAGAGCTTGACCCGGCTAACGACGATATCGCATTCGGGCTATGCGATCTTGGGCTCGGCTCTCCGGAGCTGGGCAATGTATCCCTGTCGGAGCTTATCCGCGCCCGCGGCAAGCTCGGACTGCCGGTGGAGCGCGACATTCATTTTCGCGGCGACAAGCCCCTCAGCAAATACGCGGCGGAAGCTCGACGCGCTGGCATCATTGTAGCCTAGCCAGTCACTGCCGATTTGGGTGCTTCGCTCCGCGAAGCACCCTTTTCTTCAACTTGGCCACGACTCTTAGCTCTGCCACTCACCTACTGAAGCCGTTACGGCCCCTTCCGGGGGTGCACGGCAGTTTCTAGTGCCTGCCGGATGAAACGCTGATAGGGAACGCCGGCCTTGGCCGCCATGGCTTTCACCGCGTCCAGCAGTGGGCGGGGGAGGCGCATGTTCACCCGTTCGCTTTTCGGCTGGATCTCGAAGCGCATCGTTTCCCCGCCTGACAGGTCGTATTCCGTCAGGTCGGCGTTCGCCACGAAGTCCTCGGCTTCCTTATCGCTTTTCAGCGTCGGCAGCTTTTTCAGTTTCTTTCTCATAGTGCTCTACCTCCTTCCGGTGCATGTAACGGGCGCTCAAGGGGCGGATGAATGTGCTCCCGCCCTTCTTGCGCAGGGTGAAGACAATCAGCACCGCGCGCCCGTCGTTCGTCCGTCCAATTGCCTTATGCCGTTCCTCGACCCCCGAGTGGGCGGAATCGGGGAACACCGTCAGCGGCCCGCTGAACAGGCTCTCGATATCGGCAAGCGGGACGCCGTGTTTCTGGCATTTCTCCCGATTGCCCCTGTCCCAGTCGAATCCGGCAACGTCTAATCCCATTCTTTTATTGTATAATTTGTACATCCGTTTGTCAATACATTTGGGTGGCCCGTCCCGCCTACAGCGGGACCAGGCTCTTAAGGCTTCGCCCCGAGCCACCGGAGGCGTCTCGGCCATCCGGTTACGATCCTTCGGGCAAAGGGTCTCTTGCGGCCGCTGATGCGGCCGGCCTGTTTGCACAATCCTTGGGGGCTCTGCCCCCCCGGCGCGCGTCTAGCAGAATAGACGCAGCCGTGGCTCAGTCGCTCTGCTCCCTGCGCCCGCACCCAGACTGCATCGATTCTCCTTGCCGCTTGCACCCCCCGGTTTCGCCAACGGGCAGAGGTGCAGCGCAGTGCTGACACCTCAAACCCTAAAGGAGAATGACCATGACTATAGAATTGATCCCGCTATCGAAGTTGATTGCCTGTCCAACGAACGTCCGGCGCACCGGACGCAATGACGGCATCGAGGAACTCGCCGCCAGTATCAAGGCGCACGGGCTGTTGCAGAACCTGCAAGTCTGCGCCGGAAAGGGAGGCAAGTTCGAGGTCGTCGCCGGACAGCGCCGCCTTGCCGCGCTGAAGCTGCTGGCGAAGGCGAAAGACCTCCCCAAATCCGCTGAAATCCCCTGCCACATCTGCGAGGGCGAGGAAGCAACCGAGATCAGCCTTGCCGAAAACTTCATGCGTCTGCCGATGCACCCCGCCGACCAGTACGAAGCCTTCAAGGCGGTGGCCGATCAGGGCAAGTCCCCCGAGGAAATCGCTGCCCGCTTCGGGTGCAGCGCCGCCATCGTCAGGCAGCGGCTTAAGCTCGCTTCCGTCAGCCCCAACCTGATCGAGGCTTATCGGCGGGAAGAGATCGAGCTTGAGCAGTTGATGGCGCTCGCCGTCAGCGACGATCACGCCGCGCAAGAAAAGGTCTGGAGCGAGCTTTCCTCGTGGGATCGGTATCCGCGCACGATTCGGCAGATGCTGACGCGGGCGCACGTCGAGGCTCGTGACCCGCGCGCGCAGTTCGTCGGCATCGAGGCCTATGTGGCGGCGGGCGGGCATGTGCTGCGCGACCTGTTCGACGAAGAGCACGAGGGCTATCTGACCGATCCGGTTCTGTTGAACCTTTTGGTGACGCAAAAACTGGAAGAGGAAGCCGAGACCGTCCGCGCCGAGGGCTGGAAATGGGTCGAGATCATGCCCGAGGTCAACCGCGAGGCGCTGGAGGACTTTGGCGACCTCTATTCCGAGCGGCTGCCTGTCAGCGAAGAGAACCAGGCCGAAATCGAGCGGCTGACCGCCGAATACGAGGCTTGGCTCGACGAGCACGGCGAAGACGCGCCCGAGGAAGTCCGGGTGCAGTTCAAGGCGCTATCCGAGCGGATTTATACTCTGTCGGGAGGCGCCGAGCGTTGGAAGCCGGAAGACATCGCGCGCAGCGGTGCGATCGTGGGCATCCGCGACGAGGGGCTCGTTGTACTGCGCGGCTTGCTCCGTCCCGAGGATGCCCCTGCCGAAGGTTCGCCATCGAAACAAGTCTGGCGCGGTTGCCAAGCCTAAGCGGGAGGACGGACTGTCCGGCAGGCTGGTGGAGGATTTGACGGCGCACCGCACCGCCGCCTTGCGGGCGATACTGGCGGGGAATGCCGATGTGGCGCTCGCCGCCGTGGTGCATGCGCTGGCCCTGCCGCTGTTCTACCCGCACCGTGGCGAAGGTTGTCTCGAACTCGATCTCAAGAGCGAGGGGCTGGAACGGAGCGCCACGGGCTTCGAGGATAGCATTGCCGCAAGGTCGTTGGCCGAACGTCACGAGGGTTGGGAGCAGAAGCTGCCGCAACGGGCGGAGGGCTTGTGGGATTGGCTCTTGGCGCAGGACACCGCCACGCGGCTCGACCTCATGGCCTATTGCGCCGGATGCTCCGTGAACGCGGTGAAGAAGGCGCAGGAAAGGGTGGATGCGGATCGGTTTGTCCATGCCGACCAGCTTGCCGCCGCGCTTGATCTTGACATGGCGCAGTGGTGGCAACCGACCGGAGCCAGCTACCTGAGCCGTATCCCGAAGGCGAAGGTGCTGGAGGCCGTGAGCGAAGGCGTGACCAAGGGAGCCGCCGAGAATCTCGCCAAGCTCAAGAAGGACGCGCTCGTCACCCATGCGGAAGAACGTCTCGCAGGAACGGGCTGGCTGCCCGCCGTGCTGCGCCGGAAGCTGCCGGAAGCGGACGCACCGGAGATCGCTGCCGCCGCATAACCTGACAGAAATGGCCAGGCTCGCGCGAGCGGCCTTGGCCTTCTTCTCATATGACAGATGCGGTCGGCAGCCGGTTTCTGTGTGCCGATCCGGATTGGCGGTGGGCGGCACGAGCCTGCCCCCGCTTTGGTGATTCAGTTCCTTCCCTGTTAGCGATGCCCCGAGCGGGAGTGTCCAGCGACCGTGCCAGCCGCGGACGCTCCTTGCGTCAACAAAAAGCCTTGGCTCCCTCGCCGACATGCAATGCTCATCGCATTGCATCCCCCAATTTTTTTGTGTGACGCCGCGTCCTGGCGGCTGGCCTTGGGTTGGCGCTGTCCCATCGGGGACAGAACGCAAACACAAGGAGAAGAAACATGTACCTATTCACCAAAGCACAGTTCGGGCAGTTGCTCGCGAACGGCCGCGACCGCGACCAGGATCACTTACCGGTCGTGAAACTCTTTACGCCGGATGCGAACTGCACCTGGCTTCTCAGCGAGGTTGATCCAGAGGAACGGGATATTGCCTTCGGCCTTTACGACCTTGGCCAGGGCTTTCCCGAACTCGGTTGTGTCAGCCTTGCAGAACTCCGTTCCGTCCGTGGCAAGCTCGGTTTGGCGATCGAGCGCGACCTGTCGTTTACCGCCGAACATCCCCTGTCGGTTTACGCCAAAGCTGCCCGTCAGGCGGACAGGATCACCGAAGACAGCCAATTGCTCTTACAGGCTGCCGCCGCCCTTTTCTCAAGGAGCCGGTCATGAACCGCCAGATTGAAACCTTCCACATCGGCTGGAACGGCATTGCCATCGAAATCCGCTGGGAGCCGAATTGGCTTAATCTCGCCAGCAGCGGCTACGACTCAGCGCACCTCGAAATCGAGAGCGTCGCGCCGGAACGGGCGCAATTGCCGATCACCGGCACCGGCTACCGTTCCCACTTCACGTCGCCGGACACGGTTGCCGCCCACGGCGGCCCGGCGGCCTTCGTCGAAGCATGGCTTGAAGCCGAGAGCCAGATACCCGACTGGCGGCGCGAGGAACAGGAGCGGCGGCAGCTCGTGCTTTTCTAGTGGCTGAATTCTAATGCTTGCGCGGGCGCTCGAATTTTGACGGCAGAGCTATCCCGGAAGAGGACGGCCTATATTTTTATGGGCGTTCCGTTTCAAGTCCTGAAAGACACCGAACACTCCATCCATTGACCCCGCACCGAAGGAAAGAGCCCAGAGGCACTCGTGCGCGATATGAATCGATCGCTCAGATTCAGAATTTTCCTCCATCAAACGGTTCTCCCAACCGTTGGATAGCGGCGTCGCCTTGCTCAAAAACCGTTGAAAACCAAGTGTATTTGGATGTGCCAATTCACAAAGAAGCTCATAGTGCTTTTTGACCTCGTAGCCGTGCTGCTTGCGGAGCTTTTTATCCATTTTATCCATGATGGTCAGAATGTTTCTTTGAATCATCTCATCACTTATTCGCAAGCTCTCCATTCTTGTTCCACTCATCAGCCGTTCTATAAAAGCTTCCAGATTCGTCTCATTTCCATGCTCATCCTTCACCACCGGTGAAATCAGGCCATCGGCCATGTTCGACCACGGAATTACATCGAAGGCCGCACGCAGATAATTTGCTGCGTCGCTGTAAGTCACGGCCAGTTCGATGAGGGATCGCGCGAGTGTCGCCGCCGAGACCAGTCGCTCCTCATTAAGGCTTGCGACGCAAGAACCCACCAGATCCCGGGCGCGCCATATTGAAACAAGCTCGAAAGCTTCAATGACCCTCAGAAAATGGCTGAAGAGCGTCCGGTTCATCGTACGAACACTCATCCCCGGCTTCTTGCAAATCGCGGAAAAGGCTTCGTCGGAAAGATACTTCCAGAAATATTTTTTTCCGATCACCTCACTGTATCCGAATGCTTGAAGTACCTTACACACGTCACGTGCAATAGGATCGGGGCTGGCGTCAGCAATCATGGACATCTTGTCGTTTAGCTGAAACGCTTTGTTTTGTCCCTTAGCGCTTGGCGACATCATTTTCGCGGGCATCCGATCGAGGTGCGGCGGCTTTATTGTGCTCCGAAATCCTCCTTAGCGGAATTCAACGCCGGGTTTTGGCCCGTCCGGCCCACGGCCTGACCAGGCTCTTAAGGCTCCGCCCCGAGCCGCTTGTGCGTCTCGGCCCTCCGGTTCCGATCCTTCGGGCGAAGATGTCTTGCCGCCGCAGACGCGGCTTGGCCTTGTTTTGACAAGGCTTGGGGGCGCTGCCCCCCGGCGCGCGGCCAAGCAGAATAGACGCAGCCGTGGCTCAGTCGCTTGCGCTCCCTGCGCCCGCACCAAGACTGCATCGATTCTCCTTGCCGCTTTCACCCCCCGGTTTCGCCAACGGGCAGAGGTGCAGCGCAGCGCTGCGACCTCAGACCCAAAGGAGAACCGATCATGGAAAAGACAGACCTTTACACCCGAATCACTAACCGCATCATAGCCGAGCTTGAGGCCGGAACCCGGCCTTGGCTGAAACCATGGAACGCGGAACATGCCGCCGGACGCATCACCCGCCCGTTGCGCCACAACAGAATTCCCTACCGTGGAATCAACGTCGTCACGCTTTGGATGACAGCGACCGCGAGGGGTTACGCTTGTCCCATCTGGCTGACCTACAGGCAGGCGCTGGAACTCGGAGGGCAGGTTCGCAAGGGCGAGCATGGCGAGCTTGTGGTCTACGCCAACCGGATCACCCGCACCGAGACCGGCGACCAAGGCGAAGAGATCGCGCGGGAAATTCCGTTCCTGAAGGGATACACGGTCTTCAACGCCGAGCAGATCGACAACCTGCCGCCGCACTTCACCGCACCGGCAGCGCCGACGCTCGATCCAGTAACCCACATCGCACACGCCGAAGGCTTTTTTGCCACCACGGGTGCCGACATCCGCCACGGCGGCAATCAAGCCTATTACGTCCCCTCCCGCGATTTCGTGCAGATGCCGCCGTTCGAGACGTTCAAGGATGCCGAATCCTACTATGCGACCCTGGCGCACGAATGCACGCATTGGACGCGCCACGAGAAACGCCTTTACCGCGACTTCGGGCGCAAGCGGTGGGGAGACGAAGGCTACGCCGCCGAGGAACTGGTTGCCGAGCTTGGCAGCGCGTTCCTTTGCGCCGACCTCGCATTGACGCCGGAGCCGCGCGCGGATCACGCCAGCTATATCGAGAACTGGTTGCGCGTCCTCAAGAACGACAAGCGGGCGATATTCACCGCCGCCGGGTATGCCGAGGCCGCCGCAGGCTTCCTGCATGGCTTGCAACCCGAGGCGGAGACGACAGCAGAAACCGACGACGACGCCATGAGGGCCGCCGCATAGGCGGCCCTTTCTTTCTCCATCATGCGATTTTATGCGGCTGCTCTTGGGCGCTGCGCCCCGCCGCAGGGGCATCCCGCGACTCTGCCACTGGCGCGGTTCCGTATCGGCTAGACCTCGACAAGCGAATAGCTGGTGCTGCGGCCACCGCCGGCATCCCTGGCGAGAATCCCACGCTTGATCAGATCATCGATGTCGCGCGCCGCGGTATCCTGCGAGCACTTTTCCAGTGTGGCCCATTTCGAGGAGGTGAGCTTTCCCTCGAACCCGTTCAAAAGCCGGTTGAGCATGTCGCGCTGGCGCGGATTGAAAGCCCCCGTATGCTTTTCCCAAAACCGTGCTTTACGGAACACATTGGTGAGAACGTTCTCTGCCCGGTCGAAGGCGCGGCCAAGGCAAGCTAGAAACCACTCCAGCCAGGGGGTGATGTCGAGACCGTCCTGCTTCTGCGTGGCTTCGAGCAAATCGTAATAGGCTTTTCGCTCCTGACGAATTTGTGCCGACATGCTGTAGAAGCGCTGAGCGGTTTGCTCGGAGCGAGCAAGGGACATGTCGGCGATGGCGCGGGCGATACGTCCATTGCCATCCTCGAACGGGTGGACGGTCACGAACCAGAGATGTGCGATGCCCGCCTTGAGCACGGGGTCGATGCCGGCTTCGTCATTGAACCAGGCGAGAAATTCCTTCATCTCGCTGTCAACCCGCGTGGCTGATGGTGCTTCATAGTGCACCCTTTCGCGGCCGATCGGCCCCGAGACAACTTGCATCGGCCCGTTTTTGTCGTCGCGCCACGCGCCGACGGTGATGCGAGCCATACCGCTGCGCCCGGTTGGGAACATCGCGGCATGCCAGCCGGCCAGACGCTCTCCCGTGAGTGGGCGCTCGTATTTTTGCGTGGCGTCGAGCATCATCTCCACGACGCCTTCGACATGGCGATCGGCGGCAGCAAGGCCGCCGATATCAAGCCCGAGGCGGCGTGCGATCGACGATCGCACCTGGTCGTGATCAAGTTTTTCGCCCTCGATCTCGCTCGACTTCAATACGTCCTGGGTGAGAGTCTGGAGCACCGCTTCGCTGCGGAGAGAGAAGCCTAGCGCCTCCATGTGGCCGATCAGCCGCCCCTGCCGGTGACGCACGGCGGCAAGCCGCTCCGCCAGGGCCTTTTGATCCCACTCGAATTTAGGCCAAGCTGATAGCTCGTGGATGTAGGGCATTCTCCGCACCTCTTGCGGAGATTATGCCAGCTTATCTCCGCAAGTGCAAATTTAATCTCCGCATAATATGCGGAGATTGTCGGCTCTAGTCTCCGCAACCAAGAAGCAGCTTGTCGGCGCGGGAACAAGGCGTCGCGCCGCCTCTCGCGCGAGAATATGGTGCGCGCACGCAAGCCAGAACACGAATGTCCTGGAGCAGCGGTGATATCGTCTGGTCGCATGAGCTGATGTCCGGAACTGACACAGCCAAGGAGGCGTGCTAAACTGTGTTAGGCGATTCGGGGCTTTTTTGGGCGAATCGCAGGAAATGTTAGCACATGTGTTAGCACATGTGTTAGCACATATGCAGTGTTTGCGCGAAATTTATTAATATTATCAATTGGTTATTTATACGGCGGTCGGTCTCATAACCTGAAGGTCATAGGTTCAAATCCTATCCCCGCAACCAATCTTCTTTTTTGAGAACAATGATTTAGGCCCGCTTCGGCGGGCCTTGTCATTCGTTTCCAGTCGGTTGCAACGATCACTTCATAAAACCAATATCTACCAATCAGTTACACTAAATTCGGCGAGCTTCGCGAAGCGTGTCCAAAATTTCCACGGCACAAAAATGGCACAAAGTGGCACAAAATCGGGGCGCCATTTGAAGCCCGCATCGCAGACCCTCTCGCTTCTGCCCTAGCGGTTACTCCCCCGTGGGCTAAAGAGCTCGTTCAGAATCTCGGCGCACTGCTCAAGCATCTCCACCGAACCGGCCGGAAAGAGGTTACGGCTGCCATGAGCTAACTCGTTCCGCGACATGACGAGGAAATCGAACGCAGTCATCCGCGTGCCGGGAATTACCGGCCGAGGTGTGAGCCATCCGTGAGCGATGGCGCGGCCGAAGAGCTTTCCTAGGCCCCAATGCTCGCGATCAGCTTTTTCCCGTTCGGGGACAGGTAGTTTTTCGCGAAGGGCCAACTCAAGCGTCTGGTAACCCTGTTGCTCCGCAAGGGAAACAAGGTCGTAAGCGAACCAGGAGTAGACATACGCGTGGCGCGCCTTGTCGAACTGTTCAGCGATGCCGGGAGGAACGGCGAGATGGAGATGAATCTCCGCCATCTGGTCATGGAGATCACCGACCGTCATCATTCGAACCGCGCCTGCCGCGTCGAAGCCGGCCGCCATGGTGCTAAACCGCGGATCGGGTTCAAGAATGGCGTTGCGCGCTTTCATGTCCGTGTAGGCTGAACCCTGCGGCAGTGTGCTGCGTAAATTGTCATACCGCCCGCACGAGTTCCTGTTGCAGGAAACCGGCGCCGCGCACTCCGTCATCAACGAGAATATCGGCAATCGCGATTATGAGCTTCCGATGCTCGGGCGTTAGAAGCGTGCCCTTTTCGCTGATGAGCCGCTTCAGCAATTCGACCGTGTTTTCGCCGTTGGCCTGCCAGAAGCCTTGATTCCCCTTCTTGTTCGCAGCGACATCGTGCAGCCATGACAGGGCCGGGTCTGGCAGGAGGTCCATGCCACCCCGTTTGAGGAACGCAATCACCGCGAGGTAGAGGGTCTCATTCTGCCCGAACTGGCAAATCGCCCTCTTGAGGATCGGCAGAAACTTGCCGAGGTGCTGCCACCCCGGATCGGCGCCGCAGATCAACGGCCCCAGGTCGCCCGCGGCGCAGAACAGCAATGAGAAGGCGCAGCTCGTAAATTCACGGTCGAGATAGTCGAGCTGTCCGTTGCGCGTCCATTCGCAGTGGTTGAAGAGCCATTCGGCAATCTCGGACCAAAGCGTCACATGCTCGGTTGCGATGTCGGCCGGGGTTAGCAAGGCGCGGATCATGAAGGTCCGCATCAAGCTGTCCATCATCATCAGCGCGGTCTCCGAATCCTTCGCCCAAACGGGGTTCAGGATCAGCGTGCGCGCTTCATTGAGCGTTAGCTCCTTACACAGCCGTCCGCACCAGGCCGAGAACGCAAAGACCCACTCGAAAGGCGTGTTGGACCCGTGGTCGCGCTTCGACTTCGCGAAAGGCGGCACGATCTCTTGAAAGGTCATTTCCAGTAATTGGACGACAAGATTGAGCGTCTGACGCCGCCGATCAGGCTCAGACAGGAGAGCTTTCAGGGAGAGATGCGGCAAGATTTTGCCGCCAACGTCCCACAGGAAAAGGCGCTCATTTTCGACATAACCGTCGGTATCCCGATGCCTGAGGCGGCGGATCGCACCACCCTTAACCCAAGGCATCGGTATCGGAGGGAGCGCGGGCAGCTCGCCCGATTCAAGCGCGGCTTCCGCTCGTTCCAGCAGCGCGAGTTTGCGCTCCGCTTCCGCGTGGTCCCAATAAGTCGAGTGATAATTCGGGATTTCGTCTCGCATAACGACGCACTGGTTGATCATCGTGCTAAAGAGCACCCAGTAAAAGTCCAGATGCGTTTCGGCGTATTCCTTTGCCGATGCCACGACCGCCAGCTGGACGCCCTCAAGAGGGTCCGTCGCGAGGCTCAGCAGCGCCAGCTGGCAACGTCGGGCTTCGAATCCGCGAGCGACCAATGCTGCGTATCCGTGGGCCGCGAACACGGCCGGATGCATCAAGAGGATCGCGCTCCGGACCATAAAGCGATCGTCAAGGTCGGCGGCGCTGGCGGCCCGTTCGAGAACGTCGAGAGACCAGTCGGCGATTTCGGTCCACGTGGCGCCTTCGCCATGCTTGGCGGCGACGTAGGCAACGCCCGCCACGGCCGCGGTACGGTAATGGTCGTCGAACGAATCCGTAATGCCGTCGAACGAATCCGTAATGCCGTCGAACAAATCCGGCCGATCCCAGGCGCGGGCCCTGTTAATTGCCTCCGACAGGGAGATCTGCGGATCGACCGCGCCGGCCTTCAGCGATTTATCGGCCCATAGGGCTACAGCAATCCACTCGTTGCGTTGCTCGTGTTCCTCTCGCTGCGCCCGATATTTTTCCTTCTGGAGCGATGGCGGCTCGATCCAGATTTGCGTGTGCTCGCCGTCCGGCGCGGGCGCACTCTTCAAATTCTGGGGATCGGCTTGCTCCGCGAAGACCGACATCTTTTCGCGTAGCGCTGTGACATGCCCCTCGGCGCCCTTTTCCTCCTCGTAGCTAAACGGCAACCGCTCGGGGAAGCTGCGGATATTCTCTGTGAAGCGCTCGACGAGCGATGCATCTCCGGAAAGCAGGAAATAGAGAACGAGCTGCCGCATGTCGGATTTGCGGTGCGGTTTCTCGTTCAGCGCCCGCACGGCCGACAGCTCGCGCCGGTCGTGATGCCAGTTTCCGATCGTGTTGGTCGGCGATGCGTCCTGCACCACGCGCTGGATTTCCCATTCCCACAGATGGGGACAGGTGATCAGCGGGACGGCCGCTTCCAGTGACGCTCCCGGATGCGAGAGGCAAAGGCTGGCACCAATGCCCAACGCAGACACGGAGTCGTTGCCGTCGATGACCTTCCGAAAAATCTCGTCAAATGGGGCGCCACCGTCCAACCGTTCGAGCGCCCACTGCTCGAGCGCCATCAGAGCGGATTCCACCGCATCGTTACCCCAGACGCCCCGGAACCAAAGATAGACCTGGCCGTCGCCCCAGAATGTCTGTTCGCCCCACGGCAAGGACAGGGTTATCGGGATCGGCGTGAGGGGTTGCCTATAATGTGTCCCTCTCGTCTTGTCTTGGCGCCAAATGGCGATCGAGTGATTGCAGAGCTCCCGGACCAGCCGGAGACCTTGCTCCTCCTGCACGCGTAGCAGCGGGAGAAACGGAAGTTGAGCTGGGGATGCCGGGTAGAAATCGCTATCCCCCGATATGCCGCACTTCTCGAAAACGCGCGAGGAGTAGCTGCCGAACGGGTCACGGCTGTCGTCAGGCTCCTCCAAGTATGCCGCAAGCACGAAATCGACGAATGGCGCGGGCAAGAAGCGTACAAGTTGCCCACAATTTTTGACGATCTCACTCCGCACCACATGCACATGTTTTTTGTCCGACGCCTTCGCGCCGAGATAGATCGTGGCGAGCTCCGGGACATCGCCCGCGGAGGAGAGAAAGAGCGCTCGGATATTTTTCTCCGCGTCTCTGCCCAGGTGCACGCCGCCGAAAGCCATATCCCAGTTTCGCGAATGCCGCGCTGCCTCGATCTCCCCGAGCCAGCCATAGCTGATCTGCCCGATCTTGCGGCAGTGCCGGATGCCCCTGCCCGTGCAGTAATCTTGCCAGGTTTTGAAGACAGGCAGCAGGTGGCCGATGAGGGATGCCGGCAGCGTTGGCACGAGCGGCATGAGCCAATCGAGAAAACGCACCCATGTGATCAGTTTGGGCAGGGCCGTCAGATTCGCATATTTCGCGCGTTGATCCGGCTCAACATCGGGAGTGAGTTGCGCGTTGAGGAACAGAGGGTTCGGGATTACCTCGACGGTTACCATCGCGAGCAACAATCGCTGCAACCACTGGCCTTCGTTCGCGAGAAGGTGCTCCGTCAACTTGTGCAACAGCAGGGTGGTCCGCGTAGATTGAACGCAGGAAGTCAGCACCGCACGCTGCCACACCGACCTTAAGCCGAGATCGGCGGTCGCTTCGAGTAAAGCGGCCCATTCGTCGGCGGTCGGGCTCGTCTCAAGCGCATAGGCGCCGAGCAGCTGCAATGGCCGAATGAGAGCATCTGGCTCGCCGGTCGTTCGGATGAGCTCCGCAATCACCACCTGTCGGCCGCGAAGCAGCTCGCAGAGCGCCCACTCCTCGTATATGTCGTGGGTGAACAACACCGAATGGCCGAGTTCCATGTCGCGGAGCACGCCGGCCGACTTGAGTTCTTCAAGTGTCTCTGGGGACAAGTCGCGAATGGAAACCGGGGAGTCCGGTGCCGATGCGATCGCCTCCGCAGCCAGAAGCAGCAGATTGCGACGATGCTGTGCGGACGCAAAATCTTTCCGGTCGGCTCCGCCGAGCGCCCACCACAGCTTGAGCAACTCGACTTCGGTCGCTGGAAGCTCCGAGCCTCCATCGCTATCGGCCAAGCCTAACAGCGCATTTAAGAAGAAAGGCCGCCGCAGGATGACATCCGGCCCGCCCGACGCATTCAGCAACGGGCGCAATCGCGGGAACTGCTGCGCGACGCATACCATCTCCTCGGTGTCGAGCGGCCGCACCGCGATCGTTCGCAGGGACAGCCTCGTCACCACATCCGAGTCGAGCCAGGTTTCTAGATGCTTGAGGTTCTCCTCGCGGACCGTCACGAGAATCCGCCATCCGGCCAAGCTATCGTCGCTCGCGATAACCTTAAGGACATCGTTCACCGTCAGCTGAACAGCCGGATCGGTAATCTTGTCGATGCCATCGATGAAAAGCAGCGGCTCGCCCGCGCAGGCAAATTCGTGAAGGAGCATCGCCGGGTCGTCAGAGACCCCGAAGACATGCGCATGCGCCGCCCAGCCCCGCGGCTGGATGCGGCTATCCTTGAGGACGAAAATCGGTCCGTGTCGCGCGCATTCGTCGGCTAGTTCTTTGAGCAGTGCGGATTTGCCGGTGCCCGGCTCGCCATCGATCTGCACGAACCGAGCTTCGGCAAGAGCTGTGCGTACTTCGACATAAGTCCCGGCACGGTGGAGCCGAAGGCCCTGAATGTCCGACTTTATGTCACTAAGCGCACGCCTCGACTCCCGGTCGATCGCACGAATATCCTCCCGAAATGAGGGCGCGGGGCCGACTGCAAAGCCAGCGGCGGTGAGTTGCCCGACAAGCGTAGCGCGGGTCGCTCCGCCGCCCGCAGGGATCAACTCGCCAGCCTTTCGGACGAGATGATCCCAAATCGACTTTGCGACATCCCGCTTATCGGGGCCCAGAACGCCTTTCAGACGCTCGATGACATTCGTTTCATCGCGGGAACCGGCGCCCGACTCAAAATCGTAGTGGATGATCACGAAAGCCTTGAGGAAGTGCCAAAACTCGTCATCCGTTAGGGGCCGGGCGGCATGGGCATCCAAGATCGCCCTCGCCGTTGTGATGAAGGTTCGTTTGTCGTGATGGGAATAGTCGTGCTGCGCAATGCGCTCAAAGAAATTGGCCGCGTTCGAACTGTGCTCCGCCCAGTTGAGGACGGCTTGATAATGCTGATCGACACGGGCATTGTAGACGCCGATCGCGACGCCGACGCGCCGAACCACCGGATCGAAGCCTGTCGCGGTAAACGTGTCCCATGCCCGCTTCAAGACCGCGACCCATTCATCGTCGTTTGACGTAAATGTCAGCTTGTTTTTGACCTGAAGATCGAGACGCGTGACGCGGCCGTCGCCACTCGCGCCGTCGACGAGTAAGTCATCAAGCGGATCGCCGAATGCGGCACGTTGGGTACGAACCTGCGTCGCAAATTCACCGCGAAGCCCGCGCACCGATGCCTCCGAAAGCATCGCGGCAAGGGCGGCGGCTGCGACCCGCGCCTCAAAGTGCGTACCCCCACCCCCGGTTGCATATGGATTTGCCATGGTTATCGGCCGCGCCGCGCTTTTTGAGGTTCGCTTTTGTCTAAAACAGAGACGGTCGGTCGGGCCGACACGCCCACCGTTTATATGGGCACGCCAGCGCACCGTGGGGAGTGGTATCGATTAACACGCGCGTCGCACGCTCTCAACCTCGCCGACTCAGCCAGTCATAAGCGATCGGCTCCCCGAGCCGCTGCGGGGTCTCAGCCCTACGGTGGCGATCCCTCGCGCATATAGATGAGGCGCACAGTCTAAGGCGCCAGCTTCGCTTTCGCCAAATTCTCAGGGGCTCCGCCCCTCGCGCGGGGAAGGGTTTGTGCGCCGTGGCGCACCGGAAACCCGCGTATCCCCGGTCTTCCGCCGCCGCTGAAGCGGCGTTGTGCAGACCCGCGCGTTATCGCGCGTCCCTTCGGGCGGGTGATCCCCCTTCGCGGATTGCCGCCCATCCCCTTGCTATCCCCGGTCTCGCCGACGGGCAGAGGTGCAGCGCAGCCCTGCGTGCACCTCAAGAATTACCCCTCCTGGTTGAAATAGCCCGCGGGCAAGCGTAATTCGACATTATGCTCAGGCTCCTGATAGATACGTGCGTGCGGTTCGAGCTCGCGAGGGATTACCGCCGGCGAGCCATCTCGGGCGCGCGTGACTTTCGTCCGCTTGCAACCGACGCACACAGAAGATGTAGGAACGGTCGTTCCACGCATATCGGCGGCACTAGCCGCAGGTCTTTTTTGCGAGGCATAGGTGATCGATGAGGCCACCGCTCTTTTCTTCCCGGACGCATGGCCTTCCGCAACCGATCCAATACCTTCACCGGGCGCGCATGTTTATGGATGCTGCGCTCGGCATGGTTGATTACTCCAACAGCGAAGTTAATTGGCCGAAATACTCTTTGCTCCTACAGGCGACCGAGCTGGCGCTCAAAGCCTACTGCCTCGATCGCTTCGCGGCCGGATACACGACGGAGCGGGCCCCCAATCACAACCTTGTAGCGTGGTATGAGATCGCCCAGCGCTGCGACCTCACAGCCGACCTTGCGCTGGCAGACAATTTGGCAATCCTTTCGCCCTTTCATCTCGACCACACGGCGCGCTATCCCAACAATCGCCCACCAATTGAAATAACGTATATCGCCGCCGAGACAGCGGGAGCAGTAATCGCTTCAGTTTCCCCCACAATTTTGAATCGATGAACCGGCGGGAACGCGAGGTATGTAATGGTTAAGAAGGGCGACGGCAAAAGGAGGCTTCCAACCGGCCAAGAAATCATGAGGCGGCGCGCGCCGTCCGACCTCAGACTCAGACCGGCTCGGTTTGAGTTCGACCCAAAAAAAGCCTACACGACAGAGCAATTGGCGGAAATTGGGGCTATCGCTTTAAAATGGAACCAAATTGAGGCTCACATAGATTTTGTGGGAACACAGATATTATACAATAAGTCTCCGTTTTGGCTGAGACTAACGACCGATAAAATTTTTGGCACTAATACCAAATTGAGATTGCTCAAAGAATGTTTGTCCCAGGCGGAGTTACTCGACGACAAAACCAAGGCATGTGTGGCGAATTGCTTCTCGGTAATCGAGCAATGCCGGGCATACCGAAACGCGATAATACACCATCATATCTATGATCATGAACAAGGAATAGGTCAGTACGTTGATGACTCTCGCTCGTCATATCAGATTTTGGTTTCCCTAGATGCACTCAAATTATTGTACGAAATACTGTGTTCGCTGTTGGAAGAATTGCGGGAAATTGATCTGTTGTTTCGCATAGAAACAGACGCACAACGACCCGGCAGACTTGATACAGATACGGGAGAATTTCATTATTTGGGTGAGGATGAGTTGAGGAAGAAGGTCATCCCAGAACATAGGAAGCGAATATTGGCGCTTCAGCAACCGCGAAAAGCGCTGGAAAAAAAGCTTCCGAAATTTCCCGACGCAGACCTTATTCGTGGGCTTGACCAGCGGGGCGATGATGGCGCCGATGCTGTGTGACTAATGGCAGATTTCTACAGCGACAGCGATGGGGCGCTGATCGGGTCACGGCGAGAATACTCGGCGTGTTCGGTGACCGGTTTCCATACGATGTCGTTGATCGCGGGATTGCGCTGTAGCACGTGATCGCTCGGCATCCCGGTGCCGTTGCCGGTTTCCTTCCTCGTTTAAAAGCCACGCGCTGGCCTCGGTGGATGCGTGGTTCTGCACGCGCGCGCGTCGCCGTCAAAACCGAACAGGGGCCCGCCGCCTAAGGGCGGCACCCATTACGGCAAGGGCCTTCGGCCTTTTGACTGCACCGCTTATCCGCGCATGCGGCCGAACCGCATCGAGGCCGCGAAAAGCGTGGCCTCACAAACAAGGAAAGCAAACACCATGAGCAACAGCACCACGAAGAAGCCCACCTATCGCATCTACAGCGTCTTCAAGCCGGAAGGCAAAAAAGCCATCTGGCAGGAGATCGGTGCTGCGTGGTCCCACGATGACGGCCTCGGCTTCAATCTCAGCTTCGGCGCCCGGCCGCTCGCAGGAGCTGACATCGTCCTGCGCGTACCGAAGGCCGAAGAGGACGCTACCGTCTAGAGCGACGGTGCACGGCGAGCCGCTTGCCCCATACGGGGCGGGCGGTTTCGCTTGTCGAGAAGATCGGCGGACTTAGCTCCGGTGATTACCAAACTTTGCCAGCCTGTAGCCGCTGGCGCTCTGTTCGGCGGAGATCACTTCTCTATCCTCTAGGGGATGGGCAAATCCACTGTGACACGACCGCGTCTCCAGCGGCGGTCGCTGACCGTGACGCCGCGAACAGGGCGCCGACCATCGCCGCAGGTGAAGCGGCACGAACCAGTGTGCCTGGAGCGGCGGCCGGGGCAAACCGCCGATGCCGTCCCTTTTGCACCCGACCCTTATGTCGACTATGCCCGTTATCTCACGGCCGAAGGCGGGGTGATTGTCATCTATAAGGACATCGATGAGCGTTGGCGGTTCGCGGTGCGGCGTCTCGGTCTATGGGGTATCGCCACGGGCTCTGCCGTCTGGCTCCTGCTCTATCATTCGCCGGTTCACGGCCTCGCTATTAACATTGCCGCCTTGATCATCGTCGCCGTCATTGATTGGCTGATCGTGCGGCAGCCGATCCAAATATACCGCTCGATCGAAATTCGACCCGACCGCATGATCCTCGATGGGCGCGACATCTTTTGGCTCCGCTACATCGAAAGCTGGCCGACCTTTAAGCCGGGCCCGGATGAGACGCAGGTGCTGACCGGCATTTATGGCACGCGGCGCATCGAGTACCTGACAGTGCGGTGCTTCGATGACTTCGACAGTGCGCCGACGGTGCTGGCGAACCATCTCAAAGAGGCCATGCAGCAGCTGTGGAACTGGCCCTACTGAAGACCGCGGGACATACGGACCGCCTCAGCGCGGATCGCCGATACATCCGCATGCTCAAGACGGCCGGCCGCGGCGGGCGCTTCGCCGTCCATCAGCAGGAGCTGCGCAAAACGTTCGCGAGCGAAGATCTGGCGCAGCTCGAAGGGTTCGATCAGCTTCGCGAGACGATGGCCGATGATCTCCAGCGTGGTTGCGTCGCCATTGGCAAAGCATTGGATGAGACCCGCATTGCCGAGGAAGGTTTCCGCGCTGTGGGCGTAGTAGCGCTGCAATTGCGTCACGTCCTGCAGGACCGCCCATAGCTTGACCCCGAAGCCCGGAAAATAAGCGGCCGCCCGCTCCATGATCTCCATATGCCCGAGGGTCGCGAATTCCTCCATCATGAACAGAATTGGCGGCTGCTCTCTTGGATACGGCCCCATTTGCTCCAAGGCGAGGCAAGCGAGCTGCACGATCATACGCAGCCAGCGAAAATGACTTGGAGTGCGTCCCACCGGCAGGCACAGATAAATCGTAGTCGGTCGCTCACCCCGCAGCGTCGTCAGCGAAAAATCGGATCGCAAGGAAATCGCTTGCAGCGGCAGGCTGGCGAGAAAATCGGTTTGCGCCGCGGCGGTCGAGAAAATGCTGCCGCGCTCAGTCAACGGCGTGGCCAAAAAGCGATTGCCGATCGCACAGAGGGCGCCCCCAAAGCGCTGTTCGATTTTCGCCATGGCGCCGAGCAGCACCTCGACGCGCCGACGGTTGGCACTGAAAAATTCCGCATCCGGCGCATCATCTTCAGTCGGCGGCGGTGAAGAGGCTGCATTGACCAGGCGCGGGTGGCTAAGAGTGAGAAGCTGACGCACGCTCACCAGATTGCGCTCTGGCGCGGGCAGCAGCAGCGTCAGCAGGATAATCCCTTGCAGCAGCATGCGCGCGCTGTCGTTCCAATGCTTCGAGCGGCTGTCCTCGTCGCCGACGATGATGGCCTGCGCGATCCCGGCGACATCATCGACGATGGTGCTGCGGGCGGCGTCGAGCTCGTCCAGCGGATTGAAGGAGGCGCTCGACTCTCCGAAGGGTGCGAGCACGTACACGTCGTGGCCCAACGCGCGCCGCAGCGCGGCGGTGCGCGCGCTTAACTCGCCCTTGGGATCGAGCACGATGCACGAGCCGGGATAGAGATAAAGGTTCGGCTCCAGGACCGTCGAGGTCTTGCCTGCGCGGGCCCCAGCAATCGTTACAAGCGGGCGGTCGTCGAGATAGCCGAGGAAGTTGTCGCCGAATTTTCCGAGAATGAGTTGGCCGGGCACATAAGTGTGGCGCAGGAGTTCGTGCGGCCGCATCCAATGATTGACGGGTGGCCGATCGGGGCTGAAGCGGGGCACCAACACCCCGCGTGGCAGGTCCATGCCGTAGAGCCTTTGCATGCGCGCATCGAGCGCCGGCAGACCGAGATATGTTGGCTCCGCCGCCATGCCCGGCCGCGTGGCCCACTTGTCGCGTTCCTTAGGCTCTAACCAGCGCCGAAGAGCCGGTCGTGTATCCCATCGCGTGCGTGGCTGAGAAGTGAATGGCCTCATGTCGTTTCCCCGTTGCGATCCGGGGCGAGCGGAGCAGAGCGCGGGGCTAAGGCAAAGCTGAAACCTTGGTGTCGCGTGTCAATGAATCAGAAAGCGAGAGAGATAGCGCAAGATTCAAAAGATAGCGTCGGAGGATGTCGTAACAGAGCGTAATGCAAGGTCATATGTAGAACGGAATGAGGAGATAAGAACCGAGACGATAATGGTTGATAATTACGAAGCGTTTCGATGGGAAGTGGGTGAAGGAGGAAATACATTTAGCGGGAGAGAGTAGCGAGATGTCCTTTTGCCTAGGCAAAAGGTTCTCGTTGGGGACCGGCGAGATGGCCCCCAAGCCCCAGGACGCATGCGCTCTGCCCAGGATGTATAACCATGAGCCGACCCCGCCAATCCGAACCGCGTCGCAAGCAGCTCAATTTGAGTCTGACCGAACGCGAACTCGCCCGTATTGAGGCCCGTGCTGCCGCGCTCGGCATGCGCGCCGTACATTTTGGCCGCGCGATGCTGTTAAGCGCTCATCGCCCGGCGCCGGCGTCAATACGGACCGCGGCGTCGGCGGAAACTCAGCCCAACAATGTCGAGCGCCTTATTTACATCCAACTCGTGCGCCTCGGAAACAACCTCAATCAGATGACGCGACATCTGCATCGCGCCGGTGGTCCGATGCCGGACGATCTCGGGCCCCTGCTCACCGATATTCGCGCGATCATCGCCCGCCTACTCCAATGATCGTGCGCATTCTCTCGCGCGGCAGTTCCTTTCAAGGGCTCGCCGCCTATCTCACCCATGACGCCGAGGCGGAAACAAAGGACCGCGTCGGTTGGACCCATACCCTCAATTGCGCCAACGATCATGCGTCCGCGGCCGTCAACGAAATGCTATGGACCGCCCGCGATGCCGAACTGCTCAAGCAGGAGGCCGGGGTGCGTGCCGGTGGCCGCGCGACTGAGAAAACCGTCAAGCATCTCAGTCTCAATTGGGCACCGGATGAGCGGCCGACCCACGAGCATATGATCGCCACCACCGAGGATTTTCTGCGCCATATGCAATGGGAGGAGCACCAGGCCCTTCTCGTCGCCCACACCGATAAAGCGTACGCGCATGTCCACGTCATGCTGAATGTCGTGCATCCCGAGACAGGCCTACGGCTGGACGATGATTTCGAGCGCCGGCGGGCGCAGGCCTGGGCTGAAAATTACGAGCGGGAGCACGGCGGCATTCGTTGTGAAAATCGTCTCCAGAATATCGGCGAGCGGGAACCCGCGCCGACGCGGCCAGCCTGGCAGGCTTTTCAGGGCGTGCGCCGAGACTTTGATCAACACGAGCAACGCCAGGCGGCAGCGGCCGAGCGTAGCAGTAGTGAGTTGAGCCCCGAAGTGCGAGGCCCCGCGCAAGAATGGGAAACTCTGAAAAAAATGCAGCGCGACGAGCGGCTGAATTTTTTTGCCGACGGTAAGCAAGCCTTTGCGGAAATGCGCGGCGCGGTATTTCGGGAGGTGCGTGAGGAATTTCGCCCGCGTTGGGCCGAATATTATGCGGCGAAAAAAAATGGCGCGGACCTCGAAACGCTCAAGGAATTTAAAGCGACGCTCGTCGACGAGCAAAAGACGATGCTCGAAGCGCGCCGCGATCAGGCCTATGCCGGCCTGCACGAAAGCCGGGAGGCGTTGTATCAGGATTTGCTCGCCGGTCAGCGGGACCAGCGCCAGATGCTCAACGAGCGACAAGCCCTCCAGTTTGATTCGCTCGATCTGATGCAGTGGTTCAGTACGGATATTCCGCGCGACCGCAGCAATGCGGGACGGGGCAATGAGTCCGATGCATGGTCGCAAGCGGCCAAGACGACGGTATCGCGTGACGATGACGAAACCGGTGGAGCTGGTCCGCCCGGAAGAGCCACGGATGGCGAGCGTTCCGTTAGCGATGTCGGTGGGCGAGCAGCTGATGGGATCGCCACTGGTATTCTTTCGTTCTTCGATTTCGCTGCCAGCACGTTCAGCCGGCCGAGCCCTCAAACAACGGCTCCAACACTCGACGAAGTTTTTGCCAAGGCGGCTGCCGCTCGCTTCAGCGAGCTGAGAGAGCAAGCTCGCGCGCCTAGGCGGGACGAGGAGGAAGAGCGTCACGCTCGACAATCGGCACAATCTCAACAATAGCGGGACCGGGCCCAGCGCCACCCCCGGTCCCCGCGGAGTCGAAATGGCGAATGAGTGCAGGCTCAACGGCCGCCTCTTGTGCCGCGGCTTTGTCCGGTCGACGTCGCGCGATGGCACGGCGAGAGCGCACCCGCGCCGATCTAAGCGAGCAAGGGTCGAAACCACATATCCGCTGGAAAATCGACCGCCAAGACGCGGTCGGATGCCGCGCTCGCACTTGGACGGCGATGCGGGGCTGGAGCAGGAATTTGCCGCCGCCGCTGCAGGACTCGCGGCGGAGTACCAGCACCGTCTCGCTAGTCTCCGGGGCCTCCGCCGCCACCAAAGGGGCGGAGCCTTTCGAGCGATCAAAGAATGGCACGCGGCGGCACTTTCGGCGCTGCGACGCGACCATGAGGTCAAACGAACAACTGCTCGGCATCGGCGCGCCTTACAAAGTCGGGTTTTCCGTCCACCTCCGCAGCGGAGATCCCGCCGATCTTATCCGCAATGGAGACCTTCGTGATGGCGCTCGAAAATCGCAGTTTCGGTCGTCAGCTCCTTTACCTGCTACTGACCTTCGTCACCCTGCTCGCGGTTTTGCTTGTCCTTGCCAGGTGCGGATGGTGATCCGCCGTTCAGGCTATCCTTCCGCGGCCGGCCACGCGGGCGGCGACCGGGCATCGGTTCGTCAGTGCGACCGCGCACGGTGGGAAACCATGTCACGTTGGGGGATCGGTCGCCGGGCCGTGGCCCCGTGGGCGGCGCGCGGTTTTCGCGCTCCGTGGAGCCACTGCGGTTGATGATCTCCTCTAATTCGTCGGCGATCGCGACGACGCCCGCATAGGCATTGCGCGCGAGAAGGGCAGCGTATGTGGTCGGGATGAAGGTTGTGGTTTTTGCCAGTACCGCGGCGGTATCCAGCCCGAATGATGTCAGATCGATCAAAATGATGACGAAGAGAACCTCGGGATCGCCGGCGAGCTGCCGCAGTGCGCTGATCTGCGCGAGGATGCCCATGTCCGGCTCCACATGCGCCGGCGATTTGCGAATGGCCTCTTGGATCGCAGTGTCGCGCCCGTTGACGCGCGCCGTAAGGTTCGCGCGCAGTGTGGCAAGCGTGGAGGTTGCCGTCTCCAAATTGCGCTGTAACTCGGGCAGCATGGTTTGCGCCCCGCGCGCCCGCTCCTGGTTGCGCCACGGTTGCGGACCGCGGAGGTAACTGAGCGTCAATTCAATCTGCTTTTGGAGTGCATCGACCCGCTGTTCTGCCCCGTTGACCGCCTCGGTGGCCTGCTGAATGTCATCATCGACACGGTGTGTCGCGGCGGCGACCAGCGCTGCATTTTGCTGCTGATACTGGTATTCGAGATGCGCCATGACATCGCTGTGATAGAGAATGAGAGACATGAAAACAGCGGTGAGCTGGGCGAAAACGAGCGCCAGCAGAATGCGGAAGGCGAGAAACATACCGGCTGTAAGCTTCACCGCGAAGCCGCCGGAAATATCCAACCCGGCGCGCGCCAATTCGCGGATGCCATCGGCGTGAAAACCGGCACGGCAGAAGCCGTACGAGTCAATCAAGAGCAGCATCGTGGCGATAAGCATCGACACGGCAACGAGGGCGAGATGGAGATGGCCATCTGAGGCCAAGAGGCGGTGCGCCACGATCGCGATTAGCGCCGTCTGGTATACCCAGACGAAGACCATCAGGAGGCCGATGGCCCGCACATTGTCCCAATCGTGCTCGGGACACTCGCGCAAAGTCCCTCGGTCAGCTCCGGCGACACAGATCAAACCGCGGGTGATAAATCCAGGTTTGCCGGCCGGCACGGCGGGCGTGAGCGTGTCCATCATGGCACACCTCCTTTAGGCGTGGAGGAAGGGAAGAATTCGCCGATAACAGGAGGCTCTAGGCTCGCCTTCCAGAACGCGCGCAGCAGCGCGAGGCAGCGATCGGGGTCTTGTTGCCAATCGGGATGCACGAAGCGAACGCGGCAGACTTTCTCGCCGTCAAATCTGACGTAGAAGTAATGAAGCCGGCGGCATGCCCGCTCGATCACCCCACGTCCTTCAATGAAGGGCCCGGTCCTGGGATTGACGCGATAGACGCTGATTGCAGAGCCTTTCCGCAGGCCGGGCGCGGCTGGCGAACTAGCGCTGCGTCCGCTATTACGATTGCAGCGGTCGGTGGTCGTGGTCGTCGTCATCGACGGCGCCACAGCCGTGCCGCGTCGTGCAAGGCGGCAAGCGGCAGGCCGAACAAGGGCAGCGCTGAGATTGTTAGGAGCCCGGTATAGGTCTTCATGCTGCCGTCTCCGACGAGGGCGGCGGTGGTCCGCCGCCACCGAGCAGCCATAAAATGAAGAAGCCGAGGGCGATTAGGAAAAACGCAAGGTCGCGTAACCCGGTCCGCCACCAGCCGAGGGCGGAGCGGGTGAATCGCAAGCCAGTCGCAGCAAGCCGCTGCAGCGGTCGGGTTTCGTGTTTCATGGCCGGGGTCACGGATGCGGTCGCGGTCTACTAACGCGTTGCGCTGAAGGCGAAGAGCATCGCGCCATTGATGCGTGCGGCGATGTGGCACTGCCTCATAGCATCGCCGGGGAGCACGAGCCGTTCAGCCCTTGTTGGCGGGTCGACGACCAGCGGAACAGGGCACGTGCGCTGAGCAATCCGCAGGCGCCGGCAAGGGTAGCGCCGGCCAGCGCGGTCACCATTGCACGCCCTACAACGGCCCGGCCGAGGACAGCTAAGACGATTGCGTAATAGCTCATCGCCACCCAACCACTTCGAGCGTTTCGCTCCCGTGTTTCGAGTCCTTACATTCCGCGAGGATCGGTGCGCCGCATCTCGTGCATTCGAAGGTGAAGCCGAAGACGACCCGTTCGCCGAAGGTTGAAATCGGCAACCACGCCCGACAGATCGCCAGTCCGCAGCGCGATAAGTCGACGCTGTTGTCCGTCGCGCTCATCGAAAGCGGTCGAATGCGTTCGGCGGCAGGCAGAGCCCGCAGGCGGGATTTCGCTGGGCACGTATTGTGCCGCAATTTCCGTTGCACCCCCGCGAGATTCCTGCGCGTGCGTCCGCTTCCGCGCGCATGCGCGCCAGCCGCTCCAACTCGGCGGGATCGTTCAGTGGCAGCAGGCGGGTTTCGCCCGCTCTGCAGCCACCCCAGGGATTGTAGATTTGCGGCTTATCGGTGCGGTCTATCGGCCCGCAGTGCTGCTGTTCCGTGAATGGCGGCTCATCAGCGAGCCGCTTTGCAAACTCTTCGAGCCGAGGATCGTCCACGGCCGTGCCCCCACAAAAGGTCGCCGTCGCGCAGCGCGATCAGCCGTCGCTTATATTGTCACTCATGTCATTCATGTCAATTAGGTCGCCCAAAAATCTGGGCGATGCCTCAATTTGAGCTAGGACCCCGATTTACGCGGACGATCTTGCGAGCAGTGCGCAATTTTTCCCGAGCCGCAGGCTCAAGAGCCTCGATTTTCGTACGCCTATTCGCGTTTACGATGTCCTTAGCAGTTTGGATAACCTCTGGATCGTGAAGCGCGTCCTCGGGAATCGTACGTTTGCTATGCCGCTTCGTAAGAAAGTCAGGAGGAATATCCCCAAATACCGCCTGTACTTTCGATTGTGGAAGTGATGGTTGAGGTGATTCACTCTCGTGCATTAGCTTCGCTGGTGCACGCTCGGCTGTTTTGTGCTTCGCTTCTTCGGCTAAATGTCCCAAATGTCTAAAAACAATTTCTTTGGGATAAATATCACAGAGAAAATCCGCGGCACTGCTAAATTTGGATACCTTATCCATAAGTAAAATATTAAATATATCTGAATCATTGTCAATCCTATAGTTAAGAAATACAGTGGCTATATGTTTCATACTTTCTATATGTTCACGCATTTCTTTTAACATTTGTTCTTTTTGGGAAGATGATAAGGGCGCGGCGATTGATGCTTCCCTTAAAAGTCGCAAAGCGAACTCGTCCGAATCTCCATCAGGAGGGGTCGATATGGTCTTAGTGTCACTGTGGTTGTCGGATCGCTTCATCGTGCCTTCATATATCGATAACAGATTTTACCGGGAATGGCCGTTTGGACCCACGGCATCCCGCTTGATGGTTAGGGCCAGTATGGCAGGTCTGTCGTCCCTCAACAGACGTTGCGCTTGAACTGACCGCCGTTGGCCCCGCCGGTAAGCCCTGGCTGACCGCTATTCACGCGGCGGGCGGACCCGATTCTCCTGCCCCGCGATCCAGCGCAGCAGAACCGACCGACGGGCACACAGCACGGCACCTAGCCGGAACACCGGCAGGTGCGAAGTTTCGGCGAGGTAATAGACCTTTCGCCGGCTGCCGCGGGCGCCGAAAATAAATTCGGCAATTTCGTCAGCTCCGCGCAGCAGATCGTCAGCGAGATCGGGGGCGGCAGAATTTTGTATTGAGGGGGGATTGGGAAGCGGGTTCGGTTCCATGGCAAGTCTCCAAGCTGCGGTTGAAAGCCCTTGCGCGGCTGCGCAAGGAAATCCTCGGCGGCAGATTTGGATGCTTGCCTTGAACCCGGCGTGGGGCTGGCCCGAAGGTCAAGCCCGCTTGAATGAGTGGCTCCGCGATCCTCTTATGCATTCCGATCGGAAAAAATCCGAAGAATGTTCCTATTTTGTTCTATAACTGTTTCAATGTCAATTGGTTCTGCCCGCGGTTCAAAAGGCTCCCAATTCTTACGCGCTTACGATTGCATGCGTAGCGCAATGACGCTCTTCTTGATTTTCGACCCATTTCAGGAGCACCGAGCGGCGCGCGCATATCATCGATCCCAATTTGAAGACCGGCAGGCGCGAGGTGGCAACCAGATGATAGATTTTTCGTCGTTGCTCACGGTCGCCATAGAGATAAAGAGCAATTTCGTCGGCGCCCCGCAGCATATCGGCAGCAAATTCCCCTTCATGCGCGACCATGCTCTCTCTCCTCAGCAAAGAGCTCAGCGACTGCCAGGATCGTGCGCTCCGTGACACGGCGTGACTGTTCGAGATCTCCAGCAATTTCGTTTACCGCCGCGATCCCGCGGCCTTTGATTTTCGGCGGGCCTTTTGATGTCGGGGCCGGCGCATATTCGACATTCACGACCATGCTGTTCGGCAGGCCCGCAAGCCGAATGCGGCCGTAGGTGGCCTGGGTGAAGGCAAAAATCTCGATGGATGGCGGTGCGAGTTGTTCTTCAGTTTTCTCAATTAGCTGAGCCAAAGCGCCAGCCGTGGCGGAGGTGATGAGATGTTCGAGGCCATCGACGAAACTGTGGCGGACGGAGAGGGAAGCAAGATCGGCAAGGTCCGGGGCGGCAAATAGTTTCTCGCTCGATCGCGCCCGATCGGGAAGGGTAAGGGCATAGCGATCAACGGCGCCGACGGCGAGGTTCGCGTGCCCGCTTCCCAGAATTGCGGTTAGGAGCCTCGCGGCATCGAGCGGCGTGACGCGCGCCGCATGAAGTCCGCGGCCGCCTTTGCTGCGTAGGCTAGCCTTCACTAGCCGACGATCAAGATCGGTGACGGTCGCGAACGAAACGCCTGTGGTTTCGCTTAATCGCCGCACCAATTGAGCCGGGCTCGCCATAGCTAATCATTCGGAAAAAATCCGATTGACGGTACCATGCCTTTCAGATTCAATCCAATAGGGAACGGTTGGGAACGGTTGGTAATGCGGGCGCCGCGGGCGTGAGGCAAGGCACGCTTGGTGGTAGCCTGGAGTCGGAGGCAGCCTATGGCGATCCGCAAACGTACCTGGAAAAAGGCTGATGGCACCGCGAGCACGCGGTGGATGGTCGATATTGTGGATGCGAACGGCGGTCGCGAGCGCCGTCAGTTCGATAGCCGCAAGGAAGCCGACGCCTACCGCATCGCGACCGAAGGGCAAATCCGCGCCGGGACCTTTCGCGGCGAGGCATCCAAGCTAACCGTCAAGGATGCAGCCGAAAGTTATCTCTCATACTGTGAAGGGCGGCGCGACCGCGGCGAACGCATGACCCGCCGCAACTATGACACCATGGACGGGCACATCGGTAACTACATCTGTCGTGATCCCAAACGGCACGAGGGCAGGCCACGCCCAAAAAAGCTCAAAGATTTTGACGGTGGTATCGGCGCCATCAAGCTGTCACAGCTGACCACAGGTAGCGTGAACGATTTCCGCGATCGGCTGCGCGAAGCCGGTGTCGCGGTCGTCACCACGCGCAAAATTATCGGCACCCTACAACAGATTCTCAGCCATGCCGTCGACCGCGACATGGTGGGCATCAACGTCGCCCGCGGCGTCAAGGTGATCGGCCGGCGCGATGAGGGCGCGCGCAAGATCGTGCCGCCAGCCAAAGATGCGCTGCGCGCCCTGCTCGCAGTCGCCGACGAAGATTTTCGCGTGAAGCTCGCCTTCGCCAGTGCGACCGGCGTCCGCGCCGGGGAAGTGCATGCGCTGCGCTGGCAGCACCTCGATCTCGGTAAGGGTGAGGTAAAGGTCGAAGCCCGCGTCGATGCTTACGGTGAAGAAGATGTGACAAAGACCGCGGCGGGCATGCGCACGATCCCGCTCGCGCAGCCGCTTGTCCTCATGCTCAAGAAATGGAGAGTCCGAACGAAACGTAAGAAACCCACCGATCTTGTCTTTCCCAATAAGGACGGCGGGTACACCGGGCACGACAACATGATCAAGCGCACGTTCACGCCCCTCTTCAAACGCTTGGCTGAGAAGCATGATGCCGACCCGCAAACTTGGCCGGAAGCACCGGTCTCATTTAATTGGCACGCGCTGCGTCACTTTGCTGTCTCCTGCTGGATCGAGGCTGGCCTGAGTCCGAAGACCGTGCAGACCTTCGCCGGGCATAGCAGCTTGCAGGTAACGATGGACCGCTACGGACACCTGTTCAAATCCGACGACCATCAGAAAGCGATGGATGCGATCGCGCGGGAGATGCTGGGGTAGGCCAAAAGATCGGTCAAATCAGTGGGTAGGTTAGGAATAAATTCGTAGATTCAATATATTAGATGCCGAATAAGCCTTCGGCTATACGCTTGAGCGTATAAAGCGAATTTATACGCTGGACCGTATACAAAACGCCAAATAGGGCCTGACGAGCCTTCAAAGGGCGGTATGGCCAAAGGGCTGGTTTATGACCAAAGCGTATCTTAGATACGAGATAGTTAGAATTCCTTGACTTTTACCGCTTGAAAATTATAACTTTGCCGTATCTCAGATTCGAGAAAGTCATCATGGCCCTCCACCTCGTCGGCGAAACGCTCGACAAGGCCCGCAGCCATTACCGCGCGGGAACGGGCAAACTCGTTCAGCTCATGCGCGGCATCTATGTCGATCAAGGTGACGACATCGACGCTGTTGTGCTCGCGCATGCGGTCCGCATCGCAAAATACCTTTACCCGCAAGCCTACCTTGCCGCGGCCAGCGCCATTCTCCTCGGCCCCACGCGCGATGGCCGTCTGTTCCTCAGCGCGCGACGTAATCAGCGCACGCGCATCCGCGCCCTTGAAATCATCCAAAACGAAGCCCCGAAACACCCATCAATTTCCGACGCCATCATCAACGACGGCATGGGCGAGTTCCACATCAACGTCTCGTCCATTCGTCAACGCTTCCTGGAAGCCTTTCGGCACCGCAGCGAGCATGCTGCCGCCATCGACGAAGCTACGCGCGAAACCATGGCGGCACGCCTAATTGAAGAATACGGCACGCCCAAGGGAGCCGCCGACGCAACATGGAGCTTGGCCCGGGAAAACGAATGGTATCGTGAAGGGGAACTCGCGGAACGCTTATTCCTCCGCACGCCATCTGTGCCCCTGCCAAGAAATCAGGCCCAACTTGACCTGACGGTCGCGTGGCATGCCAATCCGATTGGCCATCTGCGCCACGACGGCTTCGAATGGCGATGGACTCCGACCGACACCGAGGGCCCGGCGCTGATCCGACAAACGACGCCAGGAAAATTGCCGCCGTTCATCGTCTCTCTTCTCCCGGAAGGCTGGCTCGAATCCGTCCTCAAAGACACGGACGAGCGCGCCATGTTGCGAACCGGCAAGCGCTACATGTCCAACATTACGATTGTCGAGCGGGACAGCGATCTTGCCGATCTACCGGCCGACCTGTTGCTGACGCGCCTTGCCGACCATACGAAGGACGGCGTCTTTACGGGTCGATACGCGGGACCGGAGCGCGGCGACATCGAGCAAAGCTTCGAACGCGCGCTGGCGCGCCTTTACGAGAGCGCCGACACGCCGCGTCTCTCGGGCGTTCAGATCAAAGCGCCGATGTATCTCGATGCCAAGGCGACGCTCGCGCCCAGCACGGGAAAACCGTTCACGCACATTCTCAAGCCGGGCGGCACCGGCGGCTACGAGGCCCTGCCGCTGGTCGAATGGCTCGACATGGCACTCGCTAAATCCGCCGGTTTTGCCACGCCAGCTACCGCGCTCGTCGCCATGCCCGACGGAGCGCCGCCGGCGCTTATCGTCGAACGCTTTGATATACGCGAGAGCCGTGATGATCTCCGTATGCTGGCGCTCGAAGATTTTTGTTCGGTTCTCGAACTTCCGACCGAGGATAAATACAAAGGCACGATGGAACGCGTCGCTCGCGCCGTCAGGCCATTATCGACGGCGCCGAGCGATGATCTTCTTATCGTCGTCAAACGCGCCCTGTTCGCCTGGCTGGTCGCCGATGGCGACATGCACCTGAAAAATGTGGCGCTCCTCAAGATAGCCGAGCCGGGCGACCGGACCTTTCGAAGCGTCCGTATGACACCGGTCTATGATGCGGTTACCACGCGCGTCTTTCCTCGTCTGAAACACGACCGTTTGGCGCTCAAGCTAAATGGAAAAGACGACAAACTACGCCGCGCCGATTTTCACGCGCTGGCGGCGACCGCCGGATTGCGCGCGTCGGATGCCGACGACGCCATCGACGACATGTTGGAAAAGCTTTCGCGGGCAGTCGATCGCATGACGTTGCCGCGGAAACTCTCCTATGGCGCCGAAACCGAAAAACTAATGGAAGAATTGCTCGAAATCTGCCGCCAGAGACTAAAGAAATTCTCCTAAAATAATTTTAGCTCATCGAAATTGGAGTCAGTCAGAAATTTCGAACAATACCTAAGCGTGTAACTGAGTCTCACGCCTTTCGAAAAATTCCGTGGCACAAGACTGGCACAAAACAATGGGTTAGCGCACGTGAATGAAAAGGCTAACAGAGCGGTTTTTCGTTTTCTCTCAATAGATTGGCCCGATCACGCAGCCTAATAGGAATTCACGCGCATAACCTGAAGGTCATAGGTTCAAATCCTATCCCCGCAACCAAATATCAATGGGTTAGACCTCGGGTCTAGCCCATTTCCTTGACAAACGCCTTAACACACAGTTAGCACACCAGCGGTTCGCAGCTTCTCCGCTGGCGCAAGGCCGACTCCTGCCGCTCAAAATTAGCCAGTCGGTCCTCGGCGAGAAGGTCCAGTTGTACCGCCGCAGCAACGGCGGCCTGTGGTGGTGTTCGGCCTCCGTCGGGGGAAAGCAGCGTCGCGCCATGACGCGCGGGGAGAACCTCGCCTTCGCGCGGGACGCCGCCGAAGACTGGTGGCTGGAGTTGCGCGGCAAATCCAGCGTCGGCATCCTCAAGACCGAGAAGACCTTCGGGCAGACCGCCAATCAATTCACCTAGAAATACGGCATCATGATGGCGGCCAGCGTAGCAAGCGCTGGGTTGACGGCCACAACATCCACCGCCGCTTGCACCTGGTCCTCTTCTTCGGCGAGCTCGGCATCTTCGGGGTGACCGCCGGCGAGGTGCAGGAGCACCGCCTCCACCGGGCGACCCCGCCGGTGGGTGGCAAGCGGCCCGTGAAGATGACCAAGACCGAGACGCCGGCTTACAAGCCGCCGTCGCGCAGCACCCGCCACGACAGGTCGTTACGGTGTGCCTCGTGCTCAAGACCGCCACTCGCCACGCCTAGCTGGACCATCTGCCCGATCTGTCGCCGCCGTATAGGACGCGGGGCAAGATCGCGCATCGACCGTGGTTCGGCGATGTGGAGTACAAGCAGCTCTACAACGCCACCCCCTGATACGCGAAGGCAGCCCGCGAGGACCATCGGTGGGAGGCCGAGCAGCTCCACGGCCTCGTGCTATTCCTCGGAAACACTGGGTTGCGGCCCGACGAGGCGCGCAACCTCGAACACCGCGATGTCGCGATCGAGGACGAGGACGGCGAGCAGATTCTGCATATCAAGGTGCACGGCAAGCGCGGCGTCGGCTACTGCAAGAGCATGCCGCCCGCGGTGCTCTACTACCAGCGGCTGCGCGATCTGCCGGAGCCGACGCCGTCGCAGACGAAGCGCGCCCGGCGGTGGCGCGGCGCGGACGTGTCGCAGTTCGCGCCGCCTCCTGAGTTCAGATATCCCGAGCGGATGGACGAGGTGTTCCCGGGCAACCCGATCAAGATGTCCAACAATCTGGTGACGCGGGCGAAGCTGACGCTCAACCGCGACGTCAAGCCGAGCACGCTCTACAGCATGCGCCACACGTACATCTGCCTGCGCCACACCTATATCTGCCTGCGCTTGATGGAAGGCGCCGACATCTATCAGATCGCCAAGAACTGCCGCACCAGCGTTGAGGTGATCGAGAAATTCTACGGCGCGCACATCAAGAGCACGCTTATGCCGCGGCAATCAACATCCGCAAGCCGAAAGCGGCGAGGCCAAGACAGGCCAAGGAACAGCGTCCCGAAGGGGACGCCGAGGGCCTGAACGGAGCCGGACGGCTCCCTTAAGCGGACGCGTCTCTCGGCATACCTGCTGTTGCTGTGATAAGATGTTCCGGTTAGAGACCGGCTATTATTCCTGTAATCTCCGCATCTAATCCGGAGATTAGCACGGATATCTAACCGGCCGGCTGCTGATGTTGGATTTTCTGGGGTGGCAGGCTGGTTGTCGAGGTTTGGTGGCCGGCACCAGGGCGCAACTGTTTGGCGCGCATGGTATGGCTGGAAGGGCGGTCGGCGAAGAGGTCGAGCTGGCATTCCTTGATGCGGTTCTCCATCTCGCCGCGCGCGCTAGATCGTTTCGTAGAGGTAGCGCGCGGCGGCGGCCTTGGGCTTGAGGCTGGTGACGAAACCGGCGGCGACGGGTTCTTTATATCTCGTGCAAATCATTCGCAATCGCATCATCCTCTGCTCCGGGTTACGTACCGTGGGAGGACGGTGACGTCATGGGCGAGCCATATGATGATCTATCCGGAATGGGAGAAGGCGCCCGATTGCTGGTCGAAGCCACGCGGCGTACGGCGGCCGGTCGTGACGGGTGCCGTCTCACCCTTCAGGATTTTGACGCGAATTCGCCGGCGATGGCCCGGAGGTGCTGGCGACGTTTCGGGTGTTCTTGCAGCCGTCGCCTATGCCAGCCGCCGCAAATTGCGCGTCAGCCTTCCTGGAACAACCTTTATATTGCCCGACGAAAGGCTGCTGCTGGGTTGATCGCCGCCGCGCAGACCGGCATCCGATCGTTGCTCGATGACTATCTGTGCTGGCTGACCCGCCCCGACCGCCGGATGAGCGTGGTTACCATTGCCGCGTCGGCGCTGCGGCCGCGCTGGGCACGCAGGGCAATGGCCGCTACCGTCGCCAGAAATGTTGGCCCAAACTTCGTCTCCGGCCGTTCGGTCTACGCCAACACGCCATTGATCGGACGGCCGCTCATCGAGTATTTGCAGATGAGGCAGGATCTGGCGGGGAGGGTGACCGGATCAATCTCGCGCTTTCGCGGTGTCGTCGAGGTGCCCCGGGCGCAGCCAGTAGGCCAGCGCGGGGCCCAGGATCGGATCATCGCGATAACTCTCGCTCATTCCTATCCCGAGACGTGTATCGCGCCGCAATTAGTCAATTAACGTCAACGAGACCTAAATCTCCCGCGTAAAACGAGCGGTGCCGCTCGCCGTGGGGGCGAAGCTACTTTTCGCGGTGAAACCGCTGAAGCGGCCCGCACATGCGCCCAAAATCCGCGACGACGGGCACGACGCGCCGAATGGCGTCGAAGCGCCGGCTTCGCAAAGCCGACGAGACTGGTACGGCCAGCAGGTGCGAATATTGCCGGAATGTGCGCCAGGTCCGGAAGGTCTTTGGCGGATACACCCTCTTTGGAGCAGCACGATGGACGGGATCGACACCATATTTGGCGAGTTCGACTACATCGTGCTCGGCGCGGGCAGCGCGGGCTGTGTGCTCGCTAATCGTCTCAGTGCCGATAATCGAAACTCGGTTCTGTTGCTCGAGGCGGGCGGCAAGGACAACTACATATGGATCCACATCCCGGTCGGCTATCTCTACTGCATGGGCAATCCGCGGACGGACTGGTGCTTCACCACCGAACCGGAGGCCCGCCTCGGCAATAGACCGATGAATTACCCGCGCGGCCGGGTCCTCGGCGGGTCGTCCTCGATCAACGGGATGATCTACATGCGCGGTCAAAGCGCCGACTATGACCAGTGGCGCCAAGCCGGCAATGTGGGATGGGGGTGGGACGATGTGCTGCCCTATTTCACCAAGTCCGAAGACCACTTCGCCGGCCGCAGCGAATTCCACGGCGCCGGCGGCGAGCTTCGCGTCGAGCAGCAGCGCCTGCGTTGGGATTTGCTCGATGCGTTCCGCGATGCCGCCACCGAGGCGGGCATCCCCAAGATCGACGACTTCAATCGGGGCGACAATTTCGGCTCGTCCTATTTCCAGGTCAATCAACGGAAAGGCAAGCGGTGGAGTGCCGTAAACGCCTTTTTGCGGCCGGCGCTGCATCGTCCGAACCTGCGGGTCCGGACGGGAGCGCAGATCCATCGCGTGCTGGTTGAGGGTGGCCGCGCCGTTGGAGTGGAGTTCGATATCGGAGGATCTCGTGTGTATGCGAGATCACGGGGTGAGGTGCTCGTCTCCGCCGGATCGATCGGCTCGCCCGCAATTCTGGAGCGGTCGGGCATCGGCGACGGCGAACGCCTGAGTGCTGCCGGCATCGAGACGGTGCGGCACCTGCCGGGCGTCGGGGAAAACCTCCAGGACCATCTGCAGATTCGATGCGCCTACAAGATCACCGGCGTCGCCACACTGAACTCTCGCGCGGGCACGCGGTTCGGAAAGGCCCTGATCGGCCTCGAATATTTGCTGGCCCGATCAGGTCCGATGTCCATGGCACCGAGCCAGCTCGGCCTCTTCGCCAAATCCAACCCGCGCTTCGCGACCGCCAACCTCGAATACCATATCCAGCCCCTCAGCCTGGCGGCATGGGGCGGCAAGCTTGATCCGTTCCCTGCTTTTACCGCGAGCGTCGCGAACCTCCGCCCGGAGAGCCGTGGAGCGGTCCATATCCGGTCGGCGGACCCGTCGGAGCCGCCGGCCATTCAGCCAAACTACCTATCCGTGGAAAGCGATCGGATCGTCGCGATCGAATCGATCCGCCTGACGCGGCATATCGTTGCGCAGCACGCCATGGCCCGCTTCAACCCGACCGAGTTCAGGCCCGGGCCTGAATCCCAAACGGATGCCGAGCTGCTTCAATCGGTCGGCGACATCTCGAGCCCGATCTTCCATCCGGTTGGAACGGCCGCCATGGGGCACGGCCCCAACGCCGTCGTCGACGACCAACTGCGGGTCCACGGCATCGCAGACCTGCGCGTCGCCGATGCATCGGTCATGCCGACGGTTACCTCCGGCAACACCAACGCGCCAACGATGATGATCGCCGAGAAAGCCGCCGCCATGGTGCTGGGGGCTGCAAAACGACGCGGAACGCCGACCCAAATCCGATTCTCCCAGGCCAGCGCCTGACAGTCTGCCAGCGCGCGGGCGCCGCTTGGTTACGCAATCCGGCCACGACAGCAAACGGCCCCGGCGAGCTTCTCAATCGAACGCGGGACCGCTTTGGGGCAAAGGCAGTCGACGAAAGCCTTACCGGACACTGGCAGCTCAGCGCCGAGCGCGGTCCAGCGGGCCTGCCCTCAGGCCGGTTTGCCACGGGCGAGCGCGTGGACGTCGGCGGCGGTTAGGGCCTGGCCGCCGATCCCCCAATCGCCGCTGTCGATTTCCTCGACGCCGCCTCATGACCACGTTAGTCACGATTCCGCCTCCAACCCCGCCCAAGGCCGACGAGGCTCCAAGGCTGATCGGGCCGCGATCATCCGACGATCGGAGCGGAGGTCTGCGGGTATCGGCAGAGCGACTGCGGCATGCAGGCGCGTCTTCCGATTGGTGTCTTCGGCGGCTTGCTGAGAGAGACGGTCGATGGCTCTCCGGCGATCGCCGCCGCCTTGGTGACGCTGCCGATACCACGCCCCTCCGCGGCTCGGGGGGGGGGGGGCCCGCGCGGTGATGGTCGTCAGCGCCTCCGGGGCACAGCCCCGCCCCTCCGCGCCGTTGCATCCAACGGCCTGGCCGGATGATCCGACGCCTCGGGACGTGATGTTGCGGCCATATCGTCCGTTGCCGGCCTTGCGCTAATCCGGCAATGCTGTGACTGCTGATCCCGAGGCTGCTTGACGATGGACACGCATCTGCTGGAAGACGACGCGCCGCTGCCGCACAGTTCGCATTGGGGCGCTTTTTCGGTACGGCGCGGCCACGACGGCATCGAGATCGTGCCCCACCCGCGCGATCCGGCGCCGTCGCCGTTGCTCGGCAACCTGCCGGCGGCATTGACGCACCGCGCGCGGATCGCCCGCCCAGCCGTTCGGCGCGGCTGGCTCGACGATGGTCCCGGCGCCGACCGCCGCCGCGGCCGCGATGACTTCGTCTCCCTGCCGTGGGACAAGGCGCTCGACCTCGTCGCCGGCGAATTGCGCCGCGTTTATGCGGAACATGGAGCGCGCGGCGTATTCGGCGGCTCCTACGGCTGGTCCAGCGCCGGCCGCTTCCACCACGCGAACGGCCAGCTCCATCGCTTTCTGAACATGGCGGGCGGCTATGTCCGTTCGGTGAACAGCTACAGCTCGGGCGCGGCGACGGTGATCCTGCCGCATGTGCTGGGGCCGCAGGAGGCTGCCAGCCGCAACAATGTCGGCTGGCACGAATTGGCGTCGCGGACCGAGCTGGTGCTGGCCTTTGGCGGGATGGCGCTCAAGAACAACGATGTCGGCGGCGGCGGGTCCAGCCAGCACATCGCCCGCGACCGGCTCGTTGCGGCTCGCGCGCGCGGCGCCGAGTTCCACGTGATCAGCCCCTTGCGCGATGACTTCCTGCCCGAGGTCGGGGCGGTGTGGCACCCGATCCGCCCCGGCACCGATGTCGCCTTGATGCTCGGAATGGCACACACGCTCGTGAGCGAAGGGCGCCATGACCGCGACTTCATCGGCCGCTATTGCGTCGGCTACGAGATCTTCGAGGATTATCTCCTCGGCCGCAGCGACAACCAGCCCAAGGATGCGCGCTGGGCCGCAAGTGTCTGCGATCTGCCAGCCGAGGAGATCGTGGCGCTGGCATGTCGAGCGGCGGAGCGGCACACGCTCATCACCTGCTCTCAGTCGCTGCAGCGCGCCGAACACGGCGAGCAGCCGGTGTGGATGGGCGTCGTGCTGGCGGCGCTCCTCGGCCGGATCGGCCTGCCCGGCGCGGGCTTCGCCTATGCGCTGGGATCGATCGCCAATACCGGAAAATCCTCGGTCGCGGCGCCGGTTCCGACCCTGCCGCAGGGCCGCAACAGCATCGCGGATTTCATCCCGGTCGCGCAGATCTCGGACCTCCTGCTGCGGCCCGGCGAGTCGTTCGATTACGACGGGCAAAAACTCACCTATCCCGACATCAAGCTGGTCTATTGGGCCGGCGGCAATCCGTTCCACCATCACCAGGACATCCACCGGCTGCGCCAAGCGTTCGCCCGGCCGGAGACGGTGATCGTGCATGATTCGGCGTGGACCGCGACCGCACGGCACGCCGATATCGTGCTGCCGGCGACGGTGACTTTGGAGCGCGACGACATCGGCGGCTCGACGAACGACCCGCTGCTGATCGCGATGCACCGCGTCGCCGAACCCTATGCAGAGGCACGCGACGACTACGCCATCTTCGGCGGTATCGCGGGGCGCCTCGGTGTCGGCAGGGCCTTCACCGAAGACCGCACCGCGCGGCAATGGCTCGAACACCTATACGAGCCGACCCGCCGCGGGCTTGCCGAACTCGGCTATCCGGCGCCCGATTTCGACGGGTTCTGGAAGGCGGGCGAGCTGGTGCTGCCGACACACGCCTGGGATGGCGGTATCGTGCGGGCCTTCCGTCACGATCCGCAGGCCGCACCCTTGCCGACGCCGAGCGGCAGGATCGAGATTTCCTCGGCGGCGATCGCGTCGTTTGGATACGCCGATTGCCCCGGACACCCGACCTGGCTGCCGCCTTCCTATGGCGCGGATACGGATAGAGCGGCTCGCTTTCCGCTGTACCTCGTCGCCAACCAGCCGGCGACCCGGCTGCACAGCCAGCTCGATTTCGGCGCGACCAGCGTCGCGTCCAAGGTCCAAGGCCGAGAGCCGGTACGCATCCATCCCGACGACGCGGCAGCCCGCGGTATCGCCGATGGCGATGTGGTGCGCCTCTATAACGAACGCGGGGCCTGTCTCGCCGGCGCGGTGCTGAGCGATGCCCCGCGGCCGGGGGTCGTGCAATTGTCGACCGGTGCCTGGTTCGATCCACTTTGGTCGAACGAGGCCGACCCGGCCATCGACCGGCCGCTCTGCGTGCACGGCAACCCCAATGTGCTGACCACGGATGCCGGCACATCCTCGCTGGCGCAGGGCTCCACGGGTCAGCTTACCCGGGTCGAGATCGCGCGGTTCGACGGCCCGCTCCCGCCGATACGGGCTTTCGATCCGCCACCCGGCCTCGGCTGAACTCGCCCCGACCGGTGGCCGGGGCGAGGTCGACCCCGAGCCAAGAGAAACTTCAACGGACCAGATGCGCCAAAAGTGGCCCTCTACTGCGCGGCATTCGAGCTTCCCCCTAATGCCGCTCGGCCACTGCCCAACTCCGGTCCGGCGGGCTCAGATGACTGGGAACCGCATCACGATGGTTCCGAGACTGGCGCCATCACCGCCGACGGCTTAGAAGGCGGGGAGCACTATGCCGGGGCGGACGTCGCCCGAACCCAAGGGGCCAAAACAACAATGAATGCCCCGATCGAGGATTACGGCATCGTCGGCAATACCCGCACCGCGGCGCTCGTCGGGCGCGATGGGTCGATCGACTGGCTGTGCCTGCCGCGTTTCGACTCAGAGTCCGTCTTCGGGGCGCTGCTTGGCGACACCAAGCACGGGCGTTGGCTGATCGCCCCGGCGGACCCCATCGTCAAGACTTCGCGCGCTTATCGCGGCGAGACCGGTATCCTCGAAACCCGGTTCGAGACCGCGGATGGCGCCGTAACGGTCACCGATTTCATGCCGATCGCCGAGCAGGAGGATCAGGTCGACCTGTTCCGCATCGTTTCCGGCGTCAGCGGGCGGGTGCGAATGCATACGGAGATCGTTCTGCGGTTCGAGTATGGCCGGGCGGTCCCGTGGGTTCGCCAGCATCTCGGCGGGCCGAGCGCGGTCGCGGGACCCAACGCCGTCCAATTCGTCACCCCGGTCGAGTTGCGCGGCACGCCCGAGCTGACCACGGTCGGCGAGTTCACCGTCGAAGCCGGCCAGAACGTGCCGTTTACGATGAGCTGGTATCCCTCCCATCACCGAGGATTCAATTACCGCGATCCGCAAGAGGCGCTGCTGGCCACCGAAACCGGCTGGCGCGATTGGTCGAGCCAGTGCGGGTTCAAGGGCCGCTGGCGCGACGCGGTGATCCGCTCGCTGATCACGTTGAAGATGCTGACCTTCTCACCGACCGGCGGCATCGTCGCGGCGGCCACTACCTCGTTGCCGGAGCGGATCGGCGGGGTGCGCAATTGGGATTATCGCCTTTGCTGGCTGCGCGACGCCACCCTGACGCTCTATGCGCTCCTCAGCTCGGGGTATCGCCGTGAGGCGCGGGCCTGGCGCGAGTGGCTGTTGCGGGCGGTGGCCGGTCACCCGGCCGAGATGCAGATCATGTACGGCCTCTCGGGCGAGCGGCGGTTGACCGAATATGAAATCGCCTGGCTTCCGGGTTATGCCGATAGTCGGCCGGTGCGCGTCGGCAATGCCGCTTCCGACCAATTCCAACTCGATGTCTATGGCGAGCTGATGGATGCGCTGCACGCGGGCCAGCGCTTTGGGCTCGAGGCCAGCAACGACACCTGGAACCTGCAGCTCAAGCTGCTCGAATTCCTGGAACAGGTCTGGACCAAGCCCGACCGGGGGATCTGGGAGGTGCGCGGGCGGCCGCGTCATTTTACCTTCTCCAAGGTGATGGTCTGGGTCGCGTTCGATCGCGGCATCAAATCGATCGAGCAATATGGCAACGATGGTCCGCGCGAGCACTGGGTCGAAATCCGCGATCGCATTTCCGACCAGATCCTCAAACGCGGCTACGATCGCAAGCGAAAGACCTTCGTCCAGTACTACGGCTCAAAAGAGGTCGACGCTTCGTTGCTGCTGATCCCCCAGCTCGGTTTTCTGCCGCCCGATGACCCGCGGGTGCTTGGCACCATCGCCGCTATCGAGGAGGACCTCGTCTCCGAGGGCTTGGTCTATCGCTATCGCACCCTCAAGAGCACCGATGGGTTGCCCCCGGGTGAGGGTGTTTTCCTGGCTTGCAGCTTTTGGCTCGTCAACAGCCTCAACCTGATCGGCCGACGGAAGGACGCCATAAAATTGTTCGAGCGCCTGCTTTCCTTCACAAACGATCTCGGCCTGCTCGCCGAGGAATACGACCCTGTGGCGAAGCGTCTCCTCGGCAATTTTCCGCAGGCGTTTTCGCACACCGCCGTCATCAACACCGCCGCCCATCTGACGCGTCACAACGAGGCGGCTGCCGCCCGCGGCGAGGATTGAGCCGACCAAATCCGATTTACCTGACATAGGTAATTTCCGAATCTGTCGAGAACATGGCCCACATCGTATGGAGACAAACCGACAGCGGCCCTGGTTTTTCCATGTATCAGTCGAATGAAATCTTCATCTTGGCGCTGGAGCCGGCGCAGAGCGTCGAGCTACTGGTTACCCGCATTGAATACCCGTCAGGCCTCGATGGCGTCTCCCTCGCGCTCGTCGCGACGAATAAGCGCCCTGACCTCAAGGTTCTGTTCACGGCCTTACCGGAGACAGAGCAACACGCGGATGGGATAGGGGAGTTCATGCCGCTTCCGGTCAGCATCCCCGACCTTCTGGAAACCGTCCCACGGATGCTCGCGCCCCGCGCTTAACCACGAAAGGTTGAGACTTTCGGCTCTCTCAGGGCGAATATCGCCCCGCGCGGCCATTCCGAACCTTTGGTGAAATCAGCGGTGAGGGAAGCCGCGATGGCCGAATGCCCGGACCTGAGCAATCCGCGATCGATCGATCGCGCGATCACAGACCTTATCGAAGCCATGGAACAATATGACCCGACCCATCCCCGCGCCATGAGGCTCGCGGCGATGATCGATGGGCTACGGTCGTTCAAAGACCGAGCGCCGTGCCGAGGCGCTGGAGCATCCTATTCCGAGTTGACGCTACCTCTCGCGTAGCACGGTAGGCTGTACTACACCGCAGTCTCGTGCTGATATTATGGACTCGGAATAACCGAGCCCTTGCGGCTCGGTTTTTTGTACGCGAGAGAGCTATGGCGCATCACCCAACCGGCGACCCGGCCATCCGGTTACGGTGGGCGTAACGGAAGAAGATGCTGAAACCCTCCGCCGCCGAATTGCGCTCTTTCACGAGTACATCAGCGAAGGGGTCGGCCCCGCGTGGGTCCGGATATATTTGCGCCAGATCGAACGCGCCCTCGCAGCACTGGCCGCGATCCAAACAGGCGAGCCGGCTGGCGAGAGAACGGGCCCCTGCCGTCGGCGCGGCCGCGAGAGCGCGTCGGCGATTATTCGCCCGCGGGCCGAGACAGCCGATGTCCGTCGGCGCCGGCGGCTCCGCGCCGCCCGAGCGGCAGCCAGCGCATGTCCCGCTCCCGCAGGCGCTGGAAGACGACATACAGCATCGGGATCAGGAACACGCCGATCGTGCTTGCGACGAGCATCCCGGCGAAGACGGAGGTGCCCACATCCCGGCGGCTGATCTGCGCGGCACCATGGGCGAAGACCAGCGGCACCAGGCCCAGGATGAAGGCGATCGAGGTCATCATCACGGCGCGGAACCGCATCCGCGCGCCGAGCACCGCGGCCTCGATGATCGTCGTGCCCTGCTCGCGCTGTTCGCGCGCGAACTCGACGATCAGAATGCCGTTCTTGGCGGCGAGCGCGATCAGCACGACGAGGCCGATCTGCGCGTAGAGGTCGAGCGTCAGGTGGGCGACGAGGATGCCGGCATAGGCGCCCAGCACGCCGACGGTCACCGAGAGCAGAACCGGGATCGGGATCATCCAGCTCTCGTAGAGGCCGACGAGGAAGAGGAACGCGAACACCACCGCCATGGCAAGGATCGGCCCGGTCTGCCCGCCGGCCTCGTGCTCTTGAAAGGCGGTGCCGGTCCATTCGAACGTGTATCCCGGCGGCAGCGTCTTCGCCGAAACCTCCTGCATCGCCGCCAGCGCCGCACCTGACGATCCGCCGGGCGCCGGGCTGCCGTTGACCGTGATCGACCGGTAGTTGTTGTAACGGGTGATCACCTGTGGCCCGAGGACGAAACGCAGGTTGGCGATCGAGCGCAATGGCACCATGTCGCCGGTCTTATTGCGCACGTGGATCTGCCAGATATTCTCGAAATCCCGGCGATCCCTGGCCTCGCCCTCGATGTTGACCTGCCAGGTTCGGCCGTAGAGATTGAAATTGTTGACGAAATACCCACCGAGCGTCGATTGCAGGGCGGTGAACACGTCGCCCATGTTGAGGCCGAGCGCCTGCGCCTTGTCGCGGTCGATGTCGAGATAGATCGACGGCGTCGATGCGGTGAAGGTCGAGAACACACGCGCGAGCCGCGGATCCTGATTGGCCGCCGCGACCACGCCTTGCACGACCGCGCCGAGCTTGACCGGGTCCTGTCCTTCGAGGGCTTCGAGCTGGTATTCGAACCCGCCGCTGGTGGAGAGGCCGATGATCGGCGGCAGGTTGAAGGCGACGACGTTCGCGGTCCTGACCTGCTATCCCTCGGCGAAGGTCTTGCGGATCAGCGCCTGCGCCGAATCCTCGGCCTTCCGGCGGTCCTCGAACGGCTTGAGCTTGGCGAGCAGGAAGCCGGTATTGGCCTCATTGGCGGCGTCGAGCAGCGAAAAACCGATCACCGCGAAGGTGCCCTCCACCTGCGGCATCGATTTGAGGAGTGCCTCTACCTTGCGCACCGCCGCGCTGGTGCGCGCCACCGAGGCGCCGTCGGGAAGCTGCACGTTGAGGAAAAACGCGCCCTGGTCCTCTTCGGGCAGAAAGCTCGTCGGCGTGATCCTGGCGAGCGAGAATATTCCGGCCGCGCAGGCGGCGATCAGTAGTACCGACAAAACGCTGACGCGCACCAGGCGGACGACGATGGCGGCATAGCCATCGCGCACGCGGTCGATGCCGCGCAGTATCAACGCCATCAGCCCCCGCTTCTTGCCCCCGTGGCGCAGGAAGACGGCGCACAGCGCCGGCGACAGGGTCAGCGCGTTCAATGCCGAGATCAGCATCGCGATGCTGATGGTGACGGCGAACTGGCGGAAAAGTTGTCCCGAGATGCTCGGGATAAACGCCACCGGCACGAAGACCGAGAGCAGCACCAGGGTGATTGCGACGATCGGGCCGGTGATCTGCCCCATCGCCTTGAGGGTCGCCTCCGACGGGCTCAACTCCGGTTCTTCTTCGAGGACGCGCTCGACGTTCTCGACCACGACGATCGCATCGTCGACGACGATGCCGATCGCCAGCACCATCGCCAGCAGCGACACGGTGTTGGCGGAGTATCCGACCGCCAGCAGCACCGCGAAAGTGCCGATGAGGCTGACCGGGACGGCGACCGCGGGGATGATCGTCGCACGCAGATTGCCGAGGAACAGAAACACCACGACGATGACAAGAATAAACGCCTGGGTCAGCGTCCACAGCACCTCGTGTATGGTGTCGTTGACGAAGACGGTGGAATCGTAGACGACACGCGCCTTCAGCCCCGCCGGGAAGCGTTCGCTCAGCCGCGCGAGGGTGCGGCTGACGGCGGTGGCGGTCTGCACCGCGTTGGCGTCCGGGGCGAGGTAAAGCGCCACGCCGACCGCCGGTTGGCCGTTGCTGCGGGTCTCGGTGTCCTCGTTCTGCGCCCCCAGCTCGACGCGGGCGACATCGCTCAGATGCAGGACGGAACCGTCGGGGTTGGCGCGCAGCACGATCTTGCCGAACTGCTCGGGCGTCGTCAGCGTCCCTTGCGTCTGCACGTTCAACTGGAACTGCTGGTCATTGCCGACCGGGCGTGCGCCGATGCGGCCGACCGGAGCCTGCACGTTCTGCGCCTGGATCGCGGTGATGACGTCGGACGGCGCCAGGTTCAGGTTCGTCATCTTCTGGGTGTCGAACCAGATGCGCATCGAATAGTTGAGCTTGCCGAACAGCAGCGCCTGGCCGACGCCTTCGACCCGCGACAATTCATCGAGCACGTTGAGCGTCGCGTAGCTGGTGATGAAAACCGGGCTGAGCTTGCCGTCATCGCTGTAGAGATTGATGAACTGCAAGATCGCCGCCGAGCGCTTGATCACCGTCAGGCCTTGTAGCTGCACCGCCTGGGGCAGTTGCGGCAGCGCAGTCTGAACGCGGTTGTTGACGTTCACCGTGTCGACATCGGGATTGCTGCCGACGGCGAAGCTGACCGTCAGGCTGTAGCTGCCGTCATTGGCGCTGGTCGACTTCATGTAGATCATCTTGTCGACGCCGACGATCTGGGCCTCGAGCGGCTGCGCGACGGCCGCTTCGATGACCGCGGCGGAGGCGCCGGGATAGTTCGCCGTCACCTGGACCCGCGGCGGCACGATGTCCGGAAACTGCGCGACCGGAATGCGCGTCAGCGCGATCGCACCGGCGATCGTGATCACGATGGCGATGACGATGGCCAGCCGCGGCCGCTTGATGAAGGTGGCGGAGATCATGCCGGTACCGCCTCAGCCGCGCGGCGCTGCAATCGGAGCGCTCTCGGCCGGCCCGGGTGCGACGGCTTGGCCCGGGCGGACGCGCTGAATGCCGTCGACGACGACGCGCTCGCCCTCGGCGAGACCGCCCATCACGGCCACGGCGCCCGGGGTGGCGGGACCAAGCTGCACGTGGCGCTGCTGCGCCTTGTCGTCGGCGCCGACGACGTAGACGTAATCGCCGCCCTGGTCGGCAAGCACGGCCGCGCGCGGGATGGTCAGCGCCTCGACGGGCTCGGAATCCTCAAGGATGACGGTGACGAATTCCCCGTCGACCAGTTCCCGGGTCGTACCCGTCTTGGCATTCGAAAGCGGCGGGTTGGAGAGAGTTCCGCGCAGCGTGATCGTGTCGGTGTTGCCGGCGACGGTGTTGTCGATGAAATCGAAGGCGCCCGTCTGTCCGTACAGGCGGCCATCCGGCAGGCGAACCTTGATGACTGCGGCATCCGGCTTCTCGACAGCGCGTTGGCGCAGTGCGATGGCGGTGCGCGAAGGCACGCCAAAAACGACATACATCGGACCCTGGCTGACGATGGTCGCCAGCACGCCGGAATTCGGCGTGACGTAGTTGCCGATGGTGACCGCCGTGCGTCCGATCTTGCCGTCGATCGGCGCGCGGATCTCGGTGTAGCCGAGATTGATTTGCGACTGCTGCAACTGGGCTTGAGCCCCCAGGATCTGGGCTCGAAGCGCGGCGTCGCTGGCGGTCGCGCTGTCCACGGTCGATTGCTGTCCGGCCGGCGTGCTCAGCAGCGTCTTGGCGCGATACAGCGTGAGCGCGGCATTCTTGAGCTGCGCTTGGAACTGGTCGATCGCCGCCTGCTTGGCCTGGACATCCGCCGTGAACGGCCCCTGTTCGAGCCGGTAGAGCAGGTCGCCCTTCTTGACCTCGGCGCCCTCGGTAAACAAGCGCTGGTCGAGAAACGCGTCGACGCGCGCAATGAGATTGACGCGATCGGTCGCCTGGATGCGTCCGACATATTCGCTCGACTGCGTCACCGGCGCCTTTACCGCGGAAACGACGCCCACGGCGGGCGGCTTCGCCGGCGCCTGCTGCGCCAGCGCCGGGTTGCCGGTCGCCACGAGCATGACCAAACCGGCCGCAGCCAAGCAGCGCGTGCGGATAGTGCCCCTTCTCACGCGGCCCCCCGAGTAGTATCGTAACGGTACGGTGTAGTTTTAAAGCACGTTCACGAGGCTTCACAAGAGGACGTGCGTGCAAGCTGTCGAAATGGCGCACTCGGCACGTCGGGCCTTGAGCCGCGGCGGGCGGCCGACGCGCGCCGAGGCGGAGCGGCGCCAGCAGGAGCTGCTGGAGATCGCCGGCGCGATGTTTATGAAGCACGGCTTCGACAGGACTTCGGTCGATGCGGTCGCCGAGGCCGCCGCCATGTCGAAACGGACGCTCTATGCCCATTACCGCGACAAGAACGAGCTGTTCAGCGCTGTGCTGCGCAACCTGATCGACCGGTGGCTGGTGCCGATCAACCAGTTCCGGGCGGGAACCAGCGATCTCGATTCGATGCTGATGGAAATCGGGCGGCACCTGCTCACCAGCGCCCTGGCGCCGCAGGCGGTGAGTCTGCACCGCATCATCATCGCCGAATCGGAGCGGCGGCCCGAGTTCGGGCGGCTGGCCTATACCGAAGGGCGGCGGCCGGCGATCCGCGCCATCGCAGCCGGGTTGCGGCGGCACGGAGCGATTTTGCGCATCGCCGATCTGGAGAGCGCCGCCGAGCAGTTCATAAGCCTCGTGATCGACAGCGGCTTGCGGCTGGCGGCGCTCGGGATCGGCCCCGGCCCGCAAGATGTGGACGCGCGTGTCCGCGGCGCCGTGGACCTGTTTCTCAACGGGGCGCTCCGCGGCTGAGCGATCTTCCGGCCCCGACCTTTCGGATTAGCTGTCGGATCTTCGCCTCATCCGTCCTGTCTCGCCGCATCGGCTGCTTGACGATCGGCTCGGCCCGGAGCTGATCGAGCGCCGCCTCGCCGGGCGCCCCGCCGGCCATCATTCGATCACCGGCGCATGATCCGCACCACGACGCGATGCCTTCTTGAAGATGACGAGCAGCGGCAGCACGGCGAGCGTGGCGATCATCAAGAGCTTGTAGTCGTCGATATAGGCGACGATCTGCGCCTGCTGGGTGACGACGGCATCGAGCGCGGCGCGCCCGGCGGCGGTCACGGGGCTCCAAAACTGCGAGATCGCCGGCTCCTCGAACGCACGGTTGACGGCGGTGACGTGCTGCGCGATGTCGGCGTGGTTCACCTGCGTGTTTGTCGTCAGCAGGCTGTTCACCACCGAGATGCCGATACTGGAGCCGATATTGCGCGACAGGCTGTAGAGGCCGGAACCCTCCGCCAGCATGGCCGGCGACAGCGTCGACAGGGTTACGACGCTGAGCGGCACGAAGATAAAGCCGAGGCCGAGGCCCTGGACCACGCCGACCATGATGATCGTCGTTTGCGAGATGTCCGGGGTCCAGCCGGTCATCGCGTAGAACGACCAGGCCGACAGAACGAGGCCGGTGCCGAGAAGCAGCCGCGTATCGACGCGCCCGATCAGCTTGCCAACCGCCAGCATGGCAGCCATCGTTCCGACGCCGCGCGGTCCCATGACCAAGCCGGCGGTGACGATCGGGTAGTTCATCAGGTTTTGGAGATAAGGCGGCTGCAGCGCCAGCGACGCGTAGTAGGTCAGGCCGACGATCGCGACAAAGAGCGTGCCGGCGGTGAAATTGCGATCGCGGAACAGCGACGGCTTCACGAACGGCTCGCGCGTGGTAAAGGTGTGGACGAGGAACAGGTACAACGCCGACGCCGCGACGATGGCCTCGATGACGATCTCGCCGGAGCCGAACCAGTCGAGCTCTTCGCCGCGGTCGAGCATGACCTGGAGGGCCCCGATCGCCAGGCTCAACGTGCCGAAGCCGAACCAGTCCAGCTTTGCCGCGGCATTGCCCGGCGCTTCCTTCAGGAACGTTGCCATGCCGAGGAAGCCGAGCACGCCGATCGGCAGGTTGATGTAGAAGACATAGCGCCAGCTATAGGCCTCGGTGAGCCAGCCGCCGAGCACCGGCCCCAGAACCGGGCCGGCCATCACCGCGACACCCCAGAGCGCCATGGCGGAACCCTGCCGCTCCTTGGGGTTGATCTTGAGCAGCACGGTTTGCGAGAGCGGGACGAGCGCCGCGCCGAACAAGCCTTGCAGGACGCGGAACAGCACGATCTCGACGAGGGACTGCGCCATGCCGCACAGCATCGAGGCCACGGTAAAGCCGGCGACGGAGACCAGGAACAGGCGCTTGAGCCCGAACCGCCCGGCGAGATAGCCGGTCGGGGGCGTCATGATCGCGGCGGCGACGATGTACGAGGTCAACACCCAGTCGATCTCGTCCTGGCTCGCCGAGACCGTGCCCTGCATATAAGGCAAGGCGACGTTGGCGATCGTCGTGTCGAGCGCCTGCATCAGCGTCGCGAGGATCACGCAGACCGTGATCGCGCCGCGATTGGTGGCGTCCGCGCCGGGCTTCGCAGGCATTACCCGCTCCGGTGGGCGCCGCCGAACAGGGCGGTCAGGAAGTGCGGCATGCCGCGCGCGTGCCCGGTGTCGACTCCGACCTCGACGCTCATCCCGGCGCGCAGCGGCGGCAGGTTCTTGCCGCTGGTATCGACGCGCACCCGCATCGGAATGCGCTGCACGACCTTCACCCAGTTGCCGCTGGTGTTCTGCGCCGGCAGCAGCGAGAACTCCTGCGCCGCCGCCGGGCTGATGCTTTCGACCGTGCCGTGCCACTCGGCGTCCGGATAGGTGTCCACACTCACCGTTACCGGCTGGCCGACGCGCACGTAGGTCAGCTCGGTCTCTTTCGGGGTTGCGTCGACCCAGAGGTGATCGGTCGCGACGAGATAGAAAGCGGTCGTCGACGCCGCGAGGTACTTGCCGGGCGCAATCGAAGGCACATTGGTCACGATCCCGGCGAACGGCGCCTTGACGACCGCATGATCGAGCTGACGTTGCGCCTCGTCACGCTGCGCCACGGCATCGCGGTAGCGAGGGTTTTGCTCGACGGGGCCGTTGGGATCGCCGTTGAGATTGGCGGCAATCGCGGCGAGCTGCTGGTTCAGCGAGGCCAGTTTCTGCTGCGCGGTCTGCAGGTTGCGGCGCGCCGTATCAAAGCTCGCCTGCGACACGACGCTCGACCGTATGAGAGCCTCCTGCCGGCGAAATTCGGTGTCGTAATAGTCCACATCGTTTCGCGCCTGGACGATCTGCGCCTGCATGTCGCGATAGTTTGCCTTGAGCGCGTTGAGCGCGTCCGCATCCATGCCGATCTGCGCCTTCGCGCGGTCGACCGCGAGCCGAAACGGCAGGTCGTCGAGCCGGTACAGGACCTGGCCCGGCCGGACGTGCTGGTTCTCGGTGACCTCGACGTCCTTGACGATGCCCGAAACGTCGGTCGAGACGCCGACCTTGTCGGCTTCGACATAGGCGTCGTCCGACGACATCACCCGGCCGCCGGTGACGTACCAGTAGCCGCCGGCAATCAGCGCGAGCGGCAGCAACGCGAACAATGCCCAGCGTACCAGGCGCCGGCGAGAAGACGTCGGCGCCATCCCCGTACGGGCGGGAATCTCGATCCGGCGGATTGGCGGCCCGTCCGGCACCACCCGTCTCGCGGCCGGCGCCTCCGCCGTTTCCGCGGCCGGGGGAGCCACTCTTATGTCGTCGGGCATAGCATTCCTTCGGCTCCGTTTCCGCGCGCTCTACAGATGTCAACGAAACCGGCAAATAAAAATCCTGCATTATTGCATTCCGTATTGAGCAGAATTCAGGAGTTCCGCTATTGCCGAGCGGGCCGAAGCCGTCACCGTTCCCGCGAAAGGTCGGCAAGCCGAAGCGGCGCGGCGTTAACCGACTGGGACCATCTGCCAGCCGGCGCTGCACTGGCTCACATACGGGTAGTATCCCGCCGGGTCAGAGCAGTAATACCAGACCTGAGAAGGCGGCGGTTGCTCGCCGTTGTAGTAGTCGGCGCCGTAATCATCGGCCGGATAGCCATAGGCGCCGTAGATACCCGGCGCATAAATCAAGCCGCCGCCATTCCAGTCGTGGAAAGCATGATGCGAACCGCGAAAATCGTGATGCATCCCGGCTCCGCTGATCCCGCCCCGATGAAACCCGCCTCCGCCACCGTGGACCCCACCGCCGTGAAAGCCGCCACCGCCGTGAAAGCCGCCACCGCCGCCGCCATGCGGTCCGGCATAGGCGAGGTTTGGCGCGCCGAGCGCGACGACGACCACCAGAGCCGCAGCAGCAGCTTTCAAGCCGCTTCCTATCGTGGATCGGGCCGTATATTCCCGTAACCGTCTCATCGTCCACTCCTTGGCGGAGCCGCGCATGACGCGTTTGCGCCAGCGGGATGCGGCTGCGGTCTTTCAATGTGTTGAGTGGTGCTACAAATAAGAATGGCCGGTTTATTCCGTTTGGTGGTGAGGGGAATTCAGGAATGGATCGTGGTGATTTGGCCGATCTTACGGCGTTCATTGCGATAGCCGATCACCTCAGCTTTCGGGTCGCGGCATCGCGGCTCGGCGTGACGCCGTCTGCCCTCAGCCACGCGATGCGGCAACTCGAGGAGCGTCTCGGGGTGCGCTTGCTGCATCGCACGACGCGGAGCGTCTCAGTGACCGACGCGGGCCTGCGCCTGCTGGAGCGACTGCGGCCGGCGATCGAGGAGATCGCCGGAGCCCTCGAGGGCCTGAACCAGGAGCGTAGCCGGCCGGTGGGACGGCTGCGGATCTATGCAACCCACATGTCGGCGGCGGCGGTGATCGTGCCGGTCTGGCAGCGCTTTCTGACGACGTATCCGGACATCCACCTCGAGTTGCACATGGGCGAAGCGCCCATCGATATCGTGGCGAAAGGGTTTGATGCCGGGATCGGACCGCAGGACCGGGCGGCGGCCGACATGATTATGGTTCGCGTCATGGGGCCTGTGAGGGTGGCGATAGTCGGCGCGCCGTCGTATTTCGCGCGTTACCACGCGCCGCGTACTCCCGACGATCTCGCCCGTCATAGCTGCGTCCAATATCGTCGAGGCGCGGCCGACGGCACCGAGTTCGAATGGCCGTTGGAACGGAGCGGCAAGTCGCGAAAGATCTCGGTGAACGGTCGCGTCATGGTCAACGACCCCGATCTAGCCGTTCGCGCCGCCGTCGATGGGTTGGGGATCGCCTACACGATCGAAGCCTTAACCGAACCATTCCTACGTTCGGGACAACTGGTCCGCGTGCTGGAAGACTGGTCGCCGTCTTTCGAAGGGCTGTTTCTGTATTATCCGGGCCACCGACAGGTTCCGGCCGCTTTGCGTGCGTTTATCGACATGATCCGAGCGCTGAACCCGGCTCCGATCGGAAATACAGCCGAGAACCCCCTGACGGCGAAATGAGTATCGCCACGCGCCGATGAGTTTGTCGGCATGGCGGCTCTCGTCGATTCCGATCCACTCGCCGTGGCGTTCTTCGAACTGGGCCGCCCGGGCGATGACCGCCGGCATTGCGCTGGTCGAGGGCGATGACGCGGAACGTGTCGGCGAATTCCGTCGTCGGATCGATCGGCGCCGAAGCCTGGCGCCACACCGCGATCACCGATTGGAGCCCCGCCGGCGCAAAGGTCAGGATCGGAAAGCCCCGACCGAACTCCTCGTAATGGATATGCGCGCCGTGATGGCCGATGCTCGGCATGTCGTGTGCTCCCCGGTGCGGCAATCCCGCGCCGCGTGAACGGACGCGGCGCGGAAGTCTGACGGGTGCATCTGCGATCGCCTCTGACGATCCGGGTTTGTTCCGCCGGATAGACCGCTAACCCGTTGAAATATTGGTGGGTGCAGTAGGACTCGAACCTACGGCCCGCTGATTAAGAGTCAGCTGCTCTACCAACTGAGCTATGCACCCCACCAGGCGCCGAACGGCCGGGGTCTATAACAAAGCGGCGCGCCGTTGTCGATAGTGCCTCCCGATGCAATCGCGCCGGAATCGCCGGATGGTCAGATCCGCCCGTGGCAATGCTTGAACTTCTTGCCCGATCCGCAGGGGCACGCGGCGTTGCGGCCGGTGCCGGCCCAGGGCGCGCGCGGGTTCGCGCCCTGGGTCGCTTGGCCCTGGGTCATCTGGCCTTGGGTCATCTGGCCCTGGCTCGTCTGGCGCGCGGTGGTGCGTTGCGGAGCGGTGCCGTTGACGGGCTGGGCGCCGCCTCCGTTGCGCCGGCCGCCGTTCGGGGCGGGCGGAGGCGGCGCCGGTGCGTAGGCGGGTTCCGCCATCGCCATCGCCGGCTCCGCGTCTTGGGGCGCACCCTCGATCATCGGCGGCGGTTCCGGCATCGGCGGCGGCTCCATACGGAGCTCGACATGGCTGAGGACCGACGTCACCTGCTCGCGCAGCTCGACCAGCATGCCTTCGAACAGCTCGAACGCCTCGCGCTTGTATTCGTTGAGCGGGTCGCGCTGGGCATAGGCGCGCAGGTTGATGCCCTGGCGCAAATGGTCGAGCGACAGCAGGTGGTCCTTCCAGGTGTGGTCGAGGAGCTGCAACAGCAGGCTCTTCTCGGCCATCCGCATCAGCTCGGGACCATAATTCGCGGCTTTCTCGGCCATCTTGCGGTCGGCGGCGGCGGTGATGCGCTCCTCGATTTCGTCGGAGCCGATCCCTTCCTCCCGGGCCCACTCGGCGATCGGCAGGTCGAGCCCGAACAGGCGCAGGCATTCCGCCTGCAGGGCCTCGATGTTCCACTGCTCCGTGAGCGAGTTGTCCGGGATCGCGCGGCTCACCGTGGCGGCGATGACCTCTTCGCGCATATCGGCGATCGTCGTCGCGACCTCCGGGGTCGACATGATCTCCTTGCGCTGCTCGTAGACGACCTTGCGCTGGTCGTTCATCACGTCGTCGTATTTGAGCAGCTGCTTGCGGATGTCGTAGTTGCGCGCCTCGACCTTTTGCTGGGCCTTGGCGAGCGCCTTGTTGACCCACGGATGGATGATCGCCTCGCCTTCCTTGAGGCCCAGCCGCGACAGCACCGAATCCATCCGCTCGGAGCCGAAGATGCGCATCAGGTCGTCTTCGAGCGAGACGAAGAATTTCGACGCGCCCGGATCGCCCTGGCGGCCCGAGCGGCCGCGGAGCTGGTTGTCGATGCGGCGGCTCTCGTGCCGCTCGCTGCCGACGACAGAAAGCCCGCCGGCCTGGCGCACGATCTCGCGGTTGGCCGCGATCTCGGCGCGGATCGCGGCGGCCCGCTGGCTGCGCTCGTCCTCGTCCTCGATACCGTCGAGCTCGACCTTGAGCCGCATGTCGAGGTTGCCGCCGAGCTGGATGTCGGTGCCGCGGCCGGCCATGTTGGTGGCGATCGTCACCGCGCCGGGCACGCCCGCCTGGGCGATGATCAGCGCCTCCTGCTCGTGATAGCGGGCGTTGAGGACGTTGTGCGGGATCTTGTTCTTCTTGAAGGCCTCGGACAATGCCTCCGATTTCTCGATGCTGACCGTGCCGACCAGCACCGGCTGTTGCCGCTTGCGGCACTCCAGCACTTCGGCGGCGATCGACTCGAACTTCTCGCGGGTGGTGCGATAGACCTCGTCGTCGGCGTCGGCGCGGATCACCTCGACATTGGTCGGAACCTCGATCACGTCGAGCTTGTAGATGTCGCCGAATTCCTCCGCCTCGGTCATCGCGGTGCCGGTCATGCCCGAAAGCTTGGGGTACATGCGGAAATAGTTCTGGAAGGTGATCGAGGCGAGCGTCTGGTTCTCGTTCTGAACCGTGACGTGTTCCTTGGCCTCGAGCGCCTGGTGCAGCCCCTCGGAATAGCGCCGCCCTTCCATCATGCGGCCGGTGAATTCGTCGATGATGACGATCTTGTCGTCCTTGACGATGTATTCGGTGTCGCGGGCGAAGAGCGTGTGCGCGCGCAGCGCCTGGTTGGCGTGGTGCACCAGCGAGACGTTGTGGATGTCGTAGAGCGTGCCGGATTCCATGATCCCGCTCTCGCGCAGCAGCGCCTCCATCTTTTCGACGCCGGCCTCGGTCAACGCGACGGTGCGCTGCTTTTCGTCCTTTTCGTAATCCTCCTCGGACAGCATCGGGATCAGCTTGTCCATCCGGATATAATGTTCGGAGGAGTCCTCGGCGGGGCCGCTGATGATCAGCGGCGTGCGCGCCTCGTCGACGAGGATCGAATCGACCTCGTCGACGATCCCATAGTGAAACGGCCGGTGGACCATGTCCTCCAGCCGGAACTTCATGTTGTCGCGCAGATAGTCGAAGCCGAATTCGTTGTTGGTGCCGTAGGTCACGTCGCAGCGATAGGCGTCTTGGCGTTCGCGGTCGTCGAGGTCGTGGACGATGCAGCCGACCGTCATGCCCAAAAGGCGATAAATCTGGCCCATCCACTCGGAGTCGCGCTGGGCCAGGTAGTCGTTGACCGTGACCACATGGACGCCCTTGCCGGCGAGCGCGTTGAGGTAGACCGGCAATGTCGCGACCAGGGTCTTGCCTTCGCCGGTCTTCATCTCGGCGATCATGCCGCGATGGAGGACGATGCCGCCCACCAACTGCACGTCGAAATGGCGCTGGCCGAGCGTGCGCTTGGCCGCCTCGCGCACCGTCGCGAAGGCCTCGACGATCAGGTCGTCGAGTTCGGCCCCGTCATCGAGGCGTTGGCGGAACTCGACGGTCCGAGCGGCCAACGCTTCGTTGGAGAGCTGTTCCAGCCCAGGTTCGAGTTCGTTGATCTGCTCGACGTAATGGCTGAGGCTCTTGACGTAACGGTCGTTGGCGGAGCCGAACAGCCGCCGGGCTAAGGCGCCGAACATGAGTTCCTCGATACGCGGATGAACAGGGCAGAGCGCAAGCGCACGGCGACACTCGACAGATAGGACGCGTGAGCCGGGGTGTCAATTCGCCCAGGCCCGGCGGACCCAGGATCAGCTAACCGTAAGATTCTTGTCGCGCGGGTGTCGATATGCAACATCATCGCCGATCAACCTGAAATCACGTTAGAGAACAGCCGATGCCCGCAATCTCTCCGCTTGCGCCGGAACATTTTCCGCAACTCGCGCCGGTCGCCGGGGTTCGCCTCGCCGCGATCGAGTGCGGGGTGCGCTACAAGGGCCGAACGGATCTGATGCTGGCGGAATTGCCGGCCGGCAGCACGGTCGCGGGGGTTTTCACCCGATCGCTGACCGCCGGGGTGCCGGTCGTCTGGGATCGCGAGATTCTGCCGGGCGGCAAAATCCGCGCAATCGTGGTCAATTCCGGCAACGCCAACGTGTTTACCGGGCGCGCCGGCCGGGCCGTGGTCGAGGCGACCGCGGCCGCCGCGGCCAAATGCCTCGGCTGCGACGTGCGCGAGGTGTTCGTCTCGTCGACCGGCGTCATCGGCGAGCAGGTGCCGCCCGACAGCATCCCCGCCGCGCTCCCGGAGGCCCACAAGCAGCTTGTGCCGAACAACTGGGAGGCGGCGGCTAGGGCGATCATGACGACCGACACCTTCCCCAAGGGCGCGACCGCCAGCGCGACGATCGATGGTGTGCCGGTGAACCTCAGCGGGTTCTGCAAGGGCTCGGGGATGATCGCGCCCGATATGGCGACGATGCTTTGCTACATCTTTACCGACGCGGCCCTGCCGGCCTCGGTGCTGCAATCGCTGCTCAGCGCCGCCGTGGTGCCGTCGTTCAACTCGATCACGGTCGACAGCGACACCTCGACCAGCGACACGGTTCTCCTCTGCGCGACCCAGCAGGCCCAGCACAAGCCGGTCGCCCGGCATACGGACAGCCGCCTCGGCTCGTTCCGTCGCGCGCTGCAGCGGGTGATGACCGACCTCGCGACGCAGATCGCCAAGGATGGCGAGGGTGCGCAAAAGCTGATCACCATCGACGTCACCGGCGCGGCGAGCGCGCGGGCGGCGCGCCGGATCGGCCTTTCGATCGCCAACTCGCCGCTGTTCAAGACGATGGCCGCCGCCGGCGATCCGAATTGGGGCCGCGTCGTCATGGCGGTCGGCAAGGCCGGCGAAAAAGCCGACCGCGACAAGCTGTCGATCACGATCGGCGGCTTCCCCGTCGCCGTGGCCGGCGCCGCGATTCCGAATTACGACGAGGCGCCGGTCAAGAGGCACATGGACGGCCGCGACGTGCATATCGGCGTCGATATCGGCATCGGCCGCGGCAAGGCGCGAGTGTGGACCTGCGACCTGACCTATATGTACCTCGAGATCAATGGCGCCTACCGAAGCTGACCCGCATCCGACCATCCTCGTCGCCGCGGTCGCGCTGATCGACGTCGACGGGCGGGTGCTGCTGGCCGAGCGGCCGGCGGGCAAGCATCTCGCCGGCACCTGGGAATTTCCCGGCGGCAAGGTGCAGCCCGGCGAGACGCCCGAGGGCGCGCTGATCCGCGAATTGCGGGAAGAGCTCGGCATCGATGTCGACGCGGCGTGCCTCGCCCCCTTCACCTTCGCCTCGCACGATTACGAGAATTTCCATCTGCTGATGCCGCTGTATGTGTGCCGCAAATGGAAAGGGATCGTCACCGGGTGCGAGGGCCAGCGGCTCAAATGGGTGTGGCCGGCCCAGTTCGGCGACTATCCGATGCCGCCGGCCGACAAGCCGCTGGTGACGATGCTGCGCGACCTGTTGTGAGGAGAGGACGATGTCCGACCTCGAAATCCTCGAAGCGCTCAACCGCGACGGCCGCGAAGTCGCCGGCTGCTACACGGACGTCTGGGCACGGCGCGGCGGCGATTGGCGCGCAGTGGCGGCTCATGTGACGCGCTGTTGAATGATGGGTTTCGCTGCGCTCTACCCATCCTACGGCGCCGAACTTGTAGGATGGGTAGAACGAAGCGAAACCCATCAATGCTGCGCAATCACCCGCCGCGCCCCTGAGTCCGGCCGTGCGTCGTCCGGATGCGGCGCCCAGCCGGTCAGGAACAGCACCTCGAACGTCGCCGGGATGCGCCCGTCGGGGCCGGCGAACCGCTCGGCATAGATCGCTCCCGCACGCGCCAGCGTTGACCGGCGCAGCAACCGCCGCCGCGCCGCCAGGGCGTTGGTCTCGCCCATGCCGCGCAGATCGCGCATCAGCGCCAGCATGTCGGGATAGGTGACGGTGATCGTCTCGCTGTCGGCGACCGGCATCGCAAACCCGGCCCGCTGCAGCAGCGCCGCGGCGTCGGAAAGCGCGGCCGTCGGCGAGACCCGCGGGCTGACACCGCCCTCCTCGGCGAGCTCGCCCTCGAATAGCGCGGTGCGCAATTCGACCAGGGTCTGTCCGCCGAACAGCGCCGCCAGCAAAAGCCCGCCGGGCCGCAACACGCGGCGAAGCTGAACCAGCGCCCCCGGCAGGTCGCCGACCCAATGCAGCATCAGATTGCTGGCGACGAGGTCGAAGCTCGCCCTCCTGAACGGGATCAGCTCGGGGTCGCAGACGAGTTCGCTTGAGATGATCCGCTGCGTGCCCCGGCGATCGGCGAGCCCGAGATCGGCGGTGCTGAGGTCGAGCACGACCGGAAATTCGCGGCCGATCAGGTCCAGCCGGTCGATGAGCCGCTCGCCGACCTCGCGGTGCAGGAAATCGACGGCGCCCTGCCGGGCCGCTCGGGCGCGGTGCAGCCGCCAGGCGCGGCGGTCGAACAGAAATGAGGGCGCGGGATCCGTCATCGTCGCGGCACGATCACTTCTCGCGGCGGACGATGCAATCGCCATTGCCCATCATCGGGGCTAGGTCGATCATCGGCGAGATGGTGGGAAGTCGGGGAGGATACACGATGACGATCAACCGCAGGCAATTGCTCGGCCGGGCTGCCGGCGCGGCGGCCGGGATCGCGTTCACGTCGTGCGGCTTCGGCCATCATCACGCTGCGGCGCAGCCGGCCGCCGCGCCGCATGGCCGGCGCGAGGTCGCGGTCGGCGGCACGCGCATCCGCACCGTCGATGTCCACGCGCATTGCCACATCCCGGAGGCGGACGCGCTGATGGGGGTCAAGCAAAGCTTCCCCGGCCTCATGATCGGCGACGACCGCATCAAGATCATGGACGAGCAGGGCATCGACATCGAGGCGCTGAGCATCAATCCGGTCTTCTGGTACAAGGCCGACCCCGACCTCGCCCGCCAGGTCGTCAAGCTCCAGAACGAAAAGCTCACCGAATTCTGCGCCAAGCATCCCGACCGCTTCGTCGGGCTCGCCTCGGTGGCCCTGCAGCATCCCGAGCTCGCCGCCGAGCAGCTCGACGACGCGGTCAAGCGGCTGGGGCTGCGCGGCGCGCTGATCGGCGGCAGCGTCAATGGGATGGAGCTGGCCGACCCCAAGCTCCACCCGTTCTGGGCCAAGGCGGAGGAACTCGGGACCCTCATCTTCATCCACCCGCAAGGCACGCCCGAGATCGAAGCGACCGGCCGGCTCAAGGGCAATGGCGTCCTCGGCAACGTGATCGGCAATCCGCTCGAAACCACGATCGCGCTGTCGCATCTGATCTTCCAGGGCACGCTCGATGCCTATCCGGGGCTCAAGATATGCGCCGCGCATGGCGGCGGCTATCTACCCTCATACGCCGCGCGCTCCGACCAGGGCTGCGTAACCTTTCCGACGCGCTGCGACGTGACCCTCAAGAAAAAACCGACCGAATACCTGAAGCAGCTCTACTACGATTCGATGGTGTTTACGTCTGAAGGGCTGCGCCACCTGATCGCCGAGGTCGGGGCCGGCCAGATCGTCATGGGGACCGACTATCCCTTCCCGTGGACCACGACATCGGTCGACCACATCCTCAACACCCCCGGCCTCAGCGACGCCGACCGCGTCGCGATGCTCGGCGGAACCGCGCACAAGCTGCTCGGGATCAAGCCGACCTAGTCCGTGGGCCTCGTAGCCGCGCAAATCCCGGCGGGACTGCGCCGTATCGGCCGCGCCGTCGTCGACGGCGTGCTGCCGCCGCGCTGCCTCGCTTGCGGCGCGATCGTCAGCGAGCCCGACGCGCTGTGCGGGTTGTGCTGGGCCGGCATCAACTTCTTCGCGCCGCCGTGGTGCGCGCGATGCGGATTGCCGTTTCCCTATCCGGTCGGCGACGGCGCGGTCTGCGCCGCCTGCCTGCGCGACCGGCCGAGCTGGGAACGGGCGCGCGCGGTCATGCGCTACGACAAGAACAGCAGGCGCCTCGTGCTGATGCTCAAGCACGGCGACCAGACCCATCTCGCGACCGCGTTCGGCCGGTGGATGCGGCGGGCTGGCGCCGAGATGCTCGACGGTGCCGATCTCGTCGTGCCGGTGCCGCTGCATTGGACCCGGCTTTTCACCCGGCGGTACAACCAGGCCGCCTTACTGGCTCGGGCGATCCGCGCCGCCGGCGGGCCGCCGGTCGCGCCCGATTGGCTGCTGCGCCGCCGCCGCACGCCGTCGCAAGGGCGGCTCGGACCATTGGCCCGGGCGCGCAACGTCCGCGGCGCCTTTGCCCTGCGGCCGGGCCGCGAGGTCAGAGGCAAGAGGCTAATTGTCGTCGACGACGTGCTGACCACCGGCGCGACGGCCGAGGAATGCGCGCGCGTCCTGCGCCGGGCCGGCGCCGCCTCGGTCGGCGTGCTGACGCTGGCGCGTGCCTTGCGCACCGGCAGTTGAGCCAATATCTCTTTCCCTGCGATCGCGATAACCGGAGCCCGCCACCAATGGCCCAGGTCGAACTCTACACGACGATGTGGTGCCCGTTCTGCGCCCGCGCCCGCGCCCTACTGGAGCGCAAGGGCGTCGCCTACACCAATGTCGATCTCGACGAGGAGCCGAACCGCCGCGACGAGATGGTCAAGCGCGCCGGCGGCCGCCGCACGGTGCCGCAGATCTTCATCGACGGCGAGCATGTCGGCGGCTGCGACGACATCGTGGCGCTCGACCGCGCCGGCAAGCTCGACTCCAAGCTCGGTCTTGCGTCATGAGCGGCCCGTTCACCGCCGCCTGCATCCAGTTCACCGCCGGCCCCGATCCCGAGCCGAACCTCAAGGAGGCGACGCGCCTCATCCGCCAGGCATGCGACGCCGGCGCCACGTTCGTCACGACGCCCGAGGTCAGCAACTTTATCGAAAGCGGCCAGCGCCGCCGCGCCAAGGCCCGGCGCGAGGCCGACGACCCGTTTCTCGCCGGGATGCGCGAGCTGGCGCGGGAGACCGGCGCCTGGCTTCTGCTCGGCTCGCTCGTCATCGATCCCGGCGGCGACAATTCCGGCGACGATCGGCTCGCCAACCGCTCGTTCCTGATTGATGCGAATGGCGGGATCGTCGCGCGCTACGACAAGATCCACATGTTCGACATCGACCTGCCGGGCGGCGAAAGCTATCGCGAGAGCAACGCCTACCGCCCCGGCGGCGCGACCGTCGTCGCCGAGACGCCGTGGGGCAGGCTCGGCATGACCATCTGCTACGATGTCCGCTTCCCCCACCTCTATCGCAGCCTCGCCCATGCCGGCGCCGAGTTCCTCAGCGTGCCCTCGGTCTTCACGGTGCCGACCGGCACGGCGCACTGGCATGTGCTGTTGCGGGCGCGGGCGATCGAGAATGCCTGCTTTGTCTTCGCCCCCGCGGCCTGGGGCGAGCATGCCGGCGGCCGGCACAGCTTTGGCCACTCGCTGATCGTCGACCCGTGGGGCCGGGTGCTCGCCGATGGCGGCGAGGGGGTCGGCATCGTCACCGCCGAGATCGACCCGGCCGACATCGCCAAGGCGCGCGGCATGGTGCCGTCATTGCGGCACGACCGCGATTTCACCCCGCCCGAGCTGGCGCCTCGTCCGCTTGCGGCCGAGTAGCGGCGAGCTCGGTGTCCTCGTAAATCTCGTCGAGGGCGATCTCGACCCCTATGCTCGACAGCACGAGGACTGCGTCGCCGGCGATGATCTCGTTGACCCAACCATCGTCGGTGCGGGTGTAAAGGTCGATCAGCCGCTCGTCCTGCTCGACGATGACGTACTGCCTGATCGACGAGGTGGCGTAGTAGTCGAACTTCTTGTGGCCCCGATCCGCGCGCGCCGTGCTCGGCGACGCGACCTCGAAAACGAGGAGGGGATCGGGAACGAGGTCGTCCTGCCCGGTGATCGGGCTGCACGTAACGGTCAGGTCCGGATAACGGACGTTGCCGTTGGCGATCACCTTTGCATCGCCCCGAAACGGAAGGCAGGGGGTACCACGCAGCTTCTCTCTAAGCGTGGTCCGCAAGTTCGACGCGATCGTCGAGTGGTCCAGCGATCCGCCGGTCATCATCACCGCGACCCCACCGGCAAACTCGTATCGCTCGGGTTGCTCGCGCTCCCAGGCGAGGAATTCGTCCACGGTCATCAGGTTTTCGGCGGCGCCGGACATGGTCGAAATCTACTCCGTCGGCGTCGGGTTGTCCAAAGAGAGGTCGGGCGGCCGCACCCGGTTCAGCCTTTATTAGCATTAACCGGCGATGGTTGTAGGAAGCCCTTGCCGTGTATAGATAGGGGCTTGAGGAGGTCCCGTTGATGATCCGTTTTGCGTTGCGATGCGCTGCCGATCATGAATTCGAAGGATGGTTTCGCAGCGGCGACGCGTTCGAAACGCAGCAGCAGGCCGGCGAGATCGCCTGCCCGCATTGCGGCGATACCGGGGTTGAAAAGGGGTTGATGGCGCCGGCGATCGGCCGGGCGCGCGAAAGCCGGGCGCCGGTTTCTCCGGCGCAGCTCCGCGCCGCGCTGGTCGAATTGCGCCGCCAAGTCGAAACCAATTGCGATTACGTCGGCGAGCGCTTTGCCGAAGAGGCGCGCCGCATCCATTACGGCGAGGCCGACCCGCACGGCATCTATGGCGAGGCGACCAACGAGGAATCGCGCGAGCTGGTCGAGGAAGGCATCCAGGTCGGCCGCATCCCCTGGGTTCCGACAACCGACGCCTAGAGCATGTTCCTACCGGAAAAGTGGGCCCACTTTTCCGGTAGGAACATGCTCCATTTCAAATAGTTGAAGAGCAAAATCCGATTCAATAGGATCGGATTTTGCTTTAGCCGTTCGCTGACTTAACACGTCAACGGCCCGGGGCGACCTGGGCCGTTTGCTTTTGCGTGGCGCAATGCCGCGCTGCCGGATTGCCGTTGTCCGCGTTTGCTCGATAAGGGGCGAACCCCCGCTCGGGAGGAATGCGATGTCGACGGCGGTACCCTCCGCATCACCAATGGCCTGGTGGCGCGAGCCCTCCAAGGAACAATGGCTGGCCTATGTCGCGGCGTGGCTCGGCTGGACCCTCGACGCGTTCGATTTCACGATCTTCCTCCTGATCATGGTGCCGATTTCGCAAGAGTTCGGCGTCAAGCTCGTCAGTGTCCTTGCGGTGTTCACCGTCACCTTGTGGGTGCGCCTGATCGGCGCGACCGCGTCCGGCTGGCTCGCCGACCGGGTCGGGCGCAAGACGCCGCTGATGATCTCGATCGTCGGCTATTCGGTGTGCAACTTCATCGCCGGCTTCTCGCCGAATTTCGTCTTCCTGTTCATCTTCCGCTCGATCCTCGGCTTTTTCATGGGCGCGGAGTGGCCGGCCGGGGCGGCGTTGGCGATGGAGAGTTGGCCGCCTCGGTCGCGCGGCTTTATGAGCGGCATGCTGCAAGGCTCGTGGGCTCTCGGCTTCCTGCTGTCGAGCGCGATCTACGGCCTGCTCTACACCTCGTGGGGGTGGCGCGGGATGTTGTGGGTCGGCATCGTTCCGGCGCTCGTCGTCCTCTACGTCCGCAAATTCGTCAAGGAGCCGGAGGTCTGGAAGCAGAACCAGGCCAAGCAGCGCCAGGAGCATCGCGAATTCCGGATGCCGCTGTTTGCGATCTTTCGCCGGCCGATGCTGGGCAACACCCTCACCACGTGCCTGTGGATGGCGAGCGGGTTCATCACCTACTACACGGTGTTCGGGCTGTTCGCGACGCATCTGCAGAAGGACCTGCATTTCGGTCCAGGCACCGTGGCCCTGCCGATCGCACTCGCCAATGTGGCGACGTTCATCTCAAGCTGCTTTTTCGGCTACATCGCCGACCGCGCCGGCCGGCGCTGGGCGATGATCGTCCCAGCGCTGATCGGGATCGTCGTGACCCCGTTCTATCTCGGCTTTTTCACCACCAGCTACCCGATCCTCGTCGCGGCCTTCACCGTTCAAGGCTTTTTCGTCGGCAGCATCTACGGCCAGAACCCGAGCTATCTGAACGAGCGGTTTCCGACTGAGGTGCGCGCCACCGCCGCCGGGTTCTGCTATCACCAGGGCGCGATCTGGGGTGGGCTGTGCGGGCCGCTGCTCGGCGCGTGGGCAGGCGGGATGCCGCTCGGCTTCGCCATCCCGATGCTGATCACGACCGTCATCGCGCTGCTCGTGTTTGCCGGGTCGCTGCTGCTCGGGCCGGAGACCAAGGGCAAGGTGCTGGTCGGCGATATCGAGCTTGCCGCCGGCGACGACTGACCCGGGTCAGTGGGCCGGCGTGAGCTGGATGTCGATCGGGGTCTGGTAGGAATACCCGGAGCGGCCCTCGGTGACCGTCTTCATGTCGACCGCGTTGCCGACCGACTGCGACACGGCGCTGGCGTCGGCATAGCCGGCGCGGTGGCAGGCGATCGTGATGTCGTCGGCGCTGCGGCTCACCATCGCGATCCCCGGCGTCTGCGGCACCTCGCCGATTTTCTCGGCGCCGCGGGTTAGCGTACAGGCGGCGCCGGGCGGCATCGTCGTCACCAGGATTTCGTCTTTCTGGAAATGATCCGAATAGCAGCCGCCGAGCGCGGCGGTCGCGGCAGCGGCAAGGATCAGGGAACGCCACATTGGATTTTTTTCTCCGCTTAGCGCCGCGCGATAAAGCTGCGGCCGATCAGTTGCCGATGGATCTGGTTGGTGCCTTCCCAAATCTGCGTGATCTTGGCGTCGCGCAACAGCCGCTCGACGCGATAGTCCTTGATATACCCATACCCGCCGTAAAGCTGCACCGCCTCCGTCGCCGCGCGCATCGCGAGATCGCTCGCGCGCAGCTTCAGCATCGACGCCTCGACCCCGATATCCGAGATGCCGCGGTCGACGAGCCCGGCGACATGCCACAGCCACGCCTCGGCCATCGCGAGGTCGGTCGCGAGGTCGGCGAGCAGGAACTGGATGCCCTGGAACTCGACGATGCGGCGGCCCGATTGCCGGCGCTCGTTGATATAGGCGACCGCGTCGTCGAACCCCGCACGGGCGATGCCGAGCGCATGCGCGGCGACGCTCGGCCGCGACTTGTTGAGCGCCGCCAGCAGCAGCGACAGCCCTTCGCCCGGTTCGCCGAGCAGATTGGCGCGCGGCACCCGGCACCCGTCAAAGCCGAGCGCGCAGGTCGCCGAGGCGCGATGGCCGAGCTTGTCCTCCTTGCGCAGCATCGACAGCCCCGGCGCACCCTTCTCGACATAAACCGCCGAGATCGCCCCACGCCCGTCCCCCAGCCCGCTCCACTTGCCGAACAGCAGATAGAGGTCGGCGGCATCGCCGTTGGTGATGAATATCTTGCCGCCGTCGATGACGATGTCGTCGCCATCGGGGGTGAAGCGGGTTTTCATCGCGGTCGCGTCCGACCCGGAATCGGGCTCCGTGATCGCCAGCGCGCCGAGCGCCCCTTCGGCGACGCGCGGCAACAGCCGCCGCTTCTGCTCCTTGCTGCCGAAATCGATCAGCGGCTTCACCGCATGGAAATTCGTCGCCCAGATGATTCCCGTCGAGGCGCAGGCGGCCGAAATCTCGCGCACGCAGGCGAGATAGGCGGCATAGCTCAGCGCGGCGCCGCCATACGCCTCGGGCACGAACATCGCATTCAGTCCGAGGCCGTTGATCGCCGCGACATTCTCCCACGGGAAGTCACCGCTGCGATCGTACCCGGCGGCGCGCGGCGCGATCTCGTCGCGGGCAAGAGCGCGGACGGAATCGAGGAGCTGCCGTTCTTCGTCGGATAGCGGCGGGAGGGCGTCGAGCCGATCGAAAAGGACGCTCATAACGGACCGCGGGCGTCCCGCCCGCACAACAGCGGAAGGGCGGGCGAGACGCCCGCGGTCCAATTCTCAGGCATCACGGAAAACCGCCTTCCGCTTGGCGATGAACGCCTGCATCCCTTCCTCGGCATCCTGGGTCTGGAAGGACAGCGTGTTCAGCTCGGCCTCGGCCTTCAGCCCGTCCTCTAGCGACAAATCCAGCGCCCGAGTGACCGCGTCGCGTGCCAGCGCCAGGGCGGGCAGGCCGTAGCCGGTCATCTCGCGGGCGTAGGATTTGCCGGCCTCGATCGGGTCGCCGTCGGCGAGGCGGTGGACGAGGCCGATGCGTTCGGCCTCGTCGGCGCTGACCGTGCGGCCGGTCATGATGATGTCGAGCGCCCGCGCCTCTCCCACGAGCCGCGGCAGGCGCTGCGTGCCGCCATAGCCAGGGATCAGGCCGAGCTTGATCTCGGGGAGGCCGAGCCGCGCATTGCGCGACGCGAGACGAAAATTGCAGGCGAGGGCGAGTTCCAGCCCGCCGCCGAAGGCGTAGCCGTTAATGAGGGCGAAGGACGGCATCCGAAGCGTGCCGAAGCGGGAGACAATGCGCTGGCCGTTGGCGGCGTCGCGCCGCTGCTCGGCGAGGCTGCGGCCGAGCAACTCCTTGATGTCGGCCCCGGCGCAAAAGGCGCGGTCGCCGGCCCCGGTCACCAGCAGGGCGCGGGCGTCGCCGGCCGCCACCTCGTCGAGCGCCGCATCCAACTCGCGCAAGGTCGCGAAGTTGAGCGCGTTCAGCGCGTCCTGGCGGTCGAGCGTCAGCAGGGCGAATTCGTCGCTGCGGGTCAGGTGAACGGTCATCGCCTCACCCTCCGGTCCAGCGCACCGGCTCGGGCGCGATGCGGCCGGATCTGGCCCATTCGACCAGCTCGCGCTTCAAGATCTTGCCGCTCGCGGTCAGGGGATAAGCGGTCATCGCGATAAAATATTCCGGCATGTCGTAGCGCGACAGGCCCTCGCCGTGCAGATGCGCGAGCATCTCGGCGGCGAGCGCGGTTTCGCCTTCGTGACAGATCACCGACAGGCACACCTTCTCGCCGAGCCGCTCGTCGGCGACCGCGAAGGCGGCGCAGCGCGCGACCGATTTGTGCCGCATCGCCAGTTCCTCGATCCGCGCCGGGTGGATGTTGTGGCCGCCGCGGATGATCAGGTCCTTCTTGCGCCCGACGATTTCGAGATTTCCGTTCGCGTCGAACCGACCGAGATCGCCCGACATGAACCAGCCGCCGCGGTTGAACGACTCCTCGGTGGCGCGCTGGTTGTCGAAATAGCCCAGCATCAGGCACGCGCCGCGCCCGCCGATCTCGCCGACCTGGCCCTCAGGCACCTCGATGTCGGGGTTTTCCTGGTCCCACAGCCTGATCTCGTAGGCGTCGCAAGCGCCGCCGCAGGTCGCGACGATGGTCTCGGGGCTGTCGCTCGGCAGCGTGTATTGGTGCGAGCTGTTCTCGCTCATGCCATAGACGTTCTGCGGGGTGACGCCGCGGTCGAGAAACGCTTGCGCGACCTCGCGCGGGATCACCGAGCCCGCCATGTAGAAGGTCTTCACCGCCCCCAGCCGATCCAGTCGCCGCCCCCGCATCTCGGCGAGGATGTCCATCGCGTGGGTCGGCACGCCCATCACATAGCTCGCGCCGGTCTCGACGATCCAGTCGAGCGGGGTTCGGCCCGGCGGCGGCGAGTTGACCACCAGCTCCATCCCCGCGCTCAGCGCCTGGGCGATCGCGACGATCGCGATGTGGTGCGACAGCGGGCTCAGCGACAGCAGCACGGTCGAGGCATCGTGGTGCCAGTCGGCGACCATCGCGCGGGCATTGGCCAGCAGCGTGTTGGCCGAATGCATGACGCCCTTCGGCGTGCCGGTCGTGCCCGAGGTGAAGGCGAGATAGACGATGGCGTCGGAGTTGTTCTCGGCCGGCTGAAGCGCGCCCGGCGCGGTCGGGAATTCGTCGGGCAAGGAATAGACCCGGCGCAGAAAATCGAGCTCGCCAACCGCGGCGAAGACATCGGCGGTTTTGGCGTCGGCGCCGTAGCCGGGCTGGGCGAACAGCGCCGCGGCCCGGGTGCGCCTGAGCAGCGTGACAATCTCGGCGACCGTGTAATTCTGGTGCAGCGACGGGTTGCAGACATAGCCCTGGCGCGAGCAGGCGAGGAACACGATGACCGCCTCGACCCGGTTGGGCAGCCACACCGCGACCCGCTCGCCCCGCTTCAGCCCCGCCGCGTCGAGATCGGCGGCGACCGCGTCGACCGCCGTCAGCAACTCGCGCCAGTTCAGCCGCCGCGTCGCGTCGCGCAGCGCGAACGCGGCGGGCCGTCCCGCCGCGTGCCGTTGCAACAGCGTGTACAGCGTGTCGTCGCGCCACAGCCTCGCCGCGTAATAGGCGCGCGCGGCGGCGGGGTCATGCAGGGTCAATAGCGTGTTGGTCATCCGCCGGTCCTTGGGGGCGAGCCATCGTCTCGCCCGCCCGGCGCTACTGTAAACCGCCCGGCGCTACTCTAAAACCGCCCTCCGCGGTTCGCGCATCCGGCGGATTCACTTCTCGGTCAGCGCCCAAACCCCGCTCCAATCATCGTCCGGGGCCTGCATGCGCAGCGTCTCGACCCGGCGCAGAAAGACGAGGCTCGGGCCGTCATCGGGTCGCGGCACTCGGTGAAGGCGGCGTGCGCCTCCTCCCACAGCCCGGCGCGGTAGGAAATGAGTCCTTCGGCAAAGCGTTCGCCACGTCAACTTTCATCGGCAGCCTTTCGCCAAGGCAGCCGCAAGCCCTTACTTGCGGTTGAAAGGATTTGTCACGAATTGCCGGTAATCGCAACCATGCTGGTCGCTAATGCCCGATCTTGTCCGGGTCGGGTTTGCGGCGCTCGGCGAACGAGGCGCCCAGCTCGTGCGATTCGTCGGTCTCGAGATAGGGTCGCAGCAAGAGGTCGTGCGTCATCCGCGACAAGCCGCCGACCCCGCCGTGCCGCGCGGCAAACGCCGCCTTGATCGAGGCGAGGGCAAAGGCGCCGCGATCTGCGACCGCCAGCGCCATCTCGCGCGTTGCCTCCTTCAGCTTGTCGTCCGGCACGACCCGGTTGATCAGCCCGATCGACAGCGCCTCCTGCGCGCTCAGGCGCGGGTTCAGCATCCACATCTCCTTGGCCTTTTTCTTGCCGATCAGGTCTTCGAGGTACCAGGTGCCGAACCCGGCGTCGAAGCTGCCCATCATCGGCCCGACCTGACGAAACACCGCGCTCTCCTTGGCGATCGTCAGGTCGCACATGACATGCAGCACATGCCCGCCGCCGACCGCGTAGCCGTTGACCGAGGCGATCACCGGCTTTTGCAACCGCTCGATGCTTTCGTACATGTCGAGCACCGGCAGCACCCCGGCATAAAGATGCGTGTCCTCCATCCCGTCCTTACGCCCGCCGATGCAGAAAAACCGGTCGCCGGCGCCGGTCAGCACGATCACGCGGGTGCGGGTCTCGCGGCGGATCAGATTGATGCAGTCGCGCATCTCGTGGCACATGGTCACGTTGAACATGTTGCCGTCGTCGGGGCGGTTGAGCGTGATCGTGCCGATCGGCCCGTCTTCTTCGTAGACGATCGTTTCGTAACCCATCGGCGCAACTCCTCTTGCCAAGCGGCCGGCGGAACGGGAAAGCTTTGCCGGCACGACGGAGGGACCCTGATGATAGACGAGTTGCTGCCGCAAGCGGAACGCATCGCGGCGAAATTGAAGGCGCGCAAGGAAACGGTGAGCGTCGGCGAGTCCTCGACCGCCGGGCTGATCTCGGCGGCGCTGCTGGCGATACCGGGCGCCTCGGCTTATTTCGTCGGCGGCGCGGTGGTCTACACACGCACCTCGCGCACCGAGCTTCTGCGCGTCACCGACGAGGAATTCGCCGCGCTCAAGGACATCACGCCTTCGACCGAGCCCTACGCCCTGTTGTTCGCGCGCAAGATCCGCGAGCGCTGCTCGACCACCTGGGCGATCGGCGAGACGGGTACCGCAGGCCCGACCGGCAGCCGCTACGGCCACGCCGCCGGGCATTCCTGCATCGGCGTGATCGGGCCCAACGGCGAGAGCGCGGTCACGGTCGAGACCGCCTCCGACGACCGGGTCGACAATATGCGCGTCTTCACCTTGGCCGCGCTCGACCTCTTCGAAAAGGCTCTGGGATAGCCTACCGGCGGATCACGAACGACTTCGCGACGCGCCGGCGCTCCCAGCCGGCGCGTTCGAGCGCGGGCGTGTCGTCGAGCTCGGCCGGGTAGCCAAGGCAGAAATAGCCGATCAGCCGCCACGCCGGCGGCACGTCGAGGATCGCGGCGACCACGGCAGGGTCGAGGATCGACACCCAACCCATCCCGATCCCCTCGGCGCGGGCGGCGAGCCACAGGGTGTGCACCGCCATCACCGCCGAATACTCGGCGGTCTCCGGCATCGTCAGCCGGCCCAGCGCGGCGCCTTGGCTCGTCGCCGGGTCGCTGAACACGGCCAGATGACACGGCGCGTCGTCGAGCCCGGCGAGCTTTAATTTCGCGTAAAGCCGCCGCCGCTCCGGCGCTTGCGCGGCGAGCGCGGCGGCGTTGCAGCGGGCGAAATCGTCGCGCACGGCCGCCCGCCGTTCCGCCGCCTCGACCAGCACAAACCGCCACGGCTGGCTCAACCCCACCGACGGGGCAAGGGCGGCCAACTCGATCAGCCGCGGGATCGATTCGGCCGGCAGCGCGTCGCGGCGGAACGTGCGCACATCTCGCCGCCACACCAGCAGGTCCCGCAGGCGGGCGCGGAACCCAGCGTCAAAGCTCGGCGCCGCGCTCATTCCGGCATGCGTGAAACGCAAGAGCTGGTCCCTCTCCGCCCATTGGGGGGAGAGGGAGGGGCCCATCGCGCAAGCGATGGGAGGGTGAGGTGGGCAGGCTCCGAACATGCCCACCTCACCCCAGCGCTCTCCCCCCGATGGGCGGAGAGGGAGCAGAGTGCATCGACGATCATCATTTCTCAGACCAGCCCGTCATAGAGCGCCGCGACACGCTCGCGGTAGCGCGCGACCGAGAATTTTTCGGCCTGGTCGAGCCCCCGTCGCGACAGCTCGGCGCGGAGGTCGGCATCGGCGGCGATCGTGCGGATTGCCCGGGCGATGTCGGCGACATCGTGGGGGTCGACGTAAAGCGCCGCGTCGCCGCCGATCTCGGGTAGCGACGAGGTGCGCGACGTGATCACCGGCGTGCCCAGCAGCATCGCCTCCAGCACCGGCAGCCCGAACCCCTCGTACAGCGACGGGAACACGACCGCGCGGGCGCCCTTGATCAGGCTCGCGAGGGCCGAGCGGCTGGCATAGTCGAACTGCCGCAGCTTGCGCTTCTCCGGCGGCAGCTCGGCCTCCTCCTCGGCGATCCGTTTCAGCATCAGCATCTCGGCCTCGTTGCTCCACCCGCCGCCGCCGACGATGACGAGCGGCGTCCCGACCCCCGATTGCTGGTACGCCTCGATCAGCGCCTTGACGTTTTTCTTCGGCTCGATCGCACCAAAAAACAGCAGATAGCTCTTCGCTTCGAGCCGATAGCGGCTGGCGAGGTCGCCGGCGACGACGTCGTCGGGCCGCTCCACCAGCTCGCGCGGGAATTCGACCGCCTCGTAGGTATTGGTAACCCGCGCCGGGTCCGCGCCGAGCAGCTCGATGATGTCGCGGCGGGAATGCTCGGAAACGGTGACGATGTGGTCGGCCGTGGCGGCGACCTTGCTGAGCAGGCGGTACATCGCCCGCTTGCTGTCGAGTGTCGTGTCGGGCAGGCGAAGCGGGATCAGATCGTGGATCGTGTAGACGCTGCGCGCACCTTTCGCCTTCAGCGGCATGGGATAGGTGCAATGCAGGATGTCGGGCCGCGCCGCGAAATCGAGCTCGACGAAGCGGCCGCTCCAGCCGAAATACCGCGCCGCCCGCCCGAACAGATTGCGCGCGACATAAAGGTGGTCGTGCGCCGGCAACTCCGGCCCGTCCTCCGACGCGGGGATCGGAACCGGGTTGGGCCGCAGGCCTGTCAGGCATTCGAGCTGATCGACGACATCGTTCCAGCGCCCGCGCATCTTCGTCACCAGCAGCCCCGGTCGGCGCGGCCCGATAAAATCGTACTGGCGCAGCCGCTTGTCGCGGAGCGGCCGGCGCGGCGAGGCATAGACGAGTCCGACCTCGTCGCCGGCCTCGCGTGCCAGCGCCGTCAGCATTCGGGTGTAGGTGGCGATGCCGGTGCCGCGTTCGAGCGCGAGGTTCAATCCGTCAAAAAAGATGCGCCGGCTCATGCTCGATTTTCCGGCGCCCATCAGGGGGAGGCTTGCGGCGGGCGGCATCATCATCAAACCCGCCCGCGCTGTCGAGCGCCAAGCGCCGCCGGGAGTTGTTGATTTCGCCGCCGCTTGCCGCTAGACCCATCGCCGCCGAGGCACACCAGTCCCCATCGTCTAGAGGCCTAGGACACCGCCCTTTCACGGCGGTAACAGGGGTTCGAATCCCCTTGGGGACGCCAATAATATCAGGCAGTTAGGGAAATACGGCGGCAATTAGTGTCCCGGAAGTGTCTCGGCAGCGATCTGTTCACGATGCTCTAACCCTGTGATCCCATGCTGCCGGCGCTGCTCATGCGCGAGCCGACACGCGGAGGGAGATATGGCAGATACCGGCGCCACGGACGATCTTGCAATCTTGTTTGACGAGGCAGTGGATAACGCCGCTTGCTGGTGGGAGGCCCGCGCGCACACAACCTTGATGCGCAACGGTCAGACGATCGAGGGCGTCGCCTGCCGCGTCGTCAATTTGGGCGGCCAGATGGATGAAGGGATTACGTGCTCTCTAACAAAACTGGCCCGCAACTTGAACGTGCCTGTTCCCAAGACAAGCTCCTACAGCGATGGAGCGCGCTGCCTACTCGGCATTCACCGGCAGCTACAGAAGGATTTCCCGACGCCGCCGTGAAAAGACAAGGTCTCATCAAATGCAAAAGGTGAGACCTTCGCGCCCTATTCGTCTTGCGCCGGATGTCGCCGAGGCCGCACCGGCATGCCGTAGAAGTCACGCTTCACGTTCCGGGTCGGCTGGCCGCTCCAGCGGTCGCGCTCGACGGGCTCGCCCTCCGCGTTCTCTTTCACGGGTGCCCCGCTCCAGGGATCGCGCTTGGCCGGACCGGCCGCGTGAACCACCTTGCCGGTATGTGGGTCGCGCTGGAGCGTCAACGGCGTCTCACGCTTCAACTGCGCGGCCGTTGGCGCGTCGGGGTTCGGTGCCGCCGAGCGGCGGTTCTCGTAGAAGGATCGGCGCATCTCGTCATTCTGGCGGTTGGCCTCGCCGATCGCCTGGCCGTGGGCAAACCGCTCGGGATCGACCATCCACGCGGGCGCCGGGCGAATGCCGAGGGTGCTTTCGATCGGCGACAAGCCCGTGCCCTTGAGGTGCTGGCCTTGGTTCTGCATCGCGATCGGCTCCAGCGCCGGCCCGAAAACGTGGGCCATGTAGTTGTGCATCCGGTCGAGGAAGCCGTTCGGTTTCTTCCCGTTGATCGGCATGTCGGCGATATGGTGACCGATCGCGTCCTGGCCGGTAACGAGCGCGGTCCATGCCGATTGCCATAGCGGGCTGAATTTGTGGCCGATGATGCCGGTCATGTTTTGCAGCCCGCCGAGCGGGTCCGGTGCGGTCAGGAACGCCTTGACCAGATTGAACACGTCCTTCTGGTAGCCTGGCAGGATCGCGCGCTCGGGCTTGTGCTCGGGCTTGTGCTCGGGTGTCTGCCCGCCGGTGCGCGGTGCCATCAGGTCGGACAAGAGGCTGTTGGTCTGCCACGGAAGCGAGCCGGTGCGAACGTACTGGTAAAGCGAGTTCTGGAGGCTGGCGCCGGCCATGAAACCGAGTGCCCAGCGGAACGCCGTGGGGTTCCACGCGGCTTGCATCCGGTCAACATCCCACCCGGCGGCGTTGCCGAAGGCACGGAGCGACCCGTACTCCCATCCGGTCGATATCAGGAACAGATTGGCGAGCTGTTTCGCGTAAGCCGGCCAAAAGAGGTTGTTCTGGTTCAGCTCGCCGAAGCGGTTGTCCATGCTATCGGAGAGGATGCGCGCCTGCCGCCGGGCCGCCTCCGCTGGCGCGGTCGGGTTCTGACGCAGCCAGGCATCCATTTCCGCGCCGAACGCGCCCATCTTGAGCCAGGGGATCGCGTGGTCGAACAGCGGCGCCGTGATCGTGTTCATCACCCGGCCAAATTCCTTGCCGGCGAACCCGACGATGCGCGGGCCGAACAGCGCGGCGCGCCTGGCGGGCGCTTCCTCGGCGGTGCCGACGATATGGGCCAGGTCTTGCCCTACCTCATAGGCGAGGCTCCCGCGGCTCAGCGACGTGAACAACGAGGGCGTCGAGCCCATCTTGTAAATCGCCTGCCGCCCGACCGCGCGCCCGCCTGCCTCGGCGAATAGCTGCGCCACAGGATCGCCGGCCATTTTGAGATACTGGCCTTGGAGCCGTCGGCCGCGCGCCATCGTCTCGGCGACACTCGGGATTACGGTGATGCCGGCGCCAACATCCTTGAGGCCCCGCAACAGGTCGCCATGCGCGAGTTCGCCGAGGCCGTTCGCGATGCTGGCGATCGACGTTTCCGACGCCATAGCGAGCGCGTGGTAGGTCGGCATGAGGAGCTTGATGCCGGTCATCGCGTTCGTGGCATACAGCACGCGATCGTAGAGCTTGCCGAGGCGGGGATCGCTGTAGGCGCCCTTGCTCAGCCAGTTGTTGTAGGAGCGGGCGAACCCGTCGCTGGCATAGGCGCGCATCGGCGCCGCACCGACCGTTTCGCCTTCCTTGACGATGGGCGCCGCCTTGATCGACGCGAGGCCAGTCAATTCGGTCATGCCGGGAGGCTGTTGGCCGGGGAAGTGGTATTTGACGAAACCACGATCGCGCGCCGCGTCGAGTATCTGGCGGGCGGCAAGGTGCTGCGCCATCCCCTGCACGTAGTTCAGCGTGTTGTCGATCGGGTTGAGGTAGCGCGGGACGAGCCCTTTCTCGATACCCTCGGCGAGCGTCGGGATGGACCGCAGATTGAGCGACGATCCCGAGCCCTGTTTGCCACCGGCGCCGAACGCGCGATCCGCCTGGCCCGGCCGCTCCCACAAATGCCGGTAGTAATCCTCGTAGAAGCTCGTCATGTCGGGCACGGTTGCCTCGATTTGGCCGCGCATGTTCTGGTACACGTCGCGCAGCGCATCGGCGACCGGCTTGAGCGCCGAGTTCGGGTCCATATAGGCGCCGGTCGACCGACCCTCGACGTATTGCAACATCTGGTGCAGCGGGTTGTCGGCGAGGGTGGCCCCGCCCTGCCGTATCTGGCGCTCGTAATCGGCCATGTGGGGCTGGAGCGTGGAGCGATATTGCTCCAGCTTGGCGAACTGCGCGGCGATGAACTGGTCACCGAGCCCGCGCTTCTGGCGGATCAACGCTTGCGTGTAGTCCCGTGCCGCGTTGTTTTCGGCGCGGTCCATCGCGTCTTGTGCCGTCGAGAAGATCGAGCGGAGCGACCCCGACTGGCTGACCATTTCGTTGTGGAAATGGTCGTAGATCACATTTGCCGCGTCATAGCCTTCCGCCAGCGCGTAGGTCACGGGATCGGCGCCGGCATCGGCCGCCATCCTCGCCACGGTCGTATCGGCCGGAAGGCTGTCGCCTTGCTCCCGCGCGATCGTCTGCAACGCTTCGGCTGGCGACGCCTCCGCCGCGGTAAGACGGGCGCCGAGCGTCTGCGGTTCTGGCGTCGGCTCTCCAGGCGCTACAGGGGCCTTCTCCTCGGCGGGCAGTTCGATCGCCCGCGGGGTCAACTCGGTCACTGGCGCCGTGCGCGTCGCCTCGGTGATCGGCTTGAGCGGGTCAACGAGGCGGACGGTCGCAACCGCGACCCTCGCGCCGGCCCGCGCCGCCTCCATGTCGCCAAGCTCGGGGATGCCGAGCGCCGGCAGCACGTCGTTCATAAAATGTTGTGCGAGGCTCGCGCTTTCCTCCGGGGTATTGGCCTGGCGGGCAAACGTCTCGCTGATGAGCTGGTGCGCACCCGCGATGATCGGCAACAGCACCGCGCCGCCGGCCTTGCCGATCGCTTCCGCGCCGCCGGCCATCGCCGTACCGATCACGCCAAGCGCCGCCGGGATCGGGCCATGCGCCGCCATGTCGAGCGGGGCGCGCGCGATGTCGCTGATGTCCTGGCCCGTGCCCTGCCAATTGATTTTCTCGCCGGCAACACCGGCCCGATAGATGCGGCCGATCGCGTCCACGACGGCGCCGCCGCCGGTGGGGGTGACGGAAGGGCTTGTGAGCTGCGGCCCCAAGATCGGGTCGCCGAGGGCGCGCTGATAGAGTTGCATCGGACGCTCGCCGGTGTCGGCCCAGCGGTCCATGAGGTTCTGGCGAACGTCGCCCACCATCGCCGCGGACGGGTCGCCGGCCGCCGCGGAGGCCAAGCCGAGCGAGGTGTCAGTCAGCTCTTTGATGTCGGGGAGCTGCGCGGCGAGCGCCGCCGATGCCCTCGCGACGTTGCCTTGGATCGTGTCGGAAAGCTGCTGCTGCTGGATGGCCCCGCGCTCGGGGTTCTGGCTGTCATAGGCCGCGATGTAGGCTTGCCCGTACTTCTCGGCGAAATCCTGCGGCCCCTTTACCTCGCCAGCCAAGAGGGCGCGCGAGTAATCCGCCATCATGTCGGGGTGCGCGAGGCTCACGGGCGACGGCGCGTTCGGCGCGGGCTGGTCCGCGATGTTGGCGGTGAGGGTCGGATCGGCCGCAAAGGCGTGGCGCCATCCGGTAGTGAAGCGGTTCAGCGCCGCGTCGCTGGTGTCGTAGCCGAGGAAGTTGTCGACTTCGGGATCGCTGTAGCCGGCATCGGCCGCGTCCTGCCGGCTGTGCGCGATATGGCCGTCGACTTCATCCCACCCGTAGCCGGCGCTGCGCGCTTGGGCCAACTGGTCATACACGGCGGGTTGCGATAGGCCAGTGCCGTAGACGGGCGGCGGCGACGTGTCACTACCGCCGCTGTAATCCGCGTCGCCCGGCTGTCCACCCCCGCCATAGTCGCCGTTGTTCGGGTTGAGACCGACCATATCCATTATCATCGGTCGGTTTTCGTCGCCCTCCAGCTCGACCGGGATCGGCTTGCCTTCATCGCCTTCAAGCTCAATTGGTATAGAACCCGCGTCGTCAGCCATCGTCACGTTCCTTCACGAAAAATTCCCACAAAAACGGCCGTCCCTGGGGGTCGGGCTTCGCGTCCTCATCCGGCGGGCGCCCGGCCATGATGTCAGCGAGCCGGTGTCGCAATCGGTAGGCAACCGGCAGCTTCGTCACCACGTCATCGTCATCTTCGATCATCGTTCGGTCCTGGCTTCGTCCAAAAGGTGTCGGAGCCGCCGGCCGGCGTCGACCGATCGCAGTTGCTCCGGTGTCAAAAAGTAGACGCTCGGCGGCGGCGGTTCCGGTGTCGGCTCAGGCGTGGGCGGCGCTTTCTTCGGGCGCCGGGCCTGGCGATCGGCCACGCGCTGAATGTCGTCAAGTTGGGTTTGTGCGGCGTCTGGCTGGGGCGCGGTGCTGCGCGGCGAGGGCGTCCATTCGCGGTCGATCTTGGCGAACCCGGCGGCGCGCTCGCGATCTTCCTTTTCCTCGCGCTCGCGGACGATACGCGCCTCTGCGGCGGCGATCTCGTCTGCCGGGCGACCAAGGGCGCGCAGCTCGATTACGGTCAACGGCCGCACGGTCGCGTCGCCAGTGGCGAGACGCTTCAGCTTTCCCCTGGCGCGGCGCTTGGCCGCCATCAGTCTGTTGATCGGACGGTTGCCGGCACGGTACGCCTCCGTGATCGCCTTGAACTCTTGCCGCCGGGCGAAACGCACACTGCGGGTCGACCGCTTCCAGGGCGCCGGTCGTGTCATCTAGTGCACGCTCCGCGACGGCGCCCCGGTCAGCGCCATGCCGAGCGGTCGCACGACCTCAAGAGCAAGGGCGCGTTGCATCGGCGCCGGCAGCCGGCGGGCGACCCCGAACAGAAGAAAAGGCATGACGATCGGCGGCACGGCCGCGGCAAACCCGTCGATCGCCGACGCCGGTACCGGCCGCCACTCGACCCTAGCCGCGGTCGCCCGCGCTACTTCGGGCGAGGCCAGTATCTCGGCCGCCATGATGTACTGCGACACCGGGTCGAGCCGGCGGCACAGCGCACGGGTGATGTTGGCGCAATCGGCCGGGACGAAGGCCCCCGCGAAGTGATCCGCAACGGCGACAAGATCGGGATGGGCCTGCCAATCATCGCCTATGAGGCGAGAACCGGGGGTGACGTTCACGGCAAGCCTCGCGAGAGGACGCGACCGACACCGGCGGCACTCTCGGGAGCACCGGGGAACCGCGTGGGGAATTGCTCGGTGCGGGGCGGCGGCGGCGCCTTGGCCTCGCGGCGCAGCTCGCGCTTTGCATCCTTACGGACGCGGCGCGCTGCGCGGGCGTTTTCCTTGTCGTGCTTGGTCGGGCCGGGGCGGTGGTTGAAGGCCATATCAACCGGGCTCCGCGGGCGGGGTGACGGGCTCCCAACTCGACGCAAACCCGCTACCGGTCTTGGCGAGCGTGAACAGGCCGCTGGTGGTGAGTGCAACGAGGCGCCCGTCGTATCGAGCGGCGAGTTGCACGACGCGGCCCGCCAGCCCCGTAACCGGCACGTCACGCCAATCCGTGTCGTATTTGCCGGCGGCGTTGCTGGAGCGCGGAACCTCCTCCACGATCTGGCCATTGGCCAGTGCGGCGACGGCCAGGCCGCCGGGGGTTAAGGCGAACACTTTGATCGTGGTGGCCATGCTCTACTCTCCGGGGATGCGCTGGACGTTCGCGTAAACCGCCGTCGCGGTGTCGATCGTGAACTGGTAGGTGCCGGGTGGTAGGTCGACCGTGACGAAGCCGGCGGCGGTGAAATCGGTTCCGCTCGACACCGACGCGAGGCTCGTGCCGTCGCCGAGCACCTTCTGGAGCTTCACCGAGCCACCACCGAACGCCGCGGCTACATCGACGCCGTACTTGCCGCCGCGCAGCACGAACGGCGCGGTGGTGGCGCTGATATTTTTGAAGTTGACGTTTTCACCGGCACGCATGTCAGTGGCCCCGGCGGAGGCCGGCGACGAGCCCGGCCAGGTTCGCGAGGAAGTCGGCGCGCTTGTCGGCAGGAACCATCTCGGCGAGCTGCGCTGGCGTCCGGTGCCTGCCATCCGAGCCCACGGGCACGTTCTGACCGCGGCCAGTTGTAGGCCGGGGCAGCGTCGCGCGGACGAGGCCGGCGACAACGAGGGGCTGGCCGGCGTCGACGGCCGCCGCGTTCGCCTTGTCGATCGCTTCGGCAATCTCGGCCTCGGTGGGGGCGGCCGCTGCCGCTTCGATCTCGGCCAGCTCTGCCCTCAGCTCGGCGATCTCGGCGGCCGTCGACGCGGGTGTGGTCGTGTCGGTCATGGTGTCGGTTCCTTACTTGGGGCGATCGGCGGCCCAAGCCGCGGCCCGGTCCGAAACGTGCAGTAATGGGAGCAAGATCGATGGCGCCCGCCACGTCCCGGTGTTCAGCAAGTCGCGCACAAGGGCGTTGCCGGCGCCGACGTGCTCAAGCGTCGCGCGGACCGATTTCAGCGCAGCGTCATATCGATCGCCTTTCAAAATGTTCCGACCGTCGCGTTCCCACTTCTCGGGAAGTGACAGTCTGGCCTCGGGGGTCATCGCCGCACCCTGCTTGGCCAGGGACAAGATGCTGTCGACCAGACTGGCGCCGGCCCTTGGATCGAAGCCCAGGTCAGCCAGCAGAGGGCGGGCGTCGGCTTCGATCTGCGCGATTTGCCCCGGCTTGGCGTCGATGTCTCGACGCGGCTGAAAATGGTACGCCTGGGGGTCTATCGTCGGTGTCACGTTCCAGGCGTCGTCATGTGCGCGCGCCGCAGGCGACCGATCGTCGATGTAGGGCACGACAGGCGCCTTGAAGCCCTGGTCAGTCAGACATTTGATGACCGAGCTAAGCGAGCCTCCCATCTTGAGCGCATTTTCAGCTTGGCGGCGGACATCGGGCGGACAGGCTGCGAGCAAGGGCGCGACCAACGGGTCATTTAGGCTCGGTTGCGGCGCGGGGGCTGCGGGGGTGTCGGTCACTGGTCATTCCCTCCAAGAGTGCGCCAGGTATTGAGTAAGCGCTGCTCAAGAGCGGCTGAGAAATCCACCAGTTGCGAGACGTGCTGGCCGTGCGGCACGACATGCCCGTACTCCGTCTTGGCCGGCGTTCCCGGTGTGTGCCGGCCGCCTGCCGCGTGATCGGCCTTCGCGATCTGTGCCAGCGCTAGGGGGCGCAACAGCGGCGTCACCTTGTGCTGTTCTTCGCCGAGGCGCAGTAGGGCGTTGTGACTGTCGCGGGCCGCGGTCAAGCGTGTCCAGGCGGCGGCCATGTTTGCGCTGGCCACTTCGAATTCTTTTGCGGCCTTCACCATCGTCGCATCGTGCTGGCGGATCGCGCGGAGCCGCGATTTGTCGGCCTCCGCCTTTGCCTTCGCGGCGCGTGCCGCCTCAAGGCGGGTCGCCTCGGTCACGGCGGCCTCAAGCAATTCGACGCGCTCGCGTAGGTGCCGAACCGCGTCTTGCGCCGCGGTGGCGGTTGGCGTGTCACCCTCGGCGAGCGCGGTTTCGAGTGCGATTTCGGCCAAGTATTGCTCTTGTGCCGCGAGGTCGGCGCGGGCGGCCTCTAATTTGGCCTTCACCGTGTCGATGTTCTCAGCTTCGCGGGATCGGAATATGGCCATCGGTCACCTTGTCGTCAGAAGGGAAACCCCGGCCGGCTCAACGCGGGGGAGGCGGAGCCAGCCGAGGATTTGCCGCGCACCTGGAGAGATAGACGCGGCAAATGGGATTTGCGGGTGTCGGGTCATGGGGAGCGCGCAGCCCCGACGGTCAGGGCCCACAAGCGGGTTCTCAGCCGGTCCTCAAGAACGTCGAGGTCGCCTTTCTCAAGGCCGAGTTCAAAACTCCGCTCGCGCATCTCGGATATCGCGGTGAGCTTCCGCTCGGTTGCGATCAGAGCGTCGATCGGGTCAGCAGCTTCACGCTGCCGCGGGGCACTCATAGGGAACGGTCCTGTTGTCCTGCTCCCCAGGATGGTTGCGGGTGCGCGAAGCCTTCGCTCGCGCGGCGAGATATTCGGCGGCAGTCACCGGCCGTCCGGTAATGGCTTCGATCGCCGCGACCGGTATGCGGCGCCAGTGGTTGCCACCGGCCGGAAGCACGCCGTCTGCCACCAACCGGGCCACCGCGCGAGGCGATCGGCCAAGTAAGGCCGCGGTCACGTTCGCGCTGATAGTTTCGGGAAGGTTGGCGTCGGGCATCTGTGGGTCCGGGGTCTGTATTATTTGCGGAACGTAAAGCATGGATCGCAGAATGTCAAGAGAAATTGTTGTAAAAATGTCGCGTATGGTCCATTTGTATTTGGTTGTTCTTAGGTGTTCGCTATTGTTCAAAGGTTAACAAAACTTTCGCGACCGTCCGCGGCATTTTGAGTGCAGGGATCACCCCTCGCGATTGAGCCAGAAGAACCCCCCGCCACCCCCCTACCCCCCGCCATGAGCGCGCGCGCGCACGCTGGCGCGGCTACATGGGCGCAGCCTCGACGAACGAGGTAGTCGCTGGTCGAGGATCGGGGAGTGCCAGGCGCGAGCGTCGAGCCTGTCGCGCAAACGATGGTTTGAGCAGCACGCAAGGCGCGTGGCGTCGAGTGCCGCAAAACCGCTGTCGCGAATGCTGCATAATCCGTGTTGACAATCTATGTGCAGTTCGTCATATTGCGACACGTTTCTGCAACACGACGAATGGATCACGACATGACCAGCAAGCTAGACCGACAGAACATCAACAGGGCGCTGGCGAAGGCCATTGCCTACCACGATTGCGGCAAGCCCGAGAAAGCGAAGGCATGGGCGGTTCAGCTCATGCGCGAGCTGCAAGCCCGCGATCTCGTCGTCGCCGAGTGGCGTGACACGAACCCGGAGGGTTGAGTGATGATGATCGGATACATGCGCGTCAGCACGGCGGAACAGAGCCTCGACCTACAACGCGACGCGCTCGCCAAGGGTGGCGCCGAGCAGGTATTCGAGGATACCGCCAGCGGCGCGCGCGACGATCGGCCGGGGCTTGCCGAGGCCATGTCGCACGCCCGCAGTGGCGATTGCTTGGTCGTGTGGCGCCTCGACCGCCTCGGTCGCTCCCTGCGCAGCTTGATCGACTTCGTAGAACGCCTGCGCGAGCGCGGGGTCGACTTCCGATCCGTCACAGAAGGCATCGACACCACGACGCCAGCGGGTAGGTTCTTTTTCCACGTCCTCGGCGCCCTGGCGGAAATGGAACGCGAGCTGATCCGCGAGCGCACGAATGCCGGGCTCGCCGCAGCGCGCGCACGGGGGCGAAAGGGCGGCCGCAAGCCCAAGCTCAACGACAAGCAGATCGCGCACGCGCGCAAGCTCCTAGAGGATGGCAACACCACAATCAAAGATGTGGCCGCAAGCCTTGGCGTCAACCGGGCCACGATCTACCGGGCGCTGGGGCTCGGGGCCGATGGGTAAGGCGCCCGGGTGATCCTGAGCCATACCGCAGACAGCAAAAAGGCCGCTCGGTATCGGGCGGCCTTTCGCGTTTCTGGTGGGCTACGCAGGGGCTACCAGCGGCGTCTACGTGGCAGAGCCTCGTCAGCGGCGCACTCGTCTAGCAGCTCGGGGTAACCGCCATCGGCGAGGAGGTGCACAAAATGCCCGGCGGCCGCCCGGCGATCTCCGGCGGCTATTGCCACTATCGCGCGATCGAGGCGCTGGTGCAGCCTGACATCCCATGCGGGCTTGATCGGAGCGGAATTGAAAAGCGAAATGATCTCGGCGGCCATGTGCTTGTTCCTCTTGTGCGCTAATTCGCGGTCGGAGTGAACACCCTACAGTCGAAATAGTTCAATCGAAATATTGGTTACTAGGAGATTTAGTCGATTAATACTCGGTACAAGCTGTGTACAGGGATTTATTTATTGTAGATGGTGGCGCATATCATTGAAAGTATTGATGTTGTAGCGGAAGGCTCTGTTTTCGGATTTACAGAGCCCCTTGCGGCCTTGCCGAGGACCGCGACGTGAGCCGATCCGCATCGCGCCAAATATCCATTCGTGAAGTGTGGATATCACGCCTCCTCAGACAAGAGGTAGAGCGGCGCGCGCCCAGCGCCTTGTGCGGTATCAGGGTACTCCACGCTCAAAGGGACGCGGTGGCATTACGAATGGGCGCTAGGTAGCCTTCTCGGGGAAAGCCGGCGCGCGCCGTCGCCGCTCTATCTCAACGGCCAAGGTGTTTGGTCTCACCACGGCAGCACGTCGCCGTTGCTGTGTTGCTGTTGCGCGACCCTATCTCGGTAGGGACAGAACCGTATCTAATTCGGTTCTATCCCCGATAGGGGATACTACGCCACCAACAACGCCACGCCACCAAATAACCTAGTCATTTCGAGGTCGGTGGCGTTGTTGTGGCGTTGTTGTGGCGTTGTTGGTGGCGTTGTTTGGTGGCGTTGTTTTTGTTAGCAGGGAACGGGGCAGCACCCCCTAACATTGGCGGCCTGTTTACCAAGGCTCGGCCTCGCTGGGCTTCGGTTCCAAACTGCTGATCTTTGGTGCTTGGCCGCCGGCTATGTAGGTGCCGCTGGCCTTCCCGTTTACCCTTGGCTGCCACAAAATCCACCCCGCGCCCCGCAAGGTCTTCAATGTCTTTCGGATCATGTCTGGGCTGTGCCCGAGCGCGAAACCAATCTCTGTTGGCCCGTAGTCGCTGCGGTCATCGTTACCGGTGAGAAGGCCGTGCTCGGCACGCTCGACAACATGGCGGTACACGTCGTTTTTGATGTCGCGCAGCATCGCCGCGGGGCCGGTTCCGGCGATGAATGCCGGGCAGTCGTCGCTCCGGTACAGCGGTGTGGTTGTCTCGGGTCCATACTTCGGCTTGAGGGTCTGAAAGGTCAAATCCTTGTGGCCTTCGATCCCCGCCGGCTTGTCGGGCTTGCGCAAGGTCGCCGTCAGAGCGAAGGCCGCGGAAACCTGCACCGAGCCGGCGATGTAGCTCTGATCGTTCTGGCTCGACTTGCTCGGGTGGTCATTGGCCAGCACCGTCACCTTGCCGCCGTTGAGCCGGCAGAGCTGCTGAAAGAACCCGGTCGCGATGGCGCGGGCCGGTACGTCCAGATTGCGATTGGCGCTGACGAACTCGGCGAGCGGGTCGACGATGAACAGCACGGGGCCGCGGTGGCGCATCAGCTCGGGGATGACCTTCTCCAGTAAGAACCGCGTCGGGGTGATCGTTCCGTCATCGGCGATCCGCGCGAGCATATGGCCGCCGGGGTGAGGGTCGGATTTGACCGACCACACCTTGAGCATGTCGTCTAGAACGTCATCGCCGACACCGAGGTATTCGGCGATCCCCGCGAGATTGTATTCTACCGGGCCGTACACGTCTTCGGCCAGCAGCAACGCCACCGGCATGGCTTTGGTATCGTAGCCTAGGAATGCGAGGCCGGCGGCGATGGCGGCCGCAAGGTTCAAGGAAAGCGTCGTCTTCCCGATCCCTGGCATCCCCGTATAGATGTTCGTCTCATTCGCGAGGAGGCGCTGGTACCATGCCCATTCCACTTGCTCGCGCGGGCGGGCGCGCAGCTGACGCCAACTCAGCCACCCCTCGCATTGGCGCACGGGGGCGCCTCCAGCGATGCCTTGTTCCGCGACAAGTCGGTCAATGTATTCCACCCACGATGCCGCGGCGGGTTGCTCGGGTGCGGCCGGCGCGTGCTCGGCGGCGTAGCGCACCAGCCCCGCCACCACGCCTTCGGTGATCCCGCTGGCGGCGTAGCTGCCGGGCTCGTTCTGCATGTAGCGCGCGGCGTTGCCGACCTTGGCCTCGATCTCGTCCTCGTCCCACGGCGGTACGCAATGCGGGTTCCAAAGGCTCGAGATTTCTGCGGCGGCCGTCTCGGGGCTCAGCCCCATGTTCAGCATCTCGGCGCACAGCCGGTAGGTGCGATCGTCGCCGCCGGCACCCTCGATCGCCACGTCGCCCGCGCTCACGAGGAAGTGAAGCCGCTCGCGGGCGCGCTCGACGTTGACAGGCAGATCAAGCTCGGCGACCGCGGCCCGCGCCGGTGCCTCGCGCTCGGCCGACAGCGCGGCGGCGATCCACGCGGGGAGCTCGACGATCTCGGTCATGGGGTTTCGTGGTATTTAGGGGCTGCGGGAATTTCCCCCCACCATGCATCAACCTGGCCGATGTCGGTGGTGCGCGCCTTGAAACCCCCTTCGCACGCTGGAGCTTTGGCGCCTGGCACGATACAGGGGAACACAGCGATGCCGCGCTCGATATAGGCCAAAGCCGCTGCGTGCTGCGGCGATAGAGACGGATTGACTTTTTCCCCAACTTCATATACATCGTTCATCAGTCAGTCCTGCTTACATAGATCGATCCGCAGGGTGTCCAGCCAAGGGCCTGCGGATCGTTTCATTTGTGGGTCAAGGTGTCCGGTGGCTTCGGGCTTGAATGCTCGACGAAGGCCATTGCCGGCCACCGCCATCTTTCCGCGCGCAGCCTGTCGCGCTCCGCTTCCCTGGCTTCGTGGCGCTCGGCCAATTGCTGCCGATCCGCGGCCGGCGGCCGTCCCGTCGTCAATACCAAGCACACGGTCGGGCAGCGCTCTATCTGGCCGCCCGACGCAAGGTACTCGGCGATCGGATCGGCGCCCGCCATCGGGATCACGCCGCTTTGCTGGCGCCGATCCCGATTGGCAGCGAGCGTGCCCAAGCCGCGGCATCCTCGTGCAAGACGAAGGTGCGCCGGCCCATCTTGCGCACGATCAGGTCGCCCGATTTGACGATCTCATAGAACGTCGAGTGCGCGATGCCGAACGCCCGTTCGAAGTCGGCGGGAGAGTAGGCGCCGGGCGGAAGATCGGCGGCGGGTGCTGGGGTCATGCTCATTGTGTTGTCCTCACTAAGTGTAAAACGCGAGACAACAGATGACCGAGTTCGCACGAATACTCAATCGTTATTTTGATTTCTCAAGTAACCAGCTAACGTCATTTTGCGGGCATCTCTAGTGTTTCTGCCACAAATCATTCTTTGCACGCTAACGCATTAGAATTTGCATGGGTGCGTTCCAGTACGTTAGCGTTTTGGCCCTTACCGAATGGGTGAACGCGGCAGAAACGCTAGGGTTTTGCGTTAGCAGACGGCGCCTTAAACCGTGGCCGCCATATCGAGCAAGGCGCCGCGGGCGAGCGCATCGGCATGGTCGCCGATGAAGCGGCTATAGGTTCGCTCCAACATCGCGACGCTGGTGTCGTGGTTGACCGCGACGACGCGGACAGGCACCCCGGCGAGCACCTGGCGCACGACGCTGGAATGGCGAAGCGCGTATAGCGTCACTTCGTCGGGGTCGAGGCCAACACGTCGCACGGCGCGCGTGAACAGACGGCTATGATCCGATTTCCTCCAAGGTTCACCGCTCGGTTTGAGGAGCAGCGGGGCCGTGTCAGCGCGATCGGTGGCCAGCTTCGCCGCCAGCCCCGCGGGGATCGGCACCGGCCGGCGTAGCACCGCCTTGGCGCCCTTCCCTTTGCGCGAGACTGGCATCATCAGCCGCGGGTCGGGTCGGTCCGCTTGTAGGTCTTGAATTTCAAGCCGGGCAAGCTGGCTGATCCTGGCACCGGTCACGGCCGCCACTTCAATCAATAGGCCGAACTCGCGGCTCTGCACCGTGGCCGCCGCGACCAGCTCGCGCACCCTGGCATCGGGCAGGATCACGTTGCGGCTTTCCTCGGCCCCGAGGATCGTAGCCAATCCGATCTCCCACGGGCGGCGGGTGGTGATCCGTTCGTCTTGATCGGCGGCGAGGTTGAAAGCCGCCTTGAGTCCGGTTGTGGTGCGGTTGACTGATGCGGGCTTGAGCTTCGTGGCGATGGCATCGCGCCAGGTCCGCAAGTCGCGCGCCGTGAGCGCGGCGACAGTCTGTCGGGCGAGGGCCGGGGTCAGGTGCGTGCGGACGCGCGCGGCGTTGCCAGCGTCGCCGCCGCGGGTCTTTAGATCGGCCTCGTAGCGGTCGATCGCCTTGGCCACCGTGATTGCTTCCACCGTGACAGGCTTGGCCCCCTCCCGGCTGTCGCGGGCCAGCGCGCGGACCTTCTCTTGCGCCTGCCAGAAGTCCAGCACGGCGCCGCCGCTCGCATCTTCGAAATCATCGGCGTTGCCGATGGCCTTGGTCCAGTTCGCGCCGGCCCCATCGGCGACGCGAGCGACCCATGTGCCGGCGGTGTGGTTGCGGCGATAGCCGAGCCCGAGTTGCGGCCCGATCTTGACGAACACCGGCTTTTTGGCCACGGGGAGCCGCAGCCGCGCCGAGCGTGTTTCGAGGGCGTTGGACCTAATCGACCTTGCCATCTGGTGTTACCCCCTTGCACAGCGGTAACGGGGCTGGGTGTCCCGGCGTGTCTCGGTTTGACCGTCGCCTCATCCGGGCGGAAACTGGGTTAGTGTCCCGGAAGTGTCCCGGAGATGGGGCCAAACTCGGCCGAACACGCCCGAATGATGTATCAGAAAAATCGAGCTATATCAATGGCGTTAGCAAGTACGGGCGTGTTCTCTGGTGTCTTTAAAATTGCCCTTTCACGGCGGTAACAGGGGTTCGAATCCCCTTGGGGACGCCAATCCGGCTCCGCTCTCATAATTTTAGCACGCAACGGGCCAATGGCTTGTCATCGTAGAGGCTAGGACGCAATCTCGCCGAAGCCAATTTGTATTGGGCAACCTATGCCGAATATCCCCGACGACATCTTCACGGAACCCGATGCCTCGCCGGATACGCTGGCCAATCTGGGGCCGTTGCGGCGGCTGGCCGGGGTTTGGGAGTCCGATCAGGGGGTGGACGTTGCCCCCAAGGCCGAAGGTCCCGAGCGCCGCGTGTATCGGGAACACATCCGTATGGAGCCGACCGATCCCCAGGCCAACGGTCCCCAGCTTCTCTACGGGTTGCGCTACCACATCCACATCAATACGGCCGAGGAGGCCATCACCTTCCACGATCAGGTCGGCTATTGGCTGTGGGAGCCGGCTACCGGGCTGATCATGCAGACGATCGCCATTCCGCGCGGCCAGGTGGTGCTGGCGGGCGGAACGGCGAGGCCGGACGACGACCATATCTCGGTCGAGGCGCGGCGCGGCGATACCCGCTTTGGCATCTGCTCGACGACCTTCCTCGAAGAGGCGTTCCGCACCGATTATTACCGCATCGACATCACCTTCAATGCCGACGGCGGCTGGACCTATGTGACCCGCACCGATCTGGCGCTGAAGGGCAAGACGCCGGCATTCGACCACCGCGACACCAACACGCTGCGGCGGGTCGCGCCGCCGACGCCGAACCCGCTGGTCGGTCTCCTCAAGCAAGACCGGCGTTGAGAAGAGGGGCAGGGCGGTGAAGATCAACGATCCCCAAATCGTCGCCGAAATCGAGGCCGCGTTCGGGCGCTATGAAGCGGCGCTGGTCGGCAACGACGTGGCGACGCTGACCGAGCTGTTCTGGAACAATCCCCTGACGATCCGCTACGGGATCGGCGAGATCCTGCACGGCAGCGACGAGATCGCCGCGTTTCGCAGCGCTCGACCATCCGTCGGGCTGGCCCGGCGGCTGTCGCGCACCGTGATCACGACCTACGGCGACGATTTCGCCACCGCCTCGACCCTGTTCCACCGCGACAGCGTGCCCGGCAAGATCGGCCGCCAGATGCAAAGCTGGGCGCGGCTCGACCAGGGTTGGCGCATCGTCGCCGCCCATGTCAGCGTGATCGACGAACCCTAATCCCCGTCGCGGCCAAGCCGCCGCGCCCGCAATGCCGGATCAGTAGCTCGGCTTGTTCGGGTTCGGCGTCAGTTGGATCTCGTGGCTCCAGCAGGTCTTGTCCTGCGTGTGCAAATACCAGAACGCCTCGGCGATCTTGGTGGCGTTGATGATTTCCGCGCCGCGGTTGGCGTTGCGCGGCAGGGCGCGGGTGCCCGGCGAATCGATCGTGCCGTCGATGATGACGTTCGCCACGTGCACGCCGTGCTCGGAATATTCCTCGGTCAGCACTTGGCTCAGCGTCCGCATCATCACGCGCGGATAGTAAAGCGAACTGCCGGTGTAGCGCTTGCGGCCGCGCAGGGAGCTCGAATTGTTCGAGAAGAAGAACGAGCCTTCGCCCCTCTTGCGCATCGCCGGCAGCACCTCCTGGGCGACCAGGAACGGGCCGCGGATGGCGACGGCGATCGCCGTGTCGAGGATCCGGACCGGGACGTATTCGAGCAATTCCTTATCGGCCGGCAGCTCGCGGCCGTCGAGATAGCCGGCGTTGTAGATCACCGCCTCGGGCTCGCCGGCCTCGGCGCGGATCGTCTTGAACGCGTTCGCAATCGACTCGTCCGAGCTGAGGTCGAGCTCGACGATCATCGACTCGCCGCCCTGGTCGCGGATCGCCTGGGCAAGCCCCGACGCGTTGCTCTCGGTGCGCGTCGTCACCACGGTGAAAAAGCCTTCCGCGGCGAATTTCTGCGCGATCGCCCCGCCGACGCCCCACTGCACGCCCACCGGCACCACGTTGGGGTCGACCGCGTGACCGTGCAGCATATTGGTCATCCGGCCGTCCGCCTGCCACTTCGACGTCGCGCCGATCACCACGGCGACTTTCTTGCCCTTCGTGTTCTTCATTACGGTATCCCCTATTTCCGGTTCCAGCCCCACCAGGCGCACAGCGCCTCGCCCATCACCAGCCGCTTGTCGGCCTCGTTCAGCCACGGCAGTTCTTCGGTGAACATCGACACGCATTGGCGCCACGAGCATGGCATCTTGGTGATGTCGGTGCCCCAGAACATCCGGTGCGGGCCGAACGCGTCGAAGATCTGTTTCAGATAGCCCTGCATGATCGGGTACGGGTAACCCTCGGCCGAATAGCCCGGCGCGCCGGTCGCCTTGACCCCGACATTGGGGAGCCGCGCCAGCGCCAGCAGCTCCGGCATATGCGTCATCGCGGCGTGGTCCTTGAGCGTCGTGAGGCCGCCGCGGCCGCCGAGATGGTCGATCGTCAGGTGCAGTCCCGGGTGGCGCTCGGCCAGCTTGCCCAGCACCGCCAGCGAGTCCGTCGCCAGGCACGCGACCGGCACGCCGGCCTTCTCGGCCTCGGCGAACAGCCAGTCGTACTCGCCGTCGGCGAGGCGCCGGCGGGCGGGATCGTGCAGAAAGCCATAGCGCAGCCCCAGCATCCCCGGCTGGTCGCGCCACGTCGCGATGCGGGCGCGGGAACCCGGGTTGTCGAGCGGCAGCGACCCCAGGATCGCAAAGCGGCCGGGAAAGTCCCGCACCGCCTTGAACGCCATCTCGGTCGCGTTCGGGTCCCAGCCCGGCGGGTGGATCACCGCGGCGTCGACCCCGCCCTCGTCCATCAGCGCGAGCGCCTCCTCGGGGGTGAAATGCGTCACCTGCCGGTGCGACAGGTTGCTCGGCAATCCGGTTCCCCAGGTGTGGATCTGGGCGTCGACGATTTGCATGGCGGAGGATCCTAAGCGCGCGTGGCGGAATGCTAGCGGCATTGGCGGCGGGTGTCAGCTATGGCGGCTCGCGTGCCCTCTGCTCAAATATTGTGCAATGCACAAATTTCGTCCGCGGAGCCTCTAAACTGAGCAATCGCGGCCGATAGCCTAAGCTTTCGCAGTCAGCGAAAGAGCCCGATCCCGATGGCACGACGCTTGCTCTGATCCTCCGCATCGAGCGCTGCGGCGCAACACGGGTCGGCCGGAGGAGGACAAATCGGATGAGTGCGCGTGAGACCGCCTGGATATCGGAGTGGAACCCGGAGGACACGGCATTCTGGGAGGCGAAGGGCAAGGCGATCGCCCGACGCAACCTGATCTGGTCGATCCTCGCCGAGCATGTCGGGTTCTCGGTCTGGCTGATCTGGAGCATCGTCGCGACCAAGCTGCCGCAGGCCGGGTTCAACTATACCACCGACCAGCTTTTCCAGCTCGTCGCGCTGCCCGGGCTGATCGGCTCGCTGATGCGGTTTCCGTACACGTTTGCCGTGCCCAAATTCGGCGGACGGAACTGGACCGTGGTCAGCGCGACGATGCTGCTGATCCCGACCCTGGCGCTCGCGTATTTCGTCACCCACCCGGAGACGCCGTACTGGGTGATGCTGGTCGTCGCCGCCTCGGCGGGGCTCGGCGGCGGCAATTTCGCCTCCAGCATGGCCAACATCTCGTTCTTCTATCCGGACCGGATGAAGGGCTGGGCATTGGGCATGAACGCGGCCGGCGGCAATATCGGCGTCAGCGTGGTGCAGCTTTTGACCCCGATTTTGATCGCCGCCGGCTGGCTCAGCCTCTATCTCGGCGCGCCGCAGGGGACGACCGGGATTTACCTGCAAAACGCCGGGCTGATGTGGCTGCCGCTGATCGCGCTGGCGATCTGGGGCGCCTATCGCCGCATGAACAACCTCTCGACGGCGCGCTCGACGTTTCGAGATCAGGTCATCATCACCCGGCGCAAGCACACCTGGGTGATGTCGTGGCTCTATATCGGCACGTTCGGCTCGTTCATCGGGTATTCGGCGGCGTTCCCGCTTTTGATCAAGACGCAGTTTCCAGGGGTCACGATCGGCATCGCGTTTCTCGGGCCGCTGGTGGGATCGGTGGTGCGGCCGCTCGGCGGGATGCTCGCCGACAAGATCGGCGGGGCGCGGGTGACGTTCTGGAATTTCGTCGCGATGGGCGCGGCGACGGTCGGCGCGATGCACTACCTCGAGGCGAAGAGCTTTCCCGATTTCCTGGTCATGTTCCTGGTGCTGTTCGTGACCACCGGGATCGGCAACGGCTCGACCTTCCGGATGATCCCGTCGATCTTCCGCGAGGCGAAACTGCGCGAGGCGAAGGGCGAGGCGGGTAAGGCTGCGGCGTTGAAATCGGCCGCGACCGAAAGCGCCGCGGTGATCGGCTTTACCTCGGCGGTGGGGGCCTGCGGCGGGTATCTGATCCCACGCGGGTTCGGCGCCTCGATCGCGGCGACCGGCGGGCCCTATGCCGCGCTGGAGGTCTTTCTCGGCTTCTACGCGAGCTGCATCGCGCTGACCTGGTGGTACTATTTGCGCAAGAGTTTCCTCGCCCGCCAGGCGCCGAGCCTCGCCGCGGCGCGGGTGTAGCGGCGATGGACACCTACCTCGAAAAGGTGCCGCGCGAACGCCTCGTCGTCGTGGGCAACGGCATGGCGGCGATGCGGACGGTCGAGGAGCTGCTGCGCCGCGCGCCCGACCGCTACCGCATCACCGTCATCGGCGCCGAGCCGCACCCGAACTACAACCGCATCATGCTGTCGTCGGTGCTGGCCGGCGAGAAGACGGTCGATGAGATCGTCATCAACCCCTTCGACTGGTACGAGGAAACCGGTATCGAGCTGATCACCGGAAGCCAGGTGACCGCGATCGACCCGGGGGCCAAGACGGTAACCGTCGGCGGCGAGACCCGCGCCTACGACAAGCTGCTGCTCGCGACCGGGTCGAAGCCGCTGGCGCCGCCGATCCCGGGGCTCGGCCTCCCGGGCGTCCACGCCTTTCGCGACATCGCCGATGTCGAGGCGATGATCGCCGCTTCGGGCAAGCATCACCGCGCCGTCGTGATCGGCGGCGGGCTGCTCGGCCTCGAAGCGGCCTGGGGGCTCAAGCGGCGCGGGATGGCGGTCGCGGTCGTGCATCTGATGCCGACGCTGATGGACCGCCAGCTCGACACCGCGGCAGGCGAATTGCTGCAGCGCGATCTCGACGCGCGCGGCATCGCCTTTTTCACCAACGGCCAGACCGAGGAGATCATCGGCACCGAGCGCGCCGAAGGGGTTCAGCTCGCCGACGGCCGCGAGATCCCGGCCGACCTCGTCGTGCTGGCGATCGGCATCCGTCCGAATATCGACCTCGCCCGCGCCGCCAAGCTCGAAATCAACCGCGGCATCCTGGTCGGCGACGACATGCGCACCAGCGCCCCCGACATCTACGCGGTCGGCGAGTGCATCGAGCATAACGGCCAGGTCTTCGGCCTCGTCGCGCCGATCTGGGAGCAGGCGAAGGTATGCGGCGCCCGGCTCGCCGGCGACGACGAGGCGGCCTATGTGCCGCCGCCGGTCTTCACCATGCTCAAGATCACCGGCATCGACGTGTTCTCGGCCGGCGCGCTCGCCGCCGCCGACGAGGCCGACGACGAGATCACGCTGCACGACGCCAAGCGGGGCGTGTACAAAAAAGTCGTCCTGCGCGACAACCGCGTCGTCGGCAGCGTGCTCTACGGCAGCGCCGCCGACGGCCCCTGGTACGTGCAGCTCATGCGCGAGAAGGCCGACGTGTCGGCCTTTCGCGACCAGCTCGTCTTCGGCCGCGCCTTCGCCGAGGCGGCCGGCGCCCCGGCGGCGGCGCTCGACATCGCGGCGATGCCCGACAGCGAGCAGATCTGCGATTGCAACGGCGTCACCAAGGGCCGCATCCGCGAGATCATCGCCGCCCGCGGTCTCTCGACGCTCGACGCGGTGCGCGCGCACACCAAGGCCTCGGCCTCGTGCGGGCAATGCACGGCCAAGGTCGAGGCGATCCTCGCGCATATGGGCGGCACCGTCGTGCACAACCCCGATCCGCCGATGTGCAACTGCACCGATCACGGCCACGATTCCGTGCGCGCCTCGATCCTGGCGCGGGGCCTCATGACAATCGCCGAAATTCGCGAGGCGCTCGGCTGGAAGACCGCGGACGGGTGCCAGAAATGCCGCCCGGCGCTGAACTACTACCTCGTTTGCGCCTGGCCCGCGACCTACCGCGACGACCCGCAATCGCGCTTTATCAACGAGCGGGCGCACGCCAACATCCAGAAGGACGGCACGTTTTCGGTCGTGCCCCGGATGTGGGGCGGGCTCACCAATCCGACCGAATTGCGCGCGATCGCCAACGCGGTCGAGAAATACGCGATCCCGACGGTCAAGATCACCGGCGGCCAGCGCATCGACATGCTCGGCGTCGGCAAGGATCAATTGCCGAACGTCTGGGCCGATTTGAACCAGGCCGGTCTTGTCTCGGGCCACGCCTACGCCAAGGGCCTCCGCACCGTAAAGACCTGCGTCGGCAGCGAATGGTGCCGGTTCGGGACCCAGGATTCAACCGGGCTCGGCGTCAAGATCGAACAGATGTGCTGGGGCTCGTGGACTCCGCACAAGGTCAAGCTCGCGGTCTCCGGCTGCCCGCGCAACTGCGCCGAGGCGACGATCAAGGATATCGGCGTGGTGTGCGTCGATGCCGGATACGACATCGTCGTCGGCGGCAATGGCGGGATCGAGGTGCGCGTCACCGACCATCTCGTCCGCGTCGCGACGGAGGCGGAGGTGCTCGAATATGTCGGCGCCGTCCTCCAGCTTTATCGCGAGGAGGCGCGCTATCTCGAGCGCACGGCCCCGTGGGTCGCGCGGCGCGGGATCGAGTATGTGCGCGAACGGCTCGTCGACGATTCCGACAACCGCCGCGCCCTCTATGCCCGTTTCCACGAATCCCAGCTTCCGGTGCAAATCGATCCGTGGCGTCAGCGCGCCGGCGGCGCCGAGGCACACGAGTACCGCGCGCTGGCCGAGGTGGAGTGAGCCATGCCCTCGGATCGCTGGGTCGAGGTCGGACGCCTCGTCGACATCCCGAGGCGCGGCGCGCGGCGGGTGAAGGGGGCGGGTGGCGACGTGCCGGTCGCGGTGTTCCGCACCGCCGACGACCGGGTCTTCGCGCTGGTCGACCGCTGCCCGCACAAGGCGGGGCCGCTGTCGGAGGGGATCGTGCAGGGCTGCGCGATTGCCTGTCCGTTGCATGGCTGGGTCATCGACCTCGAAACCGGCGAGGCCGAGGCGCCGGACGAGGGCCGGGTTCCGGTCGTCCCGGTCAGGGTGCGCGCGGGCCGCGTGTTCCTGTCGGCGGCGGCGCTCGGGGTCGGCGAGAGGGCGGCGTGACAGAGGCTGGGGCGGTCTCCACCACCTGTCCTTATTGCGGTGTCGGTTGCGGGGTGCGGGTCGCCGCCGACGGGACGATCGCCGGTGATCCCGACCACCCGGCCAATCGCGGCCGGCTGTGCTCGAAGGGCGCCGCGCTGGGCGAGACCTTGGGTGCCGAGGGGCGGCTGCTGCGGCCCGCGATCGGCGGCCGCGAGGCGGGGTGGGACGAGGCGCTCGACCTGATCGCCGGGCGCTTTGCCCGGACGATCGCCGAGCACGGCCCCGACGCGGTCGCGCTCTATGTCTCCGGCCAGTTCCTGACCGAGGATTATTACGTCGCCAACAAGCTGATGAAGGGGTTCGTCGGCAGCGCCAACATCGACACCAATTCGCGGCTATGCATGGCCTCGTCGGTCGCCGGGCATGTGCGGGCGTTTGGCGAGGACATCGTCCCCGGCTGCTACGACGATCTCGAAACGGCCGACCTCGTCGTGCTGGTCGGCAGCAACATGGCGTGGTGCCACCCGGTGCTGTACCAGCGCCTCGTCGCGGCCCGGCAGGCGCGCGGCACCCGCATCGTCGTCATCGACCCGCGCCGCACCGCGACCTGCGAGAACGCCGACCTGCACCTGGCCTTGCGCCCCGGTAGCGACGTGGCCCTCTTCGCCGGGCTGCTCGTCCATCTGGTCGAGTCCGGCGCGCTCGATGCGAAGTGGGTCGAGCGTCACACCGCCGGTTTCGATGACGCGCTCCAGGCGGCGCTCGCTTGCGCGCCGACCCTTGCCGCGGCGGCGGCGACCGCCGATCTGCCGCTGGTCGACCTCGCCCGGTTCTACGACTGGTTCGGCGCCACCGAGCGCACCGTGACGGTCTACTCGCAGGGCGTAAACCAGTCGGCCGCCGGCACCGACAAGGTCAACGCGATCGTCAACTGCCACCTCGCCACGGGGCGTATCGGCCGGCCGGGGATGGGGCCGCTGTCGCTGACCGGGCAGCCCAACGCGATGGGCGGGCGCGAGGTCGGCGGGCTCGCCAACCAGCTCGCCGCGCATATGAGCTTCACTGACCCGGCGGATATCGACCGCGTGCGCCGGTTCTGGGATGCGCCGCGCATGGCGGCCCGGCCGGGGCTCAAGGCGGTCGAGCTGTTCGACCGGATGCTCGACCGCGAGGTGAAAGCGCTGTGGGTGATGGGCACCAATCCCGCGGCCAGCATGCCGCGCGCCGGGCTGGTCCGCGAGGCGTTGGCCCGCTGCCCGTTTACCGTCGTCAGCGATTGCTGGCCGACCGACACCACGGCGCTCGCCGATGTCGTCCTGCCCGCCGCCGGCTGGGGCGAGAAGGACGGCACGGTGACCAATTCCGAGCGCTGCATCTCGCGCCAGCGCGCGTTCCGCCAGCCGCCCGGCGCGGCGCGGCCCGATTGGTGGATGCTGTGCGAGGTCGCGCGGCGCATGGGGTGGGGCCGCGCGTTTTCCTATCGCCGCCCCGCGGACATTTTCCGCGAGCACGCGGCCCTGTCGGCCTTCGAGAACGGTGGCGAGCGGCTGTTCGATCTTGGTGGCCTCGCCGCGCTGAGCGACGCGGGATACGACCGGCTCGATCCCGTGCAGTGGCCCGTGAAAAGCGGCGCCGTTCCGGCCGGCACACGGCGCATCGCCCGGCTCGCGACCCGGCTCGTCCCGACCCCCTACCGTCCGCTGGCGCAGCGCAGCGACCAGGAATGGCCGCTGGTGCTGAACACCGGCCGGGTGCGCGACCAATGGCATACGATGACGCGCACCGGGATGGTGCCGCGCCTGATGACGCACCAGTCCGAGCCGCTGCTCGACATCCATCCCGCGGATGCCGAGCGGCTCGGGATTGAAACCG
>DATAUV010000132.1:0-71162 GCA_036268075.1 Allostellaceae bacterium | reverse complement strand
AGAGCGGCCCCGCACCCTCCGACCGCCAGGCGCTGGGGTCCCACGTGTTGTTCCGCGAGGCGAGCGAGCTCGGCTACCAGATCAATCCGACCTGGGCGGTGTCGGTCATGATCGATCACATCTCGAACGGTGGGCTGGCCAGGTACAATCAAAGCATCAACGATCTCGGTGTGCGTTTCGGCACCCGCTTTTGAGGTGCTGCCCGAGCGCCGTAGCCGGCGGGTCATCGCGGGCCCCGCGAAGGCCGGCAACTCGATGGGCGGGATGCGGGGCGAGAAATAGCCGATTTCATGGACGCGCTGGTGTCGATGGCGTTGCAGTCGACCGCGATGGCGAGCCGCAACTGGATGCTGCGGCGGCTGATGACCCAGGCGATCCGCAACGATCCCGGCTGGCAGGGCGGCAATTACACGGCGCAGCCGCGCGGGTTCAAGGCGGCGGTCGTGTTCTACGGCAAGCTCTACCTGGTCCCGGCCAGCACCGAGACGCGCGGCCACGGCACCACGGCGATGGCGAAATTCTGGAAGGACCAGCTCGGGTCGTTCCTTGCAGGAGTATCCGAACGGCGGATGTAGCGTGCCGGCCTCGCGCTTCGCGCGACCCTCACCCGTCTCGCTTCGCGATCCACCCTCTCCCGCGTTGCGGGCGAGGGGATTCGACAATTTTCCCCTCGCCCGCACCGTGGGAGAGGGTGCCCGAAGGGCGGGTGAGGGCCGAGCGGAGCGAGAGCGGGCGGGACGCCCGTACCTCAAGAGAAAATGCGGGCGGGACGCCCGCGGCCCAAGGCAGCTTATTTCAGCGTCTCTGCCCCGGCCGCCGCGCAATCCTCGTCTTCCTGCGAGGTGCCGCCGCCGACGCCGCAGGCGCCGATGAGGGCGCCGTTGCGGTAGAGCGGCACCGCGCCCTGGCCCATGATCATGTGCCCGCCATCGGCGAGCGCGATGCCGCGCGGGGTCGGCTGGTCGGCGCGCGCGGCCATATCGCCGCTCTTGCGGCCGAACGCGGCGGAGGCGATCGCCTTGCCCTGGCTGCCGTAGACCCCGGCCCAGATCGCCCCGTCCATCCGCTGCAACGCGACGAGCCGGCCGCCATTGTCGACGACGGCGGCGGTGACCTTGATGTCGAGCTCCGCCGCCTTGGCGAGGGTGGCGCGCAGCACGCGGGTGGCCTGGTTGAGGGTGATGCTCATCGTTTTCCTCCGGTTGAACGTGCGTAAGCCTATCCCAGCGCGCCGGATCGGCGGAGCGCGGCGATGCGGTCGGGGGTGAGGCCCAGCACGTCGCGCAGCACCGCGTCGGTGTCGGCGCCGAGCGCGGGAGCCGGGCCCGTGGCGCGGTCGAGCGTCGATTGCCACGGCAGGCCGGGCAGGGCGCCGGCGCCGAACCCGTCCCAGAAGCCGCGGGCGCGCAGGTGCTCGCTCGCGGCGAGGTCGGATGAATCGGCGAGCACGGCGCAAGGGATGCCGGCCTCGCGCAGGATGGCGGCGGCGTCGGCGGCGCCAAGGCGCGAGGCCCAGCCGGTGAGGACGCCATCGATCCCGCCGCGCCGCTCGGTGCGCTGGCGCATGCCCCATTCGGCGAGATGCGCCATCGCCGGGATCGCGCCGCACAGTGCGCGCCACTCGTCCTCGATGGTAACGGCAAGGGCGATCCATTCGTCGTCGCCGGCGCAGCGATAGGCGTTGTGCGGGATATGGCGCGGCGAGCGGTTGCCCTGGGGCTGGGGCTTGTCGCCGAACTGGGTCGCGATCAGCGGCTCGGCCATCGTCCACAAGAGGGCCTCGACCATCGAGAAATCGACCCGCGCGACCGCGCCGTCACGCCGGCGGCGCCACAGCGCGGCGGCGGTGACATAGGCCAGCATCAGCCCGCACATCGGGTCGAGCCAGGCAAATCCCACGCGCGGCGGGATGCCGGGATGCCGGTTGAGCCCGGCGAACCCGGCGTAGCACTGGAGCAGCGTGCCGTAGGCGACCCCATGCGCCTCAGGGCCGGTGCGGCCGAGACCGGAGGCGGAGACGTAGACGAGGTTCGGGTTGACCTCCCGCAGCGCCTCGGCGCCGAGGCCGAGCCGGTCCATCACGCCGGTCGCGAAATTCTCGACCAGCACGTCGGATTTGGCGGCGAGGGCGCGGGCGGCCGCGACGGCCTCGGGCTGCTTGAGGTCGAGAACGATCGCCTTCTTGGCCTGGCCGAGCACGGTGTGGAGTTCGGTGGCGCGGCCGGGATCGCCGCGGCCCGGGGCCTCGATCTTGATGATTTCCGCGCCCATCGCGGCGAGGTAGCGCGTCGTCGTCGGCCCGGCGATCACCCAACTGAAGTCGAGCACGCGGATGCCGCTGAGCGGGAGTGCGCCGGCGGGATTCGGCGCGTTCTCGCGGCCCGGCGACAGGGTCAGGCCGAACGGGGCGCCCGGCGTGTTGACGGTCTTCCCCGCGATATCGAGCGGCCGGTAGAAACGCCGGTGCGCGAGCTGCGGCGAGGCGAGCTGTTCCTCGGGCTCGCGCAGCGGAAAGCTCGGCACATGGGCTTCCTGTGCCTGGTCGGCGATCCATTGCTTGTCGTGGTTGCGGCTCCACTCCGACATCAGCGCGTGCAGCGCGTCGAAATGGGCGACGCGGTCGGGCTTGGTGGCGAAACGCGGATCCGCGGCCCAAGCCGGCGAGCCCATGACCTTGAGCCAGGCGGCCCATTGCCGGTCCTCGCGCGGCGAGATCGCGGCGTAGCCGTCGCGCGCCGGGAGGATGCAGACCGTGGCGCCGTTGCCGTCGCCGACGCGCTTGCGTGGGCGGCTCGCCTTGCCGAGCCCTGCGCGGGCGAGCTCGGTCATCGCCATCGTCGCCAGCGCCTCCTCGATCGAGACGTCGACGACCGCGCCCTCGGTAGTGGACAGCAGCGCCTGCATCGCGGCGCAGGCCGCGGCGATGCCGCCGATAAACGCCGATTGCTCGCCGACCGGGCGGATCGGCGCCTCGGCGAGGTCGTCGACCTGGCCGGTCAGCAGGTGGGCGATGCCGCTCGCGTAAAGCAGCGTCAAATCACTCGCCGGCTCGTCGGCCTTGGGACCGGTCTGGCCGTAGGGCGAGATCAGCGCGATGACGGCGCGGGCGTTGAGCCGCCGGAGATCGTCACGGGAATGGCCGTGTCTCGCCAGCGCGGCCGGGCCGCCCTCGGCGATGATCAGGTCAGCCGCGGCGAGCGCGTCGGGCGGGGGCGCCGGCTTGCGGTGGTTCAGATATTCGGCGAACGGGGTCGAGCGGTCGGCGCCGATGCAGGCGACCGCGGCGCCGGTATCGGCGAACAGCCGGCCGCAAACCGCCGCGGCGAGGCCGTCGCCGAGCTGGACGATGTTGAGGCCGGCGAGCAGCGTCATGTTGAGCGCGGGGGTGCGCAGGCGCGGATCACCGCCTCGAACGCGGCCTTTGATCCGGGGCCGCGGGAATAGGGGCTCAGCACCGGCACGTCGATGCCCGAGGCGCGGTATTCTTCGATCCGCTCGCGGCATTGCGCGGGGGTGCCGGCGACGCTGGTGGCGTCAATGAGGGCGTCGCTGGTCGCGCGCTCGGCCGCCTCGCGGTCGCCGCGGGCAAATGCCTCGGCGATCGCGGCGGCCTCCTCGGGGAAGCCGTGATCGGCCATCAGCTTGTTGTAGCGCGGGAAAAATCCGGCATAAAAGGCGAGCCCGGGACGGAGCGCGGCCAGCGCCTCGCGCTTGGTGCCGGCGACGATGGTCGGGAGCAGGGTGACGATCGTGATGGCCCACGGGTCCCGGCCGGCGCTACGGGCGCCCTCGGCGAGTTGGCTGCGGATTTCGGGCGCGGTCTTGACCGTGCTGCGGGTCAGGATGATGCCGTCGGCGATCTCGCCGCAGAGCGCGATCATCTTCGGGAACACGGCCGACACGTAGATCGGCAGGGTTGGGCGGCGCGGCTTGAACCACAGCTCGAAGTTTTCGATGCTAAATGTCTGACCCTGATACGATGCCTTGCCGTCGCGGAGGAGGGCGCGGATCAGCTCGACCGTCTCGCGGGTTCGGGTCAGCGGCTTGCCGTAAGGGACGCCGTGCTCGCCCTCGACCTGGACGCGGTGGCTCGATCCGATGCCGAGGATGTGGCGGCCGCCGGACACGTCGTCGACCGTCGCCGCCGCCATCGCGATCGTCGGGGCCGTGCGGACAAAGACGCTGGTGATGCCGGTGCCGAGAATGATCCGCTTCGACTGCAGCGCGGCGGCGGCGAGCACCGCGAACTGGTCGCCGCCATGCCCTTCTGCGACCCAGGCGGATTCGTAGCCCAGCTCGTCGGCAAGCCCGATCAGCGACGCGATCTCGGCGGGGGACGGGCCGCCTGAGAAGGCCATGCCGATGCGAGAGGTCATGCGATTATCCCCTCGCCCGCATTACGGGAGAGGGTGGCCGCGCAGCGGCCGGGTGAGGGCCGACCCCGGCGAAGGCCGGGGGAGGTGGTGAGAAGCGAACGGCGCTTAGCGCCGCCCTCACCCTCACATCGCATTGCGATGGGTCCCTCCCTCTCCCGCAATGCGGGCGAGGGGATAGTGACAGGGCCCGCCATCAGTCGTTCGCCGCGTCCAGCGCGGGCAGGCGGAAGCGATCTTGCGGGTCGTTCCAGCCTTTGAAATTGGGTTTGCGCTTTTCGGCGAAGGCGGCGCGGCTCTCCATCAGGTCGCTTTTGGCGCCATGCTCGTGCAGGAGGGCGGCGAGGCGCTGCTGTTCGCCGCTCGGCGAGGGCCGCATCTGGCGCATCATGTGGACGGTGTTGACGCGCGAGGCGGGCGGCAGGGTCAAGAGGTGCTCGGCCATCTTCATCGCCTCGGGCATGAGCTGGTCGGGCTCGACGAGGCGGTTGATGAAGCCGATGTCGTAGAAACGCTCGGCGGTGAAGCGGAAGCCGAGCGCCATCTCCATCGCGATCGGGTAGGGCACGTTGGCGAGGTGGCCGTGATTGTAGCCGCCGAGGAGCCAGCGCTTGGCCTCCGACACCTCGAAGATCGTGCCCTTGGCGGCGACGCGCAAATCGGTGCGCTCGACGAGCATGAACCCGCCGCCCATCGCATAGCCGTTGACCGCGGCGATGACCGGCTTTTCGAGGGCGCCCGACATGAACGGGTCCTCGATCGCCGGCCGGCGGCCTCCGGGGGCGCCGTCGGCGAGCGACTGCTTCATGTCCTCCCCGGCGCAAAACCCGCGCCCGGTGCCGGTAAAGATCGCGACTTCATGGTCGGGGCTCTGGCGGAACTCGGTCCAGGTCTCGGCCAGCATCTGGCGCATCTCGGCGTTGAGCGCGTTGAGGCTGTCGGGCCGGTTCATCCGCACGACCAGGATCTGCCCGTGGGTTTCGGTTTCGACGACTGGCATGGAAATCTCCTTTAGCGGGCCAGATGGGCTAGCGGGCGAGATGCGCGCCGCGGCGGCGGTAAAGCTCGTCATCGGCATAGCCCATCGTATCGGGCCGGCCGCGGCCGAGCATGACCTGGAAATAGACGGGTTCGAGGCTTTCGTTCTGATAGCCGTGGATCACGCCCGGCGGGCAGGCGATGCACTCCCACGGGCCGAGGCGCCGGGTGACGCGGGCGCCGGCCTCGTCCTCGACGAAGACGGTGAGATGGCCCTGGAGTACGAAAAATACCTCCTCGACCTCGTGCGTGTGCGGCGCGTTGCCCTCGCCGGGCTGCACGAACATGACGCTGAGGGTAAAGGCGCGGGCCGGGATCACCTCCGGGTCGTCGTGCTTGCCCGAGCCGCCGGCGCCGATAAAGCGGTGCTGGGCGCGGCGGTAGCCGTCGATCTTGGCGTCCTCGAACGCCGCCCAATCGGGAATCTTGTCGCGAAAGCGGCCGATATACCGCTGCGCGATGTCTTCGAGCGTCAGTTCCGCGATCTCGGGCGGTATCGGATGCCGGCGGGTCGCCATGACCGTTCCCTTTTTCCTTGCGCGAGGATGCAAGCGCCCCCACCCGCGCCTGTCAACCATGCGGCGCGGCGCCGTGGAAAAAGGGGTTCACCACGAAGGCACGAAGGACACGAAGAAAGAAAATCAACTCGACGCGGAGGATTTCGCAGAGGACGCGGGGGCGGCTCGGAATCGGCGCGCAGCGCCATTAAATTCACAGTGAGACAGTGAGATTGGGGACCATGCCCTCACTGTCTCACTGCCTCATTGTGATTGTTCCGGCTTCGCCGCGTGCCCGTTCCCTCCGCGTCCTCTGCGAAATCCTCCGCGTCCTCCGCGTCGAAATCTTGTTCCTGGTGTCTTGGTGGCGGTGCCCACCCTGTTGACCGCGGCCTGCGATGGGTCGATCGTTTCGCGTTCGCAAAGGAGATTCGCGATGGCCCTCGACCTTTTGGTGAAGAACGGGACTGTGATCGATGGGTCGGGGACGGCGCGCTACCGGGCCGATGTCGGGGTCGAGGGCGGGCGGATCGTCGAGATCGGGCGGATCCGGGCGCCGGCCGAGCGGGTCATCGACGCCGAGGGGATGATCGTCGCGCCCGGGTTTATCGACGGCCACACGCACATGGACGCGCAGGTCGCGTGGGACCCGCTCGGGAGCTGCTCGTGCTGGCATGGCGTGACGAGCGTCGTGATGGGGAATTGCGGGTTCGCGCTGGCGCCGTGCAAGCCCGAGGACCGGGAGTGGTTCGCGCGCTGCTTGACCGCGGTCGAGGACATCCCGACCGAGGCGATGATGGCCGGCATCGACTGGACCTGGGAGACCTTTCCGGAATACCTCGCCAATGTCGAGCGGCTGCCCAAGGGGCTGAATTACGGCATGTATATCGGCCACTCGGCGCTGCGGATGTACGCGATGGGGGCGAAGCGGGGCTTGAGCGAGAAGGCCAGCGAGGACGATCTGCGGCTGATGGAGCATATCGTCACCGAGGCGGTGCGCGCCGGCGCGATGGGGTTTTCATCGTCGGTGGCGACGACGCACCTGACGCCGGACGATTCGCCGGTCGCCAGCCGCATCGCCGATTGGAGCGAGATCGAGCGGCTGGTCGGGGCGATGGGCGCGCTCAACTCCGGGATTTTCCAGATCGGGCCGGACATCTCGGGCGGCGAGGCGCAGAAGGCGTGCCTCGACCGGCTGCGCAAGATCGCCGTTGATACCGGGCGGCCGGTGATGTTCGGCATGCTGTCGACGCGGCAGGGGCACGAGCCGAACAAATGGGATTTCCAGCTTAACCACATGGACGAGACCGTCGCGGCGGGCGGGCGGATGTACGGGCAGGCGACGACGCGGTCGATCAACGCGGTGTTTTCGCTGCGGTCATATCTGCCGTTCGACGTGCTGCCGGCTTGGAAGGCGGTGCGGGCGCTGCCGCTCGAAGAGCAGAAGGCGCGGCTGCGCGACCCCGAGGTTCGGGCGCGGCTGATCGCCGAGGAGGCGCAGATGAAGCCGCGCTCGTCGGAATTGCAGGGCGGCGGCGCGGCGACCACCGACCCGCGGAAGCCGAATTACGACAACCTCTTTCCGATGCTCGACGTGAACTGGGACGACCCGAGCGTCGGGGAGTTGTCGCGGCGGCAGAACAAGCATCCGGTCGAGGTAATTCTCGACCTCGCGCTAGAAAACGACAACCGCATGTTCGTGCAGCCGATCGTCAACGAGTCGCCGGCCGACGTGCTCGGGATTTTGCAGCACCCGCGGACGCTGGCGACTTTCTCCGATTCCGGCGCGCATGTGTGCCAGGAGATGGGGTCGTCATTGCAGACGCACCTCTTGAGTTATTGGGTGCGGGCGAAGGAGGCGTTTTCGCTCGAACAGGCCGTGCGGATGCTGACCTTCGACAACGCCTCGGCGTGGGAATTGCCGGACCGCGGGCTGGTGCGGACCGGGTATGCGGCCGATCTGGTCGTGTTCGACGCCGACAAGGTCAAGCCGCAACTGCCGACCGTCGAGCGCGATCTGCCCGGCGGGGCGCGGCGTCTGGTGCAGAAGGCGGACGGGATCAAGGCGACGGTGGTGAATGGGGTCGTCGCGATCGAGGACGGGCAGGCGAGCGGGCAGCACGGGGGGCAAGTGCTAAAGGGACGGCTGGCGGCGTGACCTCTCCAATCCGTCATCCCGGCGAAGGCCGGGACCCACTCCTCCGGCCCTAGTGCGTTTGAACCGTGAGTCCCGGCCTTCGCCGGGATGACGATTAAGGTAGGTGTCACGGACCGGAAGGGCAGCGCGATGGCGGGAAAATTAGTGATGTCGGCGATCGCCTCGCACTCGCCGAGGATCGGGATCGAGGCCCAGGCCCCGGATTTCCTGCATGGGGTGATACGCGGCGAATACGCGCTCGGCCGCGCGATCCGGGCGCTTGAACCCGATGTGATCGTATTGCAGTCAGCGCATTGGGTGACGACGTTCACCTGGTACGTGACGTGTCAGGCCCGACACTGCGGGAATTGCGTGTCGGACGAATTGCCCGACCTGATCCCCGGCGTGCCCTATGACCGGCCGGGCGACCCGGAATTCGGGGCGGCGCTGGTCGATGCGATCAAGGGGCGGGGGCTCCTCGCCGGACGCAACGAGACGCCGCATTACAAATGGGATTACGGCACGTTCGTGCCGCTGCAATACCTCGATCCCGAGGAGCGCATCCCGGTGGTGACGATGGGCACCTGCATCCTCGCCGACCTCGACGAATGCTACCGGGTCGGGCAGGCGGTGCGGGACGCGGCGGCGGGGTCGGGGAAGCGGGTGGTGTTTGTCGCCAGCTCCGCGCTGTCGCATCGGCTGGTGCGCAACCCGGCGGCGTGGCCGACGGCGGAGCACCAGGCGCTCGACCGGCAGTTTGTCGGGATGCTGGAGGATGGCCGGCTCGGCGAGGCGCGGCGGTATCTCGATGGGTATGCGAAGGAAACATCGGCCGAGATGGGCGGGCGGAACATCGCCTCGATGCTGGGGGCGCTCGACGGGGCGACCCGGCTGAGCGGGGCGGAGTATGGCGAATACGGGCCGTCCTCGGGGGCGGGCCATACGAATTTCGGAATTGCGGTCGGATAGCCCTCACCCGCCGATCCCCGGCTTGCGCCGGGGTCGGCACCCTCTCCCGCAATGCGGGAGAGGGTGGCCGAAGGCCGGGTGAGGGCCGCTAGGCGAGCAGCGGGCGGACTTCCTCGGACAGGATTTGCAACTGCTCCAGCGCGAGGCTGTTCGGCATCCCCGGCCAGTGGATCGAGGCGACGAGGTGGTTGACGCCTAGCCTTGTGTTGAGACGGTTGAGCTGGTCGGCGACCTCTCGCGGGGAGCCTAGGAGGAAGCGGTCTTCCAGCAGTTCGTTGAATTCGTGGTCGAAATCGTCGCCTTCGGGCATCACCTTGTCCTGACCCCAGGCGCGGTAGGCGCGGTATTTTTCTTCGAGGTAGGGCTGGGCGAGGCGGATGGCTTCGGCGCGGCTCTTGGCGACGAAAACCTCGCGGCGCATCGGTACTTCGTTCGGGAACGGTTTGCCGGCGGCGTCCAGGGCGCGCTTGTAGAGGTCCATCTGGCGCCCGATCGTCGCGAGCGTGTTGTGCGGGTTGATGTACCAGCAATCGCCGATGCGGGCGGCGCGCTCGATCGCGATATCGGCGTTGGCGCCGATCCAAATGGGGGGCATCGGCTGCTGCACCGGCTTGACGGGGCAGGTCGCGTGGTCGAGCTCGAAATGCGAGCCCTTCATGTCGACGAATTCCTCGGTCCAGAGGCGCTTGATCGCTTCGATCGTTTCCTCGAAGCGCTCGCCCATGCGGCCGCGCGGCACGCCGAACGCCTTGAACTCGACATCGCGGTAGCCGATCCCGGCGCCGAAGACCAGCCGGCCGCCGGACATCAGGTCGAGTGTCGCCAGCGCCTCGGCCAATTCCAATGGCTTATGAAGCGGAACTAATACGAGCCCGCAGATGATGCGGAGGCGCGGGGCGATCGCGGCGCAGTAGCTGAGAAACGGGATCTGCTGCACCGATTGGAACGGGTGGGCGCTGAAATGCGAGCCTTTGACCACGCCGTCGAAGCCGAGCCGGTCGGCGGCGCGGACGAGGTCGAGGTCGTCGGCTAGGTGGCCCGCGGGGTCGCCGGGCGGGTGCTGACCACGGACGATGAGGCTGAGTTTCATCTTGGTCATTCCGCCGCCATGCCTTTTTCGGCCAGCTCCTGCTTGGCCTTGTCGTTCTTGTCGAGGGCGAGGCCCATGCCGCGCATCACGCCGGGCGCCTTGGTGAACTGGATGTTGGAATACTCGATGATCTCGAGGCGGTTGCCCCAGGGGTCGAGGAAATCGAGGAACGGGCCGTCGACCATGCGGGCGCCGGCGGCCTTGGCGAGCTCGACGATCGTGCTGCGGTCGTCGACGACGAGGCCGATATGGCGGCGCTCGACGCCATCGTTTTTGGCCTCGGCGACGCGGGTCATGTTGATGAACTGGTCGCCCATGTCGATAAAGGCGTTCCGCTCGCCCTTGCCGCGCAGGGTGAAATCGAAGATGCGGGCATACCAGGCGAGCGCCTCGTCGATGTCGGCGACCTCGATCGCGACGTGGTTGATGCCGACCAGCTTTGGCCGTTTCGTGTCGGGCATGGTGAGTCTCCTATGCCGTGGCTGGCGCCAGCTTAGCAAAATTTTACCGTGGAGGTCGCGGAGGTACGCCGAGGATACGGCATCGAATCCTCTCTGACCTCAGCGTCCCTCCGCGTACTCTGCGGTGAAGAATTTCCTTTTGGGAGCGCCGCTCATGGCGGGTTGGATCATCACGACGGCGGTCGGGACCGGCGAAAAAGGGTTTGGCGGCGATGGCGGGCCGGCGGAGGAGGCGCTCTTGAACGGGCCGTTCGATGTCGCGTTCGACGGGGGCGGCAATCTCTTTTTCTCGGATACGTTCAACAACCGCATCCGGCGGGTCGATGCGCGGAGCGGGGTCATCACCACGGTCGCGGGGAATGGCGAGAAGGGGTTTGGCGGCGATGGCGGGCCGGCGGTGCGGGCGTCGCTCGACGAGCCTTACGGCGTCGTGCTCGACCGGGGCGGGAATTTGTATGTCGCCGACCGGCTGAACCGGCGGGTGCGGCGGGTCGATGCGGCGACCGGGGTCATCACGACGATCGCGGGGACCGGCGAGGCGGCCTATGGGGGCGATGGCGGGCCGGGCGTGGCGGCGGGGCTCGCGGAGCCGAACGGGTTGGCGTTCGATCCGGGGCAGACGCGGCTCTACATCACCGACGTGACCGATAACCGGGTGCGGGCGATCGAGATGGCGAGTGGGGTGATCTCGACATTTGCCGGGACCGGGGCGGCTGAGCATAGCGGGGATGGCGGGCCGGCGGTGGCTGCCGGGGTGTTCGGGGCGCGGGCGGTCAAGGTCGGGGCGGATGGGCTTGTGTACATCCTGGAGCGGCAGGGGAGTTCGCTGCGGGCGGTCGACGGGCGCGGGGTGATTTCGACGATCGCGGGGACGACGGCGCGAGGATACTCGGGCGATGGCGGGCCGGCGCTGGCGGCGGTTTTCGACGCGCCGAAGGAGATGGCGATCGACCGGGACGGAAATTTGCTGATCGTCGATACCGAGAACCACGCGATCCGGGCGATCGACCGGCGGACGATGGTGGTGACGAACCTCGCCGGGGGTCGGCAGGGCGGCGGCGGGGATGGCGGGCCGGCCGGCGAGGCGGGACTCGATCGGCCGCATGGGGCCGTGGTCGGGGCCGATGGGGCGGTGTGGATCGGGGATACGAACAACCACCGGGTCCGGAAGTTGGTGCGGACGTGATCGGTGCGCGACGGTGTCTTAGGGTTCGAGCATGAAAGTGGAGCAGCTCAAGGCGGTGCTTGACCGCGTGCTGACCTGGCCGTCGGAAAGGCAGGAAGACGCGGCGCGCGTCCTGACCGAGATGGAGGAGCAACACGCCAGCGATGTGAGCTTCAGCGACGAGCAGGTCGCAGAGGTCGCGCGCCGCCTCGCCGATCCCGATCCCAAGTTTTTGACGTTGGAAGAAGTTCGAGCGCGATTTGCCGCCCGTTGGGCATGAGGGTCATTGTTCGCGAGGACGCCTACCGCGATCTCGACAACATACACGCTTGGATCGCTAAGGACCGCCCGACCGCGGCCGATCGCGTGATCGAGCGCATCATTCAGAGCACGGAGTTGCTCGGCCACGTTCCCTATATCGGCCACGCTGGGAAGGCACGAGGTACCCTGGAATGGGTGGTTCGTGGATTACCCTATATCGTCGTCTACACGGTCGATCGCGAGGCCGATGAGTTGACGGTGGATCGCCGTGTTCCACGGCGCGCGAAACCGATAGGCCTGCTGTGCCGCCCTCACCCGTCACGCCTCGCGCGCCACTCTCTCCCTCAGTGCGGGGCGTAGTGCCGAGCGCAGCGAAGCGGGTGAGGGGCGAGCGTAGCGAGCTAGTCTAGCGCGCCAGCAGGCACTCGGCCGGCACCTGCCAGGCCTCATGGAGTTTGTAGGCCTGCTCCATGTTCAACGGGCGCTTGAGACTCAGAAGTTCCGAGGCTCTCGACGGCGACCCGAGAAGCTCGCCGAGGTCCTTTTGCGTATAGCCCTTTAGCGCCATCACTTCTCGGATGGCGTCGATCGCGCTCGGCGGTTCTATTCGCCAATGCACCTTTTCGTAGGCACCAACCAGAGCGAGCAGAATCTCGAAGCGATCGCCCTCGGGGCTACCGCGCTTTGGCTCGTTGGCGAAATACGTGTCGATTTCCGCCAGCGCCGCATCGTAGTCGGCTTCGCAATGGATCGGACGAAGCTCGGTCATGGCAACCTCACGCTAGGCCATGGCTGGAAGGATCGATCGCGTCGTATTCGGCGTGCGTACCGATGAATTTCACGAGGACCGCCTTGTATTCATAGGAAACATGGGCGATGAGGCGGAATTTATTGCCTCCGATATTGAAGATGACCCGATTGTCCGCGACAAAATCCGCCGAACCGAATTGAGTTCTGACATCCGACGGCCCGGCCCACTCCGCCGCGGAAACTATGCTGTGCCAGGTGCGCAGCGGACTTTCCGCCTGCGGGTGGCGCGCCCAGAACAGTTTCAAGGTGCGGAGCGCGACCACCTGCATCGAGACAATATAGTCACTTCCCAGATCGGGGAAAGTCTCGATTTCCCAAATCGGGAATTTTACTCTCTCGACGGATTTGCGCCTGCCGGTCAGTTCGCCTGCAGGAAGCGGCGGAGTTCGGCGACCAAATCCTTCGGGTTGTCGCCTTGGACCGTGTGGCCGGCGCGGGGGATGGTGACGAATTTGCCGTCGGGGAGACGCTGGGCGAGGCTGATGCCGTCTTCCTCGGCGAAGACGTCGCTTTCGCCGCCGCGGACGACGAGGGTCGGGCAGGTGACGCGGTTGAGGCCGTCGGCGAGGGCGGCGCGCTCGGCGCGGTGCGCTTCCTGGTCGAGCACCTGAAAGCGGCGGCGGTCGTATTTCCACTTCCAGGTGCCGTCGGGCTGCTGGCGCAGCGCGTGCATCAAGCTGCGGCGGAGGATCTTCGGGTCGCGGCGAGGGTTGAACTCCAGCGCCTTTGCGATGATGCCCTCGATCGTCACGGTCTCGGCGACGCCGTTGACGAAGTCGCGGATGCGGCTAGACCCGGGCCGGCGCATCTCGGGGCCGGCGTCGATGATGACGAGGTTCGACAGCATCTCGGGATAGTTGATCGCGAAGTTGAGCGAGTTGATCGCGCCGAGCGACATCCCGGCGAGGATGAACTTGTCGAGGCCGAGATGGTCGACGAAACCCTTGGTGTCGGCGAGTTGGGCGGACATCGTGTAGTCGGCATCGGCCGACCAGTCGCTGTCGCCGTGGCCGCGCTGGTCAAAGGCGACGCAGCGGTAGTCGTCGCGCAGCGCGAGGCAGACTAGGTCCCAGGTGTGGGCGTTGAGCGCGCCGCCGTGCAGGAACACGATCGTCGGCAAATTCTTGTTGCCCCAGTCAAGGTAGTGGAAGCGCATCTCGCCGAGGCGGAACTCGTGGCTTTCCGGCAAAACCACGCCGGGAAAGGTGAAGCCGGCGCGCACGGAGGTTGCTTCCAGGTGCTCGCGATATTCTTGGGGCGATAGGCTCATGGCGAAAACAGGCTCCTCGGGCGCGTTGCGGCACCGCAATATGGCGCGTGAGGGTTGCGGGCTGAAATGTTTTCCACGCTGGGGAAACTAGGTAGCATCGCATAGCTGATTCCGTCGTGTCGGTTGCGAGGAGCGGAGCGACGCGGCAATCCCCATCCGCAGGAGGCTAGTCGGAGGGGGATTGCCGCGTCGCCTTCGGCTCCTCGCAACGACAGCCGGAGAGATCAAGGAGGCTTTGCGATGAGCGAGATCAACCTGCGCCACGGGATTTTCCTGCCGCCGTTCCATCCGAACGAGGAGGACCCGACGCAATGCCTCGAACGCGACCTCGACCTGATGGTGTGGCTCGACAAGCTCGGGTTTCAGGAGGCGTGGATCGGCGAGCACCATTCGGCGGGGTACGAGATCATCTCGTCGCCGGAGATTTTTATCGCCTTCGCCGCCGAGCGGACGCGGCACATCAAGTTCGGCACCGGGGTCGTCTCGCTGCCCTATCACCACCCGATGATGATCGCGGACCGGATCGTCCAGCTCGACCACATGACGCGCGGGCGGGTGATGTTCGGCGCGGGGCCGGGGCTGTTGGCGTCGGACGCGATCATGATGGGCATCGACCCGATGACCCAGCGCGACCGCATGGCCCAGTCGCTCGACGCGATCCTGCGCCTCTTCAACGGCGAGACCATCACCGAGAAGACCGACTGGTACACGATGGAGGGGTGCCGGCTGCATCTGCTGCCGTACACGAAGCCCCGGCCCGAGGTGGCCGTCGTCAGCGCGGTGACGCCGTCGGGCGGGCGGCTCGCCGGGAAATACGGGCTCAGCATGATCTGCGTCGCGGCGACCAACCCGTTCGGGTATGACGCGCTCGGCTCGAACTGGAAGATCGCGTGCGACCTCGCCGCCGAAGAGGGGCGGACGATGGATGCGAACCAGCTCCGCCTCGTCGGCCCCATGCACATCGCCGAGACCCGCGAGCAGGCGTTCAAGAACGCGAAATGGGGGTTCGAGCGGTATCTCGGCTACCTCAACAACAACCAGCCGCGGTTTATCGTGCCGGCGGGGCAGGACCCGCTGGAGTGGTTTATCGACAACAAGTTCGGGGTGTGCGGGACGCCGGACGACGCGATCGCGCTGATCGAGCGGCTGCAGGCCAAGCAGGGCGAGTTTGGCGCGTTTCTGCACCAGGCGCATAACTGGGCCGATTTCGAGGCGACCAAGCGGTCGTACGAGCTCTATGCCCGGTATGTGATGCCGCATTTCTCGAAGCAGAACCGGCCGCGAGCGGCGTCGTATGAATGGTGCGGCGACAACCGGGCCGAATTCGGGGCGAAGCGCAATGCCGCCGCGAAGGCCATGTTCGACAAGCACGAGGCGGAGCAGAAGGTGGCCGAGACGGCGCGGCCGGTGCGCGGGCGGGAGGCCTGGTAGGCCTCTCGCGGCCGGCATCGTCCGCCACAAGCGCAGGTTTGTACTTACGTGAGGCGTTCCGCGGCGGCTCGTGGCCGCGGAACATCAGGGCGTTGTCTGCCGAAAAGCCCGACCCCAACGGTCTTCGTAGACGATCTCCGCGAGCGGGACGCGGCGGACCGGGCCGAAGCGGCCCATCGGGTAGCCGATCGGCAGCAGGGCATAGGAATGCACGTCGGGAGGCAGGCCGAGCGCCGCCTCCACCTCCGCCTCGAGATTGAGGTAGAGCGTCGTCAGCGTCGCGCCGAGGCCGAGCGCCCGCGCGGCCAGGAGCATGTTCTGCACCGCCGGGTAGATCGACGAGCCGGCGGTGCGGGCCGGGTTGGCGCCTTCCATGCACGGCACGATCCACAGCGGCGCCTCGTGGATGTGGTCGGCGAGGTATTGCGCCGCGTCCAGCATCCGCGCGAACCGCTCGGGGCTGGTGCCGGGCGCGGGCGTGCCGGCGCGATAGCGCGGGCTCACGACCTCGTCCCAGGCGCGCTTGTAGTAGGCGCCGACCGTCTGTTTGACCGATCGGTCGCGAACGACGAGGAAACGCCACCGCTGCATGTTGCCGCCTGACGGCGCCGACACGCCGGCCTCGAGGATTTTGTGGATGAGGGCGTCGGGGATGGGATCCGGCTTCAAGCGCCGCATCGAGCGGGTCGTCGCCATGATTTCGAACAGATCGTGGATTTGGTCCGTCATTCCATTCTCCGGGAAAGTATCGAGGCGCGCCGGGCGGGGTTAGCCGGTCTTGAACCGGTCGAGGTGTGCGCGAGCCTCTCGTGTGGCGTTCTGCTCGGCGGCGGCTTTTTCAAGGATGCGGGCGATGCGGTCGGAGGGCATGGCGAGCTGGACGAGGGCGACACCGCGGTCGAAGGCTTCGGCGTAGTGGGCGATGAGGTCGCCGCGGAAGAGGAAGCGGCTGATGCCTTCGAACATCACCGGCTTGCCCTCGCAGCCCGGCAGGCGCGAGGCGTAGCTGAAGCGCCAGCGTGCATAGGCGGTGCGGCCGTCGGTCAGGGGATCGGACCAGTCCCAGCGGTAGTCGCGGCCGGTGTCGTGGAAGCGCCGGAGCATCGCGGCGATGGCGGGGCGGCCGGTGTGGGCGCCGAAGAAGCCATCGTCGTAGGTGCCGTCCTCGGTGAAGAGCGCGGCGAGGCCCTGGCCGTCGTCGGTGACGATTGCGGCGGCGAAGCGGTCGAGCAGGGCGGGGAAATCGGGCATTGCTGGCCTCGGCTGGTCTTTCGCGACTCTACTATGGTCATCGCAGGTGCGCAGCACGAAGGACGCTCAACGGACGTCGGTGCGAGATTGCCGCTGAAACCGTCGGCGTAAATAAAAAGTAAAAAAATCGCCTGTGAGGGGATAAACGCTTTCGCCCCGTCCTAAGATGCAATCAGGTCGGGCAGTGATCCATCGCCGCGCGGAATTAAAGACGCGGCGGCTGGTGGCGAGGCTCGGGCCAGTGGTGACGGCGCTTGACATTGCTGCGCCGGTAATCGTGAACTATCCAAATTGGCGATCTATCTTTCGCTGTGCTCGACGCTTAAGAGGCATCAACACGTCAGATTGACCATTGAAACTGAAGAACTTTGCGACGCGATTGAGCTTATCAGCCCGAGTTTTAGCCATCGCCGGATGGCGCCTAACACATTCGCCGAAGTTGCCGTGGTGAACCGAACTCTACCGCAAGCGGGACCGGAGTTAGAGGCGTCATGTCCAAGATCAGCGTATCGCTTTTGGCATTATTGTCTGTTGTCTTGGCGTATTCGACCGGCGCCGGGGCGCAACAGCCTGGCAGCCGCCCCGATCTAGCGTTGGGCGACGCCGTCGTTACCGGGTTTTCGGGAACGATCGCGCCCGACCCGGCGCAACCGCGCCCGCCGGGCAAATCGGTGACCGATCTCACCTTTATCGATCCCGACGGGCCGTCGGCCCGGGTGATCGATTTGACGACGCCGGGCTTTCCCTGGGACGGACGGCTGTTTGCGGCGCCGAAGACGTTTGACGTTCATGCGAAGGATGTCGGTCAGGTGTTCGGCGTCGCGCTCGACGACCAGAACCCGCCCAACATTTATCTCGCCGCGACCTCGGCGTTTGGGCTGAACCTCGTCCGCCGCGGAGCCAACGGGACCCCCGAGCGGCGCAAGACCGGCGGGCCGGGCGCGGGGTGGATGGCGGGCCAGTTCGGGCTCGATCTGAATGGCGGGCCGGGCAGCGTCTACAAGATCGACGGCACGACCGGCGCGGCGACGCTGTTCGCCGAGGTGACGCTCGGCGGCACGCCCAACCCGGGAACGGGGCTGGGCGGTCTCGCCTACGATGCCGCGCACAGGCAGCTTTTCGTCTCCGACCTGCATACCGGCATGATCCATCGTTTCGCGATCGCCGACGGCAGCGAGGCGGGTGCGCCGTATGACCACGGCGTCACCGGGCGCGGCGCCGCGAAGCTGGCGCCGATGGCGTTCAGCGCCGCCAACCGCCCCAACATCGCCAGCCCCAAATTCGATGCGACCAACCCGGCCGGCTGGGGCTTCGCGCCGCCGGAGCGGCGGGTATGGGGGCTCGCGGTGCGGGCGGACCGGCTGTTCTATTCGACCGGGAACGGGGCAGCGAATATGGGGCCGGAAATCTGGTCGGTGGGCATTCGGCCGGATGGCGGCCTCGGCGCGGACGCGCGGCTCGAACTGGCGGTGCCGGCGCAGCCGGGGCCGTATGCGGTGTCTGACATCGCATTTTCGCGGCAAGGCGCGATGCTCTTGGCGCAGCGCGCGCCGATCGCCGCCAGCTATGACTATTCCGCCTTTACCAAGGCCGGTGAGCCGCGGGTGTTGCGGTTTTGGCCGAAGGAGCCGAACGATCCGCCGTCGCCGGGGCTGTGGAAGCCCGCGCCCCAGGAATACGCGATCGGGTTCGCCGGCGATTTCCGCAATACCGACGGCGGCGTCGCGCTCGGCTACGGCTATGCGCCCGACGGGACGCTCGCGACCGGGACGTGCGAAGCGGCGCTGTGGACGACCGGGCAGAATCTGCGCAACGACCCGACGCGGAAGAGCCAGCTCGATCCGGGCGGTCCGCTGGTCGTGCATGGGCTGCAGGGCAATCCGGTCGACCTGGTGCGTCCGGCCAACGAGCCGCCGGCGACGAGCTATTTCATCGACTACGACGACCGGTTCGACGACCCCGGCGCGCTCGGCCATATCGGCGGGGTGCGGGTGCTGGCGCAGCCTTGCGCGGGCTCGACCGCGGTTGCCGCGGCCGGAGGCTCCGGCGCGGTTGGCGGCGGTGCGTCCGGCGGAGGTGGTGGAGGAGGTGGCGGGGGAGGCGGCCCACCCAATCCGGGCTGCATCGGGCCGAATTGCCCGCCGCCGCCACCGCCGAGAGCCTGCTTTGCCAGCAAGGGGGCGTTCGAGTGCGACACGGCCACGGGGCAATGGGTCTACAAGCTGGCCGTCACCGGGCCGGCCTGGATCAGTGCGGTCAGCGCGCGCTCGCAAACCGCCGGGGTCAGCGTGCCCGGCGGACCGATCCCGCTCAATCCGGCGAACATCCCAGTGACCGGACCGGCGGGGGCCACCGCGATCCTCGACATCTGCGCGTTCGACGCGGCCGCGGCCGCGAGCGGCAAGCCGTACGATTGCTGCCGAAGCAAGATCGAGGTCTCGATCCCGAAAGCTAGCTGCGGGATCCGGAAATGACGACCCGCATGTCCGAAGCCTCAAGAACGGAGCATACAATGCTGCGCAGGGCCCTCGCCGGATTGGCGTTCGTTGTCGCGCTGGCTGTGTCGGCGATCACGCCGGCCGCGGCCCAATCGGGGCCGATGTGCGATCGGTTCGGGGAGGGGACGGCCGGCTTGAGCGGCTGGGAAGCCTGCCCGGCGGCACCGAACATCGTCATCGACACGTCGAATGTGAACAGCATCGGCGGGGCGGGCGACTACTACCTGCACCTGCGGGACACCGCGGGCGCGTCCGCGGCGTGTTCGAGGGATGAAAAATACCTCGGCGACTGGAACGCCAAGATGGGCGGGTGCGGCCAGTTCTGCTTCGACTTCAAGGTGTTCGTGTCGGGGACGCCGCCGGGGCCGATCACCCCCAGCTTTACGATCTGGAGCGGCCCGACGCTGCACGCGACATTCGTCGCCAATTTTACCGTGACCTCGAACGACCCGTGGCGGCAGAACATCTGCGCCCCGATTAACCTGATCGATGCGGGGCAGAACCTGCCCGCCAGCGCGTCTGGCAAGTGGGTAATCGCGCCCACCGGCAACGGCTACAGCGCGAGCTGGAACACGATCATCCAGGCCGTGTCGATGGTGCAGATCCCGATCGACTGGACCTCGGACCCGTCGGAGGAGGCGGGGTACGACAATTTCTGCATGAGCCCTGGCGGCTGCGATAAAAAGCCACCGCCGCCGCCGGTCGTGACGGGTTGCCTCCAGGACACGAAGGTCGCCGTCACGTGCAACGGCGACGGCACCTATACGCTGACGCTGAGCGGCGGCGGGTTTACCGGGAGCGAGATCACGCTGGCCTCGGCGACGGCGGGCGTCACGGTGACGCCGGCGCAGCAGCCGTGGGCGGCGACGACGATCTGGACCCTGGCCGGCGGGACCCCCGGCGAGGCGGTGACGCTCGAAGCCACCGCGACCAAGATCGGCGGCGGCAGCAAGCCCGGCACCGACGAATGCTGCTCGGGCGAGATCAAGCTGACGCTGCCGGATTGCCCGAAACCGACTCCGGTCGATGTGAAGATCGCGAAGACCGAGGCGAGGATGCCCGTCGGCGAGCCGCCGGGAACGCATTGGTTCGACCTGACGGTGACGAATGCGGGGGCGGCGTTCGCCTATCCCGCCGGCAGCATCACCGTGACCGACAACGTGCCGGGCGGGATGACCGTGACCAGCGCGACCGGAACGGGCTGGCTCTGCACGCCCGCGACGCTGACAGGGCCGGGGGCGCTGAGCTGCACGTACACGCTGGGCGGCACGCTCGCCGCCAACGCGTCGCTGCCGCCGATCCTGGTCAAGACCAAGATGACCCAGTCGGGCACGGTGGAGAACTGCGCGGTTGTCGGGCTCGATGCGGGCTCGGGGCTCACCGACAGCGACCCGTCCAACAACAAATCCTGCATCAAGGTGACGACGCGGCAGCTCTGCCAGCCGCCGATGGTGCCGGGGCCGGTTCCGGGCCAGTGCGTCTGCCCGACCGGCTCGGTGCTGGTCGGCGGCGAGTGCGTCACGCAGACGACGTGCCAGTTGCCGATGGTGGCGGGGCCGGCCGGGTGTGTGTGCCCGACCGGATCGGTGCTGGTCGGCGGAGCGTGCGTCCCGCAGACGAGCTGCAAGCCGCCGATGGTGCCGGGGCCGGTTGCGAACGAGTGCGTGTGCCCAACCGGGACAGTGCTAATCCGTGGGCAGTGCGTCAAGCAGCCGATCTGCAAGCCGCCGACGGTGCAGACTCCCACGGGGGGATGCGCGTGCCCGGAGAAGGGTGAGGTGCTGATCAACGGGAAGTGCGTCCGAGAGACGATTTGCAAGCTGCCGCTGGTGCCGAATGCCGCGGGGGGATGCGCGTGCCCGGGTGACGAAATCCAGCAGGGCGGCACCTGTGTGCCGCGCGAGCGCGCACACCCCGGTCTGCCGCAGCCGGGCTTGCCGCTGCCCGGTCTCCCGCTGCCCGACCCCGGATCGCGTGAGAACCCACGCGAGCAGGGCGGTCAGCAGGGCCAGGGGCAGGGCCAGGGGCAGGGCCAGGGGCAGGGCCAGGGGCAGGGGCAGGGCCAGGGAAGGGGCGCCGTCGGGCGGTAGGCACGGCATCGTCCAGGTCGGTCGGCCGCGCGAGTTCATCCCCGCGGCCAGCCGACCTGTTCATCGAGGGACGGCGCCGCAGTCGATCAATATTTGAAGCAAATTTTAGATGTTATTTCGCCGAAGAGACAACAACATACTCACTTGTTAGCGTTATAGTTGCGCTCCGGGGTTGATGCGAGTGCCTGAGGATGGGTACTGATCCAGTGCAGGCAACGGCTTTGGCGGAGCGGAAACGGTGTCATGTGGTCGTCGTCGACGATGACCCGTTCTTTCTTCGGTCCGTCGTCCAGGTGCTCCGGCAGCAGCGACTCCGCGTCACGCCCGCCGACAGCTTCGCGTCCGCGATCGAGATCATCGAGGGCGAAGAACCCGTTGATCTATTACTCAGTGACGTCGGGCTGGGGCGAGACAGCCCGCATGGCGTGGCTCTCAGCAACATGGCCCGCTTAAGGCGCCATCATCTCAAGATAATTTTGATGAGCGGCTCGTACGACGTGAAGCAAATCGCGGCGTTCGCCAATGGGCCGGTCGTCCTGCAGAAGCCGGTGGCGCTGGAGAAATTGATTGGTGCGGTGATGGCGGCGCTGGAACCAAGCGCCGCCATCTAATGCACCTGCGCTGTGGTCAGGTCAGATAGTCGAGCTTGAAGCCGTCGCCCCAGCGCTTGACGTGGCCGACCGAGGGCGACGGGAAGTGCATCGTGCAGCACAGGGTGTCGGTGTCGCAGTAGCGCTCGAAAAAGGCCTTGCGAGTGGCGCAGCCTTGGGCGCGGTCGGTGTCGACGCGCATGATCAGGTCGAGATATTTGGCCTGGAGCGGCGAGTGGATCAGGTCGCCGGTGAAGACCGCCTGGTCGCCGCCCTTGCCGGCGCAGACCGCGAAATGGTCGGGCGTGTGGCCGGGGGTCGGGCTGAGGCGGATGTGGTCGTTGAGCGCGTGGTCGCTGGTGACAAGCTCGGCGCGGTTGGCCTCGATGATCGGCAGGACGCTGTCGGTCATCTGGTCGAGCGGGGTCTTTTGGTGAATCTCGGACCAGTAATTGTATTCCTTTTTCGAGAACAGGTAGCGCGCGTTCGGGAAGGTCGGGACCCAGCGGCCGTTCTCCATCTTGGTGTTCCAGCCGACATGGTCGCCGTGCAGATGCGTGCACATGACGAAATGAATGTCCTCGGGCGCGAGGTTCGCGGCCTTTAGCGCGGCCATCCAGTTGCCGTCCTGCTTTTTGTTCCAGGACGGGCGCAGCGGGAAGTTCTTGTCGTTGCCGATGCAGGAATCGACCAGGATGTTGTGGTGCGGCGTCTTGACGACATAGGACTGGAAGCACAGCACGACATTGCCACTCGACTTGTCATAGCCGCCGGGGGCGAGCCAGGACAGGTTTTCGTCGAGCAATTCCTGCGACAGGTTGGGAAGGAATTCGAGCATCGGGGTAAAGCCGTGCTCCTGCTCGACGATCCGATGGATGGTCATGTCGTTGACGGCATAGGTCGTGCGCATCGCCGGGGCCCTTCTCGGTGAGGAATATTCGCTCCCGGGATCGTAGCGGGCGATGGGGCCGCTGACTACACCGGGGTGAGGGTGGTTGTGGGGAGAGGAGGATGGCCCTCACCCTCCCATCGCTCTGCGACGGGTCCCTCCCTCTCCCGCGGTGCGGGCGAGTCGGGTCAGCCCTCCTGATCCACGCCGACGATCAGGTGGCACTCGACGATTTCGGCGCGGGGGATGCGGAAGGTTTCGTCGGGGTTGAGCTGGTGGAGGACGAGGCTGTCGCCCTGCCAGCCGATGAACTGCTTGATGAGGACCGCCTGGGTGGTTTTGTACACCACGACGTCGCGGCCGCGGGTGGGAGGCTTGAACGGGTTGACGTGAAGGAGCCAGCCCTGCTCGTAGCGCGGCTCCATGCTGTCGCCAACCATGTAGATCGCGTAGGCGTCGCGGACCCCGCCGAGATTGGCCGGGCGCGCGGTGAAGCCGATCGGGCCGTCTTCGAGGAACATCTCCTGGTCGGGGCCGCCGCGCCCGGCGCTGCGGATCGGCATCTGCTCACCGCCGGCCGGGAGCGCGGCGAGGCGGGCGTTGGGCGGCCTGCCGGGCCGGGCCGGCTCGCGCGGTGGGGCGCCCGACTCGGCGTTGACCTGACGCAGCACCTCGTCGGGCGGGACGCCGAGAAATTCAGCCATCCGCGGGACCTCGCCGGCCTGAACCCGCCGCTCGCCGTTGAGGATGCGCGAGATCGCCGACTGCGGCAGCTCGAGGTGGCGCGCCAGACCGGCCTGTGACGCTCCGGCGCGGCGCAGCGCCTGCTGGAACCAGATTGCATCCATAGTTTCTATTATCGCAATTATCGTGTTGACATGCTCAAACCCGATAATATATCGATCGTGCGACATTCGCAAGGGGTGGAGGGGATCGTGCGGGTCGCGGAGTATCGGGGCGATGATTGCAGGCTTTTTGGAGGCGGGGTGGAGGCGGGGTGTGCGTACATCCTCGCCGATGAGAGGCGGTGCGGCGAGGCCTGCCAGGCCGGGTCGTCGTACTGCCCGATCCACCACGCGATCTGCCATGTTCCCATCGGCAGCCCTGCCGAGCGCCGGGCGCTCAGGGCGGACGAGGCGCTGGCGAAGGCGGTCGGCGGTCGGACCGGGCGGATCAGGCGGTCGCCGCCCGATCCGCTTTTGAGGCGGCTAGACCGGATCGCGCGGCGTTTTTCGCGGCCCGAATGTTCTTGTTTCGTTTCAAAAGGAGATCGGCGATGACGCGAGCGCGGCAGGGGAAGGCGCGGAGCGAGGCGCTGGACGGACCGGTTTCCCGGGAGCGCCGGCAGCATGATTTAATCGAGGAAAGCCCGAATGTTATCGCCGACGAGGCCGGACGGCCGGCGCGGCCGTATCGGCTTGTGGACACGCTGCAGATCATGGAGCGGCGAGGCTCGATCACCGCGGGGATGCGGCAGGCCGGCGAGGAGTTCCGCACCCGGTTCGCGCTGGCGCAGCTCGACCCGATCCGGGCGGTCGACCTGTCGCGGCTCCGGATGGGCGACCGCAGCACGCGGCACGATCGCGACGCGCCGGGAATGCGGATCGAGGCGGCGCGGCAGGCGGTATGGCGCGCGATCCAGGCGGCGGGCGGGATCGCCTCGCCGGCGGGGTCGTGCCTGTGGCACGTGCTCGGGTGGGGACGGTCGGTCAAGGAATGGGCCATCGAGCAGGGCTGGAGCGGCAGGCGGGTCAGCCAGGAAGCGGCCTCGGGCATCCTGATCGCGGCGCTGGGGGCGCTGGAAGCGCATTTCCGCACTCGATAATCTCATTATAGCAATTTTCCAATTGACAAATCCGGATCGATCGAGTATACATTCATCACCCTGGACGGAATGGGCAACGGCACAGCGCCGGACGCCGCCCCGCCGGGGTCAAAGACAAGGATCGCTCTTGGCACCTCGGCAGCCGCTTCGGGCGGGTTCAGCGCGAAAATCCGTGAGACCTCGGCGCCCGACCGCGGCCAAGCCGAAGAAGATTCCGGTCGAGGCGCCGGGGAGCGGCGAGACCCAAGACGCGGCGGCGCAGGCCGCGCGGTTCGGGATCACGTTGGAACGGGTGCTTGAGGAGTACGGCCATATCGCGTTTGTCGACCTCGGCCGTATCGCGACATGGGACGCCGATGGGCGGCTGACGATGAAGCCGTCCTCCGAAATCGAGCCGAAAGACCGGGCGGCGATCTCGGAAATCCGCAGGGCCGGACCAGGCGAGGGCACTGTGCATATCAAGCTCTATGACAAGAAGGCCGCCCTCGACGCGATCGGGCGGCATCTCGGCATGTTTCCGCTTCCACCGCGCCGGCATGACGACGAGACGCCGCCGGACCCCGGGGAGGACCCGCTTGAAGAGCTTGAGCGCCGTCTGGCTCGCCTTGCAGCCCGACTTGCAGAGGACGCAGCTGCTGCGGCAGATGAGGGTGGTGGACCGCCAGGCGATCAAGGCTGACTGGAGTTTCTGGGCACGCCCCGAGCAGCGGCCGCCGCCGGGCGATTGGCGGGTGTGGCTGCTGCTCGCGGGGCGCGGATTTGGCAAGACCCGGACCGGCGCCGAGCTGGTGCGGGCGCGGGTCGGCGCGGGCAGGGCGCGGCGGGTGGCCCTGGTCGCGCCGACCGCTTCCGATGTGCGCGACGTGATGGTGGAGGGGGAAAGCGGGCTGCTGGCGATCTCGCCGGGGAACGAGCGGCCGGTCTACGAGCCGTCGAAGCGGCGGCTGACCTGGCCCAACGGGGCCGTCGCGACGATGTTTTCGGCGGACGAGCCGGAGCGGCTGCGCGGGCCGCAGCATGATTTCGCGTGGTGCGACGAGCTGGCGGCGTGGCGGCACCCCGAGGCGTGGGACATGCTGATGTTCGGGCTCCGGCTCGGCGACGATCCGCGCGCGGTGGTGACGACGACCCCGCGGCCGACGAGGCTGATCCGCACGCTGCTCGCCGACCCGACTGTCGCGGTGACGCGGGGCAAGACCGCCCAGAACCGGGACAATCTGGCGCCGGTGTTTCTCGACCAGATCGTGCGCAAGTACGAAGGAACCCGGCTCGGGCGGCAGGAGCTCGATGCCGAGCTGCTCGAGGACGTGCCGGGCGCGCTGTGGAGCCGCGGGATGATCGAGGCGGCGCGGGTCGGCGTTGAGCCTGACCTGGAACGCGTGGTCATCGCGATCGACCCGGCCGCGACGAGCGGCGGGCAGTCGGACGAAACGGGGATCGTCGTCGTCGGCAAGGCCACGGGCCATGACGGGATTTCGCACGGGTACGTGCTCGGCGATTTGTCGGGGCGGTATACGCCGCCCGAATGGGCCAAGGTCGCGCTGACCACCTCGCGCACACACGGCGCCGACCGGATCGTCGCCGAAGTGAACAACGGCGGCGAGATGGTCGAGGCGACGCTGCGGGTGGTCGACCCGAACGTCGCCTTTACCGCGGTGCGGGCGGCGCGCGGCAAGGTCGCGCGGGCCGAGCCGATCGCGGCGCTGTACGAGCAGGGGCGCGTCCACCATGTCGGCGCGTTCCCGCAGCTCGAAGATCAGATGTGCGGGTTCACCAGCGGTTTCGACCGGGCGACGGCCGGGTATTCGCCCGACCGGATCGACGCGCTGGTGTGGGGATTGAGCGAGCTGATGGTCGCGCCGATCGCCGGCCAGGGGATTTTCGAACTCTATCGCCGCCAGGCGGCGAGCGGAGGTGACGCGCGATGACATCGCCGGTGACAGAGGCCAACACGGCGTTTGCAGCACGGCGATGGTGACGAAAGGGGGGAGCGATGCGATGGCTCGACCGCGCGATCGCGCTGGTGGCGTTTGCGGCGTGCCTGGTCTTTGGCTGGGGTGCGCTGGCGCAATCGCCGGGGAATTTCTCGACGCTGTCGACGAGCGGCACGGCGACGATGAACGGCGACGTGCTGATGTGCTCGGGCCGGCCGTGGATCGACGTGCGCTGCAACGGCGCGGTCGGCGACGACAGCCATGACGACACGGCGGCGATCCAGGCGACGATCGACGCCGCGGTCACCAACAACTGGCCCGTGCATGTGCCGGCCGGCGCCTACAAGGTGACAAGCCGGGTGACGATCGACTACGCCGCGCAGGCTGGGCACGGGTTTCGGCTGTCGTCGGAGGGCGCGACGATCGATGGGCGGTCGATCGCGTCCGGGCCGGTGCTGCAGGTGGAGTGCTCGGGCGGCACGAGTGCAAGTCCGACGGGATGCTTTTATTTCCGGCAAGAGGGGACGCTGTTCGTCAACGGCGATACGCCCGGTTATGCGGTGGTGGTCGGGAAGACCGATTTCTCCGACGCGCAAAACTCGATCCGTCTCGACCATCTGATCGTCAACAACGCGAGCACGGCGCCCCGCGCGGGTGGGTTGCAGCTCAACTACGTGCTCGACAGCGACGTGTTCGCGGTGGCCGACTCGGCGGGCGGCGCGGCGGGGCTCGCGCTCGAACAGACGCAGTTTTCGCGGATTTCGGGCGCGGGTTCCGCCGGGGCGACCGGCGGCATGGCGCTGTTGTTGGAGAACGGGTTCAATTTCTCGAACACGATCTTCGCCTTCGACATGGAGGCGTCGCCGATCTGTCTCGGGATCAGCTCGCCCCATGACGGGCAGAACAGCTTTGTGTCGCCGTATTTCGACTGCGTCACCGCGGTCGACGCGACGGCGAGCACGCACAATCTGCTGCTCAACCCGAATTACGGCGGCGCGGTGGTGAACCGGGCCGCGCAGTCGGTCGGGATCCAGGTGAGCGGCACCGGCAACTGGGCACAGTGGCAGTTTCCGGGGGCGGCGAGCTTTAGCCCTTCGGCGGTCGACAGCGGCACCGCGGTGTCGTCGTTCAATGCGACGGAGTCGGTGCTGGAGGTGACATTGCCGGCGCCGGATGCGGTCGGGGCCGGGTGGTGGATGGGGTTCGCGACCGATAACGGCAAGGGGCTGACCATCACCGCGCCGGCCGGATCGATCCTGGCTGGCGGCAAGGCGCTGTCGTCGGTGACGATGGGGCCGGGGAATTACGAGTATTTGCAGCTTCAGTCGGACGGGAACAATTTCCGGGTCGTATCGGGGACGCGCAACACGCTGGCGACGAACGGGCTGGAAAGCCGGGACTGGCCGGGCAACTGGCTGTTTCCGTCGAGTACCGGGTATGCCGCGCAGCTCGGCGACAACGGCAATGTCGTGTCGAGCTATAACACCAGTGCGGGACTGACCGTGACATTGCCGCCGACGACGGCGCTGCCGTCGGGGTGGTCGATGGGGTTCGCGACCGACCAGGGCAAGGGCCTGACCGTCAACGTCAACGGCACAAGCGGCGGGCATATCCTTTATCCGCTGACGAATGCGGCGGCGCAGACTTCGCTGACGCTGGCGGCCGACCAGTACGAATACGCGACGCTGCAATATGACGGCGGCGGCAATTTCCGGGTCGAGCAGGTGACGCCGGCGACGGCGCAGCAGCTCGGCCTGGCCGGGACGGGCGGGATCGACCGGTGGAGCTTTCCATCGGTCAGCTCCTATGCCGCGGCGGTGGGCGACAATGGCATTGCGGTCTCGGCCTTCAACAGTCCGCTGGATTTTCTGAGCGTCACCTTGCCGGAGACGAGCGCGATCAACCCGGGCTGGACGATCGCGATCGTCAACGACAACGGCAAGATCGCCAATGCGCAGGTCAACGGCACCGGCGGCGGCAAGATCGTCTACCCCGGCAGCGGCGCCAGCGCGACGTCGCTGGCTCTCGCTGCGGGGGATTACGAAGAGGCGGTCTTACAGTTCGACGGATCGAACTTTCGGGTGATGCAGGTGACGCCGGTGACGGCGGCCTCGATCGGGCTCGCCGGCGGGACGTGCCTCGACAGATGGGTGTTTCCGGCGGTCAGCAGCTATGCCGCCGCGGCGGCCGATTGCGGCACGGTGATGTCGGATTACAACACGCCGATTTCGAGCCTCACGGTCACGCTGCCGTCGACGAATGCGATCGCGGCGGGATGGTCGATGGGGTTCGTCACGGATAACGGCAAGGTTCTGACCGTGCAGGTGAACGGCACCAGCGGCGGGCAGATTTTGCTGCCCGGCACGCGCGGCGCCGAGAGCGCGGTGACGCTCTATGGGCAGAATTACGAATATTTGCGGCTGGCGTTCGACGGCTCGGATTTCCGGGTCGTGTCGGTGACGCCGGCGACCGCGTCGGCGAACGGGATGTTTCCGGCGACCGGCACCCCGTCGTCGAGCTCGGCGGCGTGCCAGACCGGGCGGATCGAGTTCGACATCAACTATCTTTACGCCTGCACCGCTCCCGATTCGTGGAAGCGGGCGGCCTGGAGCAGCTTCTGATGCCCCCTCAAGGCGGTAAGCGCACGTCCCTGACCCGTGGCCTCACCCCGTCCTATAGCTGGGGCCAGCAGGGGCTGGAGGCGCAATTCGCGGATGTGTTCCAGCCGAATCTCGGGATCTTTTCGCCCGGCTACCCGCTGGCGCCGCTCGAAGCGGAGGCGCTGCGGGCGTGGGATTTCCCGGTCGGCGTCAACACGATCTATACGCCGCGTGCCTACGAGCCGGTGTCGTTCGCGGAGTTGCGGGCGCTCGCCGACGGGCACGACATCACCCGGCTCGCGATCGAGACGCGCAAGGACCAGATCGAAAAGCTCGAATGGACGATCAAGGGGGTGAAGGGCGCCCGGGTCGATCCGGCGCGGGTGGCGAAGGTGGCGGCGTTCTGGCGGCGGCCGGACGGGGAGCGGCCGTTCGCGACCTGGCTGCGCGAATTGCTCGAGGATGTGCTGGTGCTCGACGCGCCGGCGCTGGAGATGCGGCGCAACCGGGCCGGCGAGCTGATCGGGCTCGATCCGGTGGACGGGGCGACGATCAAATTGCTGGTCGACGACACCGGGCGGCGACCGCGGGCGCCGGCGCCGGCGTTCGAACAGGTGATCCATGGGCGACCATGGAAATTGTTGACCGGCGACGACCTTCTGTACCTCCCGCGCAACCCGCGGCCGCACAAGGCCTATGGGTTCGGGCCGGTCGAGCAGATCATCATGACCGTCAACATCGCGCTGCGCCGCCAGGTGATGCAGCTCCAGCATTTCACCGAGGGCAATGTGCCGCCGGGGCTGTTGAGCGCGCCGGACGGGTGGAATGTGGACCAGATCCGGCAGTTTCAGGAATGGTTCGACAGCGTGCTCGCGGGCAACACGGCATCCCGCACGCGGCTGGTATGGGCGCCGGGCGGGTCGAAATACCAGGCCTTTACCGAGGCGCCGTACAAGGACGAGTTTGACGAGTGGCTGGCGCGGATCGTCTGCTACGCATTTTCGCTGCCGCCGACCGCGTTTACCAAGCAGGTGAACCGCGCCACCGCGGAGACGAGCCAGCAGGCCGCGCTCGACGAGGGCATGGCGCCGCTGATGGGGTGGGTGAAGCGGCTCGCCGACCACGTGATCCAGGACCGGCTCGGCGAGGCGGAGCTCGAATTCGTGTGGGTCGAGGGACGCCTGGCCGACCCGGCGCAAGAGGCCAAGGTCATCGACACCTATGTGCGCAGCGGTATCTACGCGATCAACGAGGCGCGGGATTTGTTGGGCCTCGACCCGGTGCCCGGCGGCGATCGGCCGATGGTGTATGGGACGCAGGGGGCGGTGCCGCTGGAGGGCACTGCCAAGACCGCCGGGGCACACCTCCGCAAATACGATCCAGACTAATCGGCAATCTACCGGCCGGGCCGCAAACGAGAGCCCTGGAAGACTTTGATCGCGATGCAAAATAGGACCCCGCGCCGTGCGTGACAAAGAAATCGCTCTTCGCAAACTCGCCGTCGGGGACATCTTTCATGCTCGGAATTCCGTGAGCAACGCGAGCTTGACTTGTCTCGTGATTGGGTTGGATGAGGCGGCAATCCACGCGAGACGGATACATACCCAAGAGAACGCGCGGTTCGATCGAGGAACCGGCGAAAAATTCGGGAATGTGCATACGAAGATCGATTGTGCCGCTCCGCTTCCGCTGGAGATCCACAGTATCCTTGTGGGCTTGGACCGCAGATATCAGGAGCGGATGAAGCTAGTCCGTAAGGGGCGCCGTCCAGATTGGAAGACGGCGAGGTACACGCCGGACGAATGGCGAGCACACGAGTTCCTCTGGGAGCATATCATCGCGAACCCGATCTGATAGGCGCCGGCGCGGTTCGTCCGGGCGTTGGAGGCGCCGACCCACCCAATGACCAAATCAGACGCATCGAAGATCGTCGAGGCGGCATTGGAGTCAGGTGACCGCCTAAACGAAATAGATGCATTGCTCAGGAGCATCGACGCCGAAGACGAGAAGAAGCGGCTCCTGAGAGTCATCGGGAAGAAAGCAGCGACGAGCCGAGGCAAGCGTCTGATCTAGACCACCAAGAACGGTTCCGCTTTAAACAACACGGTGATCCGCATGCGCTTTTACGCTCCGCTCGCGAAGGTCGATGCGGCACAGCAGATGGTTTGGGGTTATGCCTCGACCGAGGCCGAGGACGACCAGGGGGAGACGATCACGCGGGACGCGCTGGGGGCGGCGCTCGCGGATTACATGAAGTTCGCGAATATCCGCGAGATGCACCAGCTATCGGCGGTCGGCGTCGCCGAGGAGGCCGCGGTGGACGATCACGGGCTTTACGTCGGCGCCCGCATCGTCGACCCGCGCGCCTGGCAAAAAGTCACGAGCGGCGTCTACAAGGGATATTCGATCGGTGGGCGGGTGACGGAACGTGACCCGGCCGACCGCTCTGTCATCACCGGGCTGACACTGACCGAGATCAGCCTGGTCGACCGCCCGGCCAACCCCGAGGCGGTGTTCGATTGCTGGAAAGCCGAAGGAGGGCAACACATGGCCGATGCGGCCGCGGCGGCGAACCCGCCCGTGCAGATATGGCATTGCGGCGTCGCCGCGCACCGTCACCTGGTGAAGGTGGAGGCGATGCGGTGCGTCGAAAAGCGCGGCGGGGGCGGGGAGGACGAAGGCGGCGCGTTCGCCGACCCGGGCTACCGGCCCGACGGCGAGAAACGCTACCCGCTCGACAGCGAAGACCATGTCCGGGCTGCCTGGGCCTATATCCACCAGCCCGACAACGCGGACCGGTATACCGAGGCGCAGCTCGCCCACATCAAGGCGCGCATCGTCGCGGCGTGGCAGGAAGAGATCGATCCGGCGGGGCCGCCGGCGGTCACCATCGGCGGGAAGGCGTCGGTGGCGGAGACGCTGCGCAAGGGCACCGGCGGGCTCGCGGAGCTCGGCGACGTTATCGGCGAGCTGATGAAGGCGCTCGCCGGTGAGATCGTGCCGCGGCTAGACGCGCTGGCGAAGCGGGTCGACGACATTGCCGCTACTCCGATGCCGCCGCAGACTGCGGCGCGCGGGTATGCCGGGATCACCAAGCGGGCCGATGGCGGCGGGTATGGCGAGGATGTCGTCACCGCGCTGTCGCGGATGAGCGACGAGGAACGCACGCTGGCGCTGATCAAGGCGGCGCACGCCAACCCGATCCGGCCGGCTGGGATGGTGCGGGGGTAGCCCGCATCCCTCGTCCGTCGTACCGGCGAAGGCCGGTATCCACCCTTCCGATGCGCGAGTGGATGAAAGGTGGGTCCCGGCCTTCGCCGGGATGACGGTAACAGATGACAGTGACTGACGCATGGCCCGCCTTTCCGGCGGGTTTTTTGTTGCCACCTCCCACGGGGAGTTTTCCATGAATCCGACACAGGACACGCTCGATCTGGTCAAGGGGGCGTTGCGCTCGCCCGATGACCGGATCGCCAAGACGATCTCGACCGGGACCGGGCTGGTCGCGTTCGATTTGCAGGCGCCGGCGAAGAATCTATATCCGTTCGTCACGCCGATCCGGAACGTCGTGCCGCGGGTTGGCGGCGGGACCGGCACCGCCACCAACTGGCGTCAGGTGACGGCCCTGGTGGGCTCGGGCTACGACGCGATGGGGTGGGTGCCGGAAGGGCAGCGCTCGGCCCAGATGTCGTACACGACCGCGACCAAGTCGGCGACCTATGTGACGATCGGCGAGGAGGACGCGGCGACTTACGAGGCGATCAGCGCCGGCCGGTTCTTCGAGGACATCCAGTCGCGGATGACGTTTCGCCTGCTGCAAAAGATGATGCTGAAGGAGGAGATGGCGATCCTCGCGGGAAATGCCTCGTTGCAGCTCGGCACGCCGGCGACGCCGACGCTGTCGGCTTCGGGGTCGGGCGGGACGCTGCCGGCGACCACCTATTATGTAAAGGTGGTCGGGCTGACGCTCGAAGGGTATCAGAATTCGGGGCTCGCCGCCGGCATCGCCACGACGAAGCCGATTACCGGGGCGGACGGTCACTCCTACACGCTTGCGGGCGGGTCGTCGAATATCAGCGCCGAGGCGAGCCAGGTGGTGACGTCGGGGCAGACGCTGTTCTGCACCGTCGCCGCGTTGCAGGGCGCGGTGGCGTATGCGTGGTATGTCGGGACGGCGACCGGCAGTGAGACGCTGCAGGCGATCACGACGATCGACAGCGCCAGCTTCTCGGCGCCGCTCGCGAGCGGGCACCAGGTTCAGTCGGCGGTCAGCGCGGATAATTCCGCGAACCCGAGCTATGCCTATGACGGGCTGCTGACGAGCGCGTTCAAATCCGGATCCAACGCCTATGTCGCGACGCAGCCCACCGGCACCGCCGGCACCGGCACCCCGCTGACCGCGTCGGGGCGCGGCTCGGTCGTCGAGATCGACACGATGTTCCAGACGATGTGGAACAATTTCGAGCTGAGCCCGACGGTGCTGTACGTCAACGTGCAGGAGCTGAAGAACATCACCGACAAGGTGCTGTCGAACGCCTCGGCGCCGCTGTTGCGGTATGAGGTGAGCGCGGACGGCAATGCCTACGACCTCGCCGCGGCGGGCGCGGTGTCGTTCTACTTCAACCCGTTCGCGCTGAACGGCGGGTTGCGCATCCCGATCCGCATCCATCCGCGGGTTCCGCCGGGCACGATCGTCGGCTGGGCGGAGAATTTGCCGATCCAGTACCAGTCGAGCGAAGTGCCGAACGTCGCCGAGGTCAAGACGCGGCAGGATTACTACCAGATCGACTGGCCAGTGGTGACGCGGCAGCGCCAGGTCGGCGTCTATGCCGAAGAGGTGCTGGCGGTGTACGCGCCGTTCGCGATGGGCGTCATCACCAATATCGGCAACGGCTGATCAGGTATTTCACCACCGAGGACACGGAGGGCACGGAGGAAAATCATCTCTGTGACCTCTGTGATCTCTGTGGTGAAGCCTTTGAAGAATGCCTTCGGCGGAAAAGCGGGGTGAGGGGATGGCGTTTGGCGATCTGACGACGCTCGACGACGTCAAGGCGTGGCTGCAGACCGGGCAGAACCCGTTTCCGTCGACCGACGACGCGCTGCTGACGGGCCTGGTGACGGCGGCGAGCGGGTTTATCCAGAGATGGATCGGCCGGCCGGTCGCGACGGCGGATTGGGTCGAGGTGAGGGATGGCGGGGGTGGGCAGCGGCTCAGCTTTGCCAATATCCCGGTCTGCGCGGTGCTGTCGCTGTCGATCGACGGGATCGAGATCCCGCCGGCGCCGGAGGGCAGCGGCTTTGCCGCCGGGTACCTGTTTTCGCCGACCGAGCTGGTGCTGCGCGGGTACGTGTTCACGCGGCGGGCGCAGAACGTCTCCGTCACCTATACGGCGGGCTATGCGACGACGCCTCCCGAGCTGGCGCAGGCCTGTGTCGAGCTGGTGTGCCAGCGGTACCGCGAGCGGACCCGCACCGGCGAGGTGTCCAAGGCGCTGGGGAGCGGCGAGACCGTCACTTATTCGCAGAAGGACATGAGCGACGACATCAGGACGATCCTGTCGCAATACCGGGCGGTCGCGCCGGTGTCGGGGTTTGTGCGGCAGCTCGCCGGTACCGCCATCGATCCCGCGATCTCGGCGGCCGTGCAGTGATTACCGCGAGCTTGGTGGGCGCGGACGCGCTCGCGGCGCGGCTCGAGACGATGCCGGGGCGGCTCGCATCGGCGCTGGCGCAGGAGGCGTCGCGGCTTGGGGACGAGCTGCGGGCGGCGGTCGAGCGGAATCTGTCGGGCGGGGTGTTGCAGCAGCGGAGTGGACGGCTCGCGGCGAGCATCGATGTGGCGGTGGAGCAGAACGGCGGTGCGGTGAGCACGACCCTGGGCAGCGATGTGCCGTATGCGGCTATCCATGAATATGGCGGGGTGATCCCGGCGCATCAGATTTTGCCGAAGAGTGCGCGGGCGCTGGCGTTCCCGTGGCAGGGGGGCGAGCGGTTCGCCCGCCGGGTGGAGATGCCGCCGGTGCGGATGCCGGAGCGGTCGTTCCTGCGCTCGGCGCTGACCGAGATGGAGCCTCAAATCCGCGCCGCGATGGCGGATGCGGCGAGCCGGGCGGTGTCGGCGTGATCGGGCGTGAGCCGGTCTACGCGGCGCTGTTCGGGCTCGTCGCGGCGGCGGATGATTTTGTGACGGTCGGGCGGCGGCTCAGGCATTGGAGCGATGTCGCGCCGGCGGAGCAGCCGGCGCTTTTCGTGAGCCAGAAATCCGAGAGCGCCGCCGTGCAGGCGCTTGGAGCGCCGATTGTGTGGACGCTGTCGGTCGACCTTTATGTCTACGTGTATTCGGGCGACCCGTATCTGGCGCCGGCGACCATGCTGAACCCGCTGATCGACGCGGTGGAGGCGGCGTTGCGGCCGGATGCGGTGACCGGGGTCCAGAACCTCGGCCTGCCGGCGACGGTCCAGCACGCCTACATCGCCGGCAAGATCGCCACCGACGAAGGCGTGCTCGGCGACCAGGCGGTCGCGATCGTGCCGGTCGAGATCCTCTGCACCTGAAGGAGCAAGTGATGGACGAGACCCCAGCGCCTCCCGGGCCGACGCCGCACCCGCTCGACGCGATCGTCGAGCGCTGGTGGGACGACCATTTCCCCGGGTCGGTGGCGGCGCGCGTCACCGAGATCTGGAACCACGCATTCGCCGCCAAGGAAGAGCTGAAGCGGCGCTTGAAGGAAGAGGTGTAACATGCAACTCGCTTTCGGCGCCGGCGCGCTGTGGGGCAACCGCACCGACGCGACCGGCTCGGGCATCGGCCCCGACCAGTTCGCGATCCTGCAGGATGTCGAGATCGACTGGGACTGGCAGACCAAGGAATTGTGGGGGCAGTACCAGTTTCCGCTCGATATCGCGCGGGGGCAGGGCAAGATCACCGGCAAGGCCAAGTTTGCCCGCATCTTCGGCGCGATCTACGGCGACCTGTTCTTTGGCCAGACGCCGGTGAGCGGCCAGGTGACGGTGTCGGAAAACGAGGCCGGCGCGGTGCCGGGTACGACGCCGTTTACGGTCACGGTCGCCAACGCCTCGACCTATTCCGACGATCTCGGTGTGTATTACGCCAACGGCGGCAACGCCGGCGGGCGGCTTACCCGGGTGACGACGCCGAGCGCGGCGGGGCAGTACTCGGTCAACCTCGCGACCGGTATCTACACCTTTGCCGCGGCCGATGCCGGGGCGGGGGTGTCGATCAGCTATCTCTATGGCGCGACGGGCGGCAAGAAGCTGGTGCTGACCAACCAGTTCATGGGCTACACGCCGACGTTCAAGGCGACGTTCTATACGGTCAAGACCACGCAGAACGTGCCTGCCGGGCTGTCGCTGGTGCTCAATGCCTGCACGGCTACCAAGCTGTCATTGCCGACCAAAATCGACGATTACGAGATTCAGGAATTCGATTTCAGCGCGTTCGCCGATGCCGCCGGCACGATCGGCACGTTGAGCACCAACGAATGAGCGAGAGCATGGTGCGCCTGGCGGGGCGCGAGTTTGCGATCCGGCCGCTGACGCTGGGGCAGTTGCGCGTGGTGCTCGATGTCGTCGGCGGGTTGCCGGGCAAGAGCGGCGGCGAGCTGGTCGAGGCGGCGGCGCGGATCGTCCATGCCGGGCTGTCGCGCGGCGAGGCGGGGTTGACGCTAGAGGCTGTGCTGGCAATGGAAGCCTCGCTCGACGAGGTCAACGCCGCGGTCGCGACGATCCTCCAGGCCGCGGGCCTCAAAGCCGGCGGGCCCGCCACCGCGGGGGAAGCCATGCCGGCGGCGACAGCCGCGCCCGGCTTGCCGGCATCTACGGCGCCCTCGCCACCGGCTGCGGATATTCCTATCGGGTGATCGACGGGATGATTTTGGCCGAGGCGGAGGAAATCTTCGCCTATTGGGCCGAGAGCCCGCCGGCGCACCTGATGGTGCAGGTGATCGCCGCGATGCTCGGGTGGAAGCCCAAGAGGCCCGCCGACCTCGCCGAAATCGCAGCGGCGCCGCCGCCCGGGATGGCGGTCGTGCGCGACGGCGGGGCGGGGATGCCGGCACCGATTTTCGACATCGACACGCTGCGTGCCCTCAACCGGGCGCGCGCGGCAGCAGTGGAGTAGAGCGTGGCTGACGACGTCCAGATCAAATTCTCCGCCGATGGCGGTCCGGCGATCCACACGATCGAGGAGGTGAAGGCCGCGCTGGCGGCGCTGACGCCGGCGCTCAACGAATTCAGCAGCTCGTCGCTGCGCGTGTTCCGCGACCAGATGCAGATCCTGGTCGATTTGAAGCAGGTGACCACGCGGCAGGCGCTCGGCTTCGACATGGAATACACGGCCCAGCTCCGCGACCAGGAGGCGCAGCGGCTGCAGGCGGTCATTTCCAGCGATTCCAACCTGCTCGACGACAAGATGGCGGCGCTGACCAATCTCAGCGAGCTCGACGCGCAATACACGGCCTCGGTGACGGCCGACCAACGGCGCCTGGCCGACGAGGCGCGGACGCAGGCGCAGGCGGTGCAGCGCTCGTACGAGGCGGCGTTCGACCGGCTCGGCAGCTCGGTGCAGCGGACGTTCAACGACATCGTCACCCACCAGACCACCTGGGCCAAAGGCTCGGTGGCGCTGATCCGCGAGGTCGAGACCTTTTTCCTCGGCGAGGTCGAGAACATGGCGGCGAAATGGGCTGCGTCGGGGTTGGCGAGCCTCGCCGGCGGCGGGGTCGCGAAGGCGATCGGCGGGGCGCAGGCGACGGGCGCATCGGGGCTCGGGGCGGGGCTGATGGCGCTGACCGGGCTCAACCAGCCGGGCGGGCTGTTCGGGACCGGGCTCTTGGCCGGCACCGGCGGCGCGGCGCAGGCCGCCGCGATCACGGCCAACACGACGGCGCTGGCCGCCACCACCGCGGCCCTCACGAGCCTCACCGCGGCGATGGCGGGCGCGGCGGCGATCAGCGGCGGCAGCGCGGCGGTGGGAGGGCTCGGCGCGGCTGCCGGGGCGGCGGGCGCGAGCGGCGCGGCGGGTGGCGGGTTGTTTTCATGGCTCGGCGGGCTGTTCGCATTTGCCCGCGGCGGCATCGTGCCGAGCGCGGCCGGCGGCTGGGCGGTGCCTAATTTCGCCGGCGCGACGCCGGCCTTGCTGCACGCGCGCGAGATGGTGCTGCCGGCGCCGATCAGCGAGGGGCTGCAGGACATGATCGGACGCGGCGGCGGGACGGGGCAGCATTTCCATGCGCATTTCCATGGGCCGGCCGACGCGCCGGCGATCAGCCGCTGGTTCCGCGACAACATGCGACAGAACACCGGGGCGATCCGCGACATGTTCCGCCAGAACGCTCTGACCCCGCGCAGCCTGTAGCCGCCGATGACCGCGATCTTTCCCACGCTGCCGGGGCTCTCCTGGAGCGTCAGCAAGCAGCCGCGTTTCGCGACGCGAATCCAGCGGGCGGTGTCGGGGCGCGAACTGCGTGCGCTCGACCAGCCGAATCCGATCTGGAGCTGGACGCTGACCTATTCGCTGCTGCGGGACGGCGGCTTGTATGACGAGTTGAGGACGCTGATGGGTTTCTTTCTCGACCGGCAGGGCGCGTTCGCGGCGTTTCTCTACGCGGACCCGACCGACAACGCCGTCGTCGGACAGGCCCTCGGCACCGGCGACGGCAGCACGACGGCGTTTCAGCTCGTGCGGACGATGGGCGGGTTCGCCGAGCCGGTCACGGCGCCGAACGCGGTCGCCGATGTGTACGTCAACGGGGTGGTGCAAAGCCCGGGCTCGTATTCGGTGGATGGCAGTACCGGGCTGGTGACCTTCACCGCGCCGCCGCCGGCCAGCGAAGTGGTGAGCGCGGACTTCACCTACTACTTCCGCGTCCGCTTTGCCGACGACGCGGCGGAGTTCGAGAATTTCATGTTCCAGCTCTGGTCGCTCAGGCAGGTAAAGCTGCAATCGGTGCTGCTGTGAGAGCCGCCTCCGCCGCGCTGCAGGATTACCTGGCGCAGAATGACAGGTTCGTCATCGTCGACCTGTTCACCTTTGCGCTGCCGAGCGGCGCGGTGCTGCGGTATTCGGGGTGGACGACGGCGCTGACCATTCCCGGGACGGCGTTCCCGGCCGGGAGCCTCAATTACGACGCCGCCGGCTATACCGATTTCACGCTGGGGCCGCGGTTTGGGCGGTCCATGGTGACGACCAAGATCGGGGTCGAGGCGACCGAGCTCGACATCACGGTGATGGCCGGCGCCGGCGACATGATCGGCACGTTCACCTTTGCCGAGGCGGTGCGGGTCGGTGAGCTGGACGGGGCGACGGTCGAGCTCGACCGGTTTTTCGCGCCGCCGCCGAGCGCAGGAACCGGGTTGTCGGATTCGCTCGGCGCGATCGTGTGGTTTTGCGGCCAGGTCGCGGAGACGGACGCCGGCCGCACCAACATCTCGATCAAGGTCAAGTCGCTGATGAACCTGCTGGCGCAGCAGCAGATGCCGCGGCGGCTGTACCAGGCGGCCTGCACGCATGTGTTCGGCGACGCGATGTGCACGTTCGATCGGGCGAGCCTCGCTTCGGCCCAGGCGGCGCTCGCGGGCTCGACGCAGGCGCAGATCGTGACGGCGTTGACGCCGAGCCCGGTGACGCTGTTCAACCAGGGCACGGTCATCGGCGTCACCGGGGCCAATGCCGGGCAGACGCGGACCATCATCGAGCTCAACGGCGGCGTCGTGTCACTGTTGAAGGCGTGGCTGAATCCGGTGGCGGTCGGGGACATCTTCCGGCTGTTGCCGGGCTGCGACCACACCACCGCGACCTGCCTGAACACCTTCAACAACCTGATCCATTTCGGCGGGTTTCCGTATATCCCGCCGCCCGAACTGGCGGTGTGAGATGGTGAAAGCGAACCCGCTGCGCACGGCAGTCGTCGCCGAGGCGCAGAGTTGGCTCGGCACGCCATTCCACCACCAGGGGCGGGTCAAGGGCGCCGGCGTCGACTGCGCGATGCTGCTGGCCGAGGTGTATGAAAGCTGCGGCGTCGTCGGCCGTGTCGATCCCGGGTACTACCCGCCGGATTGGCACATGCACCGCGATGCCGAACGCTACCTCGACCAGCTCTTGGGGCATGCGCGCGAGCTGGATCGTGCGCCGTTGCCGGGCGATGTCGCGGTGTTCCGGTTTGGCCGGACGTTTTCGCACGGCGCGATCGTCGCCGAGTGGCCGGTGGTGGTCCATGCGTACTGGGCGGCCGGGCGGGTGGTCTGGGGCGACGCAACCCGCTATCCGCTGTCGGGGCGCGAGGTGCGGTTTTTCGGGGTCATCGATGACTGAGCTCACCTACACCGGCAAAGGCGGCGGGCCGACGCCATTCGTCAACGCCTTCGACCATCCGCAGGTCGGGTCGTTCCGCTACAACACGAGCCAGGCGGGCAGCCCGATCGCGATCTGTTACGGGACGCAGCGGGTGACGATCAATCTGCTCGAATTCTGGGGCTTTACCGGCTCCGCCAGCGGCAAGGGCGGGAAGGGCGGCGCGGGCGGCAATTCCGGCGGCAAGAAGGGCCAGCAGCAATACGCGGTCGATGTCGCGATGGGCATCTGCCAAGGGCCTGTCGCCTTTATCGGATCGAGCTTCGGCAACAGCTCCGGCAACCGCATCTGGGCGAATGGCGGCATCGCGCTCGGGCTCGGAAATGTCGGGCTCAACGGCTATGACGGCGCGGACGGCCAGGCGCCGGACGGCGTGTTTGCCAGCAGCGACCCGAATTCCCCGGCGATCGGCTATTCCGGCACCGCCTACAGCACCGGCACCCCGATGCAGCTCGGCTCGTCGCCGGCGATGCCTAACATCTCGTTCGAGATCACCGGGTTTCTCGTCGGCACCAGCGGCGGCAGCTTTCCGAATGACGCGCGGCCGGATCGGATCGTCACCGACATGCTGACCAACCCACGCTATGGCGCGGGGTTTGCGGCGGGGAATATCGACACGGCGACTTTTGAGGATTGGGGCGATTACTGCCAGGCGGCGGGGCTAGCGATGTCGCTGCTGCTCGACCGGCAGCAGCCGACGGCGCGCTGGGTCCAGGAGGTCACCGACCTGACCGTGGCGGCGGTGGTGTGGTCGGGCAACACGCTGCGGATCATTCCGTACGGCGATGTCGTCATCACCGGGTTCGGCGCGAGCTGGACGCCGAATTTGACGTGGCAATACAGCCTGACCGACGCGGACCTCCTTTCCTGGGGGCAGGGTGGAGAGGGCGGCAGCGACCCCGTGCTGCTGACGCGTAGCGACCCGGCGCAGGCGACCAACTGGCTGTCGCTCGAATACATGGATGCCGACAACAGCTACAACCCGCAGATCATCGCCGTGTTCGACCAGGGGATGATCGACCAGTACGGGTTGCGCAGCGAGCCCTCGGTCCAGGCGCACGAGTTCACCAACCCGGAAAGCACGACGATCTCGGCGCAGCTTCAGCTTCAGCGCAAGACGTACATCCGCAATACGTTCCAATTCAAAGTCGGATGGCGCTACTGCCTGCTCGAGCCGATGGACATCGTGCTGATCACCGACCCTACGCTGGGTCTCGACGCGGCGCCGGTGCGGATCACCGAGATCGCGGAGGACGACAACGGCGAGCTGACCGTCACGGCCGAAGAAATCCCCGGGCTGACGCCGTAGCATGCCCGGAACCATCTCGCCGATCGGTGTCGGCACCGCGACGCTGTATCCGAAACAATCGAGCGCGGGGGCGGCGCTCGATCCGTTTGTGCTGCCCGGCGACACCAACGCGCCGATCATGTTCGAGCCGCCGCCGGGCCTCACCTGCGGCGCCAACGAGGTTTGGATCCTCGCGACCGGCGGTGCCGATTGGGGCGGATGCCAGATTTGGGTGTCTAGCGACGGCAATACCTATGCCTTTGCCGGAACCGCCTATCGCGGCGGCCGGCAGGGTGTACTGACCGCGGCGCTGCCGCGCGCCACCAACCCGGACACGAGCGACACACTGGCGGTCGACCTGGGCGAAAGCGAGGGGCAATTGCTGTCGGGTACGATGGCGGACGCGGACAATCTGGTGACGCTGTGCTTTTGCGGCGGCGAGTTGATCGCGTATGAGACGGCGACCCTCACCGCTGCTTACAAGTACGATCTTACCTATTTGCGGCGAGGCGCGTACGGCACCCCGATCACCGCGCATGCGGCCGGGGCGCAATTCGGCCGCCTGGGGCCGAACGACCCGGCGGTGTTCCGCTACGGCTACCCGTCGAGCTTTATCGGCCAGACGACCTACTTGAAGGTCCCGGCGTTCAACATCTTCGGCCAGCAGCTCCAGAGCCTCGACACCCTGTCGGCTTATGGCTTCACGCTGGCCGGCGTGGGGACCGACCCGCTGTCGAACCCGATCGTCGCGTCGCTGGCTGCCGGCGTCGCCGCCGATTGGGGCACGGTCGGGACCAGCCTGATCGGATCGGCCGATCTTGCCCCGGTAGCCGCGCCGGTCGGCGTGGCGATCAATCTCGGAACGGTGCCCTGATGTCCCACACCCAGGTTCAGCTCGGCCGCGGCAACTCGGCTGAAATCGCCGGCTATACCGGCCCGGTGGCCGAGATCGTCGTCAATACCGACGATTTCACGCTGCACGTCCAGGACGGCAGCACCGCGGGCGGGCGCCGGGTAGGCAGCGGGGGCGGCTATTCCTACCAGCAGCCGGCGAGCGGGGCGACGCTGACCGCACCCGCCTATCTCGGGGCTTATGTGATCGACCCGGCCGCGACACTGGCCGCGCTGACCGTGGTGACCCCGCCCAACGCCAATGACGGGCAGGTTTTCGAGTTGTCGACCACGCAGGCGATCACCGCCCTGAGCGTCAACCCGGCGGCGGGGCAGAGCCTCATCGGCGGCGCGCTGCTGCTGGCGGCGGACGGCGGCGCGGCCTGGCGCTTTCGCGCGGCGAACAACACCTGGTACCGGAGGTTCTGATGGCGATGCGTCACGTATTGGCCGGGGTGCTGGCGGCGGTGGCCGCCATCGCCGGGGCGGGGGCTCGGGCTCAGACCGCGGTATCCGGGCCGGTTACCTTCGGCACCGGGCTCAGCGTCAGCGGTGCCGGGGTCGTGTCGGTCGCGGCGGGCCTGACCCTGTCGGGTGCGACGCTGTCGGGCGCGACGCTGACGGGGGTGACGGGCCTCCCGGGCGGCGGGGTCATCGACGCCGGCGGCAATCTCGGGCTCGGCACCGGCAGCCCGGCACAGAAGCTCGATGTAGAGGGCGGCGGCATCCTGATGGCGAATGCCGGGATCGCCGGTTTCCAGATCAAAAACACCGGTGCGCCGTTCAGCAATGCCGTGATCGTCGGCACCGCCGGCAACCCCAATTTCGCGGCGAACTGGAACCTCGCCAACCTTCAGGACGACGCGTCCTATCCAAGCTGGCTGATTCGGCCGGCGCCGACCATCGACCGGATCGACTTTCTCCGTGCACCGGCGGGATCGAGCGTGCCGATCACGATCGCGACGATCGACGCGGCCGGGCTCGGGATCGGCACGACGGCGCCCAACCACCTGTTGCAGCTCAACGATCCCGCGAGCGCCGGCGCACTGCTTCAGTTCACCAACGCGACAACCGGCACGGGCGCCGGCAACGGCGCCTATATGGGCTATCTCGCCGGCGGCACCGATTTGTGGATCAACAACCAGGCGACGGGCGCGGTCAAGCTGCTCGCCGGCGGCGTCGAGCAACTCCGCGTCGACAGCGGCGGCGTCTATCTCGACCATCTGCCGACGACCCCGGGCGGCAAGCAGCCGCTGTGCATCGATACCGCCACCCGGCAAGTCTACGCGGGAAGTGGCGGCGCATGCTGAGCTGGTTTCTGCTCGCGCTGGGCACTCCGTCGCGCTCAACGCCGAGCCATCCGGGCGAGGACGTGCTTGCACGGACCGCTGACGACCCCCGGATGCGCACGCTGAGACCTATGGCGATGTCCTTCTGATGTGGGTCTTAGACCCCAACACGCCGCCGCCCGAGCCGCAGAGATTGGAGGGAGCGACAGATCGGGATACTCTGAGAGCAATATCAGGCGAGAGACGACATTTTGGGGTGACCGAGAAAATAGGACCAAACTACTAAAAATCGTAGTAGTGGATCGCTTCTTAGCCCGTCATGCCGAATTTAGGCGACTTTACCCTCCCCGAGACAATCGCGTTCTGCACGCTCGTCCTCTGCGCCGTGATCGCATTGGCCGGGCGGGCGATTGACCGGCAGACGCGGGAGTTGCGGAAGCCCTAGCTCCTAGCGTCCGAGCGACGCGCGAACATTACGTGCCCCCGCTGGCGAATCTCATAACCTGACGCTTCCAAGCGGACACGGAATTCCTCGGCCGGACTTTCTCCATTTCGCTCGGGGCTAACGTCGATAGCCAACTTGGCTGGCCGGATCGTACCGAGGCCATCGAAGACCTCCAACTCGACTCCCTCAGCTTCGATCTTCACAAAATCAAGCCGCGGCAGGTTGCGCGCGATGTAGTAGTGGTCGAGACGAATGACCTGGGCCTGTTCGACCCTCACCGGCGGCCCGTTGTCCGGCATTAGGAAGGAGTGCTCAACGCTCGATGACGAAATGTTGAAATCCATCACAGCCGTTTCCGCATGCAATCCTAGGGGGTTGCAGACGACATTTGGATTGGATTTATGGTTTCGCAGAACACATGCAAAGTTTGCAGCATCAGGTTCAAACGCGTGGACCTCTGCGGCCATGTGAGCGGCGCTCAGTGAAAACCCGCCGACATAGGCACCACAATCGACGACGATATCGCCGACCTCGACTTCGACAAATCCGGGAAAGCAATACTTCCGTTGCAGCCATTCCTCATAACCGCAGACAATATGAGAGAACTTGATCAGCGGGAGCGGGTCCGGAAAAGCTATTTCCGTGCCGCGCTGACTAGCAATGACCATCCTGTCCGCAGTCGCGAAGATCGTCGACGTCAGTGTTGAATATTGCTTGGAAAACGTCTCGTAGACCGCAAATCGAGAGGTTTGCGGCATCTCCTCCGCGCCAGCGCGCAGTCGCTCCTCCAGCCGCATGATGCTGGGCGGTTGATTCGGGAAGAACGGCACCTCATTATCGGGCGCGGCGGTCCGAACAACGGGCACCGCCGGCCTGATGCTCGGATCGGACCACAGCCGCAACAAATACTGCAGAACCGAATTCGGTTCTTCATTTCCCGGCAGCCGAAACCTCAGTTTAAGCATCGGCACCGATGTACCACTGATCAATTCACGATCGATCTCTGTGAACCGTAGCAACAGCTTTCTTCCTCCGTCCGGCTCATAATAGTGCGGGCCATCAGACGGAATCTTTGGTGCCTGGTCCCATAACTCACGAAATTCCGAATTTTCATGGTAACAATTTCCAAAAAGATAGTGAAACCAAAAATACTCGTCACGCTTAGTCCGTCCTGACCAATACTGCCTTACGGCATCTGACCAAATAGAAACAATTGTATTGTTAGGCGAGGCCACCAAAAACCAGCTAGAGATCAATCGATCGGGGCCCGGATTAGCGAAGGCAAAAAAACCTGATGCTGTGTTTTGGAAAAGCCAATCATCGAGCGGTTTCAGGCAGTAAGTGGTCGCGTCAGCCCATACACCACCATGTCTCAACAATTCTATCCGAATACAGTCGCTGAGTGCCTCCGGCGGCAACTCCTTAGTGGTCATGGTCTGTACGAATTCCGATCCGCGCTTGCGCAAAAGCTCGAAAGCGGTCTTTTCGGATAACGGCGCCACTATCCAGCCCGGATTCAGCGCCTCCCAACTCCTGCGACAGGCTCGCACGATATCCGGCGCCTCAGGCCAGCCTTGCAGCCAGAGCATCCAAATGACTTTTGGAAACATGGCGGGTGAGAAGTTCAAGCCGAGATCGTCGCGGCCGCCAAGGTGGGCGCACGTCGATGCAGGTGCGGAAACGCTACGTCTGGGGTGGGAACCTCTAGAAATGGACAGAGCTTCTCCCATCCTTCTCCCGCCAAAATATTCATGTCGAGCAGATCGTGTGGACGATCTCGAAAGTACCGGCGAACATCGGCATAGTGGCGTTCATACGCTGCGCGATATTTCTCCCGCTCAAATGGGACCGTTTCGTAGACGAGCATCCGTCGCATTATTGGGATGTCGTCAGCCAGGGAGTTGACTGGATGTTGTTCATTGATGAATTCTGTGGACTCGAGCCAGCTATCGATATCGCGATGCGTAAGAATGAACCGCGATCCTGCAAACTTATAGTCGAGGTACTTATAAAAGATCAGAACGCCGTTGTCGGCGCCAGCATCGGCGTTCGCAAGCGCTTCGAACACCGGATTGTGCATGACGTTCCGATACCCCAGTGTCCGAAATGCCTCGCACAGGGTCGTTGTGCCTGTTCGTCCAAGACCAATCCCCCAGCACTTAAAGCGCGGTGCTCCGCTCGTCATAGGTTCGCCCCCCAACGGCCTTCCGATTCCTACGCCAATTGATTAACTCCTTGTTCGTCTTTTGTGAACACGCCTTTTGCTCGCGGGCCGCTCCTTGCGGCGTGTGGAATTGCACCGCATCAGCATGCGGATACACCCTGTGAACGCGGCAAGCCTCGACGCCATGTCGTTCGCGGCTCGATTGGATGGAAAATGACACTCGACGGCGACAATGTCGACCGCGCGCTCGGCGTCTTGTGCGCCGAGGTCCGCGCGCTCGGCCAGCGGATCGACGAGTTGCGCGGCGACCTGCGCTCGCGCTCGGGCGAGATGGCCGAGCTCGACCGCCGGTTGCGAGCCGTGGAACTGCGCCTGGCAAGCGACAATGCGGCACGCTCTTCGGCGGACCACGCCCATCACCGCTGGCGGATGGCGGTCACCGCCGTGCTCAGCGGCGCGTCGGGCGTGCTCGGCGCCGTGACCGCGCGCTGGCTCGACGGTCACCCGTGACCGCGCTGCCCGCCCCGGTGTTCGACGGGGTGATCGATGTGTCGCATCATAACGGCGCGATCGATTGGCCCGCGGTCGCCGCCGCGGGGATCGCGCTCACCTTCGTCAAGGCGAGCGAGGGCGCGAGCCTGGTCGATCGCCGGTTCGCCGCCAACAGCGCGGGGGCGGCCGCGGCCGGGATCCTCGTCACTCCGTATCATTTCATCGATCTCGGCGATCCGTTCGCGCAGGCGCGGCATTTTATTGCCGCTGCCGGGCTCGGTCGCGGCGCGCCGGCGATGCTCGATTGGGAAACCGCCTGCGGCGCGGCAAGCCTGGTCACGATCGGCGAGGCCGTGGCCGCGGCCACGGGGCGCGAGCCGGTCGGGTATTACGGCCGGGCGCGGCTCCCGCAGGCTGAACCGACGCTGTCGCGCTGGCCGTTGATGCTGCCGGAATATCCCCGAGGCAATACGCCGGGGCGGTATGCGACGCTCGTTGCCGCGCCGCCGCGATTGCCGCCAGGTCGCCCGGGGTCGCGGCCCTACGATTTCCATCAATACACGCCCGCCGGGCAGGTGCCGGGCATCTCGGGGCCGGTCGATCGCTCGATCTGGGTCGGGACCCGCGACGAGCTGCGCCGGTGGCACGCGCGCGGACAGACCTCGCCCGGCTGACCCGACGGGGTCCCGCCATTCCCAATCCCGGCCGCCGCGAGCGGCCTTTTTCGTGCCTGAAAGGATACCCCATGCAGGTCATCGCCTATCTCGCGGCGCGTTTCAGCGAGCCCTCCAGCTATGCCGGGCTCGGTGCGGTACTGGCCTTGTTGGGCTGGAACGTGTCCGACCCGACGCTCAGCCAGATCATCCAGTTTTCGGCCGCGCTGTGCGGGCTGCTCGCGCTGTTCCTCAAGGATCGCGGGCTCGCCAAAATGGTCGTGCTCGCGATCGTCACGGCGCCGCTCCTGACCGGATGCGGCGGGCTGATCGCGGCGGGGTCGGCGGCCGGCGCGGCGAGCGGGATCCTCGCCGTCGTCAACGAGGTCGCCAACACGGTCGACACGACAGTCCAGACCGCCTGCGCGGATTACGAGACCGGCCGGGCGGCGGCGAACGCCGTCGTCGCGATCGGGCTGGTGCCGGCCAAGATCGTCGCCAAGATCAACGCGATCGAAAGCTTTGGCGACGCCGCCTGCGCCAACCCGCCGTCGGGCGATCCGCTGTCGACCGCCGTCTGGCTGGGCAAGCTCGTCGGGCAGATCACCACGCTGACGAGCGACCTGACCGCGAGCGCAGCGAACTGACGGGCGCGGCGCCGTGTCTCTTGATCCGGCCGCGGCCCCCGGTCATCGTGCGGCGACCGGGGCGGGGGATACGATGCGGATCGCGGGGGCATTGGCGCTGGCCGCCTCGCTGCTGATGGCGGGTTGCGGCGATAAGGAGCAGGATACCGGACATACCGGCTGTCCGATCCCGGTCCATTACGACAAGGCGACGCTCGACAAGGTCCAGGCCGCGCTCGACAAGCTGCCGCCCGACAGCGTGATCCGCCAGGTGATGACCGATTACGAGCAGGAGCGCGACGACCTTCGCTTCTGCAAGTGACAGCGCCTTAGACGGAACGTGGCTTCCGACCCAGGACGCGCTCAAAATAGGTTAGCTCGCTAACAAGCCAGCGGGTATCGGAGCAGATCCAGCCGATCACCTCAAGAACATTGGCGTGCTCAGCGCGCGGACGTTTGTCAAAAATCGCCGAATGGTGCGCGATCTTGTTGCGGAAGCGACGTAGCTGGTCCAACGCCTTGTATACATCTTCGCGCTTCAATGTGCCGGGCAGATGGGGAAACGATCCCCGCAACCCGATTGCCCAGAGATGTTTCTCGTAGGACGAGGTGAGCAGGTTGAGCCAGAATCCAAAGGAGAGTGCTGCCACTACATGATCAACGGTGAAGCTCATTCCTCGGGCACGCTGTTCCTCCGACACGACACGAATAAGCTCTTCTTCAAGCCTTGGCGGTAAGATGTTCTGAAACGCGCGATTCTCGTACCACTGACTGGAGAATCGGCGCACGACTGGCTTTTGGATCGCATTTCTAGCGGCAACTTCGGCAAACTGGGCGGGCAGATAGAACGATTCACAAAGGCGAGCGTTCCAGACATGGAGACGGATCGCCAACTGCCTATTGCCCTTGGCCTCTGGTAGAAAACGTGCCAGACGGGCGGATGATAGGGTGGCTTCGATTGAAGCCATCGCCGGTAGGGTCAGAGAGAATGGGTATTGCATGTTAATGACGGGATTCGTACGATCGCGGCGGTTTTGAGCCACGGGGGCGATCACTGACGTCAGTCATATCGCCCGTGGACGAGAGGGAGGCCGGGCCTACGGGCGCCGGCCTCTGTCGTTTCTGCCCCATCATCTGACCAACTTATTCCTCGTAATCTTCTTGAATTGGGTACCCTCCAATCTTCAATCACTAGTACTGCGTCGGTCAACGGCGGCAACTTTCCGATGACATCGGCAGCCGTTGCCAGGAGTGACCTGTAAGCCTTGAAATGCGGCCAAATTTGCAGCACATGAGGCATCGTGGCTCGATGTGCGTGAATCGCAAACATGGCATGCCATGTTGAGGCTGGACACGAAGCGGCGGTCAATCCGCTCGGAGCCTGTTCAAACGAGACTGATCCCGATCCCTCGTTTGCTTCGCCTTACTGCGCCTTGACAGCGCCGCCGGTGCGTCTATGACCAAGGCAATCGCGAGGCAGGGGGTACGCCGGGGATGAAACGCGCGTTTGTTTTTCCGGGTCAGGGGTCGCAAGCGCCGGGGATGGGCAAGGAGCTCGCCGAGGCGTTCAGCGCCGCGCGGCTGTTGTTCGAAGAGGTCGACGACGCGCTGTCGCAGCACCTGTCGCGGCTGATGTTCGAGGGACCCGAAAGCGATCTGATGCTGACCGAGAACGCCCAGCCGGCGCTGCTGGCGGCGAGCCTCGCGGTCGTGCGCGTGCTCGAGGCCGATGCCGGGTTCGACGCCGAGAAACACATCGCCTATGTCGCCGGACACTCGCTGGGCGAGTATTCGGCGCTGGCAGCCGCGCGGACCCTGTCGGTCGCCGACGCGGTGCGGCTCGTCAAGCGGCGCGGCCAGGCGATGCAAAAGGCGGTGCCGGTGGGCGAGGGGGCGATGGCGGCGTTGCTGGGCCTCGACATCGCGGCGGCGCGCGAGGTGGCGTCCGAGGCTGCCGAGGACGGTGTCTGCGATGTCGCCAACGACAATTGCCCGGGGCAGATCGTGGTCAGCGGCAGCTTCGGCGCGGTCGAGCGCGCGGTGGTGTTGGCCGCAGCGCGCGGGTCGCGGCCCCGGATGCTGCCGGTGAGCGCCCCGTTTCATTGCAAGCTGATGTCGCCGGCGGCCGAGGTGATGGCCGAGGCGCTGGCCGAAGCGCGGCTGATCTCGCCGCTGGTGCCGGTGGTGCCGAACGTGACCGCGGAGGCCACGGGCGATGTCGACGAGATTCGCGAGTTGCTGGTCGAGCAGGTGACGCGGATGGTGCGCTGGCGCGAGACCGTCCTGTTGTTCAAGCTCAACGAGGTCGAGGAGATCGTCGAGATCGGCGCGGGCAAGGTGCTCGCCGGGCTCAGCAAGCGAATCAACCGCGAGCTGACGACCCTGTCGGTCGGCAATGCGGCCGAGACCGAAGAACTGATGAAGCGGCTCTGAACCGATGTTCGACCCGATGTTCGATCTCAGGGGCCAATCGGCGCTGGTGACCGGCGCCTCGGGCGGGATCGGCGGGGCGATCGCGCGAGCGCTGCATCGGGCGGGGGCGACGGTCGGTCTCGCCGGTACGCGGCGGGCGGCGCTCGACGCGCTCGCCGGCGCGCTCGGCGAGCGGGCGCATGTGCTCGTTGCCGACCTCGCTGATACCGACGCGCCGGATCGCTTGGTCAAGGACGCCGAGGCGGCGCTGGGGCAGGTCGACATTCTCGTCAACAACGCCGGCATCACCCGCGACAACCTGACCCTGCGCCTGCGCGACGAAGATTGGCAGGCGGTGCTCGACGTCAATCTGGGCGCGACGTTTCGCCTGACCCGCGCGGTCTTGCGCGGAATGGTGCGGCGGCGGCAGGGACGGATCGTGTCGATCACGTCGGTCGTCGGCGTCACCGGCAATCCCGGCCAGGCCAATTACGCCGCGTCGAAAGCGGCGATGATCGGGATGTCGAAATCGGTCGCGGCCGAGGTCGCGACCCGCGGCATCACGGTCAACTGCGTCGCCCCCGGCTTTATCGCGACCGCCATGACGGAAAAGCTCAGCCCTGAGCAACAGGCCAAAATCACCGCCGCGATTCCCGCCGCCCGCATGGGCACTCCGGATGAAATCGCCGCCGCCGTCCTTTTCCTCGCCAGCCCCGAAGCCTCCTACATCACCGGCCAGACGATCCACGTCAACGGCGGGATGGCGATGGTTTGATTCGAAAAGCCTGGTTAGCCCACCTAACGTCCTCGGTCGTGGTGGAAAATCAGTGGCGCGAGCGAGGAGTGATTCGGGCGGTTGCCGGAAATGACGAAGGTCGGTGACGGTTCAACTGCTGGGAAATCGCCGTCTAAGCGGGCAAACGACCAAAAGTTGCGCTGCATAGTTGCAAAGCCACGCCGAGCATGGAATTGTCCGGCCAATAAGCGGACGCGGGGGAGCCATGCCGGGCATACCGGCGACTACTTTGCAAGGGTTAGTGATGCCCCTGCAAGGAGTGCCGTATGGGGAACATACGTACGTTACGAGTTCCTGCGGGTTGAAATGGGGATGCTGGGGCAGGGATCTTGGCGGGAGCGGCGTGTGCGCAGGGGTCGGAAGCTCGACTGTCGCGGACTGCCTCTCCCAGCCCAACTCCCGCGCTGGGCTTCGATACCTCATCACCGGAGTCTGCCACCAGACCGCCAACCGAATCCTCCATCCCGCCGGAGTTACCGTCTCCGCCACCAAGGGATATTTTTTCTCCCACTTTGCATATGGAACTTACGGGCTGGGTCAGTGGCCCGAATTATCAACCTGTTACCCCCCTGGTACGGTCTTTGCTGGGTCGGCCCTAGTGCCGCCAAAGTCCGAGGACAGGAACCTCTCAGTAAGGATCGGCGTCTACCATTCGACAGTGGCAGCGACCACTGTTGCTGCGAAGGAGGGTTCCAACGTGGCTGAATTTGCAGCCCTGATAGCGACGAAGCTCGGTCATCCCGTCGAGCAATCCGTCCTTGAACGTTTGCTTGTGATCCAGGGTGAGTTACGCCGAAACCAGGCTCAGTTGATTCGCTGGCTCGACACAGGCGAAATCCGGCCAGAACAGTATCCGGAACTGCTCAACCGTGCCCTACGAGAGGCTATGGCTCAGTGCCGAACGGCGTTAGGCCAGGAGCGCTTCAAGACGGTATTTGGCAAACTGGGCAAGCATCCCGAGGCGCTTGGCGATCCGGATATTTTCATGGAACAGTTTTCCTCCGAGCCTGAACCGGCACGCCACTGATCATCTAGAGGCTGCCGCGGGAACCACTGGGAACTAGCCTCCCGCGATGCCGGGGAGCAATCCCGGCATCGCCCCTGGCGCAGACGATCGTCAGGTTTGGGGGAACCCGAGTTCGCTACCTAAGTTGGAAAAATCCCCCTCATCACCCCAACTTCCCCAGTCCATTGAATCGTGTTATGTGGGGCGTCGCCCGCTGTGCGCCCGTTGTGGCCAGACGCTGGGGAACCGCCCGCTTTGGGGCGCCGGGGCTGCATTGAGGCGAGTTGATTTGCCACGAAGTCGAGGACATAACGGATGAGCGACGTCTCCGATCGGGTCAAGAAGATCGTCGTAGAGCACCTTGGCGTCGACGACTCCAAGGTCACTGAAAATGCCAGCTTTATCGATGATCTGGGCGCCGACAGCCTCGATACGGTCGAGCTGGTGATGGCGTTCGAGGAAGAATTCGGGTGCGAGATCCCCGATGACGCGGCCGAAAAGATCATCACGGTCAAGGACGCGGTGAGCTTCATCGAGGCACATAGCTGAATCGAGCCTCGCAACCGATGGCCGCGAGGACCGTGATCCTCCGGCCCGGTAGGCCGTATACTGCACACCGCGGCTGGACCGGGAGCGCCATGTGAGACGAGTCGTCGTCACCGGAATGGGGTTGGTAACCCCGCTCGGCCTCGGCCTCGACAATGTCTGGGGCCGGCTCACCGCGGGCGAATCGGGGATCAGCGCGATCCACTCGTTCGAGGTGTCGGACCTGCCGTCGCGAATCGCGGGGCAGGTGCCGATCGGCGATACGGCCTCGGGCAAATACAACGCCGAGGACTGGGTGCCGGCCAAGGACCATCGCCGGATGGACACGTTCATCCTGTTCGCGATGGCCGCGGCGATCCAGGCGATCGAGGATTCAGGCTGGAAGCCGGAGGACGAGGAGGCGCGCGAGCGCACCGGCGTCATGATCGGCTCCGGCATCGGCGGGCTGCCGGCGATCAACGACACCGCGCTGACCCTCGCGGAGCGCGGGCCGCGCCGGGTGTCGCCGTTTTTCATTCCGTCGAGCCTCATAAACCTCGCTGCGGGGAACGTGTCCATCCGCTACGGGTTCAAGGGGCCGAACCACGCGGTCGTGACGGCGTGCTCGACGGGCGCGCATGCGATCGGTGACGCGGCCCGGCTCATAGCGCTCGACGATGCCGACGTGATGGTGTGCGGCGGCACCGAGGCGGCGATCTGCCGGCTCGGCATCGCCGGGTTCGCCGCGGCGCGGGCGCTGTCGACCGGCTATAACGACGATCCGCCGCGCGCGTCGCGCCCCTATGACAAGGGCCGCGACGGGTTTGTGATGGGCGAGGGCTCGGGCATCCTCGTGCTCGAAGAGTACGAGCACGCCAAGACCCGCGGCGCCAGGATCTATGCCGAAGTCATCGGCTACGGCATGTCGGGCGACGCCTATCACATGACCGCCCCGGCCGAGGACGGCAACGGCGCCTTTCGCTCGATGCGCAACGCGCTCAAAAGCGCGCGGCTGGGGCCGGAGGCGATCGGCTATATCAACGCACACGGCACCTCGACGCCGCTCGGTGACGAGATCGAACTGGGCGCGGTCAAGCGCCTGTTCGGCGACCATGCCTATAAGCTGGCGATGTCTTCGACCAAATCGGCGATCGGGCATCTGCTCGGCGCGGCCGGCAGCGTCGAGGCGATCTTCTCGATCCTGGCGATGCGCGACGGTATCCTGCCGCCGACGCTCAACCTCGATAACCCGTCCGAATCCTGCGACATCAACCTCGTTCCGAAGGTGGCGCAGGAGCGCAAGGTCGAGTACGTGCTGACCAACTCGTTCGGGTTTGGCGGCACCAACGCGTCGCTGATCTTCTGCCGGCCGGAGTCGCGGGGGTGAGCCGGCGCCGGCGCGACATGCGATGAAGTCGTTCTTCTCGCTTCTGGCGTGGAGTTTTTTCGCGGCGATCCTCCTGGTCGTAGGGGTCGGCGGCGCGGGGTACTGGGTCTATCGCGAGGCAGGCCTGCCGGGCCCCTCGACCGAGGCGCGAACGATCGTCATTCCGGCCCATACCGGTGTCTCGGGCATCGCCGAATTGCTGCAGAAGGATGGGGTGATCCGGCAGGGGTTCATGTTCGAGGTCGCCGCCAAGATTTCCGGCCGCGGCGGCGCCATGCAATCGGGCGAATACGAATTTCCGGCCGAAATCAGCATGTTCGGAGCGATGGATTTGCTCGCCGGCGGCAAAACGGTCAAGCACCGGCTGACCATCCCCGAGGGGCTGACGAGCGCCGAGATCGTCGGGCTGGTGACGGCGGCCCCGGCGCTGACGGGCGAGGTGAAGCCGGTCCCGGCCGAGGGCTCGCTGCTGCCCGAGACCTATGTCTACAGCTATGGCGAGCAGCGCCAGGAGCTGATCGACCGGATGCGCCGGGCGATGAGCCAGACGCTCGCCCAGGCGTGGGGCGAGCGGCGCGACGATCTGTTCCTGACGACGCCGGAACAGGCGCTGGTGCTGGCCTCGATCATCGAGAAGGAAACCGCGCGCGAGGACGAGCGGGCGCATATCGCCGGGGTGTTCATCAACCGGCTTCGGCTCGGGATGCTGCTGCAATCCGACCCGACGGTGATCTATGCCGTCGAAAGCGACAAGTCGCGCAAGTTCGACCGGCCGCTGACCCGCGCCGACCTCTCCCATGATTCTCCCTACAATACCTATGTCGCAAAGGGGCTGCCGCCCGGCCCGATCGACGATCCGGGGAAATCTGCCCTGCGTGCCGCGACCCGGCCGCAGCGTACCGACGACCTCTATTTCGTCGCGGACGGCAAGGGCGGGCACGTCTTTGCCAAGACGCTCGAAGAGCACAACCGCAACGTCGCGAACTATCGCCAGCAGCTTTTGGGCGCGCCGCCGCCCGAGCCGCCCGAGCCGCCTGAATCCGCTGTCGCGCAGGCGACGCCGGTGCCGCCGGAAAAGCCGCGCCCGCCGGCCCCCGCGCACGAACACTGCCGGCATGTCGCCGGCCATCCCTGCCCGCGCTAGGCGGAAACCCGTGGGCATTTCCAGCATGACCGGGTTCGCCCGCAGCGAGGGCGAGGCGGCTGGGATTTCCTGGGTATGGGAGATCAAAAGCGTCAACGGCCGCTCGCTCGATCTGCGGCTGCGGCTGCCCTCGGGCTATGACGCGATCGAGCCGCAGCTTCGCGCGGCGCTGGCCGGCCGGTTCCGCCGCGGCAATCTCTCGGCGAACCTGACGATCGACCGCACGCAGCCGCCCTCGGTGCGGATCAATCGCGCATTGCTGGCGCAGATCGGCGCGGCCTTGCGCGAGCTGGACGGGGTGCTCGACGCAGACCCGCCGCGGCTCGACGGGCTGCTCGGACTGCGCGGGGTGATCGAGATCGTCGACGATGACGACGCGGCGGGCGCCGAGCCGCGCCGCGCGGCGGTGATGGCCGGGTGGGGGCTGGCGCTCGACCGATTTGCGACCTCGCGCGGGGACGAGGGCGCCAAGCTGGACGCGGTGTTGTCGGGGTTGCTCGGCGAATTGACTACGCTGGTCGCCGCGGCGACGAATTCCGCCGCCGCGCAACCCGAGGCACTGCGGGCGCGACTCTCGCAAACCCTCGCCGATCTGTCGGCGCTGGTGCCGACCATGCCGCAGGAGCGGGTGGCGCAGGAATTGGCGCTGCTGGTCGGCCGCGCCGACATCCGCGAGGAACTCGACCGGCTCCGCGCGCATCTGACCCAGGCCGGCGACCTCTTGCGCCAGGGCGAGGGGGTCGGCCGGCAGCTCGATTTCCTGTGCCAGGAGTTGAACCGGGAAGCCAACACGCTGTGCTCGAAATCGGCGGATATCGAGCTGACCCGAATCGGGCTCGCGCTCAAGGCCGCGATCGAGCAGTTCCGCGAGCAGGTGCAGAACGTCGAATGAGCAGCCCCGACCTCCAGCGCCGCGGCTTTCTGCTGGTGCTCTCCTCACCGTCGGGGGCGGGCAAGACGACGATCACGCGGCGATTGCTGGAGCGCGACCCGTCATTGACGCTGTCGGTTTCGGTGACGACCCGAGCGCCGCGCCCCGGCGAGGTTGACGGCCGCGACTATCGCTTTATCGGCCAGGCCGCGTTCGACCGCATGGTCGCGGAAGGCGGGCTGCTGGAACACGCCACGGTATTCGGCAATTCCTACGGCACGCCGCGCCAGCCCATCGACGAGGCGATCGAGGCCGGCGGCGACATCGTCACCGATATCGACTGGCAGGGCACACAGCAGCTCAACGCGAGCCTGCGCGAGGACATCGTCACGATCTTCGTGCTGCCCCCCAGCGCCGGCGCGCTGGAAGCCCGACTGCGCAGCCGCGGCCAGGACAGCGCCGCGGTCGTCGCCCAGCGGATGGCGAAATCGTCCGAAGAGATGAGCCATTGGCCGGAATACGACTACGTCATCGTCAACGCCCACCTCGACCGCAGCGTCGCCGAGGCGTTGTCGATCGTGACCGCCGAACGCCTGAAACGCACCCGCCAGGCGGGCCTCGCCGATTTCGTCAATCGCCTCCGGGGCGGGTAAGGGCACCGGCCAGCGCGCAGAAATCTCCCACCGATAATTCCTCCGCCCTCGCCGTCGGCTCGATAGAGGCTGCCGCGAGGAGCGCCTCGCTCGAAACTCCCAGCGTTTTCAGGCTCGCCCTCAGCATCTTCCTCCGCTGGCCGAAGGCGGCCGCCGTGACGCGCTCCAGTGTCGCTTTGTCGGCCTCCGCGAGTGGGGTCGGGCGAGGGATCAGTTGCACGACGGTCGAGGTGACTTTTGGCGGTGGGGTGAAGGCGCGGGCGGGGATGTCGAAGAGGATTTTCGGCTCGCATAGCCATTGCGTGATGACCGAGAGGCGGCCGTAGGCGGGGGTGCGCGGCGTCGCGGTCAGCCGCTCGGCGACCTCGCGCTGGAACATCAGGGTCAGGCTGTCATAGGCGCGGATATTGTCGAGCCAGCGCAGGAGCAGCGCGGTGCCGATGTTGTAGGGGAGGTTGGCGACGATGCGGCGCGGGGGCTCGCACAGGGTGGCCGGGTCGAGGGTAAGCGCGTCGGCATCGATCAGCGTCAGGCGGCCGGGATAGGCTTCGGCGAGCGGGGCGAGGGCGGCGAGGCAGCGGGGGTCCCGCTCGATCGCGATGATTTGCCGCGCGCCTTCGGTCAGGAGGGCGCGGGTGAGGCCGCCGGGACCGGGGCCAATCTCGATCACTGTCGCGCCATCGAGCGGGCCGGCGGCGCGGGCGATGCGGCGCGTGAGGTTGAGGTCGAGCAGGAAGTTCTGGCCGAGGCCGCGGCGCGCGGCGATGCCATGCGCGGCGATCACCTCGCGCAGCGGCGGGAGGGTATCGGCGGCGCCGGTCAGTGGGCCGAACGCCGTGCCGCCATTACGCCGGCAAGACGGAGCGCGGCGATCAGGCTGTCGGCGCGGGCGACGCCCCGGCCGGCGATGTCGAACGCGGTGCCGTGGTCCGGCGAGGTGCGGATGAACGGCAGGCCCAGCGTCACGTTGACCCCGCCGTCGAAATCGATCGTCTTGATCGGGATCAGCGCCTGGTCGTGATACATGCACAGCGCGGCGTCGTAGGTCGCGCGCGCGGCGGCATGGAACATCGTGTCGGCGGCGAGCGGGCCCCGCGCGTCGATCCCGGCCCCGCGCAGCGCGGCGACGGCCGGCGCGACGATGTCGATGTCCTCGCGGCCGAGACCGCCGGCCTCGCCGGCATGGGGGTTGAGCCCGGCGATCGCGAGGCGTGGCGCGGCGATGCCGAAATCGCGCCGCAGCGCCGCGTCGACGATCTTTCCGGCATGAACGATTGCGGGTGTCGTCACCAGCCCGATCGCCTCGCGCAGCGCGTGATGGATCGTCACCGGCACGACCCGCAATTCGGGGCAGGCCAGCATCATCACAGCGGACCCCGTGAGGCCGGCGAGCTCGGCGAGGTATTCGGTGTGGCCGGGATGCTTGAAGCCGGCGCGATACAGTGCGTCCTTGTTGATCGGGTTGGTGACGACGGCCGCAGCCTGCCCGGACCGGGCATCGGCGACGGCGCGGTCGATCGACTGCACCACGAGCGGCGCGTCCGCCGGGTCCGGCTGGCCCGGCCGGGCGCGGGGGCCGGCCCCGAGGGGCAGGACCGGTAGCGCCTCGGCGAAAATCGCGGCTGCCTTGCAGGGCGTGTCGATCGCGCGGATTTTCGCGTTCCAACCCAGGCTTTGCGCGAGCGCGGAGAGCCGGTCGGGGTCGTCGATCGCGTAGAACGGCGGGACCGAATCGGTGTCGCGGCGCAGCCAGGCCTGGAGCGCTATCTCACCGCCGATGCCGGCCGGCTCGCCCATCGTCAGGGCGAGCGGCGGGGACGGCTCGTTACATCCGGATGTCGACATAGGCGGCACGCCGCAGATCGGTCAAATACCGACGCGCCACCGTGTCGTAGCGCTGTTTGACAATCGATTCCATGACGGTGTCGCGAGTGACCGCGGTCGGGGCGCTGCCCCCCTCCTGTTTGCCGCACAGCATGATCATGCCGACGCCGTTCTTTTGCAGGATGAGCTGCGAGGTCTGGCCGGCCGACAGATGTTCGATCATCTCGCGCATCTGCGGGGAGATGTTGCTGGCACGCAGATGGCCTTCGCTGCTGAGCTGCGGCGCCGCCCGCTCCCTGCCAAGCCGCAGGAAGTCGGCGCAGCTTGTGGAGGCGGCGCGGATACCCTCGAGCACGCCACCCGCCGCCCGCTTCTGCGCGTCGCTTGACGATGCCGGCAGCGGCACGACGACCTGGACGACGTCGTATGTGGTTTCCTGGCTGCCGCCGGTGGTGCCGGTGCGGCGGTCCAAGACGAGCAGCACGTAGTATCCCGCGCCTGTTCGGACCGGCGGCGACAGCTCACCGACTTTCAGCCCGTTGATGGCTTTGGCGAGTTCCGGCGCGAGCTGGTCGGGACGGATCCATCCAAGATCGCCGCCCACCGCGGCCGTCGCCGATTGCGAGAATTGCTGCGCGACCGCCGAGAACCGCGCGCCCTTGCGCATCTGGTCGATCAGGCGGTCGGCGTTGGCGCGAATCTCGGCCTCCTGGGTCGGGGTGTCGACGGCGAGAAAAATTTCGGCGACGCGGGCCTCGGGCTCATTGGCGTGCTCCTTTTCGCGGCGCACCGCCTCGTCGACCTCTTCGTCGGAAATCTCGGTGGTCTCGGCGGCCTGGCGGCGGACCAGCTTGCCCCACTCCAGCGACGCCGTGATCTGGTCGATCAGGCTGCCGCGGTCGATGTTTTGCACCTTGAGGAACGCGTTGAGCTGGCCCGGCTTCATGTTGTTTTGCTTTTCGATGAGCTTAACCGCGTTCTCGACCTCGGTATCGCTGGCGGTGACGCTCTTTTTCTTCGCCTCTTGCAGCTCGAGCTTTTCGTCGATGAGCTGATGCAGCACCTGATTGGTGATGCGCTGGCGGCTCTCCGGCGTATCGGGCAGGTTCGACGACAACAAGACGATGCGGATGCGCGACTGAAGGTCGTAGACGGAGATCACCTGGTCATTGACGACCGCTGCGATCGTCGTCGCATTCTGGGCGCCCGGCACGGTTGCCGCGGGCTGTGACGGGGACGGGTTGCGGCGCGGCGTCTGGGCCGCCGCGGTTACGCTCGCCGCGATCGCCACGACGAAAACCACGCACAACCATCGGAAAGCCGCCATTGCCAACACGCCCCATTTCCGCCCCAAGACGGCGTTAATTTACCCTGTTGCGGCGGTGCTGTCGCCGGCTCGGTCGTCGCAGCGATTTACGATCCGCCGGCGACCGAGGCGACCGTGCCGCCGATCTCGCCGAGATTCTTAAACACGACGCTGAACACGACCGAGACGCCCGGCGTCACGTCGCCGCTGCGAATGCCGGACTGTGTGAGCGAGGTCACGAACGCCATGCACTCGTCCTGATAGATCGCCGACAAATTGCCATAGACGCTGGTGCTGCTGGATTGCGGCGTCGCGATGCCGTTGACGATGTTGTCGGAGTTCGAGAGGTTGATCGTCTCGGTCCCGCGCAGCGACCAGAACCGGGTCAATTGCGTCGTCGCGCTGAAGGTAAGCTGCTGGCGCTTTCCGTAGAGCACGGTCTGCCCGGTGGCGGGGTCGGTCACGACCTGGTTGAGCTGCTCGGCCGGCATCAAGAGGTAGTTGATGCCGAATTTCAGGTTCTGCGGGCCAAAGTTGGTGCCGATCTCCTGCGACCGGTTGCTCAGCGTGCGGTGGTCGAAACGGAAGCGGTAGATCAGGTCGAGGTATGAGGTCGGCTGCAGCTCGAGCCGACCGACAATATCCGACTGGTTGTCCTCGGCGCCCGACCCCGGCGGCAGGTAGTTGTTGGTCTGCGCCCTGAGGCTCTGCCCGATCAGAAAGCGATAGCTGCCGCCATCCTTGTTGTACAACCCGGTTTTCAACCCGTAATCGACCCGCTGGCCGGTATCGATCAAATCGTAGCCGGAGAAGCGGTCCGGGCGGAACAGGTCGCTGTCGCGGAACTGAAAGTTGACGCTGTCCTCGTCGGGGATGCGCCAGCTATTGCCGCTGCTCGGCGCGGCATAGGTCGCGACGACCGGCTCGATCATCGCGGTCGTGTCGTCGAACCGGTTGACCAGCGGGTAGTCCCATTGCAGCCCGAGCTGCGGATAGGCGCGGCCGAGGACGTAGTTCTGCGAGATCGGCTCAGTCGCCGGGGCGCCGTTGATCGAGAAATAGCGCGACGGCAGATCGGGGTTGGACAGTGGGCTGAGATTGGACACCGAATAGGCGTCGCCGCGCGCGCTGGCGGAGAATTTGTACTCGCCGCCGATGCCGTCATAAAACGTCTTGTCCCACTCGCTGCCGAGCGAGACGCGCCGGGTCTGGGTTCCGACTTCGCGGACGACGTCGAGCAGGTTGGCGTTGAATTTCCAGATCCCGCCCCATGCGTCGGGCTCGGTCTGCCAGTTCCGCGTCGCGACCGGCAACACGATGGGCTGGGTCGAATCGCCGATGCCGGGCTGCAGCGGCTGGAACATATAGGCGTTGATGTCGGTCGAGCCGCGGGCGTCGAACCCTTCGATATACCCCCGCGAGATCATCGTGTTGAGGAGCGGGTTGCCGAAATTGAACCGCAGCAGATAGGTCTGGTCGGACACGCGGTTGAGGTCGAAGCCGGTGCGGTAGGTCGGGTTGAGGTCCCACACGCCGCTGGTCTCGATATGGCCGCGGAACTGGTCGCCGGTCGAGGGCACGCCTTCCTCGCCGACATTGCTGTAGTTGACGCTGGCGACCGCGTCGAGTGTGCCGTTACCCCAGCGCTGGCGGTACTCGCCGGCGAGCAGCGGCCCGGCCGTCGAGTTGTAGCGCGGCGCCAGGGTCAGGTCCTTGTCCGGCCCCAGCACCCAATAATACGGGATCGCGACGTGGAGACCGGTGTTGTTGCCGTTGCCGAATGACGGCATCAGGAACCCGCTCGCCCGCTTGACCGACGGGTCGGGAGTCGAGAGGTAGGGCGAATAGAAGACGGGCCAGCCGTCGATCTCCAACACCGGGTCGCGAAACTCGACGGTCTGGTTGGCGCGATCGTCGTCGATCTGGCGGGCCTCGATCTGCCAGGCCGGCGGCTTGGTCGGGTCTTCCTTGCAGAGGTCGCACGGCGAATAGACCCCGCGGCGAAGCTGGATCAAATTGCCGTTGACGCGGCGCGCGGTGTTCGCGGCGAGGCGCGAGCGGTCGGACAGCAGCATCCGAACCCGGGTGGCGAACCCGTTATTCATCGAATCGCGCAGCTCCATGAAATCGGCGAAGACCACCTCGCCGGTCGGCTGGAGCATGCTGACGTGGCCCGATGCGGTCACCGTGTCGGTGCGCTGGTTATAGGTGACGGTATCGGCGAGCAGGACTTCGTGGTTCTGCGAGATCTCGACGTGGCCGCGGGCGACGGTGACGCCGAGCTGATCGTCGTTTTGCACCTCGTCGGCCTGAAAGACGATCGGTGCGTTCTTGTCCTGGCCGCTGCTGCCGCGGTGGGTGAGGTCGGCGGCCGCGCCCGGAATCGCCACGAGCGCGAGCAAGCCCACCGCCAAGGCCATCCGTCGTAGTGCAGGCTGGGGGAAACCTGTCATGCGCCGCTTTTCGGTCAGAGGAACCGTCTGTTATCCGTGGTTGTCAGGAAGGGCGTTCCCTAGTGATCGCTGGCTTCGCCGTTGTATCATCCATCCTCCAGGTGAAGCAGCATCGAAACGCCGAAGATCAGGCTGACCCCGGTGGGGGTCCATGCCGCGAGCAGTACCGGAACCTTGTCCGACAGACCCAGCGCAAACACAATGTCCGAAACGAAATAGAGGATAAAGCCGGCGACGACGCCGCTGACGATCATCATCGTCGCGCCGCCGCGCCGCTGCATCCGGAGGCTGAAGGTCGCGGCCACCAGGACCATCGCGCAAAACAGGAACGGCCGGGCCAGCAGCACGTTGAAATGCAACCGGTGGCGCTGGGCGGCAAAACCCGACTGCTCGAGCAGGCTGATAAACCCGGGCAGGTCCCAGAACGACATCGTGTCGGGCGAGGCTAGGCTTTCCTCGATCTTGGCCGAGGTGAGCCGGGTCGGGAGGCGCATCTCCGGCAGCGGCTCCGGCGGGCGGCCCGGGAAGTATCGGCTGGGGCCGTCGACGAGCCAGAACCCGTCGTCGAGCGTCGCCGATTTCGCCTCGACGCGTGAGCTGAAGCCCGTCGATTTGTCGAAGAAGAACATCGAGACGTGCCGCAGCAGCAGGTTCGGCGAACCCGTCTTTTCGCCGTGGATGATGACCTCGCCGCCGTCGGGGCTGTTCTGCCGCAGCCACAGCCCGGTGTTCGAGATCGACATCTCGTCGCCCGACTGCTTCAGGTCGCGGCTGTCGAGCTGCTCGTAGCTCGCCTCCATCGACGAGGCGATCGGGTTGTAGACCGTGACCGCGAGGACGCCGACCAGCATCGCCACGAGCACTGCCGGGGTCAGGAATTGCCATACCGACACACCCGAGGCGCGCGCAACGACCAGCTCGTTGCTGCGGGTCAGCCGCCAGAACGCGAGCATCGTGCCGAACAGGATCGCGAAGGGCATGATCTCCTGCGTCGTGTGCGGCAGCTTGAGCGCGGCCATCTCGAAGAGAGTGGCCATCGACACATTGGTCCTGCCCGCGCCCCGGCGGATCAGCTCGATGTAGTCGATCAGAAACGTGATCGTCGCCATGCCGCCGAAGACGGCGCAAAACCACGCGAAGAACTGGCGTGCGATATAGGCGGACAGGGTCCTCGCGAGGTGCACCGATGATCGCCTTCCCGCTGCCGGTCCGAGGCTAGGACGCCGCCGCCGCCGTCGGCGCCGATCGCCGCGGCAAACCCAGCCAAACTCCGTCGCTCATCAGGATTCCAAACCCGAGGAGGACCGGCAAGAGGTCGATCAGATACATCAGCGGGATAGCGACCGCGTAGCGGTTTGCCATGTTCTGCACCGCGATCGCGACCGACTGAAAGGCAAAGGCGAGCCCGACCGCGAGCAATACCCGCCTGAGCTGGCCGCGGCGATTGGTCTCGCCGGTCAACAGGCAGACGAGCGGGATGACCGCGAAGGCGAATACCGAAAAGGGAACCGCCAGGCGCTGATGCGCCTCGACGATAAAGCCGTAGCGCACCGACGGATCGAGCCCCGCCGGCGGGAACAGCAGCTCACCGAGAAACCGCTCCTGCGGCTCGCGGAACCGCACGACAGGGGCGTCGCGCATCGAATCGAGGTCGAGCGTGTAGCGGTCGAACGTCAGGATCGACAGCTTGCCGGTGGTGTGGTCGAGCTCTTGCCGATTGCCGTGGACCATGACGAGGCGCGAGCCGCCGCCGACGCTGGTAAAGGCGCCACGGTCGGCGATCAGGGTCACCGGCCGGTCCTTGTCGCGTTCGTCGTCGATCAGGATGCCGCGCACCTCGCCGCGCTCGTCGCGCGCGCCGATGTAGATCGTCAGCTTGTCGGAAACCGTCGTGAACGCGCCTTCCTGCAACAGGCTGGAGACAAAGCGGTTGCGAATCTCGAACTGCGCGTCCTTGAACTCGCGGTTCGAGATCGGCAGGAAATAGGCCGACAGCGTCATCAGCATGAGGAAGGCGATCCCGGAAAGGATCATCACCGGCTTGGCGAGGCCCAGCGGTCCCAGTCCCGCCGCCCGCATCACCACCAGCTCGCTTTCCGCGGTCAGCCGGTTGAACACGAACAAGACGGCGATAAAGACGCCGATCGGCAGCACGATGTCGATGAAACGCGGCAGGATCAGCAGCGCGAGGTAGAGGAACAACTCGGCCGTAAGGCCCCGGTTGACGATAAGATCGACGAGCCGCAGCGACTGCGCCAACCAGACCGCGGCGCACAACGCGGCGGTGACGAAGATCATCACGGCGATGCACTGCCGCAAGATATAGCGCGTGAGGCCCGTCATCGCGGCCGGATCATAGGGGCGCACGGCCGACCCGGCCATAGGCTTCGCCGCCATGGTCCTTTGCCGCGCTCATTTGTTGACTCGGCGCGGTGAGGCGTCTATCGCGCCGGGAGACGTTTTCGAGGCCGCGCGATGAAGATCAGTTTCAGCGAATTCGACCTGTCGCGTTCCGGCGCGCTTGCGGTGGGAGTGTGGGAGGGCGGCGAGCTGACCAGCCCCGCCCGCCAGCTTGACGAGGCAACCGGCGGCGCGATCGGCCGCGCGCTGTCGGTCTCGGGACGGTTTCGCGGCAAGAAGCGAGAGCTGCTCTCGATCGTCGCGCCGTCCGGCGTCGTCGCGAGCCAGATCGTGCTGGTCGGGCTCGGCAAGCCGGACGGTGTCGACGACCGGCTGATGCAGGATATCGGCGGCACGCTGGTGGCGCATTTGAACGGCGCCGGCGAAAAGGAGGCGCTGCTGGCGGTCGGGGAGGGCGATGCCGGCGAGGCCGCTCACCTCGCCTTCGGCGCCGCGCTCCGCGCCTATCGCTTCGACCGCCATCGCACCAAGGAAAAGCCCGAACGCAAGCCGACGCTGAAAAAGCTGACGGTGTCGGCGGCCGAGGCGGGCGCGGCCAAGCGTGCCTACCGCGATCTCGACGCCGCGGCCGAATCTGTGGCTTTCACCCGCGACCTCGTCTCCGAGCCGGCAAACGTGATCTACCCCGAGACCCTCGCCGACGAGGCGATGGGCCTCGCAAAACTGGGCCTGGAGGTCGAGGTTCTCGACGAGGACCGGCTCAGGAAGATCGGGATGGGCGCGCTGCTCGGGGTCGGGCAGGGGAGCGCACGGCCGTCGCGCGTGGTGGTGATGCAATGGCATGGCGGGTCCGAGGGGGCCGCGCCGGTCGCCTTTGTCGGCAAGGGGGTCACCTTCGACACCGGCGGCATCTCGATCAAGCCGGCCGCCGGCATGGGCGAGATGAAATGGGACATGGCCGGGGCCGGCGTCGTGATCGGGCTTATGCGCCTTCTTGCGGCGCGCAAGGCCAAGGTCAACGCGGTCGGCGTCGCCGGTCTTGTCGAGAACATGCCGTCGGCGACGGCGCAGCGGCCGGGCGACATCGTCAAGTCGCTGTCGGGCCAGACGATCGAGGTGCTCAACACCGATGCCGAGGGGCGGCTCGTGCTCGCCGACGCGCTGTGGTACTGCCAGGATCGGTTCAAGCCCAAGCTGATGGTCGACCTCGCGACCCTGACGGGGGCGGTGATGGTCGCGCTCGGCAGCGAGCATGCCGGCCTCTTCAGCAACAACGACGAACTGGCCGACCGGCTGCTCGCGGCCGGCAAGGCGGTCGGCGAAAAGCTGTGGCGGCTGCCGCTAGCCGAGGCTTATGACCGGGCGATCGACAGCGACGCCGCCGACGTCAAGAACATCTCCGGCGACCGCGGCGCCGGCAGCATCATCGGCGCGCAGTTCATCCAGCGCTTCGTCAATAACGTGCCGTGGGCGCATCTCGACATCGCCGGGGTCGCCTGGTCGAAGCGCGACGCCCCGACGGTGCCGAAGGGCGCGACGGCGTTCGGGCTCAGGCTGCTCGACCGCTTCGTCGCCGATTATTACGAAAAACCCGCCAAAGGCTGATGGCCGAGATCGGCTTCTACCACCTGCTGTCGACGCCGCTCGAGCGCGCGCTGCCGCGGTTGTTGGAGCGGGCGCGGCAGCAGGATCTGCGCATCCTCATCCGCGCCGGCGCGCCCGAGCGGGTCGAGCATCTGAACTCGCTGCTCTGGACCTATGACGACGCGAGCTTTCTCGCGCACGGCTCACAGCGCGACGGAAACGCCGCCGACCAGCCGATCTTTCTGTCGCACAAGGACGAAAACCCGAACGGCGCCACCGTGCTGTTCCTCGTCGACGGGGCCGAGGCCGGCGATCTCGGCGAATTCGCGCGCTGCCTCGACCTGTTCGACGGCAACGACTCCGACGCCGTCGAAGCCGCCCGCACCCGCTGGCGCACCGTCCAATCCGCCGGCCACACGCTGACCTACTGGCAGCAGACCGGCAGCGGGTGGGAGAAGAAAGCCTAAAGGTGTGTTCGAGGCTGATGCCTTCTGGGCCGTGCTACTTTCGGCGATCAATCCACCGCTGTGACGGCCGTATCGATCCAGGAACCTTGTTGACATAATGTTCGTTGACCAGATGTATCGCCATGATACATTCCAGCCGAAATGATGGATTTGCTCCCGCCGGCGCAAGCAACAACCTTCATCCGCAGCAAATACGGTCCCGCCCTCAACCTGCTGCTCACGAAGCATGCTCGTGATCGAATGTTGCAGCGTGGCCTAATGATGGGTGACTTGCTGCACGTGCTTCGACACGGTTTCGTGCATGACGATGGTGAAGAGAGTACAAGACCAGGATGCTACAAGTATAAAATAGAATGTGGGACGCCGAATTCAGGAGGGAGAACTGTGCGATTAGTGGTGATACCCTTTCGGAGTGAGACCGTCAAAATTGTGACAGTTATGTGGGCAGACGAGCACTAAGAATTGCGGGCTCGTTGCTTAATGGAGAGCAATATGGACTACCGGTACGCCGAATGCGGCCTCGATAACGTGATCATCCAAGGGATGTCTGTTGTCGTCGATGACGCGGGTGAAGAGGTGTACTCGATCCCGAATGTCATCGGCCTCCACCGGACAATCGCGGCCTGCATTGTCAAACACGCGCGGGGTATCAGCCCGAAGGAACTGCGCTTCCTGCGAACCGAAATGGGTATGACCCAGGCCGAGCTTGCCGAGATAGTCAAAAAGGACCATCAAACGGTCGGTCGGTGGGAGCGCGGCGAGACAGTGCTGGATCAGAATGCGGAGACGGTCATCCGCCTGTTGGCCGCGGAGAGGCTGGGCATGCGCGATGGCGAGAGTGTGGCCGACATGGCGAAGCGCTCGGTTCCGTCGGCCCAAGTTCAGATCATCTTCATCGACGGTCAGGATCCGACCAATTACCGCGCCGTAATGGACGAGGCTGCGTGACGTTTGGGTGCGGGTGGCGTGCGGAATGCGTCTGCGGCGGTTGCCGCTTGCGGGGCGGCCCGCTATAACCCCGCACCCCATTCCCACCCGAGATTCGTCCCATGGCCGTCGAGCGTACCCTGTCGATCATCAAGCCGGATGCCACCCGCCGAGACCTTACCGGCGCGATCAACGACCGGTTCGAGCGCAGCGGGCTGCGCATCGTCGCGCAGCGGCGGTTGCGGCTGAGCACGGAGCGGGCCGAGGCGTTCTATGGCGTCCACCGGGAGCGGCCGTTTTTCGGCAGCCTCGTCGCGTTCATGACTTCGGGACCCGTGGTCGTGCAGGTGCTGGAGGGCGAGAACGCCGTCACGCGCAACCGCGACATCATGGGCGCGACCAACCCGGCCAATGCGGCCGAGGGGACGATCCGCAAGGATTTCGCCGAGTCGATCGAGGCCAACTCGGTGCACGGCTCGGATTCGCCGGAAAACGCGGCGCAGGAAATCGCGTTCTTCTTCAAGCCGGACGAGATCTGTCCCTAGAGCATGTTCCGGAAAAGTGGTCCCACTTTTCCGATAAGAACATGGTCCATCTCAAAGAGCTAAGGAGCAAAATCCGATTCAATAGGATCGGATTTTGCTCGCGCGGGGCGCGGGCGGCCCTTCGGCAAGCTCGGGGGTCCGCGGCGCAGGCTGGGCTAAACCAGGAAGAACGCCATCAGGGCCAGCAGGATCACGACAAAAATGATCCCGAACTTCATGAACTTCGTGAAGCCGAGCCAGAAGCGGTAATGCCGTTGAAAATCCGGGTCTAGAACAGCCATCTCGGCCTCGTCGCTATGGGCGTATTTGTCTGAGGTATAACCTAACCGCCGGGAGAGGCAAGCGGTCCGACCGCCGCAGCACAGGGGTTGAACAGACCGACCTCGGGCGCACGTCCGCCGGCGATCGTCACCCGGTTGCCGTCGATCGTGAGGCGCTCCTCCGCGAAGAGCCGCACCGACTGCGGGTAGATGACGTGCTCGGCCGTGAGGATGCGGTCGGCGAGGGTGTCTTCGTCGTCGTTGTCGAGCACCGGCACGACGGCCTGGGCGATGATCGGGCCGGTGTCGATGGCGTCGCGGACGAAATGCACGGTGCAGCCGGAGAACCGCGCCCCGGCGGCGAGGGCTTGGCGCTGGGGGTGCAGGCCGGGAAACGCCGGGAGCAGCGACGGGTGGATGTTGACGAGCCGGTCCTGCCACGCGGCGACGAAGGCGCCGTCGAGAATGCGCATGTACCCGGCGAGCGCGACCAGACCGACACCGGCCTCGCGCAACGCGGCGTCGGCCTCGGCGGCGAAGGCTTCGCGGCTCGGGTGAGGGATCGCGCGGGCGGGGATGCCGGCTTTGGCGGCACGGTCGAGACCGGCGGCGTCGGGCCGATTGCTGAGGACGAGGGCGATTTCGGCCGGGTAGTCCGGCGCCGCGGCGGCATCGATCAGCGCCTGCAGGTTCGAGCCGCGGCCCGAGATCAGCGCACCGATTTTCAGCCGAGGCATCGCGCGCCTGTCGATAGCGTCCTCGCGAAAACTGCGCTATGACCGCGCTGTCGCGGTCGGGGAACTGCGAAGATACGGGATCGAGGGCGCATTGCAATGACCCTGCCGCTGGTGCCCGCTGGCGCCCGGCGAGCCGTCGCCGGCGCGGTGCTGAGCCTGTTGCTGCTGTTGTGTGGCGCGGCTGCCGCGCCGGCGCAGGGCGACGACCCTTACACGACGACGGTCACCGTCGACGCGACCGCCGACAACGTCGTCCACGCGCGCGACAAGGCGCGGCTCGACGGCCAGCGCAAGGCGCTCGGCCAGATCGCCGACACCCTCGCCGGCGGCTCCGGCAAGAGCAAGGTGCCGACGCTTAGCGACAACCAGATCACCGACATGGTCGTCAGCTTCGAGGTCGCCAACGAGCGGATGACGACGGTCCGCTATACCGCCGACTACACCTATCATTTCCGCCCGGCCGATTTGCAAAAGGCGCTGCGGCTGCCGGCCAATGCCGGGCCGGCCGCGCCCGCCGCCGCCGGCGGGACGGCGCTGGTGCTGCCGGTCTACCAGGTCGGCGCGAATTTCTCGCTGTGGGACGACCCCAACCCGTGGCGCGACGCGTGGATGGCGCGCAGCGGGACCGACCATCTCAGCCTGCCGCTCGGCGACGTGACCGACCTCGGCGCGATCGACGCCGACAAGGCGCGCGGCGGGGACGGCGACGCGCTTTCCGCGATCGGCAAGAAATACGGCGCCGACGACGTGCTCGTCGCGCTCGCGGCGGTGCGGGGGGCCGCCGCCAGCCCGGCGGGGCTCGACATCTCGGTCAAGCGCTACCACGCCGGACAGCTCGCCGACACGCACGCCCAGTCGCTTGACGCCAACCCCGGCGAAACCGCCGCCGATTTCTTCAGGCGCGCGATGCAGGCGACGGCCACGGCGATCAACGGCAACTGGCAGGGGGTTCCGGCACAGCCGACGCAGCAGGGAACGCTGACCATCGCCGTCACGATCAGCGGGCTCGACGATTGGCTCAAGATGCGCGACCGCATCGCCGCGTTGCCGGCGATCCGCAAGATCGAGCTGCGCGCCCTCTCGCGCCAGGAGGCGACGATCGACATCGACTATACCGGCGATGTCGACCAGCTCACCGCGGCGCTGAAGGGGATCGACCTCGATCTGGTCAAGGGTGACATGGCCTGGCGGCTGTCGCGCTCGATCATGGGTGGCGCTCCGCCGCCGGGGCCGACGACCGCGCCGACGACGGGGCCGCCGCCCGTCACCCTGTCCCCGCCTCCCGGGGGATTAGCGCCGCCACCGCCCTCCGGGCCGGTGAAATGAACCAGATCGGGCTCAACATCCCGAACTCGATCACGTTGGGGCGGCTGTTGGCGGCGCCGCTGGTGATCTGGCTGATCCTCGGCGAGCGCTATGGCACCGCGTTCTGGGTATTCGTCGCGGCCGGGGTGTCCGACGGGCTCGACGGCTATATCGCCAAGCGCTTCGACATGCGCACGC